>DASROA010000053.1:0-6480 GCA_035647115.1 Thiopseudomonas sp. | reverse complement strand
TCACAGCACATTGGGCTCATTTAGTGATCCATGGTTGCTTGCATTTACTCGGCTATGACCATATAGATGATCAAGAAGCCGAAGAAATGGAAAATTTAGAGCGCCAATTATTGGCTAAACTGGGTTTTCCCGACCCCTATAGCGACAATCAATACACGGATTAAATAAACCATGAGTGAAGACAGTTCTAGTAACGGGCATAAGTCCTGGCTGGATAAACTAGCCCAAGCTTTTGCCCAAGAACCTAAAACACGCCAAGATTTATTCGATATCTTGCAAGAGGCAAACCGCAATAAGCTATTGGATAATGATGCTCTCGCCATTGTTGAAGGCGCTATCCAAATTGCTGACTTGCAGGTGCGTGACATTATGATTCCACGCTCAAAAATGATCAGCATTAAAGCCTGCCAAACTCCAGAGCAGTTTTTGCCGGCAATTATTGATGCAGCACACTCTCGCTATCCCGTGGTCGGTGAGAATAACGATGAAGTGCTGGGTATCCTATTGGCGAAAGACTTGCTGCCACTCATCGGTAAAAAAGATGAGAATTTTGATTTACGCAACTTAATACGCCCCTGCAATTTTGTTCCTGAGTCTAAACGTCTCAATGTGCTACTCAAAGAGTTTCGCGCCAACCATAACCACATGGCAGTGGTTATTGATGAATACGGTGGAGTCGCCGGTTTGGTGACCATTGAAGACGTACTGGAGCAGATTGTCGGCGACATTGAAGATGAGCATGATGTGGAGCAAGACAGCTACTTCCGCACTCTACCCACCGGTGATTACATTGTTAAAGCACTCACTCCTGTGGATGACTTTAATGAGTTCTTTAACAGTGGGTTCTCAGAAGACGAATTCGACACCATTGGTGGGCTGGTTATGAGCGCCTTTGGGCACTTACCCAAGCGCAACGAAACCATCGAAATTGACAACATGCGTTTTCGAATCCTTAATGCTGACAGCCGCCGTTTACACCTGCTGCGCATTACCCCCTTAGATAAAAAGGATGATTGATACACCATCCTATCCGCTCAGTTATAGTGCAGGAATAAACACATGCTTTGGTTAACTCAGAGCGGCTGGCGTGGCAATTGCCTCGCTCTAGCCGCTGGTGCGCTCATCACTTTAACTTTAGCCCCTTTTGAGCTGTGGCCACTGGTCTTTGTTTCCAGCATTGTTTTATATCTGAGCTTAAGCCACTTAAACGCACGACAGGCTGTCTTGCGTGGTTGGTGGTTTGGGTTAGGAATGTTTGCCAGTGGTACCAGTTGGGTTTACGTCAGCATCCATGATTATGGTGCAGCTTCGCCCGCGCTTGCTGCATTTCTAACGGCTGTATTTGTTGCCGGCTTAGCATTATTTCTGGCGCTATTTGGTTGGCTCTGGGTGCGTTTCTTTCGACACCAGCAACATTCTTTAAGCAACGCTTTTGCTTTTGCTGCTCTCTGGGTGGCCATTGAAGCCTTTCGCGGCTGGGTGCTGACTGGATTTCCCTGGCTATACATGGGCTACAGTCAGCTGCATGGGCCTCTGGGCGGACTTGCTCCGCTGGGCGGTGTATGGCTGATTTCTTTTGCCATAGTACTCAGCAGTATCTTATTGATTAATCTAATTAATAAACAACACTGGTGGCAGCCTGTTAGCGCAGCCGTCCTGATTGCATTGATTTGGGGACTGGCACTGAGCCTGCAAGCAAAAAACTGGACGACTCCTGCTGGCGAGCCACTCAGCGTAATGGCCGTACAGGGCAATATTGACCAAAACCTTAAGTGGGACTCGGCACAAATTGAGTCACAGTTGCTACTCTACCAGTCCTTAACCTTAAACGCCGCAGCCAGTGACTTAATTGTCTGGCCAGAAACTGCCGTACCCATTTTGAAAGATCAAGCGCAGGGTTATCTCAACAGTATGGAGCGTATTATCAGTCGCCAAGACTCAGCATTAATCACTGGCCTACCAGTTCGCCAGCGTGATTTGAACGGTGATCTACGCTATTACAACGCCATGACCACCTTAGGTGATGGCCAAGGTGAATACCTCAAGCAAAAGCTGGTTCCCTTTGGCGAATATGTACCACTGCAAGAGCTATTGCGCGGTTTAATTACTTTCTTTGATTTACCCATGTCGGACTTTGCCCGCGGCCCCAGTCAACAAGCACCACTCAGCGCCAAAGGTTATAAAATTGCGCCCTATATTTGCTATGAAGTGGTTTACCCAGAGTTTGCCGCCGAGTTAGCTGCGCAAAGTGATATTTTACTGACCATCAGTAATGACACCTGGTTTGGCACATCTATTGGTCCCTGGCAGCATTTACAAATGGCACAAATGCGTGCGCTGGAAGCCGGCCGTTGGATGATTCGTGCTACCAATAACGGCATCAGTGCGCTTATTAATCCGCACGGTCAAATCACCGTAACAGTACCGCAATTTGAACAGGCGATACTGCGCGGCACTGTTACCCCTATGCAAGGCTTAACACCTTACTTGCAATGGCAATCATGGCCATTAATACTGCTGTGTGCACTTTGTTTATTGTCGAGTATTTTACAACGCAGATTTCAACGCCCCTGACCCTCGCCAAACCAGCTGGGTAAGTTGCGCGCACTGTAGCCAAGAAAGCCAGCGCGTAAGGCCATAAATAATAAAAACGCAATCCACAGCCCGTGGTTACCTAAGCCTTGCAACAGCCAAGCTATGGGTGCACAGACTGCAACTGCCAAAAGCATTGCGTTGCGCATCTCACGGGCCTTAGTTGCCCCTATAAATAAGCCGTCCATCACATAGCTCCACACCGTGATTAAGGGCAATAAGGCAAGATAGACGAGGTACTCAGATGCGGCGATCTGCACGCTTTGAATATTGGTTTGCAAGGCAATAAACACATCACCAAACAACCAAAATACCAGTGCAAATACAAAGCCTGCTAGCAGCGAATAAATACTCACTAAACATAAAGCACGTTGCAAGGCGCGCCGATCTTGCCTGCCCAGCGCATGTCCAGTTAATGCTTCTAACCCATGAGCTAAGCCATCCAGTCCATACGAGCAAATCAACAGTCCGTTCAATAACAGTGCATTGGCAGCCACGGTATTATCGCCCAAACGAGCGCCTTGGAAGGTCACTGCAAAAAACACACTTTGCAGTGCTAGGCTGCGAATTAAGATATCACGGTTAACCGCCAGCAAGGGTCGCCAGCTTGCCCAGCGCAATAGATGCTGCCAGAAGTTGAGCAAGGGGCCTTTATCAACATAACGCCAAGCTAACAGCAGTCCCAGCCCTGCTCCGGACCATTCTGCCACCACGGAAGCTCGCGCTGCTCCGGCAACTTGCCAGTCTAAGCCAAACACAAAGACGACATCTAAAATGATATTCATTGAGTTGGCCAGCAAGAGCATCCAGAGCGCTGCCCGAGCATTTTGAATACCCAGCAGCCAGCCGGCTAATACATGCATTAATAATGCTGCGGGCAAGCCAAATAAGCGAATAGTCACATACTCATGGGCTAATGCCTGTAAGTCTCCTGAGGCATCCATCCAGACTAAAATATGCGGCAACAAAGGCAGGATAATCGCTAAACACACTAAAGTGAGCACGATCACCAACAGCAAACTTTGCAGCAAGATATAACGCAACGCTTGCTGGTCATTTCGGCCTGCCGCTTGGGCGGCAAAACCGGTGCTGCCCATCCTTAAGAAGCCGCACGTCCAAACCAGCATGGTATAGATGCTGCCACCAACTGCCACAGCACCCAGTTGGTAGGCAAACGGCAAACGCCCGACCACAGCGCTGTCCACCAAAGTCACCAGTGGCACCGACAGATTACTCAGAATCATTGGTATGGCTAGCGCAAATAAACGCTGACGTGTCTCTGCATGCTGCCAGGCATCAAGCAACATTGTATAGAAGCGCTGCATCAATCAGAGGACCTGAACCTTTACCAAACGCATCAATACAAAGCCTGATACAAACGACGACGGTATTGGGTAACCAATGGGTGATCAGTTCCCAGCAACTCAAACACTTGCAACAATGTTTTATGTGCCGCTCCGTCTGCAAAGTCACGGTTACGGATAAACAGTTGTAACAAATTATCCAAGGCAGGCTGGTAATTCTGACGGGCCAATAATTGAATACTCAACTGCAATAGCGCTTCATCATCAGTATTATCTTGCGCGAGACGGGTTTTAAGATCAGCCATATCTGGCAATTCAGCCGACTGTCTTAAGAAGGTGAGCTGCGCACGCACCGCTGCAATAGCGTGTTTTTGATCCTCAGCTGTTACTGAGTTCAATACTGTCTCAGCATCTGCTAACGCACCCCGCTCAGCCAAGCAACGGGCATACAGTACTAGAGCCGCTGGTTGCTGGTCATCACCCGACAGCAGCTCTTTCAGCAAGGCTTCTGCTTGAGCGATTTCAGCATTATCAAACAGATTTTGCGCTGTTTGTATGGGATCTTCAGCGGGCTCAGCCGGCTCTGCCACATGTTTGCTGAGTAAGGCGCGAATGTTTGACTCACTTTGTGCACCCGTAAAGCCATCTACGGGTTGACCGTCTTTAAAGAGCACTACGGTGGGTAAGCTTTGCACTCCTAAGCGGGCAACAATGTCCTGCTCAACATCACAGTCGACTTTTGCCAGCAGCAATTCGCCAGCATAACTGCCAACAATTTTCTCCAGCAAGGGCATCAAAACCTTACAAGGTGCGCACCAAGTTGCCCAAAAGTCCACCAATACAGGCTTGTGAAATGAATTTTGCACAACCAACTGATCAAATTGATCAGCACCTGTTACATCAAAAATAAAAGCATTCTCAGCCACGTTATGTCCTTTCTAATAAATACTTAAATTATGTTTGAGCACTTAGCTACGCACGGCACGGTATACCTTAAAACCATCGCGCTCTGCTAAAGCTGTGCATACACCAAGATATTTCTCTATTAAAGGGGGGTATTTTAAAAAACTGTTGGCCACTATACGCAGCTCACCACTTGGGCGTAGGCGCTCAGCCGCTTCACGCAATAAGGTTTCAGTGGTCTCATATTGAGTATGCACCCCTTGGTGAAAAGGTGGGTTGCTGATAATGGCAGTTAATTGCTGAGGCGCTGCATGGATTCCATCGCCAGCAATGACATTTGCCTCAAGCTGATTCGCCTGTAGAGTAAGCTCTGTGCTGTGTAGCGCAAAAGCATCTACATCCAGCATGCTGACTTTTGCCTCTGGGTAACGTTTTTTCAAGAACGAACCCACCACGCCAGCACCGCAACCGAAATCTAAATAGTGGCCATCAGGTAGATTGTCCAAACACTCCAATAACAGTTGAGTTCCTAAGTCCAAGCGGCCATGGCTGAATACACCTGGCAGTGTGTGGACTTCTAGGATCTGTTGAGCAATTTCAACAGTAAATGTCTGACTCTGTTCAGCTAGGTTTGGTGCCTCTGGTTTTTGATTAACCTGGCAGCGCCATAATTGACAACGCCTAGCACTATCAACTTTGCTCGTACGCCCATAGACAGCTAACTGTTTAGCTGCACGTTCAGATCCTGCACGTTTTTCACCAACTAAAAATATCAGCCCACTGGGTACTTTAGCCGCAAGCTCTTGCAATAAGTACTCAGTCAGCGCACGGGATTTAGGTAAAAATAAAACACCAACACTGTACTCATTGGTGTCTGGCAATTGAGTGCCAAAAAAGCAACGCTCAGCGAATCTTTGTGACAGCTGTTGATACTCACCAGCGTGCCAGCTCCAAGCGTGTGCCTGTGGTAATTCATCTAGCAAGCCATCTGCTGGCACACCTGCTAACACAATGTTGTCTTGAAATAATTCGCTGTTACGTAGTAATACCTGACTTCTTGGATCCATAGTTTTCACACCTAACAATATGGTTCCATTTTAGCAGCAATGCTGCAGATTAGGCGCAAGACTGCGCATCAAAGCTGCACGCTTCAACTTAGCACCTGTAAGACTGAGTAATGCTGGTATAGGATTTTATGGACATTACGATACCTTGCGGGGGTCGTCCTGTTTTGTGAACTATAAAAATCGCTTATGGATTTTGTGGCATGCCGTACTGCACTATTGGATTTCAGGCATAAAAAAACCCCAGACCATTGCTGATCTGGGGTTTTACTGTTCAAGCTTGACAGTGACCTACTCTGATTCATGCCTTCCTGGCACTCTCCCTGCGGGCAGGCTAAAGCCTGTCCAACTCTGTTCCAGACAAAGTTGTCACATGGGGCTTCGCGCCCGTTATACAGTGACTGAAGTTCATTTCGGATAAGCCAAAAAAAAGGCCACCCTATACAGGATGGCCTTTTCTATTTGGCGCTTGACAGTGACCTACTCTCACATGGGGAGACCCCACACTACCATCGGCGATGCATCGTTTCACTTCTGAGTTCGGGATGGGATCAGGTGGTTCCAATGCTCTATAGTCGTCAAGCAATTCTTTTTGAAGAGCCGTAGTTTGCCGTGGC
>DASROA010000052.1:0-2891 GCA_035647115.1 Thiopseudomonas sp. | reverse complement strand
AAATATAAGATAGAATTATCTTGCGGGCGAAAGGAAGTAAGGATACAAACCTTAACGGTTTATTGTCCTAAGCGTAGGTAACCTAGGGTGAAATTAGCTACCTACTGCCCTCACCTCATTACTGCAATCCAAGACCTACAGCTGTAAAGTTAACAAGTCCACTCTCTAAAGACTGCATAACTTACCCATCTAAAGTGCGGCAGAGTTGTCCTTGTGCTGAACTCATTGATGATGCTAGGCTGATTCTATACTTTTTGATATAGGATTTTGACCATGGACAAACTGACCGATGCTGAACTCAATGCTTTACACGAAGCGCTGGAAGATGAATACCAAGCGTGGTCAATCTACGATCAAGTGATTACTGACTTTGGTGAAGTACGCCCCTTTATTAACATCCGCGAGGCAGAAGCACGGCATATTGAAGCGCTGCGTACGCTGTATATACGCTATGGGGTGCCGATCCCTGAGAATAACTGGCCTGGCAAAGTCGAGCGCTACACTAGTGTGCAGGCCGCCTGTGAGGCCAGTGTTACGGCCGAGGTTGCCAATGGTGAGTTGTATGACCAGCTGTTTAAGACGGAGTTGCGTCCGGATATTCTTAGGGTGTTGCGTAATCTGCAACAAGCATCACTCGAGCGCCATTTACCAGCTTTTAAACGCTGTGGGGGAGGCGGTGGTGGGCGCGGGCAGCGTGGACGAGACCGCTGCTAAAACACAATACATCAGCGTCTGCTGAGCATGCCGCCAATCAACCCGCCGCTGCTTTTAAGCAGCTTTTTGTTATCTGCTTGTGCGCTTTACAATACTTAACAAAACAACGCGCAATAATGATTGCGGGTGTACGCTCGATTTCATAGGATTGATACGTATACACATAGCCAGCAACGGCATGCAACTATAAAAATAATGGGGAATATCTATGCGTGAACCCTTATCGCAAGCAGTCGATAGCCAAATATGTGTGACTGGCTTAGCTCATCCATGGCGCAACTGTGTCAGGCTGCTGAAACTCTTGCCACTCTGTGCCGCACTGCTGATCCCAAGTCTGTATTCAATGTCGGCCGCCGCACAAAGTAAAGGCGTCGCAGCACCGGCCTATTCGATTGAGTCAGCCGCAGCGCCAGCCGGTTTGTTATTGGATGTCGTACGGGCCGGTCAGCGTTTGATTGCGGTGGGTGATCGTGGGCATATTCTATATTCCGATGACGAAGGCCAGCAGTGGTTGCAAGCGCGCGTGCCGACGCAACAATTGCTTACGGCGCTGTATTTTGTCGATGATCGCTACGGTTGGGCTGTGGGTCACGATGCGCTGATTCTCGCCACCCGTGATGGCGGTGCCACTTGGACACGTCAGTACGATGATCTTGAGCAAGAATCCCCCTTATTAGATATCTGGTTCAAAGACCGCGAGCACGGCTACGCTGTGGGTGCCTACGGTATGTTACTGGTGACCCGCAATGGCGGTCAGGATTGGGAGCCAATTAACCAGCAGTTGGGCAATTTTGCAAGATGCCCATCGCCGTATCGAACTACTGGAAGAAATGAACCGCCTGCTGAAAACACAAAAGTTCAGTGCCAGCAGCGAAAAGTCTAAGTTTCAGCTCAACCTCTTTGATGAATCCGAGCTCGAAGCCCAGCTCGATGAATTGTTTGATACTTTGCCTGAAACGTCTGATGAAAGTGAAGGCATTGCTCAGCACCGTAAAGAGCGCCAGACACGTAAACGTGGTTTTTCTGCAAGCCTTGTGCGTGAACGCATTGAACACAAGCTCACTGAACTAGAAAAAGCCGGTGCTAGTAAAACCTTCTTCACTAAAGTAAAAGAAGAACTGCACTACATTCCAGCCCAACTCAAAGTGCTGGAGCACTGGCAAGAAAAAGCCGTGTTCACCGCTCAAACCGATACACAAGACGAGCAGATGGTAGCCGCACAGCGCCCCGTACATCCTTTTGG
Source organism: Thiopseudomonas sp. (assembly GCA_035647115.1). Taxonomy (GTDB): domain Bacteria; phylum Pseudomonadota; class Gammaproteobacteria; order Pseudomonadales; family Pseudomonadaceae; genus Denitrificimonas. The sequence goes on along the minus strand of DASROA010000052.1, from coordinate 934 downwards.
CAAGTGCTCAGTTACCACCACCTTGATTGCCCACGTTATTGTCGATAAATACCAGTACGGTATGCCGCTATATCGCCAAGAAAGTAAATTTAAAGGCTTAGGCCAACCGGTTTACCGCAACAACATGGCGCAGTGGTGTATACGGTAAACGTAACACCAACTACACCTAGCACAATTCAGATCAGCAGTTAGAGCGACTCACTGCTTAATTAAGCTTAATATTCCAAGGCGAAAGTGTATCGATGTCAGCAGCACGGATGTGTGGCAGTTGCTTGAACAAAGCCTGAAGATACACAGCAGGCTGCAGGTCGTTAGCTTTGGCGGTTTCTACTAGACTATAAAGAATAGCACTGGCTTTGGCACCGCTGCGAGTGTTGGAAAACAACCAGTTTTTACGGCCAATCACAAAAGGTTTAATTGCACGCTCAGCACGGTTGTTATCGATGCTAACCAAGCCATGCTCAAGATAAGCCGTCAATTTGCTCCATTGATTCAAGCTGTATTGCAGCGCTTTACCGATGGCCGTTTTGGGTGGGACTTGCAGTACTGTTTTATCCAGCCACGTTTTGAGCTGCTGCATAATCGGTGCGGACTGTTCTTGGCGTACCTTCAGTTTATATTCAGGCGTTGCGTTGGCGATTGACGTTTCAATGCCATACAGTTTCTGAATCAGATTAAGTGCTTGGTCAGCGCGCCCTGTTTTACCTTTAGGTTGAACAGCTTTAGCTTCAATAAACTTACGCCGAGCATGCGCCCAACAGCCGACTAATGTGGCTTCAGTATGGTTATAACCGGCATAGCCGTCGACTTGCAGTAAGCCAGTATAGCCTTGCAAAAAGGTCTCAGGGCAAGCGCCTGCGCGCCCATCTTGATAGTCATACAGAACAATATTCGGCGGCCCGTCTGCTGATTTTTTATCTGCGCCACACCCATA
>DASROA010000051.1:0-145092 GCA_035647115.1 Thiopseudomonas sp. | reverse complement strand
ATTAACCGTGATGAACTTTTGCGTGCTGAGCCAATCAGGCAGCATGACGCCATCTTGTACGATCAGGGTTTCAATGTGCCAGCCACTGTTAATCGCATCTTCCAGCAAGTGAAAGCCTTCAATAAGAAAAGATTGGGTTCGAGTTCGGTATTTCTTACTGTGTAATTTAATCCAATCTTTGACGTGTGGGTTTTGCGTGGAAGTAATCAAGTGGGTCAGTCCTAGGCTCTATTGGGTGGTGTGTGAAATCAGGTGTTGAAAAATCAGTTGATTGGTAACGCCAATGCTGTGTAACAGATTTGCTCGATGAGTGAAGCGGTGTTCTGCAGAGGTGTTTTGTTGTCCTGCGATTAAAAGATCAAGGGGCCTTGAAGGAGCAGGTGAATAAGGTAATTCTAGCATTGAACAGCGGAGTGCGCCCAACCGTTGCGGTAGTGTAGCTACTCGGTTTGGACAACATAAAAATAAAGCTCCATGTATTCGCATAATTCATTAAAGTAGCGGCGTTGTATTAGATGTCCAGCGAATACGGGTTGCTCGTGACGGTGGTCGTTTACTTTGACAGTTTGGGTCTAACTGTGTATTGCGCCGATTTAAAATACACCAAGTGATAGGGGCTGGCTGGTGGTGCATTAGCGTGCGTTTTTTTAAATATTGTGTTGTGAAGCATCTGGAACTGTTGACTGCGCTTGAAAGTTAAATAGTTGAATTGCTAAGCGCTAAAGTTGGAGATATTGATGGAGCTGCTGCAAGGCTTGTTACTTATTACTGCGCTGCACACTTTAGCTGCGGCATCACCTGGGCCGGATTTTGTATTGGTGTCGCAACAAACTTTAGCCAATGGTAAAAAAGCCGGTCTGCTGTGCAGTGTTGGTATTACCTTAGGCTTGGCTGTACATATTTTGTATTCGGCGTTTGGTTTGGCGGCTGTTATAGCCAGTTCAACCAATATTCTGTGGGCCATCAAAATACTCGGCGGCAGCTATTTGTGTTATTTGGGTTTTAAGGGGTTGCAGTCTAAGCCGGCATTGAATGAAGGCACGGTAGATGTACAAGCAGTGCAGCAACATTCTGCGCGTAAAAGCATTGCCATGGGGTTTTTGTGTAATGCATTAAACCCTAAAGCGCCGGTGTACTTTGTTGCCTTGTTTACCGTGGTGCTGTCGCCGAATATGCCGCTTTACCAAATTGCTATTTACGGCCTGTGGATGATGGTGATTCAGCTGGCGTGGTTTTCGACGGTGGTGGGGTTGTTGTCTCGTCCAGTTATCAATAAAACATTTCAAGCGGCTGGGCATTGGGTTGATCGGGTGTTGGGTGGAGCCATGATCGCTTTAGGTATTAAAGTGTTGGCTACAGGTATTGCCGTGTAAGTAACACGGGGGCTGCTGCTCGAGGTTTTATATCGGTTGGCAGGTGCGTGTTTTAGCTGTGGCTTGTATCTTTTATAAAAGTCAGTACAATGGCGGCTCACCAAATCTTGGTGTTCGTGTTATGGCGACCCTGTCGGTCCCCTCGCAACGATTATCCGTAAACCTGGTCAGGCCCGGAAGGGAGCAGCCATAGCGGTGACATTGTGTGCCGGGGTGTGGCTGGCAGTGGTTGCCACCTTAATTTGCATAATCCATGCAAAACCTTTCTAAATATCAAATAAAGCTCATGTGCAAGTTGTGTTGCGGGTGCATTTTATGCTGTGCTCCGTTAGCATGTGTGTCTGTTTCTTTGCTGGTCTTTGGTTGTTATGAGTTATCAGGTTTTAGCCCGTAAGTGGCGTCCCCGCTCATTCCGTGAAATGGTTGGGCAAACCCATGTCTTGCGCGCATTAATTAATGCGCTCGATCATCAACGTTTGCACCATGCCTATTTATTCACAGGTACCCGTGGCGTGGGTAAAACCACCATTGCGCGAATTATGGCGAAATGCCTGAATTGTGAACAGGGTGTAAGTTCCACACCCTGTGGCCAGTGCTCAGTGTGTAACGAAATTGATGAAGGTCGATTTGTTGATCTGATTGAAGTGGACGCCGCCAGTAAAACTAGAGTGGAAGACACTCGAGAAATGCTGGATAACGTGCAATATATGCCCACCCGTGGCCGCTATAAAGTTTACCTGATTGACGAAGTGCACATGCTATCGACCAGTTCTTTCAACGCCTTGTTGAAAACTTTGGAAGAGCCACCGCCCTACGTTAAGTTTTTATTAGCCACCACAGACCCGCAAAAGCTACCGGCCACAGTACTGTCCCGCTGTTTGCAGTTTTCACTTAAAAATATGCCGCCGGAGCCTATTGTTGGCCACTTAAAAAATGTATTGACCAGCGAAAACATTCCTTTTGAAGACGATGCATTGTGGTTGCTAGGCCGCGCTGCTGATGGCTCCATGCGCGATGCCATGAGCCTCACCGACCAAGCGGTATCCTTTGGTGATGGTAGCGTTATGGCCGACGATGTGCGCGCTATGCTGGGCACCTTAGATCAGGGGCAGATTTATGGCGTGCTTAAGGCTTTACTCGACGGTGACGCCCGTGCAGCATTAAATGCCACTGCCCATTTAGCCGATCATGGCCCAGATTGGGCAGGGGTGCTGGCAGAAATCCTTAATGCGTTACACCGTATTGCCATTGCTCAATTAATGCCGGATGCCATTGATAATGGTCAGGGCGATCGCGAGCAGGTGTTGGCACTGGCCCAGCAAGTGCCGCCTGAAGATGTGCAGTTTTATTACCAGCTGGGGCTCATTGGTCGTCGCGATTTACCGCTGGCGCCTGACCCCCGTGATGGTTTTGAAATGGTCTTGTTGCGGATGTTGGCATTTCGTCCCGCTAACTTACCTGGCACACCACCCAGTACACCCTTACAACAGCCCGAGCCCATAGAGCTGGCAGCTGAGCAGCCAGTGGGCAGTACTGCAGCAGAGCAAGGTATGCAGGGTGCGCAGCCAAGCACTCCAGCAGCGCCCGCTCAGTCAGCAGATAACGCTGCACAAATAGCTACAGGCTTCCAAGCGACAGCTGAGGCCAGGAGTGCGCCAATAAGCACAGCGCAGCAGCAAGCACCGGTAGCGTCAGAAGCCGTAAATACAGCCACTGCCACTGAGGAGGTTCATGCCCCTTGGGAAGATCCACCTTCAAGCCAGGCATCACCTGTGCCTGCAGAACAGGCAGCGGAGCTGGCTCAAGCAGTTGAGCCGATACCTGATGTGCAAGCTACGGCCAGTTCAGCGCCACAACAGCCTGTTGAGTCGGCCCATTCGGTAAACAGCCCTGAGCTTGTGGGCAGCCAAAGTGTCGCAACTGATGACGTTGTACAGCACCAGACAGGCAGTACAACGATCCGTCACGCTGATGATGGCGCATATGAGTCCAATTTTGAACACGATTATGCGCAAGCCATGGCTGCTGCAGATGATGACGAAGATGCTTACTTAGAAACCAGCCATTTTCAGGCTTATGCAGATTTGCCGATAATGAGCGATGACGAGCCGTTATCAAGCATGGGCGGCAGTGCGGATGAGGATTTAAAACCAAGTATTCCTGTGGCCACAGGTTTGGCAGCCGAATGGCAACAGATTTATGCGCAGCTCAACTTGGCCGGTATGACCGCCAGTATTGCCGCCAACTGCACCTTAATGGATAAACAACCTACAGTATGGCTGCTGCACCTTGATCCTAATCACAGTGCGTTATTTAATAAAACGCAGCTGCAGCGCATCAATGATGCGATTAATACGCTGCAAGGCACGCCCATTGAGTTGCAAGTAGAATTGCACCCTATAGTGCACGAAACCCCAGCTTTGGCGCTGTTGCGCAAGCAAGCTAAGCGCCAACAAGAAGCAGAGGCTGCAATCCACTCTGACCCAATAGTATTGCAGCTGATGGACACCTTTGGCGCTATAATTAGCGCCGATAGTATTGAACCCATAGAAACAGATAGACAATAAGGAACCCTACATGAAAGGTGGTATGGCTGGCCTGATGAAACAGGCTCAACAAATGCAAGAGAAAATGCAGAAGATGCAAGAAGAACTGGCCAATGCAGAAGTTACCGGTGAATCCGGTGCTGGTTTGGTCAGTGTGGTGATGACCGGTCGTCATGATGTACGTCGCGTTAATATTGATGACAGTTTGCTGGAAGAAGATAAAGAGATTCTTGAGGACTTAATTGCCGCAGCAGTGAATGATGCAGTGCGTAAGGTCGAGCAGAATAGCAAAGAAGGCATGGCCGGTATGACCGAAGGTTTGCAATTGCCCCCCGGTTTTAAAATGCCGTTTTAACCGATTGCTGAGTCAGCAGGCACAGTGTTGGTCTGCTGACTGCTAGGTGCTTTGGCTGCTGAGCAATTTAGCAGCGAGTATGTCTTATTTTAATAATTTCAATCCTGCTGAGACCCTATGTCATTTAGTCCTTTAATTCGCCAATTGATTGAAGCCTTTCGTGTGTTACCGGGCGTTGGTCAAAAAACTGCACAACGTATGGCTTTGCAGTTATTAGAGCGTGATCGCAGTGGTGGGCAGCGCTTAGCCCAAGCGTTGTCGCAAGCGATGGATGGGGTGGGGTACTGCCGTTCTTGCCGAACCCTCAGTGAAGAAGAGGTGTGTCACCTTTGTAACGATCCGCGCCGTGACGACAGTTTGCTGTGCATTGTGCAAGGTCCCATGGATGTGTTTGCTGTGGAGCAAACCGGCTATCGTGGCCGGTATTTTGTTTTAAAGGGGCACCTGTCGCCCTTAGATGGTTTAGGTCCAGAAACCATCGGCATTCCTGAGTTATTGGGGCGTATTAATAGTGGCAGCTTTACTGAAGTGATTTTGGCAACCAACCCCACCGTAGAAGGTGAAGCGACCGCCCATTACATCGCGCAAATCCTCTCTGATCAAGACCTTGCAGTATCACGCTTGGCCCATGGTATGCCGTTGGGTGGTGAGCTGGAAATGGTCGATGGCGGCACTTTAAGCCATGCTTTCGCTGGCCGCAAACCCGTGCAGCTTTAATTCCGAGCACAGTGCATCGCAAGCAGCAGGCGCTTTTGATGAGTGCATTAGATTAGGGTCTAGAGTTATCTATAATGCCAAAGCAACTAAGAGTAAGGTTTCTTGAAACTCTACTCCAGCGCCAAGGGTATCGCCGGTGTAGCCACCCAAGCGTTTGTTGAGTACTGCACGGTACCCAACTAATACGGCAACCCAGACCAATAACAACAGCAGCGCTTTGCTCTGTAACAAGGGCACTGCGAAAACAGCTAAGATAAATGACATTATTGCTGCTTTACCATGGGTAGCTGCATTTTGCGTGGTGCTAACCATACCCTGCTGGCGCACGTAAGGGGTGGTGGCCATTAAACCGAGAATACCAGCGCGGGCCAGCATGGGTACCAGCAGTAACCCAGCCAACAATAGAGCAAAGTCATCTTGGGCTTGGCTTAACAATGCGGCTATGGCGGCAAACTTAATCAATAACACCACCAGCATGGCGGCCACCGCCATGGCACCCACCCGTGGGTCTTTCATGATTTCTAGGGTCCGCTCATGATTGCCCAAGCCTCCTACCCAAGCATCGGCCGTGTCGGCCACGCCGTCCAAGTGCATGGCACCGGTAAAGTACACCCAGAGCGCTAGAACCAAGGCGCTGACCAAAAGAACCGAGGCCTGTGGGTTATACCAAAAACACAGGGTGACCAAGACCAGTAGCAAGACGCCGAGAATGGCTCCCACAATGGGATAAAACCACATGGCCGCTTGTTGCACTGCAGGGTCCAGACGCTTTAAATATGGGCCGGGCACACGGCTTAAAAAGGTTAGGGCAAACCAAAAACCCCAGTAATAGGTGTTCATAATTCACTACCGTCCATACTTTCTAAGCTGATCCATTGCTGTGGTTGGCCTTGATACTCCGCATCAATCACTTTAAAACTCATCACCGCAGCGTGGGGTAAGCTCAGCTTGTTAATGGCATTGGGGGTCAGCTCCAGTAAATGCTGTGCCAACATGCGGATCACACCACCGTGAGTGACCATTAAAACCCGCTGACCTTGATGCTCTTGTAAGGCTTGCTGCCAAGCCAGTAGGCTGCGCTCTTGCAAAGCGGCGGTGGATTCGCCTTGCGGAGCACAGAAGTTCATTGGGTCGTTCCACATATGGCTGATAGTGTGCTCAGCCATCACTTTGGCAACCTTTTGGTTTTCCCATTCACCAAAATGAATTTCACTTAAATTCGGCTCAATCTGTAAAGGAATGTGTTGTTCAGCGGCTAACAGCTCTGCCGACTCCCTACAACGTAATAAAGGCGAGCTGATGATCTGTTGCCAGCGATGACCTAAGCGTTGGATGCGTTGCTTAAATTGGGCGATACCGCGCTCAGTCAAAGGGTGATCAGTATGGCCGCGAAACACTTTGCCGCCCACCGGCTCACCGTGGCGAATAAGGTCAATATAGGTGGTGATCATAGATTTTTATTTTCCACGGCCGCTTCTGCAAATGTGGCCATATTGTTGTGCACCACCAGTGCGTTTTGGATGGTGGCAAACGCCACTGCAGCACCTGAGCCTTCCCCTAAACGCATGCCTAAATTTAGTAGCGGTTGTGCTGCTAAGGCCTCTAACAAGCTGCCATGGCCGCATTCAGCTGAGTGGTGGGAAAACAGCAACCAAGGGCGTACAGCCGGATTAAGTTTAACCGCCAGTAAAGCAGCGGCGGTGGTAATAAAACCATCCACCAAGCAGGGTATACCCAACTGGCTGGCGCGGATATAGGCTCCAGTCAGTGCGGCTATTTCTAAACCGCCCAACTGCTGTAATGCCTGCAGGGGTGTGTTCACCAGTGGTTTGGCCCGTGCCACACTGGCAGTCAATATGGCTTTTTTATGGGTTAAGGCTGTGCCTTCAATACCTGTACCTGCCCCAGTGAGGCTGTTGACGTCTTGATCTAACAGCAAAGCACTTAAACAGCTGGCTGACGAGGTATTACCAATGCCCATTTCACCCAGCATTAAAAAATCACCGCCTTGGCTGTGTACCCGCTCCAATTGCTCTTTACCAACCTGCAAGGCTTGCAAACATTGTTCAGCGCTCATGGCGGCCTGCTGTGAGAAGTCCTGGGTGCCGGCCATAACAGGACGGTGAATAACGTGGACTAAATGTTCACAAGGGCTGGCGGTACCGCAGTTAATGACGCTGAGCTCAATCCCTTGTTGTTTACACAAGGTAGCCACCGCAGCACCGCCATTTAAAAAATTAGACAGCATGGCAATGGTCACCGACTGTGGGTAGGCGGATACCCCTTGCGCCACCACGCCATGGTCCCCAGCGAAAATCAACATGTGCGGTTGCTGGATTTGTGGTTTAGAGGTGTTTTGCAGTGCCGCTAAATCAATGGCAATTTGCTCCAATTGACCTAAAGAGCCTTGCGGTTTAGTTAATTGGTTTTGATGTGCTTGAGCCTGTTGGCGTGCATGTTCTGAAGGGTGTGGAGGGGCGTTAAACCACCAGGGAGTTTGCGTCATGGATTGGTCTTAAAAGTTAATTAGAGGCGTTAAAATTATTCAGAGCTTATTTTAGGCAGAGTTTTCGTTGTGTTATGCGTTAGTGTGTCGTATTGGCTGCTCGTTCTTGCACCAGCACCCAAGGTGCAACCACCACCGCCCACAGCTCAGGGTCACGGTCTTGAAAGTCTTGCGCTTGCTCATCACTTAAGTTTTGTAGGGCGTTTTGTTGCATTAAGCTGCTGACCTGTTTTTTATCATCGTTAATGATGTGTTCGGCGACTGCTACTAAGTCTTGATCACTGGCCAGCCAGAGTACTTTGCCTCGAGCAAAAAAGGGCATAAGTTCAGCCCAGCTGATTTGTGCTGTTTCACCAAGCAATTGTGCGTAGAGTTCACTGATCTGTTTTGACATGTTTTTTCCCTAGGCAAAAAAGGGCATGATAGCTTGAGTTGCGCACGTGCCCAAGGGGTAATGCGAACATACTGTTGATTGGAGGACACCATGCAAAAATCTTTACCACGTTTAGCCTTCGCTGGAATTGGCTTAATGGGCCTGCCCATGTGTCAACGTTTATTAGCGGCCGGCTATTCATTAACAGTTTGGAATCGTAATCCAGATAAATGCGCACCATTGGTTGAATTGGGTGCTCAGCAGGTGCAGCAGCGTGCTGAGCTGGCCGCCCATGGGGATATTATTTTATTGTGCTTAGCTGATACCCAAGCGGTGCAAGAGGTGATGTTTGCTGAGCAGGGGATTGCCGCAGCCATGAACAAGCAACAGATTGTGGTGGATTTCTCAAGTATTGAGCCGGCCGCTACTCAATCAATGGCTAAACGTTTATTGGCTGAACAAGGTGCACAGTGGCTGGATGTACCAGTATCAGGCGGAGTGGGCGGTGCACAAGCGGGGAGTTTAGCAATGATGGCCGGAGGTGATCAGCAAGCTCTAGCGCAGGTGACACCTGTACTGGAGCATTTAGGGCAACGGATTACCCATATGGGCGCGGTAGGTGCAGGGCAAGTGGCAAAAGTTTGCAATCAAATGTTGGTGGCTTGCAATGCAATGGTTATTGCAGAAGTGGTGGCCTTAGCAGAGCACGCTGGGGTTGATGCATCGTTGTTAGCACCTGCGTTATCTGGCGGCTTTGCCGACAGTACACCTTTGCAAATACTTGCTCCGCAAATGGCTAAACGAGAGTTTGAACCGGTCAAGTGGCATGTGCGTACTTTGTTGAAAGACTTGGATATGGCGGTGCAGTTATCCCATGCTCACACCTCAGCTACACCGATGAGTGGTTTGGCAGCCCAGTTGATGCGCAGTCACGCTGCGCAAGGTCATCTGGCAGCTGATCCTGCCACCTTGATCAAGCTGTACAGTGGAGACAACTGATGGAGATTGTTGCCAACTTATCCATGCTGTTTACTGAGTTGCCGCTGCTTAAGCGAATACGTGCAGCGGCTGCAGCAGGTTTTACAGGGGTAGAAATTCAATTTCCCTATGAGCTGCCAGCGCTGCAGCTTAAAGAGGAGCTGCAGCGTTGTGGAATGCCACTGGTGTTAATCAATCTGCCTGCCGGCGATTTAATGCAAGGGGGTGATGGCTTGGCTTGTCACCCAAAACGTCGCGCAAAATTTGCCAGTGCACTGGATGAGGCGCTCAATTATGCCTTAATGGTGCAGCCGCGCATGGTAAACGTATTGGCTGGACGATTAACTGCAGGCATAGCGCGGGAGCGCGCTATATCTACTTTAGCGGCTAATCTCAGAGAGGCTGCACAAGCCTTTGATCGCTTACATATTAAAGTGCTCTGCGAAGCGATCAATCCCATTGATATGCCTAGGTTTTTAATCAATACCCCACAACATTTAAATGAGCTCTTGGCAGAAGTCGGGCATGCTAACTGTTTTGCACAGTTGGATGTGTATCATATGGCGCGGCAAGGCATCAGCACTGAACACGCTCTAGCAGTGTTGGGCGAGCAAGTGGCTCATGTGCAGTTTGCAGATTATCCAGGACGCGGTGAACCAGGCAGTGGCAAGCTGGATTTTCAGGCGATGCTTGCTGCCCTAGAGCAGGCGAACTATCGAGGTGCCATTGCAGCTGAGTATAGTCCTAGCGCGCATACCCTTGACAGTTTAGCGTGGTTACGGGAAAAGCCCTTTGCTTAGGGCTATGGCAACTAAGCAAACCATTGTGCGCGCTGAGCTGCTAAAAAACGCACGTTAAGAGAATATATTGCGGCACATAAAGTAACCGCATAATCAATGATATGAGTGAAATCTATGCAGCGGTTAGCGCAGCAATCTAAGCAGGCTGACAATGCTTGGCGGGTACTGTTTCTTCTGTTTTTAGCCAACGTATTTAATTACTTTGATCGGGTTGTCCCCAGCATTGTTATGGAGCCTATTCGTTTAGAGTGGGATTTAAGTGATTTTCAAATTGGCATGCTGGGTACAGTGTTTACCATTGTCTACGCCGTTGCCGGTATACCTTTGGCACGCTTGGCTGATACGGGTTCCCGTAAGAAAATTATGGGTTGGGGGCTGTTGGTGTGGAGTGCCTTAACCGCAGCGAATGGTGTTGTACAGGGCTTTTGGGGCTTTTTGTTGGCGCGTATGGGGGTTGGCGTGGGGGAAGCCAGTTACGGACCGGCGGCGAACTCACTGATTGGTGATTTATTTCCTGCTGATCGTCGTGCGCGGGCCATGGGCATCTTTATGCTGGGCTTACCTTTAGGTTTGTTATTGGCGTTTTTTACCACGGGAGCCATTGTCGAAGCTTTTGATAGCTGGCGTGCGCCATTTTTTATCGCTGCGCTGCCGGGTGTTATTTTAGCGTTTTTTGTCTTTATGATCCGCGAGCCACAACGTGGTGCTGCTGAAACTGTAGTTATGGCTACTGCTCCGATACAGCAGCCGATGCGACGTATTTTAACCACACCGACCATGTGGTGGTTAACCTTAGCAGGACTCTGTTATAACTTTGCCACCTATGCCAACACCTCTTTTATGGTGCCGATGCTGCAACGTTATTTCGGCCTAGAGTTGAGTCAAGCAGCTATGTCGGTCGGGGTGATTGTGGGGGTAACTGGGTTATTAGCATTGCCTTTGGGTGGTTGGGTTGCTGATCGTTTACATGTGAAAGTCGCCAACGGACGCTTACTTTTTGGTGGCATCAGCTTGCTGTTGACCAGTCTTTGCACAGGCGTTGCTTTAGTGGCAGGGCAGATCAATGTGGCTGTGTTTGTGGGCTTATTTGCCGTGGGCTGGGTGTTTGCCTACAACTTTTATACCTGTGTGTATACTGCGGTACAAGATGTGGTTGAACCACGCTTAAGGGCGACCGCTATGGCGCTGTTTTTTGCTGGTCTGTACTTGCTGGGTGGCGGCTTAGGTCCAGTGATTGTTGGTGGTTTATCCGATTATTTTGCCCAGCAAGCTATGTTCGCTGCAGGTGCTAACGAGGTTAGTGAAGCCTTTCGTGCTTTGGGTTTGCACAGCGCGATGTATTTAGTGCCAGCAGCTATGGGTTTAACCGGAGTATTTTTATTGACAGCTATCAGCACCTATAAAAATGATGCGACAAAGATGGCACAGTCAGCACAGTAAAGAGGAGATTGAAAATGCAACAGAAAATTGAAGCAGCTTTGGCTACGTTAAAGCCACAGTTTTTGCAAATTGAAGATGAAAGTCATATGCACAGCCGTGGCCCGCAAAGCCATTTTAAAGCGGTACTGGTCAGTGAGGAATTTGCAGGGATGCGTCAGGTGCAGCGCCATCAAAAAGTATATGCTGCGCTAGGTGATTTAATGCAAGAGTTTCATGCGTTAGCATTACATACGTTCAGCCCCACAGAATGGGAGGCCGAGCAAGCGATTCCTGACTCGCCGCACTGCCAGGGCGGCAGCTTGCATGATAAATAAGCCATCTATATTCGCTTAAAAGCTTATGCAGCTTATTTTGCATTAATAAAAAACGGCCAGCCCCTAACTTACAGGTGCTGGCCGTTTTGTTGAGCCAGTGGTATTTAAGCTTTCGCTAAAATATCGCGCAGTACATAAGGTAGGATTCCGCCATGACGGTAATAATCCACCTCCACAGGTGTATCAATACGTGACAGTACGGGCACTTGTTCGACACGGCCATCTGCACGAGTGATTTCTAAGGTCAGCTCTTGGCGTGGTTGCATGTTGTCATCAACGCCTAGAATACTGTAGGTGTCATCAGCAGTTAGTTTCAGGGAGTCATAGGTTATGCCTTCCATAAACTGTAAGGGTAGAACCCCCATACCCACGAGGTTTGAACGGTGAATTCGCTCATAGGACTGTGCAATCACTGCTCGAATCCCCATCAGCAGAGTACCTTTGGCTGCCCAGTCACGACTGGAGCCTGTTCCATATTCCTCACCGGCAAAGATAACCGTTGGCGTACCACGTTGCATATATTCCATAGCCGCATCGTAAACAGGTACTTGCTTGCCATCCAGTAGGGTAAAGCCCCCTTCGATCAATGAGCCATCCTTGGTGGGCGGCAACATTAAGTTTTTCACCCTGACGTTAGCAAAAGTGCCGCGAATCATCACATCGTGATTACCACGGCGTGCGCCGTAGGTGTTGAAGTCTGACTGTTGAACACCATGCTCAACGAGGTATTGTCCAGCAGGGGAGTCGCTACTGAAGGAGCCCGCAGGAGAGATGTGGTCAGTGGTGACCGAATCACCCAGCACCATTAAGGTGCGCGCATTGATAATAGGCTCTACTGCTTTGGGTTCTTTGGTGAAGTCAGCAAAGAATGGTGGTTTGGCAATGTAGGTGGATTTTGGCCAATCATAAACTAAACCTTTAGCGCTTTCAATGTCCGTCCACAGCTCATTGTCTTTAGTAAAATCACTGTAGCGTTCGCGGAACACTGCAGGGTTCATTGCTTTGCTCAGTAAAGCTTGGATTTCACTATTGCTTGGCCAGAGGTCTTTTAAGTAGACAGCTTTACCGTCCTTACTGGTACCCAGTGGATCTTTGTCTAGGTTGATATTAACGGTGCCGGCCAGTGCAAAGGCGACGACCAGTGGTGGTGAAGCTAAGAAGTTGGCGCGAATATTGGGGTGAATCCGTGCTTCAAAGTTACGGTTACCGGAAAGTACGGCGGCAGCTACGATGTCGTTTTCGACAATGGATTGGTTGTATTCAGGACGTAAGTCACCGGCGTTACCAATACAGGTGGTGCAGCCAAAAGCGGTGACGCCAAACCCTAAGGTTTCTAGGCTGTCCATGACCCCAGCTGCTTTCAGGTATTCTGGAACCACCCGTGAGCCCGGTGCCAAGGAGGTTTTTACCCGTGGATGTACGCTTAAACCCAGCTCAACAGCTTTTTTAGCTAATAAGCCTGCGGCCAGCAAAACACTTGGGTTGGAGGTGTTGGTACAGGAGGTAATGGCGGCAATCAATACATCACCGTGACCAAGATCGATGGTATCGCCGTCAGACTCACAATCATTTTTAGGCGTTTCCAAGCGGTTATCGATCATTTCAACTTCTTGGCGTTCCAGCGGTCGTTCTGGGGTGGGCGACTCTTGATTAACTACAGGGATTAACGGGCAGCTGGTGCCATAACGTTGATCAAGCTCTGCGGCTTGTTTATTAAATCCACCTTTAGCAATGGATTCACTGAATAAAGAAGTGAAGCTGCTCTGCATATCGGGCAGTGCAATGCGGTCTTGTGGGCGTTTTGGGCCAGCCAGTGAAGGTCGTACAGTGTCTAAATCCAGTTCAATAACTTGGCTGTAATCAATCTCACCGGCTTTAGGAATGCCAAACATGTCTTGCGCGCGGAAATAGGTTTCGCAGGCTTCAATATCAATTTCTTCACGGCCTGTGCCGCGCATATAGTCTAAGGTGACCTCGTCAACCGGGAAGAAACCCATGGTGGCACCGTACTCTGGGGCCATATTGGCGAGTGTGGCACGGTCGGGAACACTTAAATGCTTAGCGCCCTCACCGAAAAATTCAACAAACTTGCCCACGACATGTTCTTTGCGCAACAGTTCGGTGACGGTTAAAACAAGGTCGGTTGCTGTCATACCTTCGCGTAGCTTGCCTTTCAGGTGCACACCGACTACGTCGGGGGTCAAGATATACAAGGGTTGGCCAAGCATTGCTGCTTCTGCTTCAATACCGCCGACCCCCCACCCAACCACACCAAGGGCGTTAATCATGGTGGTGTGAGAGTCGGTACCCACTAAGGTGTCGGGGTAGGTCATGCCATCTTTGACTTGAATGCCAGGGAATAAATACTCCAAGTTAACCTGGTGGACGATACCAAAGCCAGGGGGCACGACTTTAAAGGTATCAAAAGCTTGCATACCCCATTTTAGGAACTTATAGCGCTCGCTATTGCGCTTAAACTCCATTGCCATGTTTTTCTCTAAAGCATCGGGCTGGTTATAAAAATCCACCATTACCGAGTGGTCGACAACCAAATCTACAGGCACTAAAGGCTCAATGATGCTGGCTGGCTTGCCCATCTCTTCAGCTGCATTACGCATGGCGGCTAAGTCGCAAAGTAAAGGCACACCGGTGAAATCCTGTAACACCACGCGGGCTACAGTGAAAGGGATTTCCTCATTACGAGGTGCGTTAGGTTTCCAGTTGGCCAATTGCTGGATGTGCTCAAGGGTGATGCGTTGATTGTCAGCGTTACGCACCAAGGACTCTAAAATAATACGAATTGAAATAGGCAATCGTGATACAGAAGGAAAGCCTTTGTTTTCTAGAGCAGGTAAGGAGCAGTATTTAAGTGTTTGTCCATCACTTAACGTAAAAGCGTGGTGCAGTTGACTGGGATCGAAAGTATGCGTTTGCATTGCGTTATCCTCTTATTTAACTGTGACTCACTGGTCTCTTAGCATAGCCATATATGTCGCGCAATGTAAGGGATAGATAACGGTGGTTACTTTCGACTATGTCGCGTTGTGCTGAGTCAGTAACCGACACGTGCAGGCAAAGTAAGCGCATGTAAAACCAGTGTGTGTGCAAAAGTTTCCCAGCATGGTGTGCGATGGTTCAGGTGCATCAGTCTGCAGTGTCGGTAGCAGCTTATCGCTTAGTTTTGAGGTTTTTGGTACACATCTAATAGCACTTGATCGAGTATAGCTGAGGCGCCCCAGGGCTGCGGGTGGTTAATAATTGCTACCACAGCCCAGCTGGCGCCATTACGGTCACGGGTGTAGCCGGCAATCGCCCGTACATTTCTTAAAGTGCCCGTTTTAATGTGCGCTTGGCCAGCTACTGCGGTATTACGTAAGCGGCGGCGCATGGTACCGTCCATGCCTACAAGGGGCATTGAGGAAATAAACTCGGCAGCGTAAGGGCTGTCCCATGCAGCTTTAAGCATGGCGGCTAACTGTCGAGCGGTGATGCGCTCTTGGCGAGATAGACCTGAGCCGTTCTCAATGAAAAAACCTTGGGTAGAAATATTCTTGCGTTTCAACAAACCGTTAATCACGCGGCGTGCTGCATCGGCATCATCATTATCACTTTCAGTACGGTAACGGGCACCAATGCTTAAAAACAATTGTTTAGCCATGGTATTGTTGCTGAACTTATTAATATCGCGAATGATTTCAGCCAAGTCTGGTGAGTAAGCGCGGACCAGTAAACGTGCGTTTTGTGGCGTTTCGCCTAGCATGTCGCGGCCTAAAATAGTGCCATTCATTTCTTGCCAAATACTACGTATGACCCCAGCGGTATAGCGAGGGTGGTCTAGAAAAGATAAATAATTTTGGGTGCTACAGCCGGGTGCAATGTGTCCAGTAACGGTTAAAGCAAGAGTATGGCCATTGTCTTGCGGGGTATAATTGATGACTGGGTTGTTACAGTTTTTTGCTGCTTTGAGCTGTACTTTATTAATGACTTCAATGCTGCCAATAGGTGGCTCCATGACCACTTGGACGCCTTCTTTTTCACCGCGAATGATGAAACGCTGTGCTTTGAAGTTGACCAGTAAAGAGTCAGGCTCAACTAAATAGGGTTTGCTTTGATCGTTTTTATCATCATCAAAGGCGGTTATTGCCGGTGCAGTAAAAAAACTGCGGTCGAGAATTAAATCGCCTGATACATGCTGTACACCATTGGCTTTTAAGTCGCGCAGCAGTAACCATAAACGTTCCATGTTCAGCTTGGGGTCACCGCCACCTTTTAAATACAGGTTGCCATCTAAGATTCCATCTTTAACGGTACCGTCGGTATAAAACTCAGTGCGCCACTTGTGGGCTGGCCCTAACAGCTCAAGCGCCGCATAAGTGGTCACGAGCTTCATGGTGGAGGCGGGGTTGATTACCTGATCGGCATTCATAAAAGCGCTTTTGCCAGCGCCATTAAGTGGAATGGCAGCCGCAGCAAGAGCTTCGCTATTTATCTTGTTGGCAGTTAGCGCTCGATTAATATTATTGGTCGGGAAGCCTTGTGCTTGTGTTATAGGAGCGGCAAATAAAGCTGTTAAACACAGTGCCAGTGCTGGGAGTTGGCTTTTGCTGGACGCCGCAGCGGGAGTGAACTGTGGTGTGTAAAACTTGCGTAAACGAGTTAGAAATATCGAAAACACGATAACATGACCTATAAAATGTAAACATTAAAATATATAAAGAGCAGCTATTATGCGCTATTCAGAGCAATGAAAGCAGTCGCACAGAATATTTGTTTATCTAGAGCGTGTTTATGTTGCAAAGCTGTTAAGATTCGCCGGTCGCTTTGGAGGAAAAAGTATGGCTAAAAATCGCTCGCGTCGTTTGCGTAAAAAACTATGTGTTGATGAGTTTCAAGAACTAGGTTTTGAGTTGCAGCTAAATTACCCAGAAGGAACCGAAGAAACGGTTTTAGAGGCTTTCTTTGCTGACTTGGTGGTTGATGCCATTGAAAATAATGGTATGGCGCTGATTGGTGGTAGCGACTTTGCCATCGTTTGCTCTGCCAAGCGTGGCTCGGTAACTGAAGAGCAGCGTGCTGCGGTCGAAGCTTGGCTGCAAGAGCGTAAAGAGTTGAGTTCGTTTGAGGTGGGTCCATTGGTGGATGCTTGGTATCCAGATAACCCCGTTAATCAAGCTTGACTGTTTAAGAGTTGTCGGGAAATAAAAAAGGGAAGGCTTGTTATGGCCTTCCTTTTTTTATGCGTAATACGTTCACTTGTTAGCTATTGATGCTATCGAGCAGTGCTTTTGCTGCAACCAATTTAATGACTTTTTTCGCTGGGATTTGAATGGCTTCGCCGGTTTGCGGGTTGCGGCCTGCGCGGGCTTTACGCTCAGCGACTTTGAGTTTACCAATACCAGGTAAAGTAATTTCACCGTCATTATCGAGGGCATCATTTACTACTTGGCTCAGCTGCTCTAATACATGACGAATATGGACTTTGGTTGAGTCTGTTGATTCTGCAATTTCGCTAATCAGCTCGTCTTTGCTAAGGGCCATCGGTATGTGCTCCGTTTGAAAAATAGGTACAGAAAAATAGCACAAAAGAGGATGGGTTCGTAGGGAACTTGCCAGAAAAACGACTAAAGTTGGTAAATAAGAAAGATCCAGAAGCAAGTGCTATAAGAGCTTGACAACCTGTACAGCAGCTCTTTGAGTCTAAGCGGCTATGGCTTACTGACCATTTGCGTCCTGCGCGATAAGTGACAGTAAAGCGTTCTGTTGGCGTTGGGCCAGTTGTCGAAAGCGCACTAATAATTCGCGCTCATAGTGCGTTAGCTCGGTGCTATCCAAGTTTAAATCATCATTTTGGATGAGCACGCCATCGTGTTCGAGGCTGCTTTCTAGGCGAGCAACGATCTCAGAGTTCATGCTGCGATGCTGCGCGCGAGCGACTTCAGCAATGCGATCGCGCATGCCTTCAGGTAGACGAACCACAAACTTGTCAGCGGTTCTGCTGGAGTAGGCCACGTTCTTTTTAGTTTTCATAGTATTAACCAAGGGTTGAGATAAGAAGTATTGCTAGCAATGTCATTGAGACAGCATTGAACAGTAAGCGTTCAGTGCTGTCGATATTTCGCCAACCTTGTAGAGCATTGAGAAATGCACGCCAAATTTTTGGCGCGGCGATTGTGTGAGCTATGAGTTATCAGTTCATGCTTGGCATATAAAATATAGCGTCACTGATTTACCAAACGATGCCACTTACTTTATTATTGATGGGGTCTTGTTGCACAGTTTGCACATAGCGCTGTGACGCAGTCGATCAGTTATAGTAGTATCCATCAAACACTAGCAGTCTTTGTGCTGGCTAGGCTCTCGTTTTATACCTGTGGGTTAAGTGCATCATGAATCGTAAATTTTATCAGTGGGCTTTTGTGTTGGCATGTGTAACCTTGGCGGGTTGCTCCTCGAGTGGGAAAACGGTTCAGCCCGTAGCTTATGAGAAAAAAGCAGTCACCAGCGAATGGATGAGTGTTAAAGAAGCTCAGCTTCGCGAATCAATTAAAGGCTCAAGTTTTACTTTGCAGCGTTTTGAGAATGGCTGGGTGGTCACTGCGCCCGCACAACAGTCTTTTAATGCGGATCGACCAGACTTGTTGCTACCAGTGGTGTTGAGGCCAATTACGCGAATTGCTAAGTTACTGGAGAGCAGTCCAGATTCTTCAGTACTGATTTTAGGTCACACCAATCAACTGCATGATGATAAAGCGAATTATCAGTTAAGCAGCAACCGAGCTAAAGCCGTTGCTTCCATTTTCCGTTTAAGCGGTTTGAGTAATCGAAGAATGCAGCACCTAGGTATGGGCAGTGCTTTTGCCTTGAGTGCATTAAGAAACTCGGAGCAAAATCATCGAATGGAAATTTATATAATGCCAGGTACTCATATGCATGATGTGGTTGCTGAATACCAGCCTGCTTACAATCGCCAGCTTGCCTTAACTCAAGCTCCATAACACAGTGCTGTTGGCTGGCAAGGTAAATATTTTTAGGTCCCTTTGATGAGCACTGAACACTTGGCGAAAATGCGCCGTGACTACACCCGTGATGGATTACAAGAGGCACAGGCGCCATGTGAGCCTTATGCTTTGTTCAAACAATGGTTTGCTGATGCAGTGGTGACAGAACAGCCGCCTATTGAGCCCAATGCCATGACATTAGCAACCGTTGATAAAACTGGGCAGCCACACTGTCGCGTAATGCTGCTCAAAGGTTTGGATGAGCAGGGCTTTGTTTTTTATACTAATTATCAGAGCGCCAAAGGTCAGCAACTGAGCGGACAGCCAGTTGCTGCAATGACTTTTTTTTGGCCTGCTTTAGAGCGTCAAGTGCGCATTGAAGGGCGCGTTGAGCGTGTCAGTGCAGCAGAGTCGGATGAGTATTATGACCAGCGCCCTTTGGGCAGCCGGCTTGGTGCTTGGGCTTCAGAGCAAAGTCAAAAATTAGCTGGGCGTGATGAGTTAGAGGCAGCCTTGCGCCGGGTTGAACAACGTTTTGCAAGCGAGTTACTGCCGCCACGCCCTGAACATTGGGGTGGCTATCGTTTATTGCCGCAAAGCATTGAGTTTTGGCAGGGGCGTACCTGCCGTTTACATGACAGATTAAAATACCAACGAGCCGATAATTTACAGTGGCAACGAGAACGTTTGGCACCATAACCTTGTCTAAGCTTTAACACACTGCAAGTTTCAGAGCATTGTTAGTTGGATTGTGTGGTTGTTTCGCTGTATTGATCGGCGGCATTTTGCAGCCAAGCTGGTAGGTCTTTTTTGCTGATTTTAAGGGTGTCGGCTTCGTCCAGCTTGCTTAGCATATAGCTTTGTTTATCGGGGTCATTGGCGGCCATGGACAGCGCAAGGTCGCGGTTGATCCAGCGTTTAATGCGTACATAGATCCACCAATGGAAGTAAAGGCCTGATAAAGTGGCGATAGCGACGATAAAATAATCCATGCTTTCCTCGTTCTAACTAGTAATCTTGAGCATGTTTTGCTACTTTGTTACTCACATTAAGGAGTTTTTCATATGCGCAAGTCTATTGTTTTTGCGGCTGCTTTTACAGCCTTTACGATGTTATTAACAGGGTGTGCGTCAAGCTTAACTGGGGACAGTTACTCAAGGGCTGATGCGCGTAAAGTACAAACAGTTCGCATGGGCACTATTGAGTCATTGCGTCCTGTACGTATTGAAGGGACTAAAACGCCAATTGGTGCAGGGGCAGGTACAGTTGTGGGCGGCATTGCAGGTAGTACTGTCGGTGGTGGTCGCGGCAGTGCTGTGGCTGCAGTGATTGGTGCAGTGGCGGGTGGTTTGGCCGGTGCAGCGGTGGAAGAAGGGATAACACGTACCCAAGGTGTTGAGATTACTGTTCGTGAAGACAATGGTGCATTGCGCGCTTATGTTCAAGCAGTTGAACCCAATCAAATATTTCGGGTAGGACAACGGGTGCGCATCACTACGGTTAACGGCCAAAGTCGAGTTACACCCTAACTAAGCCAATATTACTATCACCTAAGCCCTGAGCGAGAATCTGCTTGCTCAGGGCTTTTTGCTGTTTGTTCGACGAGTGGCTCATTGGAAAGAGAGTTCTGATGTTTTACCATGCACAGAAACTTAAGCTTAAAGTAAAGAATAATTTAAGTATGATGCAGAGTGTCTATTATCTGTCAGAGACAATGACATGGAGGCAGTTGTGATCCTACTCGCTTTAGTTTTTTTGCCTTTTCTTGCTGCAGCCCTGCCTTTCTTGGCCGCGCGACATGGCCGCACCTGGATCGCATTGGCTGCGGCAGCGGCGCCTTTATTGGCTTTGGGGTTACTGCTGAGCCAATCCTCAAAGGTGTTAGCTGGCGAGGTAGTCAGCTTTAAATACGCTTGGATCAGCCAGCTGGGGCTCAATATAAGTTTTGGTTTAGACGGTTTAAGCTATTTGTTTGCTTTGCTGGTCCTTGGGATTGGCTTGCTGGTTATTCTTTATGCCCGTTATTACTTGTCGGAGCAGGAGCGCGCCGCACGTTTTTTTACCAGCCTGTTGCTCTTTATGGGTTCAATGTTGGGGTTAGTATTAGCCAGTAACCTATTGCTAATGCTGATGTTTTGGGAGCTCACTAGTCTTTCTTCCTTTTTATTAATAGGTTTCTGGAGCCGGCAAATTGCCGCGCGACAAGGTGCGCGGATGGCGCTGGCGATCACCGGTGGTGGTGGTTTAGCGCTATTGGCGGGTATTTTACTGATCGGACACATTGTCGGCAGTTACGAGTTAGTGGATGTGCTGGCTGCTGGTGATTTGTTGCGTGCCCATCATTTGTATCCGGTGGTTTTAGTATTGGTGCTGTTGGGTGTGTTTACCAAGTCAGCACAGTTTCCTTTCCATTTTTGGCTGCCCCACGCAATGACTGCACCAACCCCAGTCTCCGCCTATTTGCATTCGGCGACCATGGTTAAAGCCGGTGTGTTTTTACTGGCACGCCTGTATCCACTGCTGTCGGGAACTGACTGGTGGTTTTATTTAGTGACCTTCACTGGCCTCACCACTTTGCTGGTGGGCGCAGTGACGGCGTTATTTCAACATGACCTGAAAGGGTTATTGGCGTATTCCACCATCAGTCATCTGGGTTTAATTACGTTGCTTTTTGGCTTGGACTCAGACTTAGCACCGGTTGCGGCCATCTTTCATATTATTAACCATGCCACCTTTAAAGCCTCTTTATTTATGGCTGCGGGCATTATTGACCATGAAACTGGCAGCCGCGATATGCGACGACTTAATGGGCTCTGGAAGTATATGCCGCACACTGCTTTGCTGGCGATGGTGGCATCATCGGCCATGGCGGGTGTGCCTTTATTGAATGGCTTTATCAGTAAAGAAATGTTCTTTTCTGAAACGCTGCACCAACACTTGTTGGGCAGTTTCAGTTGGCTGTTGCCCACCATGGCAACTATTGCTGCAGCATTTTCTGTCGCCTACTCGTTGCGCTTTATCCATGATGTTTTCTTTAATGGCACACCGGTGAATCTACCAAAATTTCCGCCGCAGGAACCGCCGCGTTATATGAAAACCCCTGTGGAAATATTGGTTTTTTTCTGTTTGTTGGTGGGGATAGTACCGGCGTGGACAGTGGGTCCTTTACTGGCAGTGGCTGCAGAAGCCAGCTTAGGACATAGCTTGCCATACTATGACTTAGCTATTTGGCATGGGTTTAACATGCCGTTACTCATGAGCTTTGTCGCTTTGCTGGGTGGGGTTGTTATTTACACACAGCGTGCATTCTTATTCCGCTGGTATGACGGTCTGCCGGATGTGAATGGTCGGGTGATTTTTGAAGGCAGTATTCGCTTTCTTTATGGCGCCACATCACGAGCGTTGTCGTATTTAGAAAATGGTTCGTTGCAGCGGTATATCAGTTTACTGTTGATTTCGGTCATTGTAACCCTTGTCGTTTGGCTAACGCCTTTGACACAAATTACCGGTGAATTGGCGTTAACTCCGGTTGACCCGCTAACTGCGCTGGGCTTGCTGGTAATGGCCTGCAGTGCGTTGTTAACTATGGGTTTTCATCGCCAGCGGTTTACTGCTTTGCTGATGCT
Source organism: Thiopseudomonas sp. (assembly GCA_035647115.1). Lineage (GTDB taxonomy): Bacteria > Pseudomonadota > Gammaproteobacteria > Pseudomonadales > Pseudomonadaceae > Denitrificimonas. The sequence continues at coordinate 123,066 of DASROA010000051.1, read as the reverse complement.
CAGTGTAGTCGGTTTGGTGGTGGCTATGGTGTTTGCGCGCTTCTCCGCACCCGATTTAGCTTTAACTCAACTGGTTGTTGAGGTGGTGACTATTCTATTGATGCTGTTGGTGGTGTTTTTCCTACCTGCGCAGGCACCGCTAGAAGGCAGCAGTTTAATCCGTTTACGGGATTTTATAATTGCCGCTGGCTGTGGTGGCTTAATGTCGGTGTTAGCCTTTGCCATCTTAACGCGTCCTTACCAAAGTATTGCTGACTTTTTCTTAGCCAACAGCCTCAGCGGTGGTGGAGGCAGTAACGTGGTGAACGTTATCTTGGTCGACTTCCGTGGTTTTGATACTTTAGGTGAGATCAGTGTTTTAGCCATTACTGCAATAGCCACTGTTGCGCTGTTACAGGGGCTAAGCTTGCCGCGCTCACGAGTGGACAGCCAAGGTCGTGCTTGGTCAACAGAGCTTTATCCACTTATGCTCGGAGTTTTGGCGCGCTTAGTGCTACCGCTGGCACTATTGGTTTCAATGTTTATTTTCTTGCGCGGTCACAATGAACCCGGCGGTGGTTTTATTGCTGGGCTGATTACCGCCGTAGCGTTAATTTTACTGCAGGTCGCTTATGGTCAGCGTTGGGTGCAAACACGCATGGGGATACGTCTTCCCGATCTGGCTGCGGCTGGGGTATTGATTGCAACAGCGACGGGAATCGCCAGTTTGCCGTTAGGTTTCCCATTCTTAACTTCAGCTTTCGCGCATATCCAAGTGCCGCTAATTGGTGAGATTGAAGTGGCTTCAGCGATGTTGTTTGACTTGGGTGTGTACTTAACAGTGGTGGGTGGAACCTTATTGATTTTAAGTGGACTTGGTCGAGTTGGGCACAGTGTTAAATTGCCGGAGGACGTGTAATGGAACTGTTGGTGGCGATTGCGATCGGAGTGCTGACTTTCAGTGGCGTATATTTGGTTTTGCGAGCACGGACTTTTAGTGTCGCCTTAGGCTTAACCTTGTTTTCTTACGCGGTAAATTTATTTTTATTTATGATGGGACGGCTGCACACTGGTAAGCCGGCGGTGCTCAGTGATGCTGCAAGTTACGCTGATCCAGTTCCACAAGCCTTGGTGTTAACGGCCATTGTGATTGGTTTTGCAATGACTGCTTTTGTGTTGATTTTAGCCTTACGTGCCCACACTGAGTTAGGCAGTGATCACGTCGACGGGGTAGAGAGCCCCAAAGCACAAGCGCAGGCTGCGACACACACAAAACACAACAAGAAAAAGCGTGTAGGAGCAGCGCGATGAATCATATGTTGTTAGTGCCTGTGCTGTTGCCATTGATTTGTGGTGCGTTGCTGATGACAACCGCGCGCAGCCCGATCAATCAAGTGCGTTTAATCAGTGTGAGCAGCATTGCTTTACTGTTGCTCAGTGCGTGCTATTTGTTGTTCACGGTCAACACAGGACAGATTTTTGTTTACGCACTGGGTAACTGGTCAGCGCCGTTTGGCATTGCTCTAGTGTTAGACCGCTTAAGCGCGCTGCTGTTAGTGGTGACCGCTGTACTTGCTATTTTTGTCATTCTCTATGCGGTACGTGGTGACGATCAACGGGGTAGTTATTTTCATGCGTTAATCCAATTTCAATTGGCGGGAATCAATGGCGCATTTTTAACCGGTGACTTGTTTAACCTGTTTGTCTTTTTCGAAATATTATTGATTGCTTCGTACGCTTTATTGTTGCACGGCTTAGGCGCTGCGCGACTGCGTGCGGCCTTACATTATGTGGTATTGAATTTAATTGGTTCCAGCTTGTTTTTAATTGCAGCCGGTGTGTTCTATGGGGTGGCTGGCACCTTAAATATGGTGGATTTGGCGCGCTTTGTTGCCCAAGCAGAAGGGGATCAGCTGTATTTGCTCGAGGCTGCAGGGGCGCTCTTGATGATAGTGTTTGGGCTTAAAGCGGCTTTTTTCCCTTTATATTTTTGGTTGCCGCGTGCTTATGCCAGTGCAACCGCACCGGTTGCCGCACTTTTTGCGATTATGACTAAGATTGGCCTGTATGCTATTTTGCGCTTTAGCACTCTGGTGTTCGGAGCAGAGGCGGGTGCTGCCAGTGGTTTAGGTACAGGCATGCTCTGGTTACTAGCATTACTCACCATAGTGCTCGCTATACTGGGTGCGTTTGCTGCGAACAGTTTAACCAGTTTATTAGCGTATTTGGTGTTGGTGTCGGTAGGCACTTTGTTGGCAGGTATTGCGCTGGGTTCTGAAGCCGCAATTTCAGCAACATTGTTTTATTTAATACATAGCACTTGGATCATCGCAGGTTTGTTTTTGCTGGCCGACATCATCGGCAAGCAGCGCGGTGATTTAGCCAGTGGACTAAAGGTAGGCCCACGTCTTTTAAACCCAAACTTGCTCGGAGCCTGCTTCTTTTTAGCCGCGATTGCAGTCAGTGGTCTGCCTCCGTTCTCAGGTTTTTTCGGTAAAGTGTTGTTATTGCAGTCATCAGCTGAAGATCAAGCATGGCAGTTATGGCCGGTGATATTGGGCTCTGGTTTGGTTGGTGTCATTGGTTTGAGTCGTGCAGGCAGCTTAATATTTTGGCGACACCAGAAGGTCTTAAGTAAAGCACCTTTGGATAAAAAGGCTTTTTTAGTGACAGCCCTTTTGTTATTCAGCAGCCCTTTACTGGTTGTTTTTGCGAAGCCAATCATTGCTTATACAGACGCAGCCGCTGCACAGGTATTAAACGTAGCACGTTATTTTGATGCTATGCAGCTTAAGGAGGGCTTATGAAACGTTCAAAATGGATTTCGCATCCTGTTGGTAGTTTGGCGCTCTTATTGGTCTGGCTGTTATTGGTGGATGACTTTACTTCAGTAGGGCACTGGTTGCTTGGAGGCAGCTTGGGGCTGCTTATCCCACGCTTAACCGTCACTTGGTGGCCTCGCTTGCCGCGTATTCAGAGCTGGAAACACGCACTGATCTTTGCTCGACATATGTTGACCGATATTATTGTTGCTAACTTTCAAGTGGCACGTTTGGCGTTAGGCCCTATGCATCAATTGCAGCCGCGTCGTGTTGCAGTGCCTCATAATTTAGAGCATGAGCTGGCAATTTATTTGCTCGCCAGTGCAATATCCTTAGCGCCAGGTACAGTTGCGGTGGATATTGATAGAGATGCTGGGGTTTTAACAGTTCACGCGCTGCACACTGTGGATGAGCAAGCGCTAATTGCTGAAATTAAACAACGCTATGAACAACCGTTGCAGGAGGCATTTGCATGCTCAACTTAGTACTTTATTTGAGCATGCTGATGTTTGGAGTCAGTTTGCTGCTTAACTTTTCACGGCTCTTAAGAGGGCCTGATGCGGTTGATCGTATTCTAGCGCTGGATACCTTGTATATTAATGGTTTAGCACTGGTGGTCATTTTTGGAATATTACTGGGCAGTCGGATATTTTTTGAGGCAGCTTTGCTGATCGCCTTATTTGGTTTTTTTAGTACAGTGGTATTGTCCAAGTATTTATTACGCGGTGATGTCATAGAATAGGCTGGGGTGAGCGGATGGCTGTTTGGGTTGAGTTTACAGTGGCATTTTTCTTGTTGGTCGGCAGTGCATTTGCGTTGGTTGGTTCAATAGGTTTGCACCGTTTTCCTGATTTTTATATGCGCTTACACGGGCCCGCTAAGGCAACCACCTTGGGTGTGGGTTGTGTGTTAATTGCTTCAATGTTATTTTTTAGTAGTCAAGATAAAGTTTTACATGTTCATGAATTGCTGATTACTTTATTTTTGATGTTAAGTGCACCGGTTTCAGCCTATATGTTGGCCAAAGCCGCGATGCAAAAAAAAGTAAAGTTCTTCGAACGAAACAAAGAATAAGTCCTAGCAAGCTGGACGCATGAGGCGTCTAGATACCTTTAGCGTAGCTATCTATACGCTATCCAAATTAACAAATAAGTAACGTCAGCAGTGTAGTCTGCCGGCGTTGCTTGCATTGTGTTCTATAAATTTTAAAAGGAAAATCTATATGCTGTTATCAGGCCGTGGCGTGGCGTTATCTGTGTTTGCTTCATGTGTGTTTGCAGTTGTGCCTGGTTATGCGCTGTACTTAGCGCCTCTCGACGGTGTGCAAGTTTTTGCGCAACGGGTGTTGTGGTCTTTGCCGGCAATATTTCTCTTGTTGCTGGTGGCCGGTCGAGCGCCAGCCTTAAAAGAGGCGGTGGAGCGTCTGCTCCGTGAACCCTTGCTTATTTTGGCGTTGATCACCACTGCGGCCTTGCTCGGTGTGCAGTGGTTGATATTTGTGTGGGCACCCATTAATGAGCAAATGCTGGACTTAACCTTAGGCTATTTTTTACTGCCGTTAAGCTTAGTGCTAACCGGTAAGCTGTTTTATGGTGAGCATTTGCGTAGCCTGCAACGTAAAGCAGTGGTTTTTGCTGCTGTCGGTATCGTCCATGAGTTGTGGGTTGTGGGCAGTTTTTCTTGGGTCACTTTTATTTGTGCAGTGGGTTATCCACCGTATTTTATGCTGCGCCGCTGGATGGCTTTTGATGCCTTCAGTGGTTTGTTTTTAGAAATGTTAATTTTGGCACCAGTGGCCATTTACTTCATTGTTCGTTTTGCGCCGGCAGATGCATTTTCGGTTGCTCCCCAGTTGTGGTACTTGTTGCCTGGTTTGGGCTTGCTCAGTGCTTTAGCCTTTGCTGCGATGCTGGCAGCCAGCCATTTGCTGCCGCTGGGTTTGCTGGGAATACTGAGCTATGTTGAACCTGTTTTATTGTTTTTATTCAGTTTGTTTTGGGTTGGCGAAGTGGTTGCGAGCAGCGACTGGTTAACCTATATACCCATTTGGATTGCAGTGGTGTTAGTGGTGTTTGATAGCGGGCGTGTCTTAGTTAAGCAATCGCGTCGTTTAAACTGAAGTACAATACAAGTGAACTCGCCTCGAGCCGATGCACGAGGCATTACATATAATGATCTATGATCTTGAGGTATCCCGTGTTTTCTGAACTTGCCTTGCATGAGCGTCTATTAAGAGCGCTGGCTGAATTAAATTTCACTGAGCCAACGCCTGTACAAGCAGCGGCTATTCCGGCGGCGCTTGAAGGTCATGATTTGCGTGTTACTGCACGAACCGGTAGTGGTAAAACCGCGGCTTTTGTATTGCCCTTGCTTAATCGTTTTTTAGTACAAGAAAAACCCAGGGTAGCCATTCGTTCTTTGATATTACTGCCCACGCGTGAGCTGGCGCGGCAAACCTTGGCTGAAGTGCAGCGTTTTTCCCGTTACACCTTTTTAGAGTCAGGAATTATTACTGGTGGCGAAGACTTTAAAGAGCAGGGTGCATTGCTGCGTAAAGATCCAGATGTATTGATTGCAACCCCAGGTCGTTTGATTGAACACCTGAATGCTGGCCATTTAAAGCTGGATGAAGTTGAGGTGCTGGTCTTAGATGAAGCGGACCGCATGTTAGATATGGGGTTTGCTGAAGATATGCAGCGCTTAGTGGACGAATGTTCGGCAAGGCAGCAAACCATGCTGTTCTCTGCGACCACAGGGGGCAATGCCCTGCGGGAAATGGTTAATAGTGTATTAACAAACCCACAGCACCTGATGCTCAATCAAGTGGCGGAGCTCAATGAAAGCACACGCCAGCAAATTATTACTGCCGATGATGTTCTACATAAAGAGCGGTTGGTGCATTGGTTGCTGAATAATGAGCCGTTCCGTCGTGCCATTGTGTTTACCAATACTCGGGCACAAGCCGATCGTTTATATGGCCGTTTGGTGGCGCAAGATGTGAATGCTTTTGTGTTGCACGGTGAAAAAGATCAAAGAGACCGTAAACGTGCTCTTGAGTTGTTTAGTCAAGGCAGTTCGCGGGTTTTAGTGGCCACTGATGTGGCTGCCCGTGGTCTGGATATTGATGGTTTAGACTTGGTGATTAACTTTGATATGCCGCGTTCCGGTGATGAGTACTTGCACCGCATCGGGCGCACTGGGCGAGCCGGTGAAGAAGGCTTGGCGATTAGCTTAATTTGCCACAATGACTGGAATTTAATGTCCAGTATTGAGCGTTACCTTAAGCAGTCGTTTGAGCGCCGAGTGATTAAAGAGCATAAAGGCACTTATCAAGGCCCGAAAAATGTTAAATCGTCGGGTAAGGCGGCCGGTCGTAAAAAGAAAAAGTCAGCTCCTAAAAAAGGTCCACGGGCGCAGAAAAAAACAGCTAAACGCCAGCGTAATAAAGGAACTTTAGTGGTGAGCAGTGACGGTCATGCGCCACTGCGTAGAAGGTAAAAATATCATTAGGTTTATGCTGTTTGGAGGTGTCAATTATGTCACAAGCTATATTGCATAGTTTTACTACACAGCAAGAGTGTAACGATGCACTGACTCAAGAGTTGCTCACTTGTATATCACAAAGCCTAACTGCGCTAAATAAAAGCAGCCTTTTATTGCCCGGTGGTGATACCCCCAAGGCTTTATTGCAACAGTTGAGTCAAGCAGATTTGCCTTGGGCTTCAATTACCATCAGCCCAACCGATGAGCGTTGGGTGGCCGGTGATAGCGAACACAGCAATGCACAGATGTTAAGCAGTTTTTTACCGCAGGCCACTGTTATTGATCCGCGGATGGCTACAACGGCTCAAGAATCCAGTGTGGCATGGGCGCGGGCAGTGGAGGTGCATGCCCCTTTTGCTGCAACATTGTTAGGGATGGGTGGCGACGGGCATATTGCCTCGCTGTTTCCCGGTATGCCGCACTTAAACCCAGCTTTGCAGCAGAATGAAGAGCCTTCTGCGTTGGTGGGCTTGGCACCTAATGAACCCAAAGTGCGTTTGTCATTGAATATGGCCATGCTGTGTGCAAGCCGTTGGTTAGGCTTATTGGTGTTTGGTGAGCGAAAAAAGCTGATGATTGATCGCGTGTTGGCCAATGATCCCACCACGCAAGCTTTACCAATCTATCACTTATTGTGGAATGCTCCGGCGCCAGTGCATATTTATTGGGCGCCATAGCGTGTTGTTGTTTGCTAAGTTTGTCTCGAGATAAGAGTAGGAGATTGCATGTTGCATCCCGTCGTTGAGCGCGTTACCCAAGCCATAGCTGAACGCTCGGAACAGCGCCGTGCCCGCTATTTAGAACAAACCTTGCAGGCTGTAGAGCAAGGCCGACATCTAGCCCATGGCTGTTCAAACCTAGCCCATGTGATGGCTGCTCAACCGGATGAACAGCGGTTGATTATGCGCCAAGGGGCAGCGTCTCATATTGCTATTATTTCCAGCTACAATGACCTGTTGTCCGCCCATGCACCCTACAAAAACTATCCGGATCAGCTAAAAGCTGCCTTGTATCGTCTCGGCTGCAGCGCGCAGTTTGCCGCGGGGGTACCGGCCATGTGTGATGGCATTACCCAAGGTACGCCAGGCATGCATTTGTCGTTGTTTTCCCGTGATCTTATTGCCCAAGCCACCGCTATAGGCCTGACCCATGGAGTGTTTGATGGTGCGCTGTATTTGGGGATTTGTGACAAAATCGTACCTGGCTTATTAATAGGGGCACTGCATTTTGGTCATTTGCCCGCCGTATTTGTGCCAGCTGGGCCGATGAGCTCTGGTTTGTCAAATTCAGAAAAAGCAGCCGCCCGTGAACGCTATGCAGCGGGTTTGGCCAGCCGTGAAGAGCTGCTTGAAGCTGAACTGGCTTCATACCATGAGCCAGGTACTTGCACCTTCTATGGCACGGCCAATACCAATCAGGTGATGATGGAAGCCATGGGTTTACATGTGCCTGGGAGCGCCTTTGCTTCACCTGTGTCTAAGTTGCGTCAGGCGTTAACCGATGAGGCGGCGCGTTTACTGGTGGATAACACCCAGCACGGTAGCCATTTTTTGCCTTTGGCTAAGCAGATCGATGCAAAGGCATTGGTTAATGCTGCAGTGGCTGTTTTAGCGAGTGGTGGCTCCACCAATCACAGTTTACATTTACCCGCCATTGCCCGAGCGGCTGGTTATGAGATGCAGTGGCAAGATTTGGCTGATTTGTCAAAAGTAGTGCCGCTACTTGCCCACGTGTACCCCAGCGGTGTGGCCGACGTGAACCAGTTCCATGCTGCGGGCGGTGTGGCTTGGTTGTTTAAGCAGTTACTAGGTGCAGGACTTATGCATCGCGATGTATTGACCGTGTGTGGTGAGGATTTAGCAGCCTATACTCGTGAACCTTATTTACGGGAGGGGGTGCTCGAATGGCGTGATGTTCCCAGCAGCAGCCAAGCGGAAAGTATTTTACGTCCAGTAGGTAAACCTTTTGCGGCACACAGTGGTTTACACTTGCTTGAAGGTAACTTAGGTCGTGCTATCGTTAAAACTTCGGCGGTGGCTGAGGAGTATTGGGCGATTAAAGCACCCGCACGGATTTTCGACTGCCAAAACAGTGTTATAGAAGCTTATAATGCAGGTCAGTTGGAGGGGGACATGGTGGTCGTGTTGCGTTTTGAAGGGCCCGCTGCCAATGGAATGCCTGAGCTGCATAAGCTGATGCCGCTGTTATCAAATTTACAGGCCAATGGACAGAAAGTTGCATTAGTCACTGATGGTCGCTTGTCAGGTGCTTCAGGTAAAGTCTTAGCGGCTATTCACCTTACGCCGGAAGCCGCGAAGGGCGGTTTAGTGAGCCGTTTGCAAGACGGCGATATAATTGAAATTGATGCTAAACAAGATCTTTTACACGTGCATGTTGCGCCTGAAGAATTGGCGCAGCGCAGTGTAGTGCCCCCAGCACGTGAAGCTGCACTGGGTTATGGATTGCAGCTGTTTGCTGCACAACGTCGATGGGTTGGTCCTGCAGACCAGGGTGCCAGCTTTCTCCTTGAGGACTAAACAATGCTAACCATGGAACATATCTTACGTCGTGCGTATCCGATTTTACCGGTATTGGTAATTGATGATGTTGAATGTGCAGTGCCTTTAGCGCAAGCATTGTGTGCGGGAGGTCTGAATGTTATTGAGGTGACCTTGCGTACACCACAAGCCTTAGAGGCGTTGCAAGCCATTCGCCAAGCGGTGCCTGAGCTGATTGTTGGTGCGGGTACCGTGATTCACACTGAGCAGTTTGCTCAGGCCATTGATGCTGGTGCGCAGTTTGCAGTAAGCCCGGGTTTTACTGAACGTTTAGCTACTGCCGCACAGGAAACTGAGTTGCCCTATCTGCCTGCAGTGATGACGCCGTCTGAGGTGCTGTCAGCCTTAGAGTATGGCTACCGTTCGCTGAAGCTTTTCCCTGCCAATGGCGGCGCCAGTGTGCGTATGCTCAATAGTTTTAAAGGGCCTTTTACTGGAATTAACTTTTGCCCAACCGGTGGAGTGACCCGTGATAATTTACTCAGCTACTTAAGCCTACCTAATGTGGCGTGTTGTGGTGGTACTTGGATTGCGCCAGCCAGTCTTGTGCAAGCTCATGCTTGGGATCAGATCACTGAGCTGGCCCGTGAAGCCTGTACCTTGGCGGGGCATTTGGAAACGTTCACATGAGTTGGGATTATCCATCACCTTATATTTTACCCTTGCGCGCCAGTTCGGCAGACATTGACGAGTTTGACCATGTTAATAATGCGGTCTACGTGCAATGGATGGAGGAATGTGCTTGGCAGCACTCCATTGATTTAGGTTTAGGCTTTGCCCAGTATCAAGCACTGGATCGCGGTATGGCAGTATTACGCCATGAAATTGACTATTTAGCCGCAGGTTATGAAGGCGAAGCACTGGAAATGGCCACTTGGATTCCATACACAGAGCAGCGCATTCGGATGGACCGTTATTTTCAATTAAAACGGGTTGCCGATGGCATGACTTTATTGCGTGCTAAAACCACTTTTGTTTGCATTGAGTTATCCACCGGACGGCCAAAACGTATGCCTGTTGAGTTCATTGAAGGTTATGGATCAGCTATGTTGCCCAAAAACCTGGAGTTGCCTGCAAGCAGTGAGTAATGCTGTATTGGATAAGCCGCAGCTGATCTAGAATTAATACCTAAATAATCCTATCTGAGCGTTACCTAAAAACGTTTAATTTTAATTGAGTGAGTGACTGTGCAAATAGCTTTAGCGCCTATGGAAGGCTTGGTGGATCATATTTTACGGGATCTGTTAACTGAGCAAGGTGGCATTGATTGGTGTGTCACCGAGTTTGTTCGTGTTACTGATCAGTTACTGCCAGCCCGTAGCTTTCATCGGCTTGCTCCAGAGCTAGCGCATGGCGCTGTTACCGCAGCGGGCACAGCGGTGCGCGTGCAGCTGTTAGGCTCTGATCCACAGGCTTTAGCGGAAAATGCAGCCAAAGCCTGTGAGTTGGGTGCGCCAGTGATTGATTTAAATTTTGGCTGCCCAGCGAAAACCGTCAATAACTCTAACGGTGGCGCAATTTTACTGCGTGAACCTGAAGTGCTGTTTAAGATTGTTGAGGCAGTGCGTGCTGGAATGCCAGCGCATATTCCACTAACCACTAAAATGCGCTTAGGTTATGACAGTCCCGATGGCGCTATGGAATCAGCTCAGGCCTTAGCGGCGGGTGGCTCTGCACAGATAGTGGTTCATGCGCGCACTAAGGCTGATGGCTATAAACCTCCAGCACATTGGGAGTGGGTGGCTAAAGTACAGGATGTGGTCAGTATTCCAGTCTATGCCAATGGTGATATTTGGTCGCTTGACGACTGGTACCGTTGCCGTGAGGTCAGTGGCGTGGAAGATGTGATGCTAGGCCGTGGTTTGGTCTCACGACCTGATTTAGCTCAGCAAATTGCTGCAGCGCGGGACGGCGTTGAGTATCAGCTGAAAACCTGGCAGCAATTGCAACCTTTGTTGCGAGAATTTTGGCGGCGAGTACGCTTATATCAAACACCGCGCAGCGCACCGGGTCGTTTAAAACAGTGGCTTGGTTTATTAACCCGTAACTATCCAGAGGCGCAGCACTTATTTGCTCAGTTGCGTCGCGTCACTGATTGCACTGAAATCGATCGTTTATTTAATATAACTTTTGAGCAAGCAGGCACAAAGGATTTAGCAGTGCTTGAGTGCTCTGCTTAAAAGACTGTGAATCGCATTCTCACTGTGCCGTATTATTTAGCATTGCCATAAAAGCTTGTGCAGCGTTGGAGAGGGTGCGCTCGGTGTGCAAGATATAGCCTAAGTCACGGCTTAAAGTAGCCTGCTGTACCGGCAAACGTACAACGCTCGCATCAAGCATGCTGTGTGGTAAAACACTCCAAGCTAAGCCAATGGAGACCATCATTTTAATGGTTTCCATATAGTTGGTGCTCATACTGATCTGAGGGCTTAGGCCGGCTTTATCGAACAGCTGTAAGGCGATTTTTCGAGTAAATGTATGGCTGCCTGGAAACACTGCAGGATAATTGCATAGATCTGTTAGGCTGATATTTTTATGTTGGGCCAATGGGTGATCAGGAGCTACTACAAACACCAACTCATCGTGCCAAACTTTAACCGCCTTAAGCGGAGCTGCACAATGGGGCGATAATGTAATGATTGCCAACTCACAACGGCCATGCAAAATATCTGCATAAGCCACTTCGGAGTCTAAAAAGCGAATGTCCAACATCACCTCTGGGTAGCGTTTGGTAAAGGTGCGCAGTAGCGGCGGTAAGCGGCGCAAGCCAATGTGGTGACTGGTAGCCAAGCTTAAACGGCCAGTAACAGCACCGCTTAAGTTGCTTAACGAGCGACGTGCATCTTCGAGTTCATTAACGATGCGGTAAGCGCGGGGGAGCAGTGCTTGGCCCGCTTCGGTTAAGCGCGTGGTACGACCAATACGGTCAAATAAGCGCACGCCCAAGTGTTCTTCGAGGCTGGCAAGGCGCTTACTGACTGCCGGCTGAGTAACATGCAGGCGTTCGCCGGCCAGTGAAAAACTCTGTTGCTCGGCAATGGCGATGAAGGTTTGTAAATTGGCAAGATCCATAGATCAGGTTCCGGTTGGAGTCAGTTAGCAGCACTGTACTGCTATTCCTATCTGTAATCCAATGGATAAAAAATATCAATTTGAGTTATTTGATTGAGCATTTTAGGATGGTTTTATAAGCAGTTGGTGTTTGACCACTGCGCTAAACATTGATGAGGACGGTCTAATGGCTGGAAAAACGCTGTACGACAAATTATGGGAGATGCACGAAGTAAAGCGTCGTGATGACGGCTCTTCGTTAATATACATCGACCGCCATATTTTACATGAAGTGACTTCGCCGCAGGCTTTTGCAGGCCTACGTTTGGCAGGTCGTAAACCATGGCGCATTGATAGTAATATCGCTACACCAGATCACAACGTGCCAACCACTCAGAAAGAGCGTGCAGGCGGTATTGAAGCCATCCGTGATGAAGTGTCACGTATTCAAGTACGCACCTTGGACGACAACTGTAATGAGTACGGTATCTTGCAGTTTCCAATGAATGACATTCGTCAAGGTATTGTCCATGTGATTGGTCCAGAGCAGGGTGCAACCTTGCCAGGCATGACTGTTGTGTGTGGTGACTCGCACACTTCCACCCATGGTGCTTTTGGTGCCCTAGCTCATGGTATTGGTACTTCAGAAGTTGAGCATGTGTTAGCGACCCAGTGCTTAGTAGCCAAAAAAATGAAGAACATGCAGGTGCGTGTTGAAGGCAAAATTCCTGCGGGTGTTACCGCGAAAGATATTGTTTTGGCGATTATCGGCAAAATTGGTACGGCTGGTGGTAATGGGCATGCGGTTGAATTTGCTGGCAGTGCCATCCGTGAGTTATCCATGGAAGGGCGCATGACCTTGTGCAACATGTCCATCGAAGCCGGTGCGCGAGTAGGTATGGTGGCTGTTGACGAGAAAACCATCGAATATGTGAAAGGTCGTCCTTATGCACCTAAGGGTGCCGACTGGGATGCAGCAGTAGCAGCGTGGCAAAATTTGGTTTCAGATGAGGATGCGCACTTTGATACTGTTGTTGAAATGCGTGCTGAAGATATTATCCCGCAAGTAAGCTGGGGTACCTCGCCTGAAATGGTCTTGCCCGTGGATGCCAATGTGCCAGACCCAGCGCAAGAAACTGATCCGGTTAAGCGTGATTCCATTACTCGCGCTTTGAAATATATGGGGCTGGAAGCCAATCAAGCGATTACCGATATTAAACTGGATCGCATCTTTATTGGTTCTTGCACCAACTCACGTATTGAGGACTTGCGTGCAGCGGCAGAAGTTGCCAAAGGTCGCAAAGTGGCCAGCAATGTTATTCAGGCCATGGTGGTTCCCGGCTCAGGTTTGGTGAAGCAGCAAGCGGAAGAAGAAGGCTTGGATAAAATATTTATCGAGGCTGGTTTTGAATGGCGCGAACCCGGTTGCTCGATGTGTTTGGCGATGAACCCCGACAAGTTGGGCAGTGGTGAGCATTGTGCGTCCACGTCAAACCGTAACTTTGAAGGCCGTCAAGGTGCCGGTGGGCGAACCCATTTAGTCAGCCCAGCAATGGCCGCTGCAGCAGCCGTCAAGGGTCACTTTGTCGATGTGCGTGAATTAATGAAAGAGGGAGCATAAACATGAAAGCCTTTACTCAACACCAAGGTTTAGTTGCTCCGTTGGATCGCGCCAACGTGGATACTGACCAAATTATCCCTAAGCAGTTTTTGAAATCCATCGAGCGCACGGGATTCGGTGCGAATTTGTTTGACGAGTGGCGCTATTTAGATGAAGGCCAGCCCGGTATGGACAACAGCAAGCGTCCAATTAATCCCGAGTTTGTCCTTAATCAGCCCCGTTATCAGGGTGCCAGTGTATTGCTGGCGCAAGAAAACTTTGGTTGCGGCTCAAGCCGTGAGCACGCACCTTGGGCTTTGGAAGAATACGGTTTTCGTGCGATTATTGCGCCCAGTTTTGCCGATATTTTCTACAACAACAGCTTTAAAAACGGTCTCTTGCCCATTATTTTGACCGCCGATGAAGTCAATGAGCTGTTTGCCCAAACAGAGGCTAATGAAGGCTATCAGCTGACCATTGATCTTGAAGCGCAAACCGTGACGCGTCCCGATGGTGTGCAGTACTCTTTTGAAGTGGATGCTTTCCGCAAGCACTGTTTGCTGAATGGGTTGGATGATATTGGTCTTACTTTGCAAGATGCGGACGAAATTCGCGCCTTTGAAGTGGGCTACAAGCAAGCGAACCCATGGTTGTTTGACGCATTTTAATTTAACTGACGTGCGCCACTGACGAATAGTGGCGCTGAGTAGCTGATATGTCGAAAAAGATTTTAGTATTACCCGGTGATGGCATTGGTCCAGAAATCATCCGTGAAGCCGTCAAAGTTTTACAAGTGGCCAATGAAAAGTTCAGTCTCGATTTAGAATTGCTAGAAGGTGAGTTAGGCGGTGCTGCTATTGATAAGCACGGCGTCCCATTAGCAGATTCAACTCTGGAGTTGGCCCGTGAAGTGGATGCGGTACTGCTCGGTGCCGTCGGTGGCCCTAAGTGGGATGACATCGATGTGGCGATTCGCCCTGAGCGTGGCTTGTTGAAAATTCGCTCTGAACTGGGTTTGTTTGGTAATTTGCGCCCAGCTATTTTGTACCCTCAGTTGGCAGAAGCATCCAGCCTTAAGCCAGAAGTAGTGGCAGGCTTAGATATTCTGATTGTACGTGAGCTGACTGGTGGGATTTACTTTGGTACACCCCGTGACACCGTGACATTAGAAAACGGTGAACGCATGGCGTACGACACCTTGCCGTACAGTGAAAGCGAAATTCGTCGTATTGCTAAAGTGGGCTTTGATTTAGCCCGTTTGCGCAATAAAAAAGTCTGCTCAGTGGACAAAGCTAACGTTCTGGCATCCAGCCGTTTATGGCGTGAAGTGGTCAATGAGGTGGCTAAAGAATACCCGGATGTTGAGCTCAGCCACCAGTATGTGGACAATGCTGCTATGCAGTTGGTCCGTGCACCTAAGCAGTTTGACGTGATTGTCACCGATAACTTGTTTGGTGATATTTTATCGGATCAGGCTTCAATGTTGACCGGTTCCATTGGTATGCTGCCATCGGCATCTTTGGACGCCAACAATAAAGGGATGTATGAACCATCACACGGTTCCGCGCCTGATATTGCCGGGCAAAACTTGGCCAACCCTCTGGCGACAATTTTGTCCGTATCTATGATGTTGCGTTATACCTTTAACGAGCAGGCAGCAGCCGATGCCATTGAGCAGGCCGTCAGCGATGTACTGGATCAAGGCTTGCGCACAGGTGATATTTATTCCGAAGGGATGCGCAAAGTGGGAACAGAAGAAATGGGTGATGCAGTAGCCGCAGCGCTTGCAAAGTTGTAAGCTCATTTAATTCCAAAAAGTTTGCTACCGCCTGTAAATGATATGATTGTTCGGTAGCAAACATTAACTAACAGTAGGTGTAGTCGTAATGAAACGTGTAGGTCTAATTGGTTGGCGCGGCATGGTGGGCTCAGTGCTCATGCAGCGCATGCTTGAAGAACAGGATTTTGATTTAATCGATCCGGTATTCTTTACCACCTCTAATGTCGGTGGGCAAGGACCTGCGATTGGTAAAGATATTCCAGCTTTG
Source organism: Thiopseudomonas sp. (assembly GCA_035647115.1). GTDB lineage: Bacteria > Pseudomonadota > Gammaproteobacteria > Pseudomonadales > Pseudomonadaceae > Denitrificimonas. The sequence goes on along the minus strand of DASROA010000051.1, from coordinate 107,465 downwards.
AAAGATGCTTATGATATTAAAGAGCTGAAAACACTGGATGTTATCTTGACCTGTCAAGGCAGCGACTACACCGAAGCGGTGTACCCTAAACTGCGTGAAGCTGGTTGGGAGGGTTATTGGATCGACGCTGCTTCAGCACTGCGTATGAAAGATCACTCAGTTATTGTTCTTGATCCAGTCAACCGCAGAGGTATTGATCACGCGCTGGATGCAGGTGTTAAAGACTATGTGGGTGGTAACTGCACCGTCAGCCTCATGTTAATGGCGCTAGGCGGCTTGTTTGAAGCCGGCGTAGTGGAGTGGATGAGTGCCATGACCTACCAGGCAGCCAGTGGTGCTGGCGCACAAAATATGCGTGAACTGATCCGTCAAATGGGTGGTATTCATGCCGCCGTTGCAGAAGAGTTGAAAGATCCAGCCAGCGCTATTTTAGATATTGACCGTAAAGTGGCTGAGTATCAGCGCAGTGATGATTGCCCTACAGAGCATTTTGGTGTGCCATTGGCAGGTAGTTTAATCCCTTGGATTGACAGTGCGCTGCCCAATGGGCAAAGCCGTGAAGAGTGGAAAGCTCAAGCAGAAACCAACAAGTTGCTAGGTCGTAATAAAAACCCTATCAACATCGATGGTATTTGCGTGCGAGTCGGTGCTATGCGCTGCCATAGTCAGGCGTTGACTATTAAACTTAACAAAGATGTGCCTATGGCTGAAATTGAAGAGTTGATTAGCCAGCACAATCCATGGGTTAAATTGATTCCCAATGAGCGCGATATTACTGCCCAGGAGCTTACTCCAACTGCAGTGACGGGTACTTTGAACGTGCCTGTGGGTCGTTTACGTAAGCTCAATATGGGCTCGCATTATTTAGGCGCTTACACTGTTGGTGACCAGTTATTGTGGGGCGCAGCAGAGCCATTGCGTAGAATGTTGCGCATACTGTTAGAGCGGTAAATATAACTGCTGAATGGGTGTGCAGAAGTAAAGTTGCTTTTGCACACTGCAGAACTGCATTGCTGAATTAAGAGTTATAAAATGTGCGATATGTCTGATAATAATATTAAGCGGGCCTGATATGATTTGAGTTGGTTATTGAATATTGATAAAACTCTAGTCATAAAAGATACTCAAGGTCTAAGGTGGACATTAGGCAATCGTTGCCAAGGTTATATTTGGTTGAATGCTACTAAGGGCTAGATTATCAGTGTCAAAGTACAGCGCATTTAAAACCCTTCGGAAAGTCCGACTGTATAAAAAGGGATAACTCTATATGCTTCAAGTACGCAAGTTGGTGTTAGCGGTTGCCGCTATTACAGCGTTTACATCCAGTTATGCTCACGCACTCGGCTTGGGTGATATAGCTGTTAAGTCCTCCTTAAATCAGCCACTTGAAGCTGAAATCTCGCTATTGGAAGTGCGCGACTTAACCTCTGCCGAGGTGAAGAGTCGCTTAGCTTCGCCTGAAGAATTCAGTAAAGCTGGGATTGATCGCCAGTTTTTTCTAACTGGGTTAACTTTTACCCCGGTAATTTCCAGCAGTGGTAAAAGTGTTATTCGTATTTCCAGTAAACAGCCTATTAAAGAACCATATTTAAACTTTTTAGTTGAAGTGATTTGGCCAAATGGGCGCTTGTTGCGTGAATACACATTGCTACTTGATCCACCTTTATACGCGCCTCAACAAGTCATTTATGCGCCTGAGCTTACTGCGACACCAGCTGCAGCTACTAATCAACCAAGTCGGCAAGCGCCAGCAAGTCGCCCCCGCGCAGCAGTTGCAAGCACATCGCGCATAGCGCAGGGTGGTGAGTATCGAGTGCAAAGAAACGATACCTTGTGGAGTATAGCCTCTCGAGTAAAAGGTAACGGGTCAGTTCATCAAGCCATGTTGGCAATTCAAGAGTTGAATCCTAATGCTTTCGTTAATGGCAATATTAACCGGATGAAAAGTGGTCAAGTCTTACGTTTACCCGATGCAGAAGATATCAATAGGCGTACTTATAATCATACTGTGGCGCAAGTCAATCAACAAAGTCAAAGCTGGAAAACAGGCTCAAGCCCAGCACTGGCAGAGCGGCAAATGGATGCCACTCGTCGGGTTGAGGCCGGTGCAGCGCCCACTGCGATCGAAAAAAAAGCCAGCTTGTGGTTGGTGTCTGATGCCGCTGGTCAAGCTCGGCAAGCTGCTGATCAAGGCGTAGAAACTGAAGTACGTGCATTGCAAGATAAACTGGCGCGCAATGAGGAGTTTTTAGACTCAACGAATTTGGAAAAAGAAAAGCTGCAAAGTCGCGTTGAAGAGCTCAGCAGTCAGGTGGAAAAATTACAGCGTTTAATTGAGTTAAAAGATAACCAGCTCGCACAGTTACAAAATGCTGATGAAACGACTCTTATTGATGTTTCTGCAAACTTAACAGACCTTGATGATGCTGCAGTGGCACAGCCGCAGCTGGAAGGTTTAGGGTTAGCTGAAGAGGTTCATCTTGATTCAGCTGGCGATGCGGCCAATGCAACACCTGAGAGCATGGCAGTCACTGCTGAGCTTGCCGTAGAGTCAGCAAGTGAAGAGCCAGCACCTATAGCTGAGCAACCCACTGCTGTGACCCCAGCGCCTGCCGCGGCACAAGAAAAAAACATCCTTGAGAAGGTATTCGCTAACCCAACCTTGCTGGCCGCCACTGGCGGAAGCGCGGTCTTGGCTTTATTACTTTTGCTGCTAGGTTTATCGCGCAGTCGAGCGCGCAAAAAAGCAGAGCAGGAGACTGAGGTTGCTGAGTCAGTCGACACACCTAAGCCTGATGCATTCGGTAAACCAGCTGATGAACTTGACCAAATCACTTCTGTTACAAGCCTAACCGCTATAGAAGACGCGGCGCTGGAGCAGGAGATGGATGACCCTTTAGCTGGATTCGATGTTACAGCGCCCGTGGTGGAAACCGAAATTAAAGAAGAGGAGACCGATCCTTTAGCTGAGGCCGCCAGTTACATGGGCTTTGGTCGGTTCAATCAAGCCGCCGATGTTTTACACAAGGCGCTAGAGGCAGAGCCTGAGCGCTTAGAGCTCCGTCACAAACTACTTGAAGTGTATGCTGACCTTGAAGATCAGGCAGGCTTTGCAAAACAAGTCGAAGAGCTCACTGAAATGGGCGGGACAGATGAACAGCTTGCCCAGCTAAAAATACGCTATCCAAAAATGTTTGCCGCTGAGCAAGTGCTGGCGCCTGTTTTAGATAATGAGCTGGCAGAGCTGACAGGGGCAGAGTTAGAAGAGCAAGAAACAAAAGAAACAGCGTTGGATTTAGACTTTGATCTGGACTTGGACCTGGATCTGTCTGAGCCTGTTACTGCAGCTGCAGACGAGCAGCCAGCGGATAAACCACTGGATGACTTAGGCGATCTGGATTTGGATCTAGAGTCTTTGGATTTAGATCTGGCGGCTATAGAGCAATCAGAGTCAGATGCAACGCAAGCAGCAACCGAAGAGTTCTCTTTAGATGAGCTGAGCCGCACCTTAGAAGAAGCCGTGCAAAGTAAACAGCCGGAAGGGGACTTAGATGACGCCTTTGCCTTTGAGGCCTTTGAGTCAGATATGCAAAAACAAGATTTAGCTGAATTTGACTTGCAGTTGGATGACTTAAACCTTGAGCTAGACAGTCTTGCAGACGGTCTAAGCACAGAGGAGCTTGGTGAAAGTAGCCAGCTTGAAACGGTTCTAGACAGCTCCCTGGAAGAAAGTGCAATACAAACAGAAGCAGACCCATTGGCAGACTTAGCTGATTTGGGTGACTTAGAGAGCTTAGACAGTATAGATGATGACTTCAGCTTCCTTTCTGGAACTGATGAAGCTGCGACTAAACTGGATTTGGCGCGAGCTTATATTGATATGGGTGATGCTGAAGGCGCACGGGATATTCTCGATGAAGTGATTGCAGAAGGAACTGCAGCGCAGCAAGATGAAGCGCGAGAGCTGGCCAAACAGTTAGGGTAATTCATGCATAGTGAAACACCGCCAACGGCAGCTGTAGAGGCTGCCGTTGGCGTTTTAAGAATCGCTTTAGGTGTCGAGTATAAAGGGTCAAACTACCACGGCTTTCAGTTGCAGCCGGAAGGCACGCCCAGCATACAAGGTCACTTAGAGTCGGCTTTACAGCAGGTGAATGCAGGCTATCCGGTGCGCTTGAGTTGTGCTGGGCGCACTGATACTAAGGTGCATGCGTGCGGTCAAGTGGTGCATTTTGATACCCATATTGAGCGGCCAATGCGCTCTTGGGTGATGGGTGCTAACCGTTACCTGCCAAAAGATATCAGCGTGGTTTGGGCGCACAGGGTTCCATTGGACTTCCATGCGCGCTTTAGTGCTATGGCGCGCCGCTACCGTTATGTCATTTATAGTGATGAAATACGCCCAGCGCACCTTGCTGATGAGCTGACCTGGACACATAAAACTTTAGATGTTGAAAAAATGCGCAGTGCAGCACACTGCTTACTGGGCACCCATGATTTCAGTGCTTTTCGTGCAGCGGGTTGTCAGGCTAAATCTCCTGTGCGCACCATTCATAACTTACAGGTTATTGAATTTGGTAAGTTGATCGTGATTGATGTGTGTGCAGACGCTTTTTTGCATCACATGGTACGTAACTTGGCAGGTGTGTTAATGATGATTGGTGCTGGTGAGCGACCTGTTGCCTGGGCGCAAACCGTTCTTGAAGGTCGTGATCGTACTGCTGGTGGCGTTACTGCAGCACCTTATGGGCTGTATATGGTCAAGGTGGAATACCCAGCGCAGTATGCATTGCCCCAGCGTTATTTAGGGCCTCATTTTTTATCAGGTTTGAGCGACACCCTCACTGAGAGTTAAGCGGAGTTATTGTGCGAATACGAACTAAAATATGCGGTATCACCCGGGTTGAGGATGCTCTAATAGCGGCACAAGCTGGCGTTGATGCAATTGGTTTAGTGTTTTACGGGCAAAGCCCAAGGGCTGTTAATATTGCTCAAGCTCAAGAAATTGTTGCAGCGTTACCGCCTTTTGTCACCAGTGTGGGGCTTTTTGTTAATGCCACTCAGACAGAGGTCAATGCAGTGCTGGATGCGCTACCATTGGACACTTTGCAGTTTCATGGTGACGAGTCGCCCGCTGAGTGCGAAAGGTATGCTAGGCCCTATTTTCGAGCATTGCGTATGCAACCTGGGGTTGATATAGCCAAGCTGGCTGCACAATATAGCACTGCTAAAGGGATTTTATTGGATGCTTGGGTGCCTGGTCTGCATGGTGGTACTGGCGAGCGTTTCGATTGGGCACAAATACCAGAAGATTTAGCCAAACCGCTAATCCTCGCTGGTGGCTTAAATGCGGATAATGTAACTCAGGCGATGCGTCAAGTGCAGCCCTGGGCTGTGGATGTCAGTGGTGGGGTTGAGGCGTCCAAAGGTCTTAAAGACGCAGAAAAAATGCGTAAGTTCTTATATGCTGTGCAAATAGAGAATGCACGGCGATGTGACGGCTTGTGGTGAGATGCCGTCTGTAAACTAATCCTTAATTAATTTTTTATGGGGCGTAGTGTTAAACACTGAGCCTCTAGGCGGAGTAGACAGCAGATGAATAACTGGTTGGTTGATAAACTCATTCCTTCGATTATGCGCTCAGAGGCTAAGAAAAGCTCAGTGCCAGAAGGGCTATGGCATAAGTGTCCATCTTGCGAGTCGGTTTTATACAAGCCTGAACTAGAAAAAGACTTAGAGGTGTGTCCTAAGTGTAACCATCATATGCGGATCAATGCGCGTACGCGTTTAGATATTTTCCTTGATAAGGAAGGACGTGAAGAAATCGCAGCAGACTTAGAGCCGGTAGATCGCATTCGTTTTCGTGACAGCAAACGCTACCGTGACCGTATTGCTGATGCACAAAAACGCACCGGTGAAAAAGATGCATTAATTGCCTTAAGCGGTACCTTAGAAGGTATGCCCGTAGTGGCTGCTGCTTTTGAATTTGCCTTTATGGGCGGTTCCATGGGTGCTGTGGTTGGTGAGCGCTTTGTGCAAGCAGCCAATGTGGCGCTAGAACAACGTTGTCCGCTGATTTGCTTTTCAGCATCAGGTGGTGCACGCATGCAGGAAGCATTGGTTTCTTTGATGCAAATGGCTAAAACTTCAGCCGTGTTAGCGCGTCTACGGGAAGAAGGTATTCCGTTTATCTCTGTTTTAACTGATCCAGTCTACGGTGGTGTATCAGCCAGTTTAGCCATGTTAGGCGATGTGATTGTTGCTGAACCTAAGGCTTTAGTGGGTTTTGCAGGGCCGCGGGTTATTGAGCAGACGGTGCGTGAAAAATTACCTGAAGGTTTTCAGCGCAGTGAGTTTTTACTAGAGCACGGTGCAATCGATATGATTATCCCGCGCACTGAGCTGCGTCCGCGTGTCGCCAGCATTCTACGTCAACTGATGAATGTACCTAGTATTCCAGTGGTTGCAGTGGACACCGTAGATGGAGCATCTGAGAAGCCAGGTGACTCGAAAACAGAAGCCGACGTTGACGTTAAAGTGGACTCTAAGCAAGAAGCTAAAGAGTAAATGATGACTGTGCGCAATCTTGACCAGTGGTTGCTCTATCTAGAGCAGTTGCATCCCAGCGAAATTGATATGGGCTTAGCGCGTGTGCAAGACGTTGCTAAGCGTTTAAAGCTACCAGCTCTCGCCGATCAAGTGATCACTGTCACCGGTACCAACGGTAAAGGCTCGAGCTGCGCTTTATTGGCCAGTTTAGTGGCACAGCAAGGTTTGCAGGTTGGTTTATACAGTTCGCCGCACCTGTTGCGCTATAACGAACGGGTGCGCATTAATGGTCAAGAGGTCACTGACCAGCAACTGTGTGAGGCTTTTACTCAGGTTGAACAGGCGCGCGGTGATATCAGCTTAACTTACTTTGAAATGGGTACTTTGGCTGCGTTCTGGCTGTTTGCGCAAGCAAAACTCGACGTAGTTATTCTCGAAGTGGGTTTGGGTGGTCGTTTAGATGCGGTCAATATTATCGATGCTGATATTGCCGTGGTGACAAACATAGGTTTGGATCATCACGATTGGCTTGGTGACACTCGCAATGCAGTGGCTTATGAAAAATCTGGCATTTTCCGTCTTGGGCGACCAGCGGTTTGTGGCGATTTAGACCCACCTGAGAAACTGCTTACTCAGGCAGCGCTTTTAACAGTGCCTTTGTTATTGCGGGGTCGTGATTTTGACTTGGCGCACACTGAACACGACTGGCATTGGCGTGGTCTTAATCAGCGCGGCGAGCCTATTGAGCTGCAAAATATACCGCTACTGGACTTACCGATTGAAAATGCCGCTTTAGCTTTGCAGGTGTATGCCGCGTTGGGTCTACCATGGCAACCGGAGGCGCTGTGCAGCGCTCTGCTTGCTGCGCAAATGCCGGGGCGCTTGCAAGCAGTTGAAGTGGACTGGCAAGGGCGCAGGTTGCAGCTCTTATTGGATGTGGCGCATAACCCCCATGCCGCAGAGTACCTTGCACAACGTTTACAGAGTAGACCTGTTAAGGGGCGTCGTTTGGCGGTACTCGGAGTGCTGAATGATAAGGATTTAACAGGCATTCTGCAGCCCATTGAAGCACAAATTGCGAGCTGGGCAGTGGCCGCCTTGCCGTCACCGCGCAGTTATACACAAGAGCATCTAGAGCAGGCGCTGCAACAGCGTAATGCTCAAGTTATTGTTTGTGAGGATATTGCACAAGCCATTGAAGCGCAGTGCGCAGCAGCCACAACGGATGATCAAATAGTTATCTTTGGTTCCTTCTTCACAGTGGCTGAAGCACTTAAGTGGCTAAAGAAGGTAACGCTAAAAAACTGCAATTGACCCCTGCATAAAGATTGTGCATCAGCATAATCTGTGGTCTAGTAGTGCGTCTTATAAATTTATACTTGTATCTCAACGATAGGGTAGGCTGTTTATGTCAGCAACAGAAAATAAACTCAAACAGCGTATTGTCGGTGCTTTAGTATTGATAGCTTTAGCTGTGGTTTTTATACCTATGTTGTTTAAGCAGGAGGAGCCTGTCAGAGAGGTGACAGTGCAAGCGCCGGCCATGCCTGCTATTCCAGAAGTCCCCCAGTACCCTGTTGAGCAGGTTGCAGTGCCAGTGCCAGTACCTGAGCCAGTGCTAGAGGTGGAAGACGTTTGGGATGATGCATTGATTGTGGATGAGCCCAGTGCGCTGAGTCAGGTTCCTAGCGCTCCCATAGAAAGCGTCGATGGCACTCAATCGCAACCCGCGCCAGACAAAGTTGTTGAGCCGGTTAAGGTAAGGCCTGAGCCAGTAGTGTCAGACACTGGTATCGATAAAAACAACTTACCAGTCTCTTGGTCGATCCAGTTGGCAAGTTTATCTAATCAAACAAACGCACAAAACTTACGCGATTCTTATCGTAAAAAGCAATACAATGCGTATGTCCGCAGCAGCGGTGATATCCACCGCGTGTTTATTGGACCGCTGATAAAGCGCTCAGAGGCGCAAAAATTGTGTGAAAATCTAAAATCCCGTGAAAATCAAGATTGTTTTGTGGTCCGTTATGCGCCTGAAACAGGTCAATAAACTTTAAATTTTTAACAAGCGCTTATCAGTTTCCAGCAGCTCTGTTAAAATATTTCTTTTGCAGTTCAGGTTAACTATCAGTGTCTTTCAACTGGGTTGATGCCGTCATTATCGGTGTCGTAGTAATCTCTTCGATAATCAGTCTCAATCGCGGCTTTGTTAAAGAAGCGTTGTCTTTGCTAACTTGGGTTATTGCGGGTGTCATCGCTTGGATGTTTGGCGGCAGTCTAGCCCATCATTTTCAACCCTATATCGATACACCATCAGTACGCGTTATCGCTGCTTGCGCGGTGCTTTTTGTGATGACCCTGCTGGTTGGTGCACTGATCAATTATTTATTGGGTCAGTTAATTCGAGTTACTGGACTCACTGGAACCGACCGTTTGTTGGGTATGGTCTTTGGTGCAGCAAGAGGTCTGTTACTGGTGGTGGTGTCAGTAGGGTTGTTGAGCTTAGCACCTGTTGAGCGCGATGCTTGGTGGCAGCAGTCCACTTTACTTCCGCATTTTATACTGATTGCCGACTGGTCTAAAAATATAATTTTAGACTTGTCTGGTCAGTGGATCTCTACAGCTCAGAATGCATCGTATAAATGAGCAAACTTTAAGCAGTTATAATTAATAGCTTTATTTCGAACGAATTAGCAGGGGTTGCGTTCCATGTGTGGCATTGTCGGTATTGTTGGCAAATCGAATATTAATCAAGCGCTGTATGATGCGCTCACCGTTCTTCAGCACCGAGGGCAGGATGCAGCGGGAATAGTGACATCCCAAAATGGGCGATTATTTTTGCGCAAAGACAATGGCTTAGTGCGTGATGTGTTTCGCACTCGACATATGAAAGAGCTGGTCGGTAATGTGGGTATTGGGCATGTGCGCTACCCAACTGCAGGCAGCTCAAGTAGTGCTGAAGCTCAGCCGTTTTATGTGAATTCTCCTTACGGGATTACCTTGGCGCATAATGGTAATTTAACCAATGTTGAGCAGCTGGCTAAAGAAATTTATCAATCTGATTTACGTCATGTGAACACCAACTCAGACTCTGAGGTCATGCTTAACGTGTTTGCTCATGAGCTTAGTTTGCGCCGTAAATTACAACCCACTGAAGAAGATATTTTTGCTGCAGTGAGCCGTGTCCATGAGCGTTGCCGTGGTGGTTATGCGGTGGTGTCGATGATCACCGGCTATGGTGTATTGGGTTTTCGAGACCCCCATGGCATTCGTCCCATTGTGTTTGGACAACGCCAGACGGACCTTGGTGTTGAGTATATGATTGCCTCAGAAAGTGTTGCTTTAGATGTCTTAGGCTTCACTTTAATTCGTGATTTAGCCCCAGGTGAGGCGGTTTATATCACTGAAGACGGTCAATTACATACTCGACAGTGCGCAGCAAATCCCGTGCTTAATCCGTGCATTTTTGAGCAGGTTTACTTGGCTCGCCCAGACTCCATTATTGATGGTATATCAGTGTATAAATCCCGTTTGCGTATGGGAGAAAACTTGGCTGATAAAATCCTTCGTGAGCGCCCGAATCATGATATTGATGTGGTTATTCCAATTCCAGACACCAGCCGTACCTCGGCTTTAGAGTTGGCTAACCGTTTGGGTGTTAAATACCGCGAAGGCTTTATTAAAAATCGCTACATTGGACGTACTTTTATTATGCCTGGGCAGGCCGCTCGTAAAAAATCTGTGCGACAAAAGCTGAACGCCATTGATTTAGAGTTTCGTGGTAAGAATGTCATGTTGGTCGATGACTCTATTGTGCGTGGCACAACCTGTAAGCAAATTATTCAAATGGCTCGAGATGCGGGCGCTAAAAACGTCTATTTCTGCTCTGCAGCACCGGCAGTGCGTTACCCAAATGTGTATGGCATTGATATGCCCAGTGTCCATGAGTTAATTGCCCATAATCGCAGTACAGAAGAAATTGCCGCATTGATAGGCGCTGACTGGTTGCTGTATCAAGATCTCGAAGACCTTGTGGATTCTGTCAGTGGTGGCAAAATCAAAATCGATAAATTTGATTGTGCAGTGTTTAATGGTGAATATGTCACCGGCGATATTAATGAGCAATATTTGCAGCGTATCCAGCGGGAACGCAGCGAGAAAAGTAATCAGACTGTTGAAGTGCAAGTGACTAATGACACCATTAGCTTACACAACAGTTGAATAAGGTGTGGTTTTGATTGAGCCAAATGAAGGCCGTTGGTTATTTTTAATAGTAAGGTGTAAGTTATGACAAAGGACTGGCAAGCAGGTCGGCTCAACAGTGAACTCAGCGAGGCTGGTTTTGATACGTTAGCAGTGCGTGCTGGGCAACAGCGTAGTTTTGAAGCCGAGCACAGTGAGGCAATTTTCACCACCTCCAGCTATGTGTTTACGAGCGCAGCAGAAGCAGCAGCAAGTTTTTCTGGAGAGCGTGACAGTAATGTCTACTCACGTTATACCAACCCAACAGTGCGTACCTTTGAAGAGCGTTTAGCGGCTTTAGAAGGCGCAGAAAAGTGTGTAGCTACTGCATCGGGTATGTCAGCGATTTTAGCTACAGTGATGAGTTTGTGCAGTGCAGGGGATCAAATTCTAGTTTCGCGCAGTATTTTTGGTGCTTCAGTGAGCCTGTTTGATAAATATTGCGCGCGCTTCGGGATTGACATCAGTTATGTACAAATTGATGACTTAGCAGCATGGCAAGCAGCCTGTACGAAAAACACCAAGTTGTTGTTTGTGGAGTCACCCTCTAACCCTTTAGCTGAGCTGGCTGATATTCGTGCCTTAAGCGAAATTGCCCATGCAGCAGATGCTTTGTTGGTGGTGGATAACTGCTTTTGCACGCCCGTTTTACAAAAACCTTTAGCACTGGGTGCTGATATCGTGATTCATTCGGCCACCAAGTTCATAGATGGACAAGGCCGTTGCCTAGGCGGTGCGGTGCTGGGTAGTGCTGAGTTAATGAAAGAGGTGGTGGGCTTTTTGCGTACCGCGGGACCCACCATGAGCCCCTTCAATGCTTGGGTATTTTTAAAGGGGCTCGAAACCTTACGCTTGCGCATGAATGCCCATTGCCAGAGCGCTCAGTATTTGGCTGAATGGCTTGATCAGCAAGATCAAGTAAAAAGAGTGTATTACGCTGGTTTGCCCAGCCACCCACAACATCAGCTGGCAAAGCAGCAACAAACTGCCTTTGGTGCAGTGGTGAGCTTTGAGGTTAAAGGCGGTAAAGATGCCGCATGGCGCTTTATTGATGCCACGCAGATGATTTCCATCACTGCTAACCTAGGTGATGCAAAAACCACCATTACCCATCCAGGCAGTACCACCCATGGCCGCCTATCGCCAGAAGAACGTGCCGCTGCAGGCATCGCTGATGGTCTGATTCGCATTGCCGTGGGCTTAGAAGAAGTTGCCGATATACAAGCGGACTTACAGCGCGGTCTTAATGCTGTGTAAGCACAGCATTACATCAGTGAGCTAGAGCTGCTCAGCTGAAGCCGTGTTACGGGAGTTTCAGTTGAGTGGCGTGTACTGCTGAAGATGCAGTGAGCAGTGGGCTAAGCGGATTTAAGTTGACCTAAACCCTTCTTATATAAATTCCAAGCCAGTGTGCCTGCAGCCACATTACCTATGAGTACGCCTACATATAAGCCGCTCATGTCCGCCACAGTAGCGCCCAGCCAGAGTCCAGGCAAGTAGCAGACAAATAAACGTAACGTAGAAATCCACACTGCGCGCATGGGCATGCCTAGCGCATTACACACCGATACCATTAACATGCACACCCCTAGCGCTGCGTAACTGATGGGTACCCAGAGCATATAGCTCATTAAGTAGATTTCCGTATCTAAATCCGGGGCTAAAGCCGGTGCAATTAGCCAGCGGCTGGCCATCCAAAATAACGCAATAGCCACTTGCAGTGCCAAAACAAAACGCGCCGCGATGCGCACTAGAGCATGCACGCGATCTAATTGTTGTGAACCTAATAATCGGCCCACCATGGGCGGTAATGCCATGGTTAGAGCCAGTACGATGACAATGGAAAACATTTCCAAACGGCTACCTAGCGTCCATGCAGCAATGGCCGAACCACCAAAACCGGCTACCAGACGGGTGGCGATTAATGCAGCGGTGCCGGGCATTAATTGGCTCAACATAGCCGGTGCGCTGGTATTAAAAATATCACGTAGTGCAGGCAGGGTGGGCAGTTTGCTGGGATCAAAAGCCAGCCAGTGGTGCTTGAGAATGCGTGAATACATAATAGCCGAGCCAGCCAAACAAGCCACCATGGTAGCGTAAGCGGCGCCGGGTAATCCCCAGTCAAAAACGAAAATAAATATGGGATCCAGCAGCATATTCAGCACGCTGGTAAATACCATCATAAATCCCGGTAAGCGGGTGTCACCATTGGCGCGGGAAATACTGTTGGCATAGTATAAAAAAGCGGCCAGCCAAGCGCTGCTTAACCAGGGCAGCCAATAGCTTTCGGCGTAAGGCAGCAAGTCAGCACTGGCACCCAGTGCATTGAGAATAGGTAACCGCAATAACCAAATCACAGTGCAGAGTATCAATGACAAGCAGCAACCGGTTAACACCACCAGTCCGCCGAGGTGTTTAGCGCGTTCAGGTTGGCCTGCGCCTAACGCACGGGAAATCAGTGCGGTGGCCGCAATGCCAATACCAATCTGCACACCAATCATAAGTTGCTGCATAGGCAAAGTGAAACCTAAGGCGGCCAACGGTTGCATGCCCAGCATACTAATAAACACACTGTCGACCAGCTGAAAACTCATCAGTGCAACTACACCAAAGAGCATTGGCCAAGTCATGCTAAATAAAGCACGGGGCAGAGATTGATCCGCTAAATATTTTTTTTGCTTGCTTTGCATAATGCCGTTAATCGGATATGGGCAGGTAGGTTAGTCGTCTATGGTAGCACTCCTAGGGGGTTTATGTGATCACTGGTACAGTAGCGGACAATCAAGCGCTATCGAGGAGTTAGCTATGACTGAAGTACATAATGTGGCTTTTTCTGTATTGGATTTAGCCTCCCGCAAAGACACCGATCAGGGTGCCGCACCTGCTTTACAGCGCTCGCTGGCCTTAGCACAGCATGTTGAGCAGCTAGGCTTTACCCGTTTTTGGGTGGCTGAACACCATAATATGGATGCCATTGTCAGTTCAGCCACCTCTGTATTGATTGGCTATTTAGCAGCCGGTACAGAGCGTATTCGCATCGGTGCGGGCGGGGTGATGTTACCCAATCATGCACCGCTGGTGATTGCCGAGCAATTTGGCACCTTAGAAGCACTGTATCCGGGTCGTATTGACTTGGGCTTAGGCCGTGCGCCGGGTACCGACCCCATGACTGCGCGGGCATTGCGTAAACACTTAGATGGCAGTGTGGATGACTTTCCTGCCGATGTAGCTGAACTGCAGGCGCTGTTAGGCCCTCGTCAAGCGGGACAAAAAGTCATTGCCATGCCAGGAGTGGACAGTAATGTGCCCATCTGGCTGTTGGGTTCAAGCTTGTTTAGTGCTCAGCTAGCTGCTGAGAAAGGTTTACCCTATGCGTTTGCCTCACACTTTGCGCCGCGCATGATGATGCAAGCCATTGAAGTGTATCGCCAGCATTTTAAGCCCTCTGCGTTATTAGATGAGCCCTATGTGATGCTCGGGATACCACTGGTGGCTGCAGGCACCGACGAAGAAGCCCAGTTTTTAGCCACCACCACCCAACAGCGAATTTTAGCCTTAATTCGCGGACAAAGTATGCTAATGCGTCCGCCGGTGGAAAGCATGGATGAGCTGTGGCGTCCCCATGAAAAACAAGCGGTTAATGAGTTTTTAAGCATGGCCATGATTGGCAGCTCAGAAAGTATCGAGCAAAAGATGAGGGTGCTGTTAGAGCATACCCAAGCCGATGAGCTGATCTTCACCTGCGATCTGTATGAACATGCAGATCGATTACGTTCATTTGAAATTTTGGCGGAATTAATGAGCGGTTAATAATTCGGCGTAGCTATAGTCAATTGCGGGACCAAACCACCTGCAGGGCGCACTTCATGTGCCTGCTGCCTGCGATTGCAACCTGGCAGGCATTTTTATGGCGCATACACCGCGCATAAATACCATACTGCGCTGCAAAGCTTGCAAGCTAGGTGTTGCGCTTGCTAGCTTTATCGGACGCATGGCGGCTGTCGTGCGGCATGGTAGGGCGGGCATTTATGCCCGCGTCAATACTCAACGGGGTTTGGGCGGTGGTGTGTCGCGCTGTCCGCCTCTGGAACGGGAGCCTCGGCCACGCCTAGCGCGTAATTTTTCTTCAGCTGCTGCCCGTGCTTGTTCACGCTTATGCCAGTGGGGCTTTTCTGTATCGCCGTTGTCCCGTGGCGGCAACCCGGTGTGTTGAGTAAGCAGTGGGCGGGCGCCTTTTTTACCACGGGCTGGGGTTGAATTTTTGCGGCGGGCACTGTGATAACTACGACTATTGGGTTGCTGAGCTGGTACTAAGTGGTTTTTTCCGTTACCAATTAAATCAGTACGGCCCATACGGATCAGTGCTTCGCGGATAATTGGCCAAGATTTAGGGTCGTGATAGCGTAAAAAGGCTTTGTGCAAGCGACGCTGCTCAGCACTTTTTACAATTTCAGTGGCAGGGCTTTTATAGGTTACTTTACGCAAAGGGTTTTTTCCCGAATGGTACATGGCCGTTGCGGTGGCCATGGGTGAGGGGTAAAACGCCTGTACTTGGTCGGCGCGGAAGTTATTCTCTTTCAGCCAGAGAGATAAATTCAGCATATCTGTGTCTGTGGTGCCTGGGTGTGCGGCAATAAAGTATGGAATTAAATACTGTTCCTTGCCTGCCTCTTTAGTGAACTGCTCGAACATCTCGCGGAAACGTTCATAACTGCCAATGCCGGGTTTCATCATGTGTTCCAGCGGGCCTTGTTCGGTGTGTTCGGGAGCGATTTTTAGATAACCGCCCACATGGTGGGTGACTAACTCACGGACATACTCAGGGGATTCCACGGCCAAGTCATAACGCACCCCTGAGGCAATCAAGACCCTGCGCACGCCCGGTAAATCACGGGCTTTGCGGTACAGGTCCACTAGAGAGCTGTGGTCAGTATTTAAATTTTGACAAATTCCTGGGAACACACAGGATGGTTTTCGGCAGGCCGCTTCAATTTCTCGGCTGTTACAAGCTAAGCGATACATATTGGCGGTGGGACCGCCCAAGTCTGAAACCACACCAGTAAAGCCCGGCACTTTATCACGCATGTCTTCGATTTCTTGCAAAATCGATTCATGGGAGCGGTTTTGAATAATACGCCCTTCATGTTCGGTAATTGAACAGAAAGTACAACCGCCAAAACAACCACGCATAATGTTGACTGAAAAACGAATGGTTTCATAGGCGGGGATTTTAGCATCGCCATATTTAGGGTGCGGAACCCGCGCATAGGGCAGTCCGAACACATAGTCCATTTCTTCAGTGGTTAAAGGAATCGGCGGTGGATTCAGCCAGATGTCATGCTCAGCGTGACGCTGCACTAAAGCGCGGGCATTGCCGGGATTGGTTTCTAAGTGCAGGACACGGTTAGCATGGGCGTAAAGTACCGGATCATTGCGCACTTTTTCAAAGGACGGAATGCGGATTACTGTGCGTTCGCGGGTCAGGTTGGGGTGATCAAGAATTTGCACCACTTGTGCACCGTTATCCAGAGTGTCTTCAGCAGCCTGCTGCTCGATAGCGCAGGCTTCAGTATCTTGAGTATTGATATAGGGGTTAATAATACGGTCCACGCGACCGGGGCGATCAATGCGGGTGGAGTCCAATTCAAACCAACCGCTGGGTGTATTACGACGAATAAAAGCGGTGCCGCGGATATCGTCCATGTCAGCGACCGACTCACCCCACGACAAACGTTGCGCCACCTCAACAATGGCCCGTTCAGCATTACCATAAAGAAGAATGTCGGCAGTGGCGTCCATTAAAATTGAACGGCGCACACTGTCTTGCCAGTAGTCGTAATGGGCAATGCGGCGTAAGGAGGCTTCAATACCGCCGAGCACCACAGGCACATGGGTATAGGCTTCTTTACAACGTTGACTGTACACTAAACTGGCGCGGTCCGGACGGCTGCCTGCTTGCCCGCCAGCAGTATAGGCATCATCTGAGCGGGGCTTGCGATCAGCGGTGTAGCGATTAATCATCGAGTCCATGTTGCCGGCGGCAACCCCAAAAAATAAGTTGGGCTCGCCCAGCTGCATGAAATCATCTGTGTTGCGCCAGTCAGGTTGGCTGATAATGCCGACCCGAAACCCTTGGGCTTCAAGAACCCGCCCAATCACTGCCATACCAAATGAAGGGTGATCCACATAAGCATCGCCGGTGACAATAATGACGTCGCAGGAGTCCCAGCCCAGTTGATCCATTTCTTCACGGGACATGGGTAGAAAAGGTGCGGGGCCAAAGCATTCAGCCCAGTATTTGTTGTAATCGTATAAAGGTTTGGCGGTTTGCATGTAAATTTGACCTATATCAAGATGCGGCTGAATATAGCATAAAAGAGTACTGCTGAAGCAGAATTGACAAAGAGAGAGACTGTGGCTGGCTTGTGTTAAAGTTCATTTTTCAATTGACATGCTTGACGATCAAATCCGCAGCACGCCAGTGAATAAGTGAGTTTTTTGTGTGTGACGTTGTTCGAATAGCCATTAAAATTTCGGGTTTTAGCGTTTACCTGCGGGAAATGCTGGCAAACAATTGATTCTAATTATGGAGCGCAGCGCACAACTGCGTTCTACTAAACAGTGAGTAGCAGTAAATTCATCGAATAGCCAGTTAAGCTATGCTGCTGGCGACTCTAAAACAACGATTGGGCATAAGGTGTAGCAGCAAAACCAATCGAAGAGTTTGGTTGATATGGAGCTTTTTTAATGGATACTCAGCAGCTTGCACAGGCACGTGATCGTGATAAAGCAATGCGCAAGACCAGTGTGGTTGGGGCAATCGTCAATTTAGCCTTAACCGTGCTGAAAATTATTTTTGGTGTCATAGGGCAGTCCCACGCTTTAATCGCTGACGGTATTCACTCTTTAGCAGATTTGAGTACTGACGTGATGGTTTGGTTTGCTGCGAAATACAGCAACCAGCCTGCAGATAAAGAACACCCTTATGGGCATGCGCGGATTGAAACGGCTTTTACCGTAGGTTTGGGAGTGGTGTTGATCATCACTGCCATTGGCATTGTGTTTGATTCGGCCCAGCGCTTGCTTAACCCCGAGTTGTTACTGCAACCAACACCCGTTGTGTTGTTGATTGCCGCTATTTCTATTTTTGCCAACGAGGCCTTGTATCAGTACACCATGCGTGTGGCTAGGTACTATAACTCAGGCTTGCTGAAAGCCAATGCTTGGCACCACCGTTCTGACGCCATTTCTTCCATTGTGGTGTTGGTGGGTGTTGCTGGGAGCTTGTTTGGGATGCCTTATCTGGATGCGTTAGCTGCAGTTGGGGTGGCCTTAATGATCGGTCAAATTGGCTGGGAGCAAGCCTGGACATCCATTCGTGAGCTGATTGACACTGGTTTAGAGCCAGAACGCGTTGCTGCGGTTGAGCGCATTATTAAAGATGTTGAGGGTGTCGAAGGTGTACATATGTTGCGCAGCCGACGCATGGGCGGCAGTTACTTGATTGATGTGCACATTGAAGTGGATGAGCGCTTAAGTGTCTCAGAAGGACATAAGATTTCAGAGTTTGTCCGCATCAAGCTGATTGAGTCTGATAAAAATATCAGCAATGCCTTAGTGCATATTGACCCTGAAGATGATTCTTTAGAAGTGCTTTGCAAAGACTTACCTTTTAGGCGTGAAGTACTGGCTGATTTGCGTCGTGTTTGGGATGGTGAAGTGGATGCCGCAGACTGCAGCTCGGTCACTTTGCATTATTTAAGTGGCAAAGTGCATGTGGATTTAGTGCGACCCATGGACAGCGCCGCAGAAGCAGAACGAAACTTAGCGCAGCGTCTCGAAGATAAAGCACACACCTTGGACTATATCGGTCAGGTGCGCATTTTCTATCAATTTAAAGAGCACAAGTAGCCGCACCACTGGAGCGCTTAGGTTAAGTAATTAAACAGCCTATAAAGTCTTTTTCATAAAGAGCAGTTATGACACATAGCGCAGGTAAGCAGGCACCAACCCGTTCTGGCGGCACCATGATTATTGCCGGAACCGCCATTGGTGCCGGGATGTTGGCTAATCCTACGGCGACATCAGGGGTGTGGTTTCTAGGTTCAGTGCTGGTACTGCTGTATGTCTGGCTGTGTATGTATTTGTCAGGCTTAATGTTATTGGAAACCACTTTGCATTTTCCACAAGGGGCAAGTTTCCACACTTTGGTAAGCCAGCTGCTGGGGCCTGTTTGGAGTTTAGTGACCGGACTTGCAGTGACTTTTGTGCTGTACTCTTTAACCTATGCATACATCTATGTCGGTGGTGGACTCACGCAAAACAGCCTTGTGCAAATAACTGGTTGGTTCACTGCTGAGTCTATAGAGATCTCCCGAAACCTCTCATCCATTGTTTTTTTATTGGTGCTTGCCACTTCAGTGTGGGTGTCGACTAAGCTGGTGGATCGTTTCACCACAGTGCTGATTGGCGGGATGATTGCCAGTTTCTTTTTATCCACGGGCTCGCTATTGCAAAGTGTGACGCCTGAGGTGTTGTTGGATATTGGCGCGAGCGAAGAAACCCAGTATTGGCGTTATGCATGGGCAGCATTGCCGGTGTGTTTGGCTTCTTTTGGGTTTCACGGCAATGTGCCCAGTTTGGTCAATTACTACAATAAGCAAGCCAAGCCGGTGGCCCGGAGTATTTTGTGGGGTTCACTATTAGCCTTGAGTATTTATTTGCTTTGGCAATTAGCGGTGCAGGGCAATTTACCCCGAACTGAGTTTGCCCCAGTGGTTGAGGCCGATGGCGATGTGGCAGTGTTGCTCAACGCATTAAGTCAGTACGTTACCACTGATGCGGTGGCGCAATTCTTAAATGCTTTTGCTTATATGGCCATTGCCAGCTCATTTTTAGGCGTCACCTTGGGCCTGTTCGATTATATTCGCGATCTGTTCGGCTTTGCTGATACAGCTGTTGGACGCTTAAAAGCCGCTGCAGTGACCTTCTTGCCGCCGCTCTTAGCGTGTCTCTTAGCACCCACAGGTTTTGTTAAAGTGATGGGTTATGTGGGTTTGATGGCTGCAGTGTGGGCGGTGCTGGTACCGGCTTTACTGGTGCGGGCCGCGCGCTTACGCTTTGCTAACGCTGACTATCAAGTGGCTGGCGGTATTTACGCCATTGGCTTGGTAATAACCTTTGCGGTGCTTGTGTTCATAGTGCAAATACTCTTGATCATAAACTGGCTGCCGAAGTTTACCGGTTGACTGTGTCTGCGCTGGCGGTGAAGTGTGCTGTTATTAAGGGGTTCAGTGTAAAATAGCCACTGATTTTATGGCTTTAGAGGTGCGCTCGGCAGCTGCGGCTATCTTAGTTATTTAGCATTCAATGTTTTCAAAAACAGCTGGTTATTTCCAGTCGCAATGATGGTCATTGGCTTTGTTATTATTTACCTTGGTGTGCTCTGGCAAAAACACGAAAAAGCCATGGTTTATAAAGCAGGGTCACTGTTGTCAGCGCCGCTTAGAGAGCTGCTGGAAGCGAAGGCATGAGACTGCGCCAAGGAACAGTCGAAAATTCACGTTATTAGCCAACTGTGAGAGGCACTGAGGTGAAACTGATGGGAGCCAGTGCCTTACTTTTGCAGCGTGCGCTGTGTCTTACCCTACGCTGGCCTTGATTGATAACCTCCTAACCCATAAATAACAGGCATAAAAAAACCCTTGAGCTCAGTAGAGTCAAGGGTTTTAAAACTGGCGGTGAAGGAGAGATTCGAACTCTCGATACGATTTCTCGTATACCCGCTTTCCAGGCGAGCTCCTTCAGCCACTCGGACACTTCACCGCAAACCTCGATTCAGCACAGTTGCTCAATCGAGGTGCGGTAATATAGCTGAACTTGCGGCGTAAGGCAAATGTAGATTGTAAATGCTTGCTTTTACTGCAAAACGTCAGCTTTTAGTTGGGCGAAAGACTCTTTAAGGCTTAGTAAACAAGTAGGTACAGCAGCTCGACTTGCAGGGCAGTGAAGGAGAGGTTCGAACTCTAGCGGACAGTGTACTGTGCTGCTGAAGCTGATCGTTGAAGGTGTGCGGGCAGCGCTTTGCCCTATAACGGGCAATTGCAGGTATCCTTAGGGGCTGCGCTGGACAGCTTAACCCGCGGACTGCTTGTTGCAGACTGGCGTGAGGACTGTGCTACAGCGTGCAGATTTAAGAATGTTTGGGGTTGGAAAGCTTTAAAGGTAGCGGCGTATGATGGCACTGTGGATGAGTCTGACCTTATTGACGCTGCTTGCTGCCTATTACTTGTATCGTTATAGGCGGATCAGAAAGGAGAACGGGATGTTAGTTGAACAGCAGGCGGTCAGGAGGTTAATTGCTGAAGAGTCTGATGAGTACGGGGTGATCCGAGTCGTTGAAAAAAACGGTTACCGCTATTTGGAGTTTGGTGATCAGGTTGAACAAAGCTGCGTGCTGTACGAAAACCCGTTGTGGCTTAAATATGACTACACTCGAGCCATGTTGTTGGCCAGCTTATGCCACGAGCACCCTGAAACGGCGCTTTTTTTAGGTTTAGGTGCGGGCAGTCTTACAGAAGTCTGTTTGGCAACTTTGCCTTTACAGGATGTGGAAGTGTTGGAGCTGCGTGAGCCCTTGCCGCGTATGGCAATGCAGCATTTAGGCATGAGTAATGATCCACGCTTAACTATTCGCATTGGTGATGCATTGGAGCTTATTGATAGCGCGGAAACTGCTGACCTGATTTATTTAGATATGTATACCGACACAGGGCCTTCGGTGGGGCATTTGGCTTGGGGGTTTTTAACCAAGTGCCAAGATAAGCTGAATCCTGGAGGGTGGTTGATTATTAATCAGTGGGCCACCTTAGATGGTCGTCCCTTAGGTGCAGCTTTATTGCGTGGATTGTTTTTCCGACATTATTGGGAAATTCCAGTTAAAGAAGGCAATGTGATTTTACTTGTGCCATACAGTTTTGAGCAGTATCCATGCATTCCATTATTGCGTCAGCAGGCAGCACGGGTGTCTGAGCAGCTGGGTTATGACATCAGTTACTTGATTGAAGTGATACGTCCGGCTAGTGAGTAGCGCCTGCGTCACGAGAGTCGGTACGCAGGCCTATAGCCTATTTTTTAGGCCAGCTGGGTTTTATCCAGCTCAATTGCAGTGTCCAGTGCAGTCAGTAAAGCTTTACGCACCTTGAGTTTGGTGTTGCGGTGGGCGGTCATATTGATTTTTTTCAGCATGGTAGCCACATTTAGGGCTGTTTCCATTAATTGCTCAGGTGCGACCACTTGATCTAAAAAACCCGCAGCCATGGCACCTTGTGGATTAAACAGTTCGCCATTAATAACAGAGCGCTGAAAGGCCGGCTTATTGAGACGGTCTTTTGCCAACTCAATACCTGCATGGTGCATGGTCATGCCAATCAATACTTCATTTAAGCCAATATTGAACGGGCCTTCAGTACCGATACGGTAATCTGCCGACAACAATAAAAAAGCACCTTTAGCGATTGCATGTCCTGAGCAGGCCACGATGATTGGGTAGGGGTGTGCTAACATACGTCGCGCTAAGGTGGAGCCGGAAGTGACTAAATTAATAGCATTTTCAGGGCTTGAGGTCATGACTTTTAAGTCATAACCAGCGGATAAAATACCCGGTTGACCGGTAATGATAACGATGGCACGGTCAGCTTCGGCTTGATCTAGGCAGGTGTTAAATGCGGCCACCATATCCGGTGAAATGGCATTAACTTTGCCGTTATTAAGCGTTAAAGTAGCAATACCTTGATCGCAACTGTAGTGAATCAGTTCACTCATGACATAGAATCCGTGTTGTTAGTATATTCTGCACCCTACCCAGCTCTGCAGAAGAGGTAAAGCATTAAGGCTGACTGTCAAGTCAAGCGGTTATGCGGTAAAGCACACAGGGCGAGTTGAGCTGTTTAGGCATAAAACTAATGTGCCATAAATTTTACAAGCAAAGGTGAGATTAAAGTGACAAAAACCCTTATAGAGGTTGATGCTGAGCTGGATGCCAGTGGTCTTTTTTGCCCTGAGCCGGTGATGATGCTGCATACAAAAGTGCGCGAGATGGCGGGTGGTGAGGTGTTAAAAGTCATTGCTACTGATCCGTCAACGCAGCGAGATATACCTAAGTTCTGTGTCTTTTTAGAGCATCAGCTGTTAGACAGCCATGAGCACGATGGTATTTATACTTTTTTGATACGCAAAAAGCTTTAAGTAGCACCCTATTTTAATCGAATAAAACAGCTCAAGCGGGGTCTTATGGAACAGTTTCGCAACATTGGAATTATTGGGCGTATGGGCAGTGCGCGGGTATTAGAAACCATTCGCCGCCTAAAACGTTACCTGCTAGGGCGGCATCTACATGTCATATTAGATGACACCATTGCTGAAATGCTACCAGGTCATAATTTACAAACCAGTTCGCGCAAATTGTTAGGCGAAGTCTGTGACTTAGTGATTGTCGTGGGCGGTGATGGTTCGATGCTGGGCGCAGCCCGTGCTTTAGCGCAATATGACACTCCGGTGCTGGGTATCAACCGCGGCAGTTTAGGGTTCTTAACAGATATTTTACCCGAGCAGCTGGAATTGCAGATTTCAGAAGTGTTGGCAGGCAACTACACGGTAGAGCAAAGATTTTTGCTGGAAACTGCTGTGCGCCGTGGAGATGCGCCAATTGGCCAAGGCGATGCACTTAACGATGTAGTGCTGCACCCTGGTAAATCAACCCGCATGATTGAATTTGAGTTGTTTATCGACGGCCAGTTTGTTTACAGTTTAAAGGCGGATGGGTTAATTATTGCAACGCCAACTGGATCTACAGCCTATGCGCTGTCTGCAGGTGGTCCCATTATGCATCCACGCTTGGAAGCCATAGTGATAGTTCCGATGTACCCCCATACGTTATCCAGTCGGCCAATTGTGGTGGATGCTGATAGTGAGCTTAAAGTAGTGGTGTCTGAAGACATGCGAATATATCCATTGGTATCTTTTGATGGACAAAATCACGTGAACTGCGCACCAGGGGACACCCTACACATTCAGCGCAAACCACAAAGATTACGCTTGATTCATCCATTGGATCATAATTTTTATGGAGTCTGTCGTGACAAGTTAGGCTGGGGGAGCCGCTTAGGACAGGACGCAAAATAATGTGGTTGGACCCGTCGCGCAACTACGACTTGATCGGTGATGTGCACGGTTGTGCGCGAACCCTAGAGCATTTGTTAATGTTGCTGGGGTATAAAAAGCGTTCCGGTGTTTGGCAGCATAGCAGTCGACAAGCGATCTTTTTGGGGGACCTGATTGATCGTGGCCCGCATATCCGAGAAACCTTGCATATTGTGCATGCCATGGTGGAAGTAGGGCATGCGTATTGCATCATGGGTAACCATGAGTACTATGCACTGGCTTGGGATACGCCTGTACAGTACGATGATCAACAGCACTATGTGCGTGAACACAGTGCACGTCATGCTCGCCTGCACCGAGAAACTATGGAGCAGTTTGCTGCTTACCCACAGGATTGGCAGGATTTTAAAGCGTGGTTTTTAGACTTGCCATTGTGCATCGATGCAGGACGTTTTCGGGCTGTGCATGCTTGTTGGGATGAGCAGTTAATTAATATTTTACGCGCACGTTTTGCAGATGCTCGAGTGGATACACGCTTTATTCAGCAATCAGCAGTCAGGGGCAGCTTTGCTCATCAAACCTTTAATCGTTTGCTGCGCGGGAATAATCTACCGCTACCATACGGCATGTCACTACTGAGTCGTGATGGCTATCGGCGCTCATCATTTCGCACTAAATTTTGGTATGAAGAACGTCAAGCGTTGACGTATGGTGATGTGGTTTTTCAACCAGATGCATTGCCTGAGCATATTGCCCAAAAGCCTTTACCCGGTCAGTACTTACGTCAAATCAATGCCTATGGTGCAGAGCAGCCTTTGCTGTTTGTCGGGCACTATTGGCGTCAAGGTCAACCCAGTTTGATTCGCCCCAACTTGGCTTGCTTAGATTACAGTGCGGTGAATGGTGGAAAATTGGTTGCTTACCGTTTAGATCAAGAGGAACACCTGTTGCCCAGTCATTTTGTTTGGGTGGATGCCCAAGATAAAGGAAGTTGGCTATGAGCTGGAGGAGCGCTTTAAGGGTGCCGCTGGAGACTGACTTAGTTGGTTTCATAGGTTTGCTGCGTCACCACGGAATCATCCATCGAGTGACTGAAGAAAGCGGCGAGCAAGTACTGTGGGTGTTTGGTGTGGCGCAAAGCGAGCAAGTGCAAGCCTTATATCAAGAGTATTTAAGTGGGCAATGGACAGAAGAAAGCATTGTTCAACCCCCTACGCCGCGTTCGACGCATTTCCAAAACCCCGGTTTTGTTGAACAGTTGCGGCGCAGTCCGCTCACTGCACTAGTTATTGCCAGTTGTTTGTTGGTGGCGTTAATCACTCAGCTGGGCGATAACATCGAGACTATTCGTTGGTTTACCTTTAATGACTTTCGGATCCAAGGGGAATATTTATATTTTGTGCCTTTAGCGGACAGCTTAGCCCAAGGCCAATGGTGGCGATTATGGTCACCGATGTTGCTGCATTTCGGTTTATTGCACTTGGCCATGAATATGATGTGGTATTGGGAGCTGGCGCGGCGTATCGAATATCAGCAAGGTGGAGTGTTTCTTATAGTATTAACGCTGGGCTCGGCATTGATATCCAATGCAAGCCAAGCAGCTTTATCAGGGCCATCGCTGTTTGGTGGTTTATCCGGTGTGTTGTACGCAGTATTGGGGCATTGTTGGATTTATCAGCGCATTTATCCTCAAGCCAGTTATACACTGCCAAAAGGTGTCGTGGCTATGATGCTGATTTGGCTGCTGTTATGCTTGTCCGGTGTGGTCACTGCTTTGGGCTTTGGGCAAATTGCCAATGCTGCCCATGTGAGCGGTTTGTTGTTGGGCTGTTTGAGTGGCGCTGTATTTGCGACAATAGCTCGGCGAAGTGCAGCCTAACGCTGCAGTTTTTATAGGTACTTATCAGTATGAAAAGTTTTACAGATTTAATTCGAAGTATTACGCCTGAAACATATAAAACATTAAAATTGGCTATGGAAATTGGCAAGTGGGCTGACGGCACGCCGCTGACTAATGAGCAAAAAGAGCTCACTATGCAAGCCATGATTATTTGGGAGCAAAAGAACTTACCAGAAGAGGAACGTACCGGTTATTTAGGCGGTAATCAGTGTGCTTCAAAAAGCAAAGAGTTATCAGCTGAAGAATCAGCCCTCTTTGCACCAGCAACGGGGACAGTGCATTAATGATAGAGCTTGGTCGTGGTGCAGTTAGTAAAATGCAGATCGTTTTGGATGAGCCTGCACAATACAGTTTTCGTTTAAATGATGAGCAGCATGAGCTGAACGCATTGATTGGTGAAACTTTGCGTTTAGAGTTCTTAGGTGAGATTAATTGCACCCACTGTGACCGTAAAATCAAAAAAAGTTATGCACAAGGCTATTGTTATCCTTGTTTTACAAGCTTGGCACGTTGCGACCGTTGTATTATGAGTCCGGAGCGTTGCCACTATGCTGCAGGTACTTGCCGCGAGCCAGAATGGGCTCAGGACTATTGCATGACGGATCATTTTGTCTACTTGGCCAATTCCACAGGGGTCAAGGTGGGCATCACTCGTGCCACACAATTACCCACGCGTTGGTTGGATCAAGGGGCGATTCAAGCAGTGCCTATTTTCCGTGTGGCAACCCGTCAGCAATCAGGTTTTGTAGAAGATGCATTACGCAGTCAGGTGGGCGATCGAACCAATTGGCGTGCACTGCTTAGAGGTGATGTAGAACCTGTTGATTTGTTGCAAGTGCGTGATCAAATTCTCGACAGTTGTGCAGATTCTATAGTGGCTTTACAAGAGCGCTTTGGCTTACAAGCGATTCAAGCTATTACTGATGTGGACGTATTGGAGATGGCTTACCCCGTTGAGGCCTATCCAGAAAAAATCAGCAGTTTTAATTTAGATAAAAACCCCATTGCCGAAGGTACTTTAATAGGCATTAAAGGTCAGTACCTGTTGTTTGATACTGGGGTGATTAATATCCGCAAATACACTGCCTATCAGTTATCTGTGAGCGCCAGCCGTAGTATTTGATTTTTATTTTCCCAGCATGGGCTTTGTGAGTTTTTAGAGGGTTAAATGTATGCGTAGCGAACAACCTAAAATGATTAAACTAAGTGAATACCGCTTGCCGGATTACTTAATCAACGAAACGCAGTTAACCTTCGAGCTTTTTGAAGACCACGCATTAGTCCATGCGCAATTAATGATGGAGCGTAATCCTGGCTTAGATAGCAGTTTGCCGCCGTTAATTTTGGATGGTGAACAGCTTGAGCTGGTGCATATTAAATTGGATGAGCAATTGCTCAGCACAGACCAATACCAGCTCGATGAGCGCTCATTGCAATTGCAACCACAGCGTGCAAAGTTTGTCTTAAACACCACGGTGCGCATTGAACCGCAAAATAATACTGAGCTGGAAGGGTTGTATAAATCATCGGGGATGTTTTGCACTCAGTGTGAGGCTGAAGGTTTTCGCAAGATCACCTATTACCTCGACCGTCCTGATGTGATGAGTCGCTTTACCACCACCATCCATGCGGATAAGAACCGTTATCCGGTGCTTTTATCCAATGGTAATCCCATTGCTAAAGGTAAAGATGACGAGGGGCGGCATTGGGTCACTTGGCAAGATCCGTTTAAAAAACCTGCCTATTTATTTGCCATTGTGGCCGGTGATTTATGGTGCATGGAAGACAGCTTTACCACCATGAGTGGCCGTGAAGTGGCTTTGCGTATGTACGTGGAGCCAGAAAATCTCGACAAATGCCAGTACGCAATGGACAGCCTTAAAAAATCCATGCGCTGGGATGAAGAAAAGTATGGTCGTGAGTACGACCTAGATATTTTCATGATTGTTGCGGTCAATGATTTCAATATGGGCGCCATGGAGAACAAAGGTTTGAATATCTTTAACTCCAGCTGTGTGCTTGCTAAAGCAGAGACTGCAACCGATGCCGCGCACCAGCGGGTAGAAAGTATTGTCGCCCATGAGTACTTCCATAACTGGTCAGGTAACCGCGTCACCTGCCGTGATTGGTTTCAACTCTCCTTGAAAGAAGGCTTTACGGTGTTCCGTGACACCCAGTTTTCCGCGGATATGAACTCAGCTGTGGTCAAGCGCATTGAAGATGTGTCTTATTTGCGCACCCACCAGTTTGCCGAAGATGCTGGCCCCATGGCGCACCCGGTGCGCCCAGAAGCCTATATGGAAATTTCAAACTTCTATACCTTGACCATCTATGAGAAAGGTGCGGAAGTGGTGCGCATGTTGCACACTTTGCTTGGCGAAGAAACCTTCCGTAAAGGCTCTGATCTGTATTTTGAGCGCCATGATGGTCAAGCGGTGACCTGTGATGATTTTATTGCTGCGATGGAAAGTGCCAGTGGCAGTGATTTAACGCAATTTAAACGCTGGTACAGTCAGGCTGGCACTCCGCACTTGTCAGTTACTGACAGCTATGATGCAGCCACCCAGACCTATAAGTTGACCGTTAAACAAAGCTGTCCCGATACTCCAGGGCAAACTAATAAACAGCCGTTTTTAATTCCACTCACCACAGCACTGCTGAACCGACAGGGTGAGGCGATCCCTTTACAGTTCGAAGGGCAAAGCATTGCCTTGACTGAGGAGCGGGTGCTACCGGTTATCGCCGCTGAGCAAACTTTTACCTTTATTAATGTGCCAGAGCAGCCTGTACCATCCTTGCTGCGTGATTTTTCTGCACCTGTGGTGCTGGAGTATGACTACAGTCGCGATGACCTGGTCTTTTTACTGCAGCACGATACCGATGGTTTTAATCGCTGGGAAGCAGGGCAGCAGTTGTCGTTGCAGGTACTGGAAGATGTGATTGGGCAGCTGTATGAGACCGAAGAGCCGATGCTGGATACGCGCTTGGTTGAGGTGTTTGCTGCATTGCTTGAGCAGGAGGGTTTAGACCCAGCGATGCTGGCTGAATTCTTAACTCTGCCCAGCACCGGCTATATCATTGAACAGTATGAGCACGCTGATCCCATCGCCATTCATCAGGGCCGTGAGTTTGTCAGCGAACAGCTGGCCTATGCTTTGAAAGAGCCCATGCTGGCGCGTTACCAAGCATTGCGTAAAGTGTCTTTAGAGACGCATTATGTGGCGCAAGCTGAAGATTTTGCCCGTCGCCGTTTACAAAATATATTGCTGGCTTACCTCATGCGTACCGAAGATTTAGACATAATGGATCTTTGTGTGGACCAGTTTGGTGTGGCCGATAATATGACTGAACGTTTAGCGGCCTTAGCTTGCTTAGTTAATTCACCTTACAGCGATGAAGCCGAGCGTGCGTTAGAAGGTTTTGAAGAGCGTTTTGCCGATGATCCACTGGTGATGGATCAATGGTTTAGTGTGCAGGCAGCTGCCGTATTGCCCGGTGGCTTAGAGCGCGTTGAGCACTTAACCCATCATCCTGACTTTAATATTAAGAACCCGAATAAGGTACGCGCTGTGGTTGGTGCCTTCAGTGCCCATAATACGCCGAACTTTCATGCAGTGGATGGCTCGGGCTACAGGTTCTTAGCCGACAAGGTGATTAAATTAGATGCTTTAAACCCGCAAATGGCGGCGCGGATGTTATCGCCTTTGACCCGCTGGCAGCGTTTTGACTTGCACCATCAGGAACTGATGCAGGCGCAACTTAAACGCATTAAAAATAGCGGTAATTTATCCGCTGATTTGTTTGAAGTGCTGGAGAAAAGCTTGCCTGTTTAGTTCTTGTTATGCTGGCTCAATGGTGTGTTAATGCATGCCATTGAAAGATTAGAAGAAATTTACATTTACGTGTGTGATAGTGTATTTGCACTGTGCATGACAGCGAGTTTATACTTTGCTTCAAATATAAGACTAGATAGTCAGCCTGGATACGGAGCTGGGAAGGCAGTCTAAATTAGAACTGGGCAGTCAGCCTAAGTATAGACAGGAAAAAAGCTATGAAAAAGAACAACCAATTTATAAAATCTGCACTGATCGTCGCTGTTGGGTTCGCGTTTGCTAATTCAGCTTTGGCTGTTGAGGCAACAAGTACATTCCAAGTGACTGCAACAGTTGCTGATAGCTGCTTAGTGTCTGCAACTAATATGGATTTTGGTCCTTACGATCCGAATGGCAGTACGCTCACAGCAGATAGTGAAATAAACGCAACATGCACCAATGGTACAGATTACACCATCACACTGAGTGGCGGTGACAGTGCTAATGCCGCACCTGCTGGGGGAACGCGTGCTATGACTGGTACAGTAAGCGCTGATAAGCTCGGCTATGAGTTGTATTCAGATTCAGGCCGCACTACTATTTGGAATGAAACGACTACTGTAAGCGGCACTGGAGTGCTAGCTGGAAGTGTCATTCATACAGTTTACGGTGAGCTCCCAGCAGGACAGTTTGTGCAAGCTGATAGCTATGAAGATACTATTAATGTAACGCTTGACTATTGATTGTGCGCGGAATGTTCTTTTTGCGTAAACAAGGCTGGCTGTTAGTCAGTCTTGTTTTTTTCTTGATTACCAGCGTGGCGCAAGCAGCCAGCATCTCTGTTAGCCCGGTATTAATTACCTTGAATACTAGTGATTCGATTGTAGCTATGACGGTAACTAATCACGGTGGTGATACCGTGGTTATGCAAGCCTCGATTAACGATTGGTCAATTCGCAACAACCAAGAGCACTATGAAGAGACCGATCGACTGATTGTCAGTCCGCCGGTATTTGAGATTGCTCCGGGTAAAAGTCAGATTGTGCGGATTGGCTTGCTTGATACTGAACCTAAGGTGATTGAGCAAAGCTTTCGGGTATTTCTTGAGCAAGCCCCAGCAACACCAAGTGATGAGAATTCTTCATCCGGTGCTGAGAATATCCCTCGCGGTGTTCAAGTGATGTTGCGTATTGGTGTACCGGTATTTGTAAAGTCAGTTATGCCGAGCGCGAGTAGACTTGTTTGGAGTGCTCAGCGTCAGCCAGATGGCCGCTTGCGTATTGAAGCGGATAACCAAGGCGGCGCACATGCAAAAATCTCGCGTTTAGCTTTAATTGATAAAAACAAAAGCGTCGCCAGTAGCGATATGCTGACCTATATTTTGCCCGGCAGCCGTCGTTACTGGGTACTTGATGTTCCTGCAGGAATTAACCCTCCCTATGCTATCAAGGTCGATACAAATACTGGTGTGGTTGAGACTCAAGTTTCTGCGAATAAACCATAGTGGAACTTATGCTTCAGCCCCGCTAGCGTTGTTTACTGCTTGTATGTTGAGCATAAGTGCAACTTGTGCAGCAGCTACAATTGTAGTCAATGATGTCACTCCACGCTTGCTCACCATCGAGCTGAATGGTGTTGAGGTACAATCGGCGACATTTATACTTGATAGCCTAGAGCAGGGTATGCTCGTCCCGCAGGCTGAGTTGGCTGCTTGGGGCCTGACGTTATCGCAACCTATCAACACTGTGCAATACAAGGATAAAATATATTATCCGCTGCGCCAGTTTAATAATCTGCAGTACTCTATCGATGGTGCCAGCCAAGCACTTATTCTGCAGGTGGGTGCGCGCCAGCTTTCAGGTTCCACTATTGATTTAGATAAAACCGAATCGAATATGCCTGATACCACTAACTTGGGCGCCTTTATTAACTACGATCTTTTACATGAGGTCCGTTCTGGCTTTTCTGATACTAACAGTGGCACCTTTGAATTGGCTGGGTTTAATCGTTTAGGGCTGCTAACAACCACGCTGCTTGCGCGCGACCACAATTATAATCAAAGCAGTAGCGTCGTTCGTTTAAATAGTACGCTACGCTACGATGATCCAAGCAAGTTGCGCACTTTAACCCTTGGAGACACCTATTCACGTTCTGATGACTGGGGTCGCAGCGTGCTCTACGGTGGTATTCAGTGGGGCACCAATTTTGGTACTCGCCCTGATTACACAACATTCCCAATGCCTGATATACGGGGCGAAGCAATTGTGCCGTCGTCAGTGGAAATTTATGCCAATGACCGCCGCCAAGGGCAAGATCAGTTGGATGCGGGTCCGTTTTCGGTGAATAATATTCCAGTGATGACTGGGGCGAATGATCTACGTATCGTGGTACGTGATGTGCTTGGCCGAGAGCAAATTATTGAGCAATCCTTCTATGCCAGCCAGCAAATGCTGCGTACAGGCTTGCATGATTATAACTATGAAATAGGCTCGATCCGCGAAGATTATTCACTGCATAGCAATAAATACGGCCGAGACTTTGTTACGGCAAGCCACCAATTTGGATTTAACAACAGATTTACCGGCGGCGGACGCTTAGAAGCACTTAAACATCAGCAGACCGCAGGCCTAAGTGGTGTGTGGTTAGCCAGTCCACGATTGGGTACAGTCAGCGCCTCAGTTGCAGGCAGTACGGCTGATGCCGGTGATGGTGGGCTCGCCAGTCTTGGTGTTGAGCACCAAGGTCAGCGCTTTAATTTTGGTGCAAGTACTACAGTCACAACTGAAAAATTTCGTCAGATTGGCTTGTTTGATGATGAATTAGCGCCACGGCAGATTTTACGTGCGAATATCGGGGCCAGCATATTTAACGGTAAGTCAGTTGGCTTAAACTATATTGAAATTGATCGCCGCAATGAAATTGATAGTCGTGTTGTTAGCGCCAGTTACAGTATGGGCATATCGCGTGGCGTGTTCTTTAGTTTGTACGCCTCTCAGGAGCTTGAAACTCACGATACGTCCATCAATTTAACTCTAAGTGCTTCACTGGGCTCACGCACCAGTGCTAGCGTCAGCCATAGTCGTGATGATGATCGCTATAATAGCCGCGTACAAGTTCAACGCAACTTACCGCGTGGAAATGGTTTTGGTTACAACATTTCAACTGAAGATGGTCGTCGAGAGTCAGCTCGCAGTCGCGCGGAAGTTGCTGCGCGCACTGATTTTGGCACCTACCGTGCCGAAGCGGCGCATTACCGTGGCGATACCGCTTACCGCTTAAATGCTAGCGGTGGTGTGGTGTTACTCGGTGGCAACGCTTTTGCCACACGGCGAATTAATGACAGTTTCAGTGTGGTCAAGGTTGGTGATTACCCAAATGTGACTGTTTATAATGAAAATCAACCGGTCGCAACCACTAACAGCCATGGCGCCGCTCTGATTCCAGACTTACGCTCGTTTGAGGAAAACCGTATTAGTTTTGAGCAGTCTGACTTACCCTTGGATGCACGCCTTGAAAGCCGCAATGCCATTATTGTTCCAGGTTTCCGTCGCGGCGTATTAGTGGGTTTTGATGTTGCTTCGGCAAATGGCGCGTTACTTACTGTTCACCAAGCCAACGGCGAACCGTTGCCGGCAGGTACGATTATCCGTGACATTAATACCGGTCAACGTTTTCCCGTGGCGCGGCGGGGTGAGGCGTGGGTGACTGATCTAAAGGCCAACAATCAGTTTCTTGCGCTGTGGGGTGATAATGTCTGCCGATTTACCGTCAGTATGCCGGCAAATCCCGGACCTATGCCGAGAATCGGCCCATTATTCTGTCAGGAGTAACCCTAATGAAGCGAGTCATACTGAGTGTTTTTCTATTCGGCAACGCTAGCCTGTGGTCTACACCTGCATTGGCTTTACTTAATATCATTGGCTGCTCTGCAGAGGCCAATGGCGTCAATTTTGGCAACTATCAACCCCTTTCTGGCCAACCTGTGGATAGCACTGGCTCGGTCACGTTTGAATGCCGCAGCCTTATTGCACTTTTAACCACGCATAGAGTGATTTTCAAGGTTTACCTTGATGCTGGTGCGAACGGTTCCGTTGCACAAAGGGTGATGAAAAATGGAAACCATACACTGAATTACAACCTCTATACTGATTCTACACGCAACACAATTTGGGATGATATCGGCGGAGCGGGATTTAAAGGCGGTACTTTTGAGTTTAGGGCTCTTGTCAGCATTGGTACGAGCAGAGCGGCGACCTATACCATCTACGGTCAAATTCCTGGTGGGCAGAACGTGGCTGCTGGTACTTATAGCGATAGCATCACAGTCACAGTCTTGTACTGATTGAGTCATTTAACTGGTTTTTCTTAGGACGTCCTTAAATCAACAAGAGCAACAGTGATTTATAGCTTAATCCTCCCTTTATAGAGTGAGGTAAGAGCGTATTAATGCTTATTGCATTTGCGCCGCAGCACTGTCTACTGTAAATCGGCAGATTTATCGCTGGAACACACCAGAACTATCCGCCCAAAGTGCGACAGAGTTGTTCTTGTGCTGAGCTCGTTGATGATGCTAGGCATGATTTTATGTTTTTGATATAGAATTTTGACCATAGAAAAACTTACCGATGCTAGGCTCAACGCCTTGCACGAGGCATTGGAAGATGGATACCAAGCGTGATCAATCTAGGAGCAAGTGATTGCTGATTTTGGCGAAGTGCGTCCCCTTATTAATATCCGAGATGACCAAGCGCGGCACATTCAAGTGCTTAGTTGTCTTGACGAGCGTCATCAATTACCTATTTCAGAAAATACTTGGCCGGGTAAAGTCGAGCGTTATGCCTCTGTGCAAGCGGCTTGTGAAGCCAGTGTTGCGGCAGAGGCTGCTAACGGTGATTTATACGAAAAATTGTTTGCCGAGCCCATGCGTGCTGACATTATGACCGTATTGCGCAATTTACAAGAAGCATCCCTAGGGCGTCATTTACCGGCTTTTCAACGCTGTGCATAGGGCAGTGGTGGTCAAGTCCATGGCGGGGCCGAGGGGGAGCACTACAGGCGCTGGACGCCGTCAGCAGGGTAGAGCACAGCTGTCAAAATAGCTAGCATCAGCTGGCTTAATAAAAAACTTTTACAGACCAGTAAATAGTATGGCCCGCGCACCGAGCGACTGAGAGTCTGGATGTTACTAAACGCCACTAAAGTCGTGTACGTTACTATTGGTTACGACGGATTGCGGCTGAGATTCCCCATAAAATAGCCAATTAAGAGCCGATGCATGGTGCGTGAGCGATCGAGGCGTAACTAAAATTGTATTTACTCCCATCTGTACAGCTCAGCACACTATTACTATTGGCAGGTGCTGATCAAAGCCTCATATTCAACGAGTGGCACTTAAAAAACTGCGCCGCTCTGTAAATGCCACCTGTTTTATTCCCTAGGCAGTGTCTTTGGCATTGTTATTGCTTGCAGATGTTCGGTTAGGCGTTTGTACATTGCTGAAAGCAACAGTTTTAGCCTTATTTTATCCAAATAAGGTTCGCGCCATTACAGCCAAACAGGTGTTTACCAAACGCCTGTCACTCAAATTTCATAGGGAATACGACCATGCTTACCAAGCACAGTAGATTGGGTGCTTTTATTTTAATCCTGTGCAGCGGTTACAGTTTAGCCGCTGCCTCTGAGGATGTGGCTACGCAGCTTGGCAGCACATTGATGCCTCTGGGCGGCGAACGTGCAGGCAATGCGGCGGGGACCATTCCCCCGTGGACGGGTGGTTTGACTCAGGCACCGCAAGGTTATATAGCGGGCCAGCATCATATCGATCCTTTTGCAGACGATAAACCCTTATTCACTATTACTGCGGATAATCTCGAGCAGTATAAAAATAACCTCTCTGCAGGGCAGCGCGCTTTATTTGCAACCTACCCACACAGTTATCAAATTCCAGTGTACCCAAGTCGCCGCACGGGGGCTGCACCCCAGTGGGTGTATGACAATACCCGTTACAATGCGCGCCATGCGCGTCTCGACAATAACGGCAATAGCTTTTCCAATGCCAAGGGAGGGATTCCTTTCCCTGTGACTGACAATGCAGTAGAGATGTTGTGGAATCATATTGCGCGTTATCGCGGCGTCTATGCTCTGCGTCATGCTTCTGAAGCCGTGGTCCAGCGTAATGGTGCTTATTCACTGCTGGCTGCGCAGCAGGAAATTCTATTTAAGTTTTATGAGAATAGAGGCGCTATTGAGCCAGACGACAATATACTTTTTTACTCCCTTTCATTTGTTAAAAGCCCCGTACGTTTAGCCGGTGGTGCGGCTCTGGTCTATGAAACCCTTGACCAAGTCAAAGAGGAGCGCCAAGTCTGGGTGTATAACTCAGGGCAACGCCGTGTACGTAAAGCCCCTAACTTATCCTATGATGCGCCTATCGCAACCTCAGAAGGGATTCGCACCGCAGACACTGCAGATATGTTTAATGGTCTGCCGGATCGTTTTGACTGGAAAGTAGTGGGTAAGCAAGAAATCTATATCCCTTACAATAATTATCAGCTGACTCATCCTAGTGTGCGTTATAGTGAGTTATTGCAACCTGGACATGTCAATCCTGCAGTCACCCGTAATGAACTGCACCGGGTGTGGGTCATAGAAGGAACATTGCGCGAGGGTGCGCAGCACAGTTATTCAAAACGGCGGTTTTATTTGGATGAAGACAGCTGGCAAATTGTCTTGGCCGATGAATACGATAGCCTTGGCGAATTATGGAAAGTCTCCATTGCCTACCTGAAAAACTATTATGAGGTGCCTACCACTTGGACTGCATTGGATGTACACCATGATGTGCAAGGGCGTCGTTATCATGTGCAAAACTTAGCTAACGAGGAACGGGAAACTATCACTTTTAATCAGAACATCCCCAGTGATAACTACTTTAAGCCTGCAGCATTACGCCAGCGCAGTGTCCGTTAATGGTTAGGCATAGCACCAGACCCTATGTATTAATCTAATAGCGGGTTTACTCTGTGCTTTACAATACTTAACAAAACTACACAGCAGAATGATTGCGAGCGACGATCCGATTTCATAGGATTGAAAACTGTCACTATAACCCGTGCTCATAAGCAACTATAAAAATAATGGGGAAAAATATGCGTGAATCCTTGTCGCTTGCAGCAGGCAGCAAAACAACTGTCACTGGTACAGCCTATACATCCAGAACCCGTTGTCGCCCTATGTTAAAGGCTATTTCTTTATGTGCAGTACTGTTATTGCCAAGTCTGTACGCTTTACCCAGTTGTGCACAGGTTGAGAGAGTGGCTGCCCCGGCATACTCCATAGAGTCAGCAGCTGCAGTCACGAGTTTGCTACTGGATGTGGTGCGCGCTGGGGATCGCTTGATCGCTGTGGGTGATCGAGGGCATATTCTTTATTCAGATGACAATGGTCAGCAATGGCTGCAGGCCCGTGTGCCGACTCAGCAGTTATTGACTGCGGTGTATTTTGTTGATGATCGCCACGGCTGGGCTGTGGGTCATGATGCATTGATTTTAGCCACCCGTGATGGTGGTGCCACTTGGACTCGTCAATATGACGACCTAGAAGCTGAATCCCCCTTATTAGATGTCTGGTTTAAAGATGTTAATCACGGTTACGCAGTCGGTGCCTATGGCATGTTATTGGAAACCCGTGATGGTGGGCAAGACTGGCAGCGCATCGATGAGGCTCTGGATAATGAAGACGCTTTTCACTTAAATGCCATTGGCGCAGTCGCTGACTCAGGTATTTTTATTGTTGGTGAAATGGGGATGATGTTTCGCTCAGCAGATTGGGGGCAGTCGTGGAAACGTTTAGACAGCCCTTATCAAGGGTCTTTATTTGGACTGCTGGCCACTGTCGAGCCTGAACAGCTACTGGTGTATGGTTTGCGCGGACATATCTTTAAGTCAACGGACTCGGGCGAGAGCTGGGATGCGGTGGCAGTGCATACCGGTAATGGTCTTCTTCAGTATGGATTAAGCGGCGGCAGTTTACTGAGCAATGGCGATATACTAATTGTAGGTCACAGTGGCACCCTGCTGCGTAGTAGTGATGGAGGCGAGAGTTTTAGTGTATCGAATCGCGCCGACCGCATATCTTTAGCTGCTGTAGTGGATGGTAAAGCAGGGGGCCTGATTCTAGTCGGGCAAAATGGCATTCATCAAACCGATGCCAACGGCAATGATTTATTAAATAAATAATAAGACTGGAGACCGTCAGCATGACATCTAAAGCAAGAAATAATCCAGCAGCAGTGCTCGAGCGTTTAGTTTTTAATAACCGTCCAGCGGTTATTGCCATTTGCATTTTAATGAGCGCTTTCCTGTTTTGGAATGCCGCTCAAGTGCGTCCGGAAACCAGTTTTGAGAAAATGATTCCGCTGCAGCACCCTTATATTGAAACCATGTTGGAACACCGTGATGACTTGGCCAATTTAGGGAATAGCGTTCGTATTTCTGTTGAAAACACCAATGGTGATATTTTCGACAAGGATTATATGGAAACTTTGCGCCAAATCAGTGACGAGGCGTTTTATATTCCGGGGGTAGACCGTTCCGGCTTGCGTTCGTTATGGAGTCCTAACGTGCGTTGGACAGAGGTGACTGAGCAGGGGTTTGCTGGCGGTGAAGTGATTCCACAAACCTATGACGGTTCAGCAGAAAGCCTTGATGAGCTGCGCAGCAATATCCTTAAGTCTGGACAAGTGGGGCGCTTAGTTGGCAATAATTTTAAGTCCAGTATTGTTGAAATCCCACTGTTAGAAGAGTTTCCTGATCCGAACAATCCCAGTGTGTTATTGAAGTTGGATTACCAAGACTTTTCACATGCCTTAGAAGAAAAGATTCGTGAGAAGTATCAGGCGCAAAACCCCAATGTGAAAATTCATATTGTTGGTTTTGCTAAAAAAGTCGGTGATCTCATTGATGGCTTAGTCAATGTGGTGTTGTTTTTTGGGGTTGCCATTGCCATTACTTTTGCGCTTTTATTGTGGTTTACCAAGTGTATGAAAAGCACTCTAGCGGTGCTTTTTTCCACCCTAATTGCAGTGGGTTGGCAGCTGGGCTTGCTGAACTTGTTAGGTTTTGGCTTAGACCCTTATTCCATGCTGGTGCCTTTTTTAGTGTTTGCCATTGGTATCTCTCACGGGGTGCAAAAAATTAACGGCATTGCTATGGCCTCAGGTACTGCATTGGATGCGTTAACCGCAGCACGTATGGCGTTCCGACAACTGTTTGTGCCGGGCCTAGTGGCATTGTCTTCGGATGCGGTAGGTTTTATCACCTTATTATTGATTGATATTGGGGTGATTCGCGAGTTGGCGATTGGTGCATCTGTGGGTGTGGCAGTGATTATTCTCACTAACTTGATCTTTTTGCCGGTGTTGATTTCTTATGTGGGGGTCAGTAAAAAATCCATTAAAATCAGCCGTGAAAATGCCGAGCGTGAGAACCCTTTGTGGCGTTTTATTGCAAATTTTGCCAGTGCCAAAGTCGCCCCCATTTCCATTTTAATTGCCATCAGTGCCATGGCTTTTGGCCTTTGGTATGGGCAAAACCTGAAGGTGGGGGACTTAGATCAGGGCGCT
Organism: Thiopseudomonas sp.; assembly: GCA_035647115.1. Classification (GTDB taxonomy): domain Bacteria; phylum Pseudomonadota; class Gammaproteobacteria; order Pseudomonadales; family Pseudomonadaceae; genus Denitrificimonas. The sequence continues at coordinate 68,179 of DASROA010000051.1, read as the reverse complement.
CCTGAACTGCATGCCGACTCGCGCTACAACTTGGACAATGATTTTATTATCCACAACTACTCGACCAGTTCCGATGTGCTGGTGGTGATGGTGAAAACCCCTGCTGAAGGCTGTTCCAGTTATGGGGCCATTAAAGCCATGGATGATTTAAGCTGGCGCATGGAAAACACCCCAGGCGTACAGTCGGTGATTTCTATGGTTACAGTGTCCAAGCAAGTGATTAAAGGCATGAACGAAGGGAATCTGAAATGGGAAACCTTGTCCCGTAACCAGCACATTCTCAACAACTCCATTGCTAGAGCCGATTCGCTGTACAACTCAGACTGCTCGCTGGCGCCTTTACTGGTGTTCTTAGAAGACCATAAAGCAGAAACACTCAGCACTGCAGTGGCGGCTGTGGAAGACTTTGCCGCGAAAAACAATACTGATGAGCATCAGTTCCTATTGGCCGCAGGTAATGCGGGGATTGAAGCAGCCACCAATGATGTGATTTCTGCTTCAGAAACCATGATGTTAATTGCGGTGTACAGCGCTGTGATTACCATGTGTTTAATCACCTTCCGCTCCTTTGCCGCCACAGCCTGTATCATCCTACCGCTGATGCTAACTTCAGTGTTGGGTAATGCCTTAATGGCCTTTATGGGGATTGGCGTGAAAGTGGCGACCTTGCCAGTGATCGCTTTAGGGGTGGGAATTGGTGTTGACTACGGTATCTATATTTACAGCCGTTTAGAAACGTTCTTACGGATGGGCATGCCCTTGCAAGAAGCGTACTACCAAACCCTAAAATCCACCGGTAAAGCAGTGCTGTTTACTGGTGTCTGTTTAGCGATTGGGGTCGCCACTTGGATCTTTTCAGCCATTAAGTTCCAAGCGGATATGGGGCTGATGCTGACCTTTATGTTCCTCTGGAATATGATAGGTGCGATCTGGTTGCTACCCGCACTGGCACGCTTCTTAATTAAACCCGAGCGCTTACGCCAAGCTTAACTCAGTTCAAAGCTGGCCTTGCAAAATAACCCCGAAAAGTTGCAATGACTTTTCGGGGTTTTTATATCCAGATTATCCCTGCGCTAATCGTATAAGGCCTGTATGCACCGCTGCTAAACGGAGCTGGTGATCAGCCAAAAGTATAGTCATAGAGCTTGGCTTGATATATATATGTAACTATATAGTAAGTGTTAGTTGACTAAGGTCAAGCGAGCGTTTTGGTAATTCTGTAGCCTGCTAAATAATTAGTTTGAGCTGGAGAAATGCTATGGATTTAATGCGACGGTCTCTGTTAAAGCAGATCGCCAAGCTGACTGCAGGTGCAGCTTTAGTACCGCTATCAAGTGTCGTGCAGGCGGGTATTAATGATCAGCCGGTGCGGCGTGAGGGTGATCCCAGCAAGCGCTATGGGATGTTAATTGACCTGCGCCGCTGCATCGGTTGCCAAGCCTGCACGGTGTCCTGTCATATTGAAAACCAAGCTCCCCTAGGTAATTTCCGCACCATCGTTTCACAGTTTGAAGTGGAGCATGAAGATACCGGTAACAGTGCGACTTTTATGTTGCCGCGCTTATGCAACCACTGTGAAAATCCACCCTGTGTGCCCGTCTGCCCAGTGCAGGCAACTTTCCAGCGTCAAGATGGCATTGTCGTGGTGGACAGTGATCGCTGTGTGGGCTGCGCCTACTGTGTAAATGCTTGTCCTTACGATGCGCGTTTTATTAATGAAACCACTCAGACAGCAGATAAATGCACCTTCTGTGCCCATCGCCTCGAAGCTAACTTGTTGCCTGCCTGTGTGGAGTCTTGTGTGGGAGGCGCACGCATTATTGGTGATATGCGTGATCCTAATAGTGAAATCAGTCGTTTAATTGCCAAGCATTATAACGAGCTGATGGTGTTGCAACCAGAAAAAGGCACCGCGCCACAAGTCTATTACTTAGGTATGGATGAGCAGTTTACCTCGCGACCCCATGCCATTGCTGGCTTGTGGGATGTACTGGATAACGAAGGTAAGGAGATTGGTTATGAATTCTCTGGTAACTGAGATACTGGTACCGCGTTATGGTCTGGCTTGGTATCCATGGGCTGTACAATATTTCTTCTTAATAGCTTTATCGTATTGCACGTTGTGGCTCAGTGCACCGGGATTGCTGGGTGTAAAAACTTGGCGAACCACCAGTCGTCTTGGCTTACTGGCCTGTGTGAGCACCACTTTGGTGGCGCCAGTGGCGTTATTGGCTGACTTGCACCAACCGCTGCGTTTTTGGCACTTCTATGCCCATCCCACACCCTGGTCATGGATGAGTATTGGTAGCTTTCTGTTGCCGCTGTATTTAGGCACTGTGGTGATTTTAGCCTATCTGGTATGGCGTCCAGCGATTCAAGCACAGCGCTCTGCGCCGGGTCTACTGGGTACTTATGCGCGTTTATTGAGTTTCGGTAATGGACAGCTACCAGCATTTTTTGTGCCGTTATTAACAATAGCTGCGTTAGTGTTTTCCACTGGCATTATGCTCTATACCGGTGCTGAAATTGCCGTTGTCAAAGGGCGGCCTTTGTGGAATACCAACTGGCTGATTCCGATGTTTGTCAGTACAGGAATGCTCGGTGCTTGCGGTTTGCTTTTAGTGTTAAACCGCATATCGGGAATTCAGAAGTCAGCCACTAATAAGCAAGTTTTATCAATAATGATTTGGAGCTGCTTAGTGTGTGGTTTGATTGCTATGACTTGGTATCTAGACGGTGCTAATGCCATATCAGGTTCTGTTGCCGCGGCCTTGGACTCCATTCGCAATAATGCCACTTGGCGCACTATGGCTGTTTGGGGATTAACTGCTGGAATCACTCTAATGGTGTTGGCGTGGCTGGTGCGTAGCAATTATCGAATGCAAATGCACGCTTGGATTGTTGGCTTACTTGCTTTGCATGTGGCCTGGATGTTCCGCTGGACGGTGCTCATGGATGTACAAACTGTGGCCCGTAATACCGCAGGTTTTAATGATTACAGTATTGCTTTCGGTTCTTCAGGTTGGCTGGGCGTGTTAGGTATTTTCGGCTTATGGCTGGCGGCAATTTTATTAATCGATCTGTTCGTACCTTGGCGTGGAGTGGGTCAACATCATGCTGTAACAACTGACGCATCATCTTCAACTATTGCTAAAGGAGCTGTTCATCATGGATAAGCCAGATAAATCACGTCGCCGTTTATTAAAAGGTGCAGCGATAGCCGGTGGTGCAGCTACATTTGCTGCGGGCTACTCTGATCCATTGCTCAAAATGGCGAAAGGTATCAAAGGCACCTCTGGCGAAAAACCTAATGATCGTATTCATGGTAATTCATTAGAGCCTGAGTACCGTGTGGACAGTCAAACCGGTCAGCTGACTTTAAACCCTAATCAGCGCACTGCTTTTACCGTGTGCTATGGCTGTACCACTTTATGTGGTGTACGGGTACGGGTGGACAATAATAGCGAGCAAGTGTTACGAGTGTCCGGTAATCCCTATCACCCGTTATCCGGTGATCCACATTTGCCACAGAAAAAGCCAGTGGTGGATGCTTTGCGTAGCGTCAGTGGTTTTGCTGAGCAAGGGCTGGCTGGCCGTTCAACCGCCTGTGCTCGCGGTAATGCGATGATTGAGCAAATGAACAGTCCATATCGACTGACCCACTGCTTAAAACGAGTGGGTAAACGTGGTGAGCGCAAGTGGCAGAAAATCTCCTTTGAGCAACTGGTTGAAGAGGTTTGTGAAGGCGGAGATTTGTTTGGTGAAGGGCATGTGCAAGGTCTCCGTGAGTTGCATGACCACGATACGCTCATTGATCCAGATAACCCAGAATATGGCCCTGTGGCCAACCAGTTGTTGGTCATGGATGCCACAGACTATGGCCGCTCAGCATTGCTCAGACGTTTTACCTTTAATGCCTTTGGAACCCGTAACTTTGGTGCCCACGGTTCCTACTGCGGAGTAGCCTTCCGTATGGGTTCAGGTGCTGTGCTAAATGACTTACAGAACAACGCACACAGTAAACCAGATTTTAAAAACACTCGTTTTGCTTTGTTTATTGGGACTGCGCCCAGTCAGGCTGGTAACCCTTTTAAACGTCAAGCCCGTTTATTGGCAGAAGCACGGGCTCACGGTGATTTAGAATATGTGGTGATTGATCCAGTACTGAATGCGGCTGCATCCCATGCCAGTGCCGAGCGTAACCGCTGGGTGCCAATTTTGCCTGGTACTGATACGGCGCTGGCCATGGCTTTAATTCAATGGTTATTAGCCAATGACGGCTATGCAGCGGACTTCCTATCATACCCGACTCAGACTGCTGCCGAACAAAACGGTGAGGCCGGGCATACCAATGCGACCCACTTGGTAATTGAAAGCGATGATCACCCACGCGCAGGCTATTTCTTACGTCGCTCTGATTTAGGTTTAGCCGAGCCAGACAGCGATGCTGATCAGGTGATGGTACTCAACCCGCAGGGTGAGTTGGTCGCAGCAAGTGACACAACACAGGCTCAGCTTTTCGTGGAGCAAGAGGTTGAAACGCCACAGGGTAAAATTCAGGTTAAAAGCAGTCTCAGCAAACTGCGTGAAAAAGCCAATGAATACAGTCTCGATGAGTACGCCGAGCACTGTGGTATCGCCAAGGACACGCTGGTTAAGTTGGCCAGTACCTTTGCTAAGCATGGTCGACATTCAGCGGCTGCCTGCCATGGTGGCATGATGTCGGGCAGTGGTTTCTATGCGGCATTTGGAATCACCATGCTCAATGTTCTTGTGGGCAGCTTTAACCAAAAAGGCGGTGTGATTAAAGCACCGGGTCGTTTTAATGGCGTGGGTAAAGGTCCACGTTATGATTTAGATGGCTTTCCAGGTAAGCGTGGACCCAAGGGGGTGTTTTTATCACGCTCGCGCTTTCCCTATGAGAAGTCATCCGAGTACCAGCGTAAAGTAGCTGCCGGAGAGTCGCCGTATCCATCTCGCGCGCCTTGGCGTGTGTTGGCACCGCCGGTGCTCACCGAGCATATTGCATCCGGTTTAGATGGCTATCCGTACCCGTTAAAAGCAGTGATTGGTTGTATGGCCAACCCCATGTATGGGCAGGCAGGCTTGGCCAATATCATTGGCGAGCGCATTAAAGACCCTAAGCGTTTAGGGCTCTATGTGGCGGTGGATGGTTTTATTAATGAAACCAGCCGCTATGCGGACTATCTGGTGCCGGATTCAGTGATGTATGAGGTTTGGGGCTTTACCGGCGCATGGAATGGCACCACCACGAAAATGACCACTGCGTGTTGGCCGGTGGTTGAACCCCGCCAGCAAAAAACGGCTGAGGGTGAACCCGTCAGTATGGACAGCTTCTTAATTGCGGTTTCCAAACGCCTCGGTTTGCCCGGCTTTGGTGACAAGGCCATTCCTGACCATGAAGGGAACCTGCATCCACTGAATAAAGCTGAAGACTTTTATTTGCGCGCAGCGGCCAATATTGCTTTCTTAGGGCAGCCTTTGCCAGCAGCTACGCCAAGCGATATTGAGCATGGTGGAGTTGAGCGTTTAGTGCCTAAACTACAAAGCACCCTAAAGCCAGAAGAGCAAGGTCCTGTGGCTTATATGTATGCCCGTGGTGGCCGTTATGAGGAGTATGATCAAGCCTATGTGGGCAAGCATCATCGGCATGCTTGGACACCTACACTGTGCATTTACAATGAGCAGGTGGGTACGGCCATTGACAGTTACACGGGCCAACGCTTAGTGGGTACGCCGCAGTTCCAAGAGGCTAAATTCCATGATGGCACCCCCATGCGTGAAATCTACTCCAAGGAAGAATGGCCATTACTGGCATTCTCCTTTAAGTCCAACATCATGAACTCCTATTCAGCAGGACTGGAACGATTACGGATGATCAAACCTTATAACCCGGTGTTGATTAATCATCTTGATGCACAACGGGCTGGGGTGCAGCATGGTGATACCATCAGCATTGAAAGCCCAGGCGGCAAGGTGATTGGTTTAGCTTTAGTGAGTAACGGGGTTAAGCCTGGCGCTTTAGGCATTGAACACGGCTATGGACACCGTGAACTGGGTGCCAGTGAGCATCAGGTGGATGGTGAAGCCACACCGGCCTTAGCTTGGATAGGTGCGGGGGTTAATTTAAATGACTTGGGCTTTGCCGACCCCACCCGTGATGTGATGGCCACTTGGCTGGAAAGCGTTAGTGGTGCCAGTGTTCGTCAGGGCTTACCGGTACGTATTCGGCGCTTAGATAGCTAGCTTAAACTGGACAAAAAACGGGGCTTGATAGCCCCGTTTTTATTTGAATGATGATTTTCTCAGCAGCAGCTGAGTATTTGATAAGCTCTGATGGTTCGCATTAGTTGTAACTATTGGCTGCTAGCTGATCTGTAAAATCTCACCGGACTGACTAAAGGCTAAAAAGTGACTAATACCACCCGCTTGAATAGCTTGTACCATCATTTGTAACGGCTGTTCCGCTTGATCAGAGTTGGGGGCAATGCCGGCTTGTCCGGACATGCTGCTGACAAATACCACATCCCAGTCTTGACCGGTTTTCTTTGATTCTTCAACAAGGGCAGTAAAACTACTGATTTCTGTAGGGCTTTTATCAACACAGACTACGGGGGTTAACGCACCACCCATGCCTTTTTCAAAATTGCTCTTTTCTTCTTGAGTAGCATCTTCGGGTAGTTCTGCTTTAGTGAATACAAAGAGCAAAAGTTGCGGCTCTGGTTGTGAAACTGCCGCCTGTAATAGGTCATCAAAGCTTGAAATCGTCATAGCTGTTCTCTAAATGTTTTTAAATCATCGAAATGAAAAGTTAGCCGCCTGTGGCGTTCATAAAGCGCACAATTTGCACATCACCATCGCTACTGAAGTGGTGCTGTTCAGGCTTGTTATTAAGTGCTTGGCGAATGCGCGCTAAGACGGGCTCATTGCTAAGTGGATAGCGCCGTAATAGTGCGAGCAGGTCGAGCGAGTGTTCGTTGCCTAAGCACAATAAAAGCTTACCCTCAACGGTAATGCGCACACGGTTACAGGTGCTGCAAAAGTTGTGGCTGTGCGGTGAGATAAAACCTATACGGGTATTTGCGTAGTCTTTTAAGCGCATATAGCGTGCGGGGCCGCCGCTGCTTTCGGTGCTCTCAAGTAAAGGATAACGCTCAGCTATGCAGTCACGTACTTGGTCGCTGGTAAAAAGCTCCCGTTTTCGGCCCACATGACCCAGCGGCATTTCCTCAATGAAAGTGATATCTAAACCATTTTCAACAGCAAAGTGCGTCAAGGGAAGAACTTCTTCATCGTTTTGTCCTTGGATGATGACGCTGTTGATTTTAAGACGTTCAAAACCTGCCTCGCGGGCAGCTTGAATACCCTCTAAAACCTGTTGCAAATCACCAATACGGGTCATGGCTTTAAATTTATCAGGGCACAGTGAGTCTAAGCTGATATTAAGGCGTTTAACCCCAGCATCGGCCAGTTGCTGCGCATACTTAGTCAGCTGTGATCCATTAGTGGTCATCACTAACTCATTTAGACCAGGTAAGCGGCTAATGTTTTCACATAGACTGATAATGCCTTTGCGAGTTAAAGGTTCACCGCCTGTTAAGCGTATTTTTCGGACACCATTGGCAACAAATATTTCAGCGCTACGGTAAAGTTCTTCTAAGGTTAAAATACGTTGTCGGGGTAGGAACGTCATGTCTTCAGCCATGCAATAGATGCAGCGAAAATCACAGCGATCGGTTACCGATAAACGCACGTAATCTATTTTTCGACCAAATCCATCAATCAGTTCTGCAGACATGACGACACTCCTAACGCTATTTACTGCACGAGCGGCGAGGCCGCGCCCTGCAATGTGATGCCCTCGATTGTAGCCTCTCCAACTAACATTTGTAGATATTGAGCAACACTTTTTTGCCAAACCCGTTGGCTCAACTGAGCGGCAATACGTTCTTTAACCATATGGTAAGGAACTAGCTTGCCTTCAATGCGCTGTTCAACCACCACAATATGGTAACCATAGCGTGACTCAATGGGTTGAGTTGCGAGTCCCAGGGGGAGGCGCTCACGCACCGAGGCGGCAGTATGGGTAGTGGAGAATGAGCTCAATTAGTCGATTGTAGGGCAGTGACTTGATGAAAGCCTGAGGTAACTTGGTGCGTTTAATTTTACTGCTCTGAATCGAAGTTATGGCTAAGTTTTTAAAAAATTAAAAGGTCGGTGTATGCAGCAATTAGCTGTCGCAGCAGTGATTCATTCAGGTGCCGGTGAGGGTGATGAGTTGCTTTCTCAGATACTGGCAGAACAGCAACAGCAAGGCTGGCGCATACGCGGCTTGGTCACTCAGCAAGGTAAAGACCCACAAGGCATACTGCCTATGCAGTTGCGTGATTTACACACCGGTGAAACTTTTATTATTTCGCAACACTTAGGCCGAGACTCACGAGGCTGCAGTTTGGATATGGGCGGTTTAGCCGAAGCAGGGCAAGTGTTGCGTCGAGCTTTGATAGAACAGCCTGATTTGGTTTTTGTTAATCGTTTTGGTTATGGCGAAACCCAGGGGCGTGGACTCTATGAAGAGTTTGCTCAGTTAATTAGTGCGGAAATACCGGTGTTAACCCTCGTCAGTGAAAAGTACCTAGACGGCTGGCGGCAGTTCTCTGCTGGGCTGGCGCAAACTTTACCCTTAGAGCGCAGCGCTATTAAACAGTGACTGGCGAGTATTAACTAAACTAATCTTTAAGTCGCTGAAAAAATATTTATACCACGACAAAAATAAAACCATTGCTGGCGCACGCCACAAGATTGCCTGTTTATTTAAACCATCATACAGATGGGTTTAAGCATCCTCGCTCACCTTAAACCTGAATCTGCACCCTAGTAAGTAATCAGCGGGTAGGGTGCGGCTCATTAACCTTGTGAGATAAAGCTGTAGAAATCAGGCATTATTCAGTGCACTTAAATGCATGCCATCATGTTCAGCCGTTATGCTGTTCATCGAATTAAAGAGAAAGCGATTCATGCTTAAAAATATAGATTTTGCTCAGTTATATCGTGATCATTTAGCGCGCAGCGGGCGCAAATTTAAAACCCCAGCAGACTGGGACAGTAAAGCCGCCAATATGCGTCTTTCTGCTTTGGACAGTGCCTATCGCAGAGCATTTGTTAGTAAAGTTGAATGCAGCGTTGAAGACACTGTGCTGGATATAGGTTGTGGTGCTGGCACTATTGCTTTAGCTCTAGCGCCAAGAGTAAAACAAGTGTATGGCCTGGATTATAGTCAAGGCATGCTTGATGCCATGATGCAAAATGCCGGCGAGCTGCAGTTAGACAATGTGCAGCCAGTATTGGCATCTTGGGATGACGATTGGCATAAGCTGCCAGTGGCTGATATTGCCATTGTCTCCCGTGCCAGTATTGTCGCAGATATGGATGATGCGCTGACGAAGGTGAATCAGCATGCACGTAAAAAAGTCTATATGACTCAGCTGGTGGGCGGGCGTTTTGGCAGTCGTGAAATTGAAGAACTGCTTGGCCGAGAAGACCGCAGCTTTCCCGACCATATGTACATCATTAATTTACTCTACCAACGCAATATCTATCCAACAGTTGATTATATTGAATTACGCAATCGTTTGGCCGGTAGCACTCATCTGAGCGAGTTTATTGAGAAAGTCAGCGCGAGCTTTGGTGAATTGAGTGATGACGATAAAAATAAGCTGACCCAATGGTATCAGCGTGATCCTGAGTATGCTCAGCAGGGCGGTGAGCCTTTGCGTTGGGCATTTTTAAGCTGGACACCGCCCGCGCACTAAAGTGTATTTACTGTAGAAAATCGAGTGGGTTTTTGTGTGGTGCTTGCGGTTTAAGCTGCAACAGGCTCTTGAGTTATTGTGTCGGTTAGATATTAAGAGAGTAGTCAAAAGGGGTTAGCTATGGCTAAACATACAGAGTTTGGATTACAAGGACAGATTTGGATTACTGCCGGTGATGAAAGCATTGGCGGCCATGGGCGTATCCATTTACTCTCTAAAATCGCTGAGCTGGGTTCAATATCACAAGCAGCAAAATCCATGAAAATGAGTTATAAGGCGGCTTGGGACGCAGTGAATCATATGAATAATCTGGCTGGCGAACCTTTATTGCATCGCGTCACTGGGGGTAAAGGGGGCGGCTCAACGACTTTAACTGAGCGCGGTCAGCAGTTGATTAGTAATTTTAAACGCATTGAGGCGGTTCATCAGCGTTTTGTGCAAGAGCTGAGTCAAGAAACTGGCAATATTATTGATGATTTACCTGTTTTAAAGAGACTATTCATGAAAACCAGTGTCCGTAATCAGTTTTTTGGCGTAGTAAAAGCAGTTAAGCAGGGTGTTACCAATGACAGTGTTGAGGTTGTAATTGCTGGTGGGCAAACAATCATTGCGAATGTGACCAGTGAAAGTACGCGTGAATTAGGCTTGCAAGAAGGCAGTGAAATTTTTGTGCTGATACAAGCCAACTCCATTATTTTACTCAATGATGCTACAGAAGTGCGCTTTTCGGCACGTAATCAATTAACAGGCACGGTGTTGCGTGTTCAACCGGGGGCAGTAAACACAGAGGTCATCATCACTGTTGCAGATAGCACTTTGGCAGTAGTCGTGACCAATGACAGTGCTGAACATCTGAAGCTAGCAGAAGGCAGTGAAGTAACAGCTATTTTTAAAGCTTCAAGTGTGATTATTGGCTGTCTTTTATAAAACCTCCCACAATAATTTGGTCACCATCCTTAACATTAGATTCCGCAGCATCAGTATGGGTGGGGAAATCTTGTTGTAAATGATTGAGTTCGGGACGGTGCTGCCAAGCAATGGCTTCAACCAGCTGCTCACCTTTGCTTAAAAGATGTATTTCGATAAAACGTCTGTCTTGGGTGGATTCGCGGCGCTCCACTAAACCCAGCTCGCAGCAGCGATCAATTAACATCACAGTGGCGTGATGCTTAGATTGCAATCGTTCCGATAGTTCACTAATGGTGGCCCATTCACGGTCTTTAAACCCTTTCAAATGCAGTAAAAGCAAATATTGTAGCGGGGTTACGCCATGGCTTTTACATATTTCATCGCTTTGCCGCTGAAAAGCTCTAAGGCGAAAGCGAAAATCAGAAAGGTTTTGAAAGTCTTGTTTGGTGAGCTTACTCATTTTGCCTTTAATCATTAATTGTTGTTGTAAATTAACCAGGACTGAGCTGTGTAGTGTGTTGTTTTTGAGTAGCACTACAGCAGTTTAATCACTTGTTTTTACTCAGCTTAATAGGCTGGCGTAAGGAATAAAGGACACTAAATCACCTTTTGCTACGCAAGTATTGGGCTTGATTTCGACTAAACCATCGGCCCAGCTGGCAGCGATCAGCATTGCTGAGCTTTGTTTAGGGTGGATATCCACGTGCAGTTGGCCGTTTTCTTGGGCAATGAGGCGAGCGTGCAAATATTGTTGGCGGGGGCGTGCTTTTTGCCAGTCAAACAGTGCCGGAATGGATACACTTTGTTGCTTATAGTCACTAGCGCCTTGAGCTTTTAGTAGCGCTGGACGAGCAATAATGAGTGCGGTAATTAATGCTGCAGCGGGATTGCCTGGTAAACCTATCCAAGGGGTATTGCCAATTGTGCCAAAAGCTAAAGGTTTGCCAGGTTGAATGGCCACTCGCCAAAGGTTCAGTTGTCCCAGTGTGCTTACGGCATGTTTAAGGTGATCTTCTTCACCCACAGAAACGCCGCCGCTGCTGATTAAAATATCTTGTTCGCTACAAGCTTGGCTAAGACTTTCGATATTTTGTTGCAGGTCGTCAGGCATTTTTGCATAGTGCGTTACCTGAAAACCTAAACCGGTAAATAAAGCCTTGAGACTATGGCTGTTAATGTCATAGATCTGTCCTGCTTTAAGCGGTTGGCCTAGTTCAGCAAGTTCATTGCCGCTGCTAATTAAACCAATGCGTAAAGGGGTATAGACCTCGACAGAGGCAATACCTTGACTGGCCAGCAAGCCGATTTCTTGGGCGCGCAGTCGAGTGCCGGTTTTCAATAACAGCTGACCTTGTTGAATTTCTTCACCGCGACGGCGGATATTGCCACCGGCTTGATAACGCTTAAATTGGATGCTATCGCTGCTAATGTTGCAGTTTTCTTGTGGAACTACAGTATCTGCGCCTAAAGGTACCGGTGCACCGGTGAGAATGTGCATACACTGGCCCGTTGCTAGTTTTTGTTCCGGTTGATCACCTGCAGCAATACGACCAGCGAGAGGTAAGCGATCGGTGTTTTGCAAATCATTAGCACGTAATGCGTAACCATCCATAGCGCTATTATCCCACTGTGGCACATCCACTTGCGCATATATTGATTGAGCTAAAATATGTTGGTGTGCGTCTTGCAGCGTTATGCTTTGCCTGGTGGTTTGCTGCTTTAGGGTGTCGGTTAAAGCACTGATGGCTTGTTCAATGCTATGTAAATTGCCCAGTTCGCAGACAGACATTATCGACTTTCCTTATGAGCTGTATCCCAGCGTGAGGCGGCAAGTGTATCGCTGTCGCGACCTTCCACCCAGTGTGAGCCTGTTGCAGTGTGTTCTTTTTTCCAAAAGGGGGCGCGAGTTTTTAAATAATCCATAATAAACTCGCAGGCTGCAAAAGCGGCCTCACGGTGCATACTGGAGGTCGCTACAAAGACAATGGGGTCAGCTAAAGATAACGGGCCAACACGGTGTAAAATATGTGCATCAATCAGTGGCCAGCGCTGCATGGCTTCATCACGGATTTTTCCCAGGGCTTTTTCGGTCATGCCTGGGTAATGCTCAAGAAACAGTTCTTGGATCTCTTCATCTTGATTAATATCGCGCACATAACCAGTAAAGGTGACCACTGCACCTGTACTCAGCTCCCCAGCATGCACTGCATTCAATTCGGCGCCTGGGTCAAAAGGTGCAGTTTGCACACGAATACTCATGGGGCTTAACCTCCAGTTACCATAGGGAATAGGGCGAGCTCGTCCCTTGCGGCAATAGGTTCTTGCAATGAACACACATCTTGGTTGCGTGCACACATTATGCGGGGGTCATTGAGGATACTCCAAACGCCATCGCGCGCAGCCAAAAATTGGCGCACATCATCAATGGTTTGCCACTGATCTTGCCACGGTAGTTGCTCTGAATCGCAACCAAGTTCTTCACGATAACGGGCTAGAAACTGTACATTTAACATGATTAACCTCCAATTTTTGCCGATGGCTGAGCGTTATCCAGTTGGTAATGTCCAGACTTGCCGCCGAGCTTTTCCAATAACTGGGTGCGTTCAATAACCATGCCCGGGTCCACAGCTTTACACATGTCATAGATAGTTAATGCAGCAAGACTAGCAGCGGTTAACGCCTCCATCTCAACGCCAGTTTGTCCAGATAGTTTGCAGGTGGCTGTGATCTGGACTTGATCGGGGGCATGGGCAGTTAGGTGCACTTTAATACTGGTTAAGAGTAATGGATGACACAGCGGAATCAGTTCATGGGTGCGCTTGGCGGCTTGGATGCCTGCAATGCGAGCAACGGCAAATACATCCCCTTTAGGATGCTGCCCATCAACAATCATATTTAAAGTGCTAGGTTGCATGCGTACCCAGGCTTCTGCCGTGGCTTCACGCTGTGTAGTGGCTTTGTCGGTGACATCGACCATATTAGCGCGGCCATGTTCGTCAAGGTGGGTCAGCATTGTCTGTCCTCAATTAATAGCGGTTGCTGTAAAACACTGGGCTCATTGAAGTTAGCCAGACGCTGTTCGTCATCGGCGCAGTGAATAGCAATAGGGTTTAACTGTAATAAAGCATGTTTAGGGCTGCGTTCGCCAGCCTCCCATAATTCTCGTAAAGCGCTAAGCTGTCCTCTGGGAATAATACTGAATAATGGCTGCCAATAACCTTGGTGCTTTAAGAGTACCGGGCGTTCGCAGGCTTGTGCATAAAGCTGCGCAAGTAAACTGCGGTCGATACGTGGTGCATCACAAGGTAACACTATCAAGTGTGAGTGGCGTGCGACTTTTAGGGCGCTAAGGATACCAATTAAGGGGCCGCTGAAGTCTTGATTAGGATCACTGACCAGCTGATCGGCAAGGGGCTGGTAGCGCTCATGGTTGCGGTTGCAGGAGATGATCAGGTCATCGGTTAATGGACGTACCACAGCATGCATATGCTCAATCAGAGCTTGATCTTGCCAAGTAACCCAACCTTTGTCTTGTCCGCCCATACGCTGTCCGCGACCACCGGCGAGTAGAACAATGGAGCAATTGGAAAATAAGGGGTGGTTTGCCATGCAAAGCTCATTTGTTAAGATATTTTGTGGTATATGATTGGCCTAAATTCATTTAGCAAGGTAATCACATGAGTCACGCAAGTAGTCAATTTGTCCCTTTAAATGTTGCAGTATTAACTGTGAGCGATACACGCACAACGGATACTGACACTTCAGGGCAATACCTGTTTGAACAATTGAACGATGCCGGACATAACGTTGTTGAACGTTTAATGCTAAAAGACAACTTATACCAAATCCGTGCGCAGGTGGCGAACTGGATTGCCAGTGATGCTGTGCAAGTGGTTTTAATTACCGGGGGTACAGGTTTTACTGATCGTGACAGCACTCCAGAAGCGGTCAGTTGCTTGTTTGATCGCGAAGTGGAAGGCTTTGGCGAGCTGTTCAGACAGATTTCTTATGGTGAAATTGGCTCTTCAACCATTCAATCGCGTGCTTTGGCTGGCTTATCGAACAACACCTTAGTTTGCTGCATGCCAGGCTCCACTAATGCATGCCGCACCGCTTGGGAAGGCATTTTGTTAGAGCAGTTGGACTCTCGCCACACGCCTTGTAATTTCGTTGCGCATTTAAATCAAAAGACGGCATGCACAGGGCGCGGTTAATATGAGTTTGATGAATGTCGATGCGGCGCTGCAAATTTTGCTCGAGCGGGCGCAGTCAGCGGCTCCATTATCTGTGCAAGAACTGGCCTTAGAACAGGCAGAAAATCATGTTTTGGCTAAGCCATTATTGGCTCAGTTTGCGATGCCACCTTGGCCTAACAGCGCAATGGATGGCTATGCAGTGCGCAGCAATGAAGTGCAGGCGGGGCACACGTTGTCGGTCAGTCAAAAAATCTTTGCGGGGCAGGATCCAGAACCCCTGCAGCAGGGAACTTGTGCACGCATATTTACTGGTGCGCCAATGCCAGAAGGTGCTGATGCGGTAGAAATGCAAGAGAACACTGAAGTGCTGGATGACGGCAGTGTGCGTTTTAGCCAAACAGTGCCAGCAGCTAAATTTGTACGAGCTAAGGGACAGGAAGCATTACCCGGTGATGAAATACTGCCAGCAGGAATTCGCTTAGGCCCCATTGAGTTAGCAATGGCTGCCAGCATGGGGGCCGCTCAAGTTAAAGTACATCGTCAATTGCGTGTAGCTGTGGTCTCCACTGGAGATGAGTTGGTTGAGCCAGGACAGCCTTTGGCACCAGGGCAAATTTATAACAGCAATCGCACTATGCTGATCCAAAGCTTACAGCGCTTAAATTGCAGTGTGCTCGATATGGGTATTTTGCCTGACGATGCTCAGTTGACCCGCGAACGCCTAGCACAGATGCAAGATGTGGACTTACTGATTAGCAGTGGTGGTGTTTCGGTTGGTGAGGCCGATTATCTGGGGCAAGTGATTCGCGAGGAAGGGGAACTGGACTTCTGGAAGCTGGCTTTAAAACCCGGTAAACCTTTTACTTTAGGTCGCTACCAAGGTGTGCCAGTGATTGGTTTGCCGGGTAATCCGACATCAAGCCTGGTGACCTTTTTGCTGTTAGCTCGACCTTATATTCTGACTCGCATGGGTGTCGCAGACCCAAGCGCACAGAGCTTTGTGGTGCCGGTCAATTTTGCGGTGGCAAAGCCTGGTGTGCGTCGTGAGTTTATTCGTGTAGCACTGGTCAATGGCTGTGCAGAAAAACTGGATAACCAGTGCTCAGGGGTGTTGCGCAGTGCGACTCAAGCCCATGGTTTGCTTGAGCTGCCGGAGCACAGCACTTGCGAAGTGGGTGATCAATTACGCTTTTGGCCATTCGCCAGTTTGCTTAACTAAATTTATCGAGCAATACAACTTAGTCATCCTCAGCCCCGTTGTTAAGCGGGGGAAGATTGGCTTAATGCAGCTTAACTTAAAAGCATTCTACCCAACTTATTTATTAAGCGTTATAGTCTGCCGTATATAACGAAACTGTGGTGGGTCAGAAATGCTTAAGTTCAGTTTTAAAAAGCTCGTTGCAATGACATTGCTTGCTGCATCAAGCAGTGCTTTTGCTGCGGAAATTACTGTGTCTGCTGCTGCCAGCTTGACGAATGCCTTTAAGGAAATAGCTGAGAACTTTGAGAAACAATATCCAGAACACAAGGTATTGCTAAATTTTGCAGGCTCGGGTGCTCTATTACAGCAAATTGCTAAAGGAGCACCTGTTGATGTGTTTGCATCTGCCGACCAAGTCACTATGGATAAAGCACAAGAACAGGGTTTGCTGGCAGAAGGTAGTCGTCAAGACTTTGTGCAAAACACCGTAGTGGTGATTACCCCTCAGCAAAGCAAGCTACAACTCAACGGGCTCAGTGATTTACAACAAGATGCGTTGCAGCGCTTAGCGATAAGCAATCCAGACAGCGTACCAGTAGGGCGTTACAGCAAGCAGGCATTGGTTGCCCATGAGCTTTGGACGGTGCTTGCAGATAAAATCATCAACACACAACATGTGCGTCAATCATTGGATTATGTTGCCCGTGACGAAGTAGATGCCGGCTTTGTTTATGCAACTGATGCAGCGCTTATGGCTGATAAGGTTAAAGTTCAATTTACTGTGCCTTTAGACAGCACTGTGAGTTATCCAATCGCGGTGACTCAAGAGGGCAGCAGTAAGCAGCTCAGCCAACAGTTTATAGACTTCACTCTTGGTGAGGAAAGTCAGGCTGTGTTAAGCAAGTATGGCTTTAGTAAGCCCTAAGGAACCACAGAGTAATGGATGCAGTTTGGGTTGCGTTGGGCTTGTCACTAAAAGTGGCAGGGTGGGCAACAGCGCTGAATATAGTGTTGGGTGTTGGTATGGGTTTTTTTCTGGCTCGCACACGCTTCCCTGGACGCGATCTGCTGGACACTTTACTCACTCTACCCATGGTGATGCCGCCCACAGTATTGGGTTACTACTTACTGGTGCTGGTGGGCCGCAGAAGTACTTTTGGTGCGTGGTTACATGATAGTTTTGGTATTAACCTGATCTTCACTTGGCAAGGGGCGGTGATTGCTGCCACTGTGGTGGCTTTTCCATTGGTGTTTAAGCCCGCCCGCGCGGCTTTTGAGGCAGTGGACAGCGAGCTAGAACAAGCCGCTCGGGTGCTGGGTGTGTCTGAGCTGGCGGTGTTCTTTCGAGTGACTTTACCTTTAGCCTGGCGCGGTATATTAGCGGGTGTACTCTTGGCTTTTGCTCGGGCATTGGGAGAGTTTGGTGCTACTTTAATGGTGGCCGGTAGTATTCTCGGTAAAACTCAAACCCTATCCATTGCTGTGTATGAGGCCGTGCAGGCAGGTCAGGACGACACGGCCAATATGCTGGTGGTGATTACTTCCATTGTTTGTGTTGTGGTGCTGCTCAGTGCCAGCCGCTTAGCGCCAGGCCGAGTCAATGAGCGAGTCCGCTAGACCGATGTTTTTAGAATTTGATGTGAATAAAGTGATGCGCTCTGGAAAACAGAGCTTTGAGCTGAATTTAAACTATGCATCGTCCGCCGAACGCTTAGTGATCCTAGGACCTTCAGGTGCTGGTAAAAGTTTATTGCTACGGATGATGGCTGGGCTGCTCAAGCCTGATAGTGGTTATATCAAGCTGGCGGGACGCAGTTTATTTGATCATCAGCAACGCATTAACTTAACCCCGCAACAGCGTGAAGTGGCGTTTTTATTTCAAAATTATGCGCTTTTTCCCCATTTAACAGTCAGGCAAAATATTGCTTTTAGTGTGCGTCGTGGTTTATTCAATCCAAGCACTAAAATCACCCATAAAGCTGTTGATTACTGGTTAGATAATTTTGGTTTGGAGTCTGTGCAGCATCAGCGCCCCCATGAGCTTTCCGGAGGTCAGCGACAGCGCACTGCGTTAGCCCGAGCCTTAGTCACAGAGCCGCGAGCTTTGTTATTGGACGAGCCTTTTTCTGCACTTGATCCGGACTTGCGAGCACATATGCGTAAAGAACTGCGCGAGCTGCAAGAGCGTTTAGCGGTGCCGTTGATTTTAATCACCCATGACATTGAGGATGTGCACGTGTTTGCTCATGAAACTTTATGTCTAAAAGATGGGCAGATTGATCAGCAGCGGCAACAAAGTTTACAGCTGAATAATTGAGCCTGAAATTAATGCCAAGCTTAAAAGCAATTGAATGAGTGTTATGTGTGGTGCCCGCTGCACTGGTGTATTTTTCCCTCAATGAGCTCATCCTGAGCTCAATTCGGGCGCTGCGCCATCCATGGCTTCGCTTGCCACACACCCAGCGCAGCGTGCTTTAATCATTGACAGTGTTTGCAGATTCTAATGTACGTCTCAAGAGCAGAAGCAAGTCGTTAATATATGGCTAATCGACTGGTAACTGAAGTCAATGCTTAGCAGCCCCTGCAAAAGCTAGCAGACTGTATCAGTTGCAGTGCAGTAAAGCCTCTACCGCCATGGATGGCGGTAAGGAGCCTACAGGGATGTACTTGCGGCGTCTTTACGTAACTGCAACTGATAATAGAGCCAAGCCACTGAATTTGAAAACAATCAAATCAATGCTCAGTGTTTATAGAGCAACTGTCTTACAACACCTGCACAATGGCATCTGTCACTGCATCGATGTTATTTAAATTCAGTGCTGCTACGCAAATACGTCCGCTGGATACGGCGTAAATGGCGAACTCATCACGCAGGCGCTCAACCTGTTCTTTAGTCAGCCCAGTATAAGAGAACATGCCGCGCTGCTCAGCGACAAAACTGAAGTCTCTTTTCGCGCCTTTGGCGGCCAATTGTTCCACCATCAATTTACGCATCAGCAAAATACGCTCGCGCATTTCGCCTAACTCTTGTTGCCACAAGTCATTCAGCTCAGGAGTGTTAAGCACTGTACCGACGACAGTTGCGCCATGGGTTGGCGGGTTAGAGTAGTTGGTACGAATCACCAGCTTAAGCTGTGAAAGAACACGTTCAGCTTCTTCTGGGTTGTCAGCAACAATGGTCAAGGCACCGACACGCTCGCCATACAGTGAGAAAGACTTCGAGAAAGAGCTGGAGACAAAAAACGGCATGCCAGAATCAGCAAATAAACGTACTGCAGCAGCGTCTTCATCAATACCTTCAGCAAACCCTTGGTAAGCAATATCCAAAAAGGGCACATGGTTACAGTCTTTCAGAGCATCAATTACCAAACGCCATTGATCAAGGCTGAGATCAACACCCGTTGGGTTATGGCAGCACGCATGTAAAACAACGATGGACTGTTGCGGCAACTGACGTAAGTCTTCAAGCATACCGTCAATATCCACACCTTGTTTGGCCGGGTCATAGTAACGGTAGTTTTGTACAGGAAACTCAGCTGCTTCAAAGAGTGCACGGTGGTTTTGCCAGCTTGGATCGCTAATTGCCACGACAGCATTAGGCAACAAGCGTTTTAGATAGTCGGCACCGATTTTTAAAGCACCCGTACCACCAATGGCTTGGCTGGTCACAATGCGGCCTGATTTAATGATTTCTGAGTCAGCACCAAATAACAGCTTTTGCACCGCAGTATCGTATGAGCTCACCCCATCAATGGGCAGATAACCGCGTGGGGCTTGTGCCTCAGCGCGAGCTTTCTCAGTGAGTTCGACGGCTTTAAGAAGTGGGATTTCTCCAGCTTCGTTAAAATACACACCAACCCCAAGGTTGACTTTTTGCGGGCGGGTGTCAGCGTTAAAAGCTTCGTTTAGACCCAGGATAGGGTCACGTGGCGCCATTTCGACGGCAGAAAACAGACTCATGTTGTACGGGCTCGTTAATAATGGGTTTGAAGATTTAGTTTAACAGACACTGCGTCGAGACGCAGCGCGAATCCACAGGTATTATAAGTGGCTAGGTCAGTTTTCGCAGTTTTGTTTAATGTTTTTTCTTGCGGTGTTATACCGCTGGTTATTAGAGGTTTACATGTCGCGCTTTGAGCTTGTCACACAATTTCAACCCGCCGGTGATCAGCCAGAAGCCATTAAAAAGCTGGTGTCAGGGCTTGAGGCAGGGCTGTCGCACCAGACACTTCACGGTGTAACAGGCTCTGGAAAAACCTTTAGCATAGCCAATGTTATTCAGCAGGTGCAGCGTCCCACAATCGTACTTGCTCCAAACAAAACCCTTGCTGCACAGTTGTATGGCGAGTTTAAAGAGTTTTTTCCAAACAACGCTGTTGAGTATTTTGTTTCGTATTATGACTATTACCAGCCGGAAGCCTATGTGGCCGCTTCTGATACATTCATTGAAAAAGATGCATCCATCAATGACCATATTGAGCAAATGCGTCTATCGGCAACCAAAGCACTGCTTGAGCGCCCAGACGTCATCATTGTTGCCACAGTATCTTGTATTTATGGCTTAGGTAGTCCAGAAAGCTATTTAAAAATGGTGGTGCACCTTGATCGTGGTGACCGCATTGATCAACGCACCTTATTGGCACGCTTAGCTGATTTGCAATACACCCGTAATGAAGTGGACTTTTCACGTGCAACGTTTCGGGTGCGCGGCGATGTGATTGATGTGTACCCAGCGGAATCAGACTTCGAGGCCATTCGCGTAGAACTCTTTGATGATGAAGTGGAAAATATCAGCGCCTTTGATCCATTGACCGGAAAAGTCATTGGCCGATTGCCTCGCTTTACCTTTTATCCTAAGTCTCACTATGTCACCCCGCGCGAGACACTTTTGGAAGCTGTTGAAAACATCAAGGTGGAACTGGCCGAGCGTTTAGAGTATTTACGCAATAACGATCAACTGGTTGAGGCGCAGCGTTTAGAACAACGTACCCGCTTTGATTTGGAAATGATTATAGAGTTGGGGTATTGCAACGGTATTGAGAACTACTCACGTTACTTATCTGGCCGCGAACCTGGTGCAGCACCTCCTACTTTATATGATTACTTACCCGATAATGCCTTACTGGTTATTGATGAATCCCACGTAGCAGTGCCACAAATCGGTGCTATGTATAAGGGCGACCGCTCCCGTAAAGAAAACTTGGTCAATTACGGTTTTCGTCTGCCATCGGCTTTAGATAACCGACCCATGCGCTTTGACGAGTGGGAGGCAGCCAGCCCGCAAACCATATTTGTCTCTGCAACACCGGGAAACTATGAGGCAGAACACGCAGGGCAGGTGGTTGAACAAGTGGTGCGACCCACCGGCTTAATTGATCCTGAAATAGAAGTGCGCCCGGCGCTCACCCAGGTGGATGATTTACTGTCGCAAATCAGTGCGCGTATCAGCCAAGATGAGCGGGTGTTGGTCACCACCTTAACCAAACGCATGTCTGAAGACCTGACCGAGTACTTGGGTGATCATGGGGTGAAAGCCCGTTATTTACACTCAGATATAGACACGGTTGAGCGGGTAGAGATTATTCGTGACCTGCGCATGGGTGTATTTGATGTGCTGGTGGGCATTAACTTGCTGCGTGAAGGCTTGGATATGCCAGAAGTGTCACTTGTGGCTATTTTAGATGCGGATAAAGAGGGTTTTTTACGTTCAGAGCGTTCTTTAATTCAAACCATTGGTCGTGCTGCGCGCAACCTGAATGGTAAAGCGATTCTTTATGCGGATCGCATTACCGGCTCAATGGAAAGAGCAATTGATGAAACTAATCGTCGCCGTGAAAAGCAAATTGCCTTTAATGAAAAACACAACATCACTCCTGTAGGGGTGAAGAAAAGCGTTCAAGACATTATGGAAGGCGCTGTGGTGCCGGGTGCGCGCAGTAACAAGCGTAAAGCCCAAGCGCGTGCAGCGGAGCAGGCTGCTGAGTATGATCAGCAGCTGCGTACACCTGCTGAGGTGGTTAAAAAGATCAAGCAGCTTGAAGAACAAATGTATCAACTGGCCCGTGACCTTGAGTTTGAAGCCGCAGCACAATTACGTGATGAAGTGCAGCGTTTACGTCAACGCTTATTAGAAATGTAGTCTATTGCTGTAGCGGCTAGAAATAGCTGATTAATCGCTGCATTGGCTCAGTCGCAGCAACACGCGGCTGGAGCGAACCGCTTAGAGTTTGCTAAGATACTGCATTACCTTTTCCATTCTTTTTACTTAGAGTGAACTAAATGACCACTGTACGAACCCGTATTGCACCCTCACCAACCGGCGACCCGCATGTTGGTACCGCTTATATTGCCTTATTTAATATGTGCTTTGCCCGTCAGCATGGTGGTCAGTTTATTCTGCGCATTGAGGACACCGACCAAGAGCGTTCCAGTCGTGAATCTGAAGAGCAAATTTACCAAGCATTACGCTGGTTAGGGATTGAATGGGATGAAGGTCCCGATGTCGGCGGTCCCCATGGTCCTTACCGGCAAAGTGAGCGTGCCGATATTTATAAAGAGCATGCCGATTTATTGGTTAAACAAGGTCATGCTTTCCCATGTTTTTGCAGTGCTGAACACCTTAATGCAGTGCGTGCCAAGCAGATGGCTGCTAAGCAAACCCCAGCTTACGATGGCAAGTGCTCCCACTTAGATCCTAGCGAGGCACAACGTCGAGTTGCAGCGGGTGAATCCCATGTCATTCGTATGAAAGTTCCCACCGAAGGTGTTTGTGTGGTTGATGACATGTTGCGCGGTAAGGTTGAAATTGGTTGGGACCGCATGGACATGCAGATTCTGATCAAAACCGATGGGTTGCCTACTTATTTCCTTGCCAACGTGGTTGATGACCATCTCATGGGAATTACCCATGTATTACGTGGTGAGGAGTGGTTACCGTCTGCACCTAAGCTGATTGCTCTGTATGAGTACTTTGGTTGGGAGCAGCCAAAACTATGTTATATGCCACTGCTGCGTAATCCAGATAAAAGCAAATTATCCAAGCGCAAAAATCCAACCTCTGTGACTTTTTATGAGCGCATGGGGTACTTGCCAGAAGCGATGCTGAACTATTTAGGACGCATGGGTTGGTCAATGCCTGATGAGCGCGAAAAGTTCTCTTTAGAAGAAATGATTGAGAACTTCGATATTCAGAGGGTTTCTTTAGGTGGGCCGATTTTTGATGTAGAAAAGCTATCTTGGCTCAATGGTCAATGGTTGCGTGAGCTCAGTGTAGAGCAGTTTGCCGATGCGGCGCGCAAGTGGGCATTTAATGATGACTACCTGATGCAAATCGCACCCTTGGTGCAAGGCCGAGTCGAAACTTTCAGTGAGATTACACCTTTAGCTGGCTTCTTCTTTACCGGTGGAGTAGCGGTTACGCCTGAGCTTTTAAAACACAAAAAACTGGATGCCGATCAAGTCCGCCAAGTATTGCAGTTGGTGTTATGGAAGCTGGAAGCTTTGCGTCAATGGGATAAGGAAGGGATTACCAACTGTATCCATGCTACCGGCGGCTTACTCGACCTGAAGCTGCGCGATATTATGCCGTTAATGTTTGCGTCTATTACTGGGCAATCCAGTTCTGTTTCGGTGTTGGATGCGATGACCATATTAGGTCCTGATTTAACGCGCTTCCGTTTACGCCAAGCACTTGAAGTTTTGGGTGGTGTTTCGAAGAAGGAAACTAAAGCCTGGGAAAAGCTTTTAGTAGAGAAGTGATTTAGCCGCAATAAACAAGCCGCATCAGCTCTACGCTTGATGCGGCTTGTTGTATTCGCAGCATGCTAACTTTTGGAAAACTGCCGAATGTTGAGAACTTGCGTGACACCTGCTTGAGCGGCTTCAATTAAGCGGCTGCGAGCTGCTTTAGGCAAAGGATTAAACCAGCTGATGACCGTGTGACTGCACCCTAAACGTAATGCTTCACAAGCCAGTTCTTGGCTGCTTTGGATACCGCTGGGGCGCAACAGCAATATACGCTCACGATTTAATCCAGCATCACGCAACCACTGCGTAGTGATTTGCTTGGGTGGCGACACTAAAGTAAGCCAGCGATTGTCATGCCCCTCACTTAATTCGCGCAGGATAGGCGCTAGCAAGTGTAAGCATTGCTGCGAACGCCCGGACAAGGAGATTTCACTGAATACGGTTTCGTCTACCGCCGCTTTTGCGTGTGATGCCTTCGGTGCTTCGAATAAAGGCGCAATTGTTGAGTTACAAGAACTCAGCGGAGGCTCGAAAAGCGATATTTGATAAGACATAAAACCTCTTTAGCGGCGAATAACACCGACACTTAAACCTTCAATGATCAGTTCTTGAGTTTTTAAATCCACTTTAATGGGGTCGAAGTCAGGATTTTCTGCAAGCAGCCAGACTGTGTCGCCTTTGCGCTGGTAACGCTTAACCGTAACCTCGTCATCGATACGTGCCACCACAATTTGACCGTTACGGGCTTCTTGAGTGATGTGCACAGCCAGTAAGTCACCGTCCAAAATACCCACATCTTGCATGCTCATGCCGCGCACTTGCAGCAAATAATCGGCACGGGGTTTGAAAAAGCTTGGATTAACAGGGCAGGTATTTTCGATGTGTTGTTGCGCTAAAATGGGTTCGCCAGCTGCTACGCGGCCGATAATTGGCAGCTCATCTTCATTGAACGGCAGTTCATCTGAGGGCGTTTCAATAATTTTAATACCCCGTGATGCGCCGGGGATCATTTCAATGGCCCCTTTACGTGCCAAAGCTTTTAAGTGATCTTCAGCAGCATTAGGTGATCTGAAGCCTAAATCTTTAGCGATTTCTGCGCGAGTCGGCGGGTAACCATTCTCTTCGATCCAAGTCTTAAGAAAGCTTAAGATTTCTGACTGACGTTTCGTTAACTTAGACATAATCTGACTCTGTTGTTTTATACAGTGACTGTCATTATATACAGCTGTTGCTGAGATGCAACAGCGGTCTGTTTAACTGCAGTTAATTGAGATTAGGCGGTCATTTAATCAAGCACAGGGGAGTTGCAGAAGGGTTTCGCAGGCATCATTGGGCCCCAGCAAGTTTTAAAGCGGTGCCTAAAGTATTCGAAAGTTGCTTGTGTTTAGGCAACAGCAACACCTCTATGGGTTGTGGGCTTGGGCTTAAAGTCAAACGCACATAGGGGCTGCCAGTTTCGACAAGTGTAGTCATAAACTCTGGGTCATCCCATGCCTGCTCAGGCATGATAGGCATGTGATAGTGACGCAAATCAATAATACTTTGCGTATCAGTTTCTTTTTTTATCAAATGATTAAGAATCGTATGGGCTTGGGTCTTATCGTCTTGAACAGCTCCAGACAGTGCATGGCGCGGCAATTTATAAAGGTGTTGAAAGTTAAGATTATTTTCCCAGCTGACAGTTAACTGTGGTGCATTAAAGCCGCTAAAAGGCAACTCAATACGCTGTGCAATCTGCTTAGGTGTATAGGTGCGCGAGCCGTGCATCAGCTTGTTAAAGAGTCTTTTAAAGCGGCTTGAAAAAGCTGCCGATGAAGTCTGTCGTTGCATGGTTTAGGTAACACCTCAAGGTCAGCGTGAGTCACACTAAGCGGTAACAACACACATGATACAATGGCTGTTCCAGAGACATAGGGTGAAATTGACGCAGAGCTTGCTATGCAGAGTTTAATCTTTGATATATCAATACCGGCGCAGGAGTATTTGCGAGTGTACCAAGGTACCGCGCAACGGTACTGGTGCGCAGTCGGGATGGGCGCACTGTGAGTATTCCAGCACGGCACCTGCAACGCTTTTTGACCCATGATGGTATTTCGGGCAGTTTTGCAATGAGTTTTAGCTCGCAAGGGCAGTTATTAGATCTGCGCAAGCTGGCTTAACGAGCTATAATTCAACACATTCTATTTTAACTGAGTTGATGCCTATTATATGTACAGCTTATCTCGTCGCTTGCTATTTAAATTATCACCAGAAACTGCCCATGAGCTTTCCATTGACCTGTTGGGTGCTGCAGGACGCCTGGGTCTGACCAAACGCCTAATCAAGCAGCCCAGTGCTTTGCCAGTTAATGTGATGGGACTGGACTTTCCAAATCCAGTTGGTTTGGCCGCAGGTCTTGATAAAAATGGTGATGCCATTTTAGGGTTGTCAGGTTTAGGCTTCGGTTTCATTGAAATAGGTACAGTCACCCCGCGCGCGCAACCGGGTAACCCAAAGCCGCGCTTGTTCCGTTTACCAGCTGCCGAAGGGATTATTAACCGTATGGGGTTTAACAACCACGGTGTTGACTACCTCTTGTCACGGGTTAATAAGGCTAAGTTTGATGGTGTGCTGGGTATTAATATCGGCAAAAACGTTGATACCCCTGTGGAAAATGCTGCAGATGACTACCTAATTTGTTTAGATAAAGTATATAACAGTGCCAGTTATATTACGGTCAACGTCAGTTCACCTAACACCCCAGGTTTACGTTCGCTGCAATTTGGAGACTCATTGAAGCGTTTGCTGGACACGTTACGTGAGCGTCAAGAGGACCTCACGGTGCTACATGGCAAGCGGGTTCCGTTGGCGATTAAAATCGCTCCGGATATGACCGATGAAGAAATAGTAACAGTAGCGAATATCCTAGTGGAAACCGGAATGGATGCCGTCATTGCAACCAATACCACCACTTCTCGGGTCGGCGTTGAAGGTATGTTGCATGCGGATGAAGCAGGAGGCCTCTCCGGTGCGCCAGTTCGCGAACAAAGCACCCATGTGGTTCGTGTGCTGGCTGATACCTTAGCAGGGCGCTTACCCATTATCGCCGCAGGGGGCATTACCGAGGGGCAACATGCTGCAGAAAAAATCAAAGCAGGTGCTAGCTTGGTGCAGGTGTATTCAGGCTTTATTTATAAAGGGCCTAAGCTGATTAGAGAGTCAGTGGATGCGATTGCTGAATGTGCACCGCGACGTTAATCGGCTGTGTTTTTAAGTCGTGAGGCCTAAATTAAAGCCTCACGATATGCAATAAATAATTGTTTATCCAACGACATTAAGCTCATTGAGTCGATGAATACCTGCAGTACCACGATAACCATCCCAGTTATCAGCGCGTCCTTCACGCCAGCCGTTCAACCATGCATGGCGAGTGGCAGCTAAATGAAAAGGACAAAGTTCACGTGACTTACCACTCACACCGTGTTGGTAGCCGCGTATAAACGCACGTTCTAACGGATCACGCTTAAGTTTTCTCATTGGGTATAGCCCTCTGTTTCGACAATAATGTTACCGTCGGCATTAAAATAAAGCCGTATACTGTGCTGCTGTGGACACTCCTGTTGTGTAGTGAATATTTTTAGCCCGTTGCATACGTTGCATACATAGGCGTCTAAGAGTTCTAACTAACAGCAGCTCGAGTTGGAATGAATGTTTTTTCATATAGAAAGTCGTTGTTAACCTTAAAAGATATAAGCAGTTTGTAACTACACAGTCATTATTTGCCTAAAGCCCACCCTTGAGCCATTGGAAGTCAAATCAGGGGACAAGCTTGCATGAATACTGGCAGGTAAAAACTGAAAATAAATGAGTGAATCCGACCAAAGGCTATGCAGTAGAACACAGTCAGCTCGGTGAACCATCGTAATAATTTGATACCCATTGGAAAATCTATGCCCGTTAATAAAGAAGTTGAACTCTATTTAACCTGTCCGAAAAGCCTAGAAGGCTTGCTGTTAACTGAGGCGCAGAACCTTGGTTTAACAGATGCACGGGAACAGTTGTCGGGCGTAGCAGGCCGTGGCACTTTGCAAACAGCATATCGCTTGTGTTTATGGTCGCGGCTGGCGAACCGTGTGTTATTGGTTCTTAAGCGTTTTCCTGTGAAAAACGTAGAAGATTTATACCACGGTGTTAATGATTTGGACTGGTCCGAGCATTTAGACGCCAAGGGCACTTTATTCGTGAGTTTTACTGGGCGAGGTTCAGGAATTGATAACACTCACTTTGGTGCTTTAAAAGTTAAAGATGCCATTGTTGATGGCTTACGTGATGCCGAAGGCCGCCGGCCGTCAGTGGATAAAGTAAACCCAGATATTCGCGTGCATTTACACCTGCGTCGTGGTGAAGCTACTTTATCGTTGGATCTGTCTGGTAATAGCTTGCACCAGCGCGGTTACCGTTTACAGCAAGGGGCAGCGCCTTTAAAAGAGAACTTGGCGGCTGCAATCTTGCTACGTGCCGGTTGGCCTGAGCTGGCTAAACAGGGTGCAGCTTTGGTGGACCCGATGTGCGGTGTGGGTACCTTTTTAATCGAAGGGGCGATGATGGCCGCCGATATTGCACCGAATCTGGCCCGCGAACGTTGGGGTTTTAGCCACTGGTTAGGGCATGTGCCGGCCGTTTGGCAAGCGCTGCATGAAGAAGCGCAGCAGCGTGCGCAGGACGGCCTAGCGCAACGTCCGCTATGGATTCGAGGCTATGAAGCGGATCCGCGTTTAATTCAGCCTGCACGCAATAACATTGAACGTGCAGGATTGAGTGCCTGGATAAATATTTATCAGGGTGAACTGGCCACCTTTGAGCCTAAGCCGGATCAAGGACAAACTGGATTAGTGGTCACCAACCCGCCTTATGGTGAGCGCTTAGGTGATGAAGCCAGTCTCTTGTATTTGTACCAGTTTTTAGGGGAGCGTTTGCGCAGTGCTTGTTTAGGTTGGCAGGCCGCGGTTTTTACCGGCTCACCGGAGCTGGGTAGACGCATGGGGTTGCGCAGCCATAAACAATACTCGTTGTTTAATGGCGCGCTGCCTTGCCGCTTATTGTTATTTCAAATTGAGCCTGAGCGTTTTGTACTGTCGGAGCGCAAAGCCAGCGAGACTCAACCAAGCTCAGCACAACAGGACGACGCGGCACCACGCTTGACAGGTGAGTCACAGGCCGCTGCAGCAGAACCGGCACGTTTAACCGAAGGTGGGCAGATGTTTGCCAATCGGCTGAGAAAAAACCTACGTCAACTGGGCCGTTGGCTGCGCAGAGAAAATATTGAATGTTACCGACTGTACGATGCGGACATGCCTGAATATGCCTTGGCTATTGATGTGTATGCCGATTGGTTGCATGTGCAAGAGTATGCCGCACCACGCACAGTGGATGCAGAGGCTGCGCAAGGGCGCTTTTTAGATGCCTTGGCGGCCATACCTACCGTGATGGAAATACCCCCTGAGCGCATTGTGATTAAACGTCGTGAGCGACAGACAGGCACTCGCCAATATGAGCGTCAAGCTGAGCGTGGGCAGTTTATGACGGTGACTGAAAACGGCGTCAAACTTTTGGTCAATTTAACTGACTATTTGGATACGGGGTTGTTTCTTGACCACCGACCCATGCGCAAACGTATTCAGCAGGAAGCTGCAGGGCTGCGTTTTTTAAATTTATTTTGTTATACCGCTGCGGCTACCGTGCATGCGGCAGTTGGCGGAGCACGCAGTACAACCAGTGTGGATCTATCGAAAACCTATTTAGATTGGGCTAAACGCAACTTAGCTTTAAATGGTTTTTCAGAGAAACATAATTTAGTGCACGCCGATGTGATGGCTTGGCTGGAAAATGATCGTGAGACCTATGATCTAATTTTCGTTGACCCGCCCACTTTCTCTAACTCCAAGCGTATGGAGGATGTGTTTGATGTTCAGCGTGATCACGTCGTGTTGCTGGATCGTGCCATGGCGCGTTTAGCACCCGGTGGTAGTTTATATTTCTCGAATAATTTCCGGCGTTTTGTACTTGATGACAGCTTGCAGCGTCGCTATCAAGTCAAAGACATTACTGGGCAAACCTTTGACCCTGACTTCTCACGCAATCAACGAATCCACCAGGCTTGGCACTTTACTCAGCGCAGTGATTAATTTAGATCGTCTAATTTATGTGTAACGCGTACAATAGCCTGATTGTCTTAAATGTTTTAATAAAACCCACCGGGAGGTGCTTTAAATGAATGATGTAACTGAACAACCTACTGCAGCACCAGTAGGCGAAAAACTGCAAAAAGTCTTAGCTCGCAGAGGCTTTGGCTCGCGGCGTGAAATGGAACGCTGGATCAGCGAGGGTCGAGTTCAAGTGAATGCTCGCGTTGCTAAGCTTGGCACACGGGTGGATGCTCTCGATGCGATTAGTGTTGATGGGCGTCCTTTAAAAACCGAAGATGCCGATTATCAGCAGCGTCGTGTGCTGATTTATAACAAGCCGGATGGTGAAGTCTGTACACGCAGAGACCCTGAAGGTCGCCCAACAGTCTTTGATCGTATTCCGCCCCCGCAAGTCGGTCGCTGGATTAATGTTGGTCGTCTTGATATCAACACCACGGGATTGCTGATGTTTACCACTGATGGTGAGCTGGCTAACCGACTGATGCACCCTTCATATCAAATGGACCGTGAGTATGCCGTGCGCGTACGCGGCGAGGTGACCGACGAAATGATCGAGAACCTCAAAAAAGGTGTGATGTTAGAAGATGGGCCAGCCAAATTCACCGATATTCAAGCAGCACCGGGTGATGGTGACAGCATTAACCGTTGGTTCCATTGCGTAGTGATGGAAGGTCGTAACCGCGAGGTACGTCGCCTGTGGGAATCCCAAGGGCTGGTAGTCAGTCGTTTGAAGCGAGTGCGTTTTGGTCCAGTGTTTTTGACGTCCGAAATGAGAATGGGCCGCTGGCGTGAAATGGATCAAAATGAAGTGGATATTCTGAGTAAAGAGGTGGGCTTGGAGCCCGTTGCTTTACCGGAAATGAACCTTAAAGCTAAACAAAAGCAAGAGCGTCAGCAGCGTAAGACTGCACGACCATTGAGCCATCAGCGTAATCCGCGCCGTGGTGAAAATAAAACGGTCTACAGTGGCAGTAAAGAGCAGCCTGATGAGTTTGCTAGAACTCCAAGAAAACCACGTCCTAGCGGTAAAAAAAATCGAACACGCCGCCTCCGTCCAGAGTGATACTCGAGTAGGACTGTCAGTTAGGGCGCAACTTGAACTTGGTTGCGCCCATTATTTTTAGCCTTGTACAGCGCTCTGTCGGAGCGCCGCAATAAGCTATCCACAGTGTCTGTTTCAGCCAATACTGCACAGCCAATACTGGCAGTTACCTTGACGTTGTGTTGCTCGCTTTGGATTTTTAATAGCGCTAAATGATCGAGGATCCGCCGTGCCACTAACACGGCATAGTGCTCGGCTGTATTGGGCAGCACTGCTAAAAATTCTTCGCCGCCATAGCGAAATAAGGCGTCTGTGGCGCGCAGCTGCTGTTGAATATGCTGAGCCACTTGAGTTAACACATGGTCGCCAGCACTGTGCCCGTGCCTGTCGTTAATTCTTTTAAAATGATCAATGTCAATCATCAGTACGGATAAGAGCTGCTGCTGACGCACTGCGGTATGAATGTCACGCTGCAGTGTTTGCTGCATGGCACTGCGATTACCAATTCCTGTGAGTGGCAATACTCTGCCGGATATACGTGCGCAGCGGAAAGGAAAATTGCCAATAGGCGAGCGGTTACAGAGCCGAGTGCAGCGCCATACTTAATCAGTAGGGCGCCGTTATAAAGTCATTATTGGGCGTTAAAGGCCTGGCCGTTGATTTCTTTGCTGTCTGGGCCCATCAAATACAAATAGACCGGCATAATTTCAGCTGGAGTGGGGTTGCTTAATGGGTTTTCCCCAGGGTAAGCGTGAGCGCGCATATCGGTGCGTGTACCACCCGGGTTAACACTGTTAGCACGAATGCTTGTGCCGTCCAGCTCGTCAGCCATGACTTGCATCAAGCCTTCGGTGGCAAATTTAGATACTGCATAAGCACCCCAGTACGCACGACCTTTACGGCCGACACTGCTCGAAGTGAAAATGACTGAAGCATCTTTGGATAAGCGTAAAACAGGTAACATTGCGCTATTGAGCATAAACATTGCGTTAACGTTAATTTGCATCACTTTGGCAAAGTTTTCCCCAGTAAGCTGCTCTAAAGGTGTGCGGGGACCCAAAATGGAAGCATTGTGCAGCAAGCCATCGAGACGTCCAAACTCGCTTTCCACCATTGCTGCCAGCTCGTGGTAAGCATCCGGCTGAGCGGTTTCAAGATCCAGTGGAATTACTACGGGCTCAGGATGTCCAGCCGCTACAATTTCATCGTAAACGTTGTTGAGATTTTGTTCGGTTTTGCCCAGCAGCAAGACAGTTGCGCCAAGAGCAGCATAGTTACGCGCAGCTTCGGCACCAATGCCACGCCCAGCACCTGTCACAAGGATAATACGATCTTTTAATAAGCCAGCTGGTGCAGTGTAATCAAACATAGTGAGTTCCATTAATATCAATAGCTTAGCGCTATAAATTAAAAGATTAAGTTAATCTAAGCGAGCTGTATTTTTAAGTGTCGAGTAATTTGGTTAATTCAGAGATGCTGTCAATAACTGCATCAGCCCCCCAGTTGCTTGGGTTGTCATCAGCCGGATGGTAACCGTAACGCACCGCCACGGTACGCATATCGGCAGCGCGACCGGCATCAATGTCACGCTTGTCGTCACCCACATACAGGACTTGCTGAGGCTCAAGCGCCAACTGCTCGCAAGCAGCCAGTAACATATCAGGGGCAGGTTTACTGTTTTGCACATGATCTGGGCAGAGTAGCACTGCGCAGCGAGACGAGAGCTTTAATGCGTCCATAATGGGTTGCGCAAAACGTAGCGGTTTGTTGGTTGCCACACCCCAAATAATTCCAGTATTTTCAAGCCATGCAAGGACGTCTAAGACCCCGGGAAAAGGCGCAGTAAACTTAGTGTGCTGCAGCTCATAACGGTCGAGAAAGTCGTTTTTTAAAGGCTCAAGTTCTGGACTGTCGGTTGATAATGAAAAAGCATACGCCACCATGGCTAGTGCGCCGCAAGAAGCATGCTCACGAAATCCGACGTCATCATTCATGGGTGGCAGGCCTTGCTCTTCACGCATATTTTGCAAAATGGCGTAAAAATCTTTTGCAGTGTCGAGCAGCGTACCATCCATATCAAAGAGTACTGCTTGAATGCGCATTAAGCTTTCCTAGTGGTATGTAGCATATAGTTAACAGCAACGTCTGCTTCAAGCTTATAGCGCTTAGTGAGCGGATTGTAAGTGAGGCCGATAATGTCTTGAACCTGTAGTCCAGCCGCACGACACCATGCACCCAGCTCCGAAGGGCGGATGAACTTTTTAAACTCATGGGTGCCGCGTGGCAGCAAACCCATAATATATTCAGCTCCTACAATGGCAAATAAATAGGCCTTTGGGTTGCGATTTATGGTGGAAAAAAACACCTGACCGCCTGGCTTAACCAGCTTATAGCAGGCACGGATAATGGAGGCTGGGTCGGGCACATGCTCAAGCATTTCCAGGCAAGTGACCACATCAAATTGCTCAGGCATTTCTTCCGCCAAAGCTTCTGCGGTGATTTGCCGGTAGGTGACATCAACACCGGTTTCTAGCTGGTGTAGGCGAGCCACAGCGAGGGGCGCTTCGCCCATATCAATACCAGTGACCTGTGCACCGCGCTGCGCCATGGCTTCACTTAAAATACCACCGCCACAACCAACATCTAAAACGTTTTTACCCGCCAAAGGGGCGCGCTGATCAATCCAGTTGACCCTGAGCGGATTAATATCATGGAGTGGTTTAAACTCACTTTCACGATCCCACCAGCGGTGTGCTAAGGCTTCAAACTTCGCAATTTCAGCATGATCAACATTGCTCATAACCCTGTCCTATATGATATGTGGCCACATGGTAAATAGCACATGATGCCAGTTTTTATTGGCTTTTGCTTTAATGTTCCTCAAGAGCATAAGCCTAACTCTATAATTCGCTTTAACTACGCCTGCTACTGTTTTGCTGAACCTGATATTTTACTTGCCCAAGCTTGGCTGGTTGCTATTATTTTTTGCTCATCCATACGCAATAATTGGCGGTTTTTTAAGAGCTGTTTGCCACCCACCCACAGGTGCTCAACACAATTGCGTGATGCAGCGTAAATCAGCTGTGAAACAGGATCGTAAACAGGTTGAACCGATAAGTCGTTAAAATTAAAAGCTGCAATGTCGGCAAGCTTGCCCACTTCTAAGGAGCCAGTTTGCGACTCGATGCCCATTGCTCGTGCACCATTTAAAGTGGCCATGCGTAAAGCTCGGTGTGCATCCATTGCGCTGGCAGACTGTGCCACTGCTTTAGCCAGCAACGCAGCAGTGCGGGTTTCACTTAGCAAGTCAAGGTTGTTGTTACTGGCTGCGCCATCGGTGCCAAGTGCCACGTTAACGCCGGCATTCCAGAGACGCTCAATGGGGCAGAAGCCACTGGCCAGTTTTAAATTGGACTCGGGGCAGTGGATAACACTGGTGTTGCTGTGTACCAATAAAGCCAGGTCCTCATCTGTGACTTGGGTCATATGTACTGCTTGAAAGCGTGGGCCAAGCAAACCAAGACGGTTGAGGCGAGCCAGTGGCCGTTCAGCGTATTGCTCTAGGCTTTGTTGCACCTCGCGGGCCGTTTCGTGCACATGCATTTGAATAGGCGCATTCAGCTGCGCGGCGAGCATGGCTACTTCTTGGAGCTTTTCATCGCTCACCGTATAAGGTGCATGAGGGCCAAAACCGATGGACAGCCGGGGATGGTGTTTAAAATCATCAAAAGCTTGCAAGGTTTGCCGTAAAGTATCGTCGCTGTTGCGTGAGCCAGGTACGGGAAACTCAAGCAGGGGGACTGTAATTTGCGCGCGGATGCCGCTGTCATGGACTTCTTTGCACACAGTGCCAGGGTAGAAATACATATCTGAGAAGCAGCTGATACCGCTCTTTAGTTGTTCAGCAATGGCCAGCCGAGTCCCGTCGCGGACAAAATCAGCATCCACCCATTTCGCCTCAGCGGGCCAAATGTGTTTATTCAGCCAAATATCCAGCGGGGTATCATCAGCTATGCCACGAAACAAACTCATTGCGCCATGCCCGTGGGCATTGATTAAGCCTGGGGTAAGCAAAGTGTTGGGCAATTCTCTAATGTCAGCGCAGGGTGTTTTTAAGGCTTGTTCTCGAGGGGCGAGCAAAGCGATGCGATCACCACGAACACCCAGCGCATAGTTTTTTAAAATAACGCCAGCAGGCTCAACAGGTACCAGCCATTCGGGAAGTAATAGGTAATCGAGCGGTGAGTGGGGCATGCATGAAATCCTGTTTGAAAGATTGGTATTAACTTAAGAGCATGGGTGTAATAACGGCACAGAGCTATGCTGAGTGCGGCATCAGTTGCAGATTCGGCTATAATTACTTATTTATCAAGGGGTTTGGTAATGATACGCAGGCAAATGCGTGCGGCTGAAAAAATAAAAGCGCTTGAGTGGCGAGATAATGCTTTGTACTTGCTCGATCAACGCTTGCTTCCGCAGCAAGAGCGCTGGCAGCGCTATGATACAGCGCAACAGGTGGCCAGAGCGATCAGTGAAATGCATGTGCGAGGGGCACCAGCCATTGGTGTTGCTGCTGCATTTGCTGTTCTGCTAGCGGCTCGCCAATACTTGCAGCAGCATGGCGAGGAGTGGTTAGCCTATATAGAGGCTGATTTTAAAATGCTGGCAGAATCCAGACCTACCGCAGTAAATTTGTTTTGGGCTTTGCAAAAAATGCGCGAGTGTCTGCCTGAAGCAGCGCAGCATGAACAGCCTTTAAAAGTCATAAAGGCGCAAGCTGTGGCCATTTTTGAAGAAGACCGTGAGGCCAATTTATGTGCTGCCGAGTACGGCTTGCAGGTTATACGTGAGGCCGGGGTAGAAAAACAGCAACTGATGACCCATTGTAATGCTGGAGCGCTGGCAACTGCTGGCTTTGGTACAGCGCTAGGGGTGATCCGTGCAGCGTATTTAGACGGTTTAGTGAGCAAGGTGCACGTTAATGAGACACGACCATGGTTGCAGGGCGCGCGTCTGACCGCTTGGGAGTTGCTTGGTGAAGGAATCCCGTGCTCACTGAATGTGGATTCCAGTGCTGGTCATTTAATGGCGCAGGGGGAAATCACTTGGTTGATTGTGGGTGCCGACCGCATTACCGCCAATGGTGACGTTGCTAATAAAATCGGCACCTATCAGCTGGCGATTCTTGCCCATTACCATCAGGTCAAAGTCATGGTGGTTGCGCCCAGCTCAACAGTTGATATGCAGCTCGTGTCAGGGGCGGAAATACCCATTGAGCAGCGTGACAGTGATGAAATACTCTATGTTGGCAAACAGAGGGTTGCTGCACAGGTGGCTGCTTACAATCCGGTGTTTGATGTTACGCCGGCGCACTTGATCGATGTCATAGTGACTGAGCGAGGTGTTGTGCGAGAGCCTACTCGTGACAAAATTAGGGTGATGATGAATGAGGAAAATGCTTAGACGCAGCTGAGTTTTGGAGCTTAAAATCCGTTTTAAAAAAGCTAAAGTGTTGTTTGAGCGCGATTGTGCGGCATGTGTTATTATTATCCGCTTGAATTGGGCATGATGAATTAATAAGGAACCGAGCTTCCATGGGTGAATTGGCCAAAGAAATCCTTCCGATCAGTATCGAAGATGAAATGCGACAGTCCTATCTCGATTACGCGATGAGTGTAATTGTTGGGCGGGCGCTGCCGGATGCGCGTGACGGTTTAAAACCGGTACACCGGCGTGTTCTCTTCGCGATGCGAGAATTGGGTAATGACTGGAACAAACCATATAAGAAGTCGGCGCGGGTCGTCGGTGACGTTATTGGTAAATATCACCCCCATGGTGATACCGCAGTCTATGACACCATTGTGCGGATGGCTCAGCCATTCTCCCTGCGTTACCTGTTGGTCGACGGTCAAGGTAACTTCGGTTCCGTAGACGGTGATAATGCTGCAGCCATGCGCTATACCGAAGTGCGTATGACCAAGCTGGCTCATGAATTACTCGCCGATCTTGATAAAGAAACTGTGGACTGGGTGCCCAACTACGATGGTACCGAGATGATTCCAGAGGTACTGCCGACCAAAGTGCCGAGTCTGTTAGTGAATGGTTCGTCCGGTATTGCGGTGGGTATGGCGACCAATATTCCGCCACACAACCTAGGTGAAGTGATCGATGGTTGCTTAGCCATTATCGATAACCCTGAAATCAGCATTGATGAGCTGATGCAGTTCATCCCAGGTCCAGACTTTCCAACAGCCGGCATTATTAATGGCCGCGCGGGAATTATCGAAGCCTACCGTACAGGTCGTGGGCGCATTTACATGCGCGCCCGTACGGAAATTGAAGATATCGACCGCGCAGGCGGACGTCAGCAGATCATTATTAATGAGCTGCCTTACCAGCTTAACAAAGCCCGCTTAATTGAGCGTATTGCCGAGCTGGTTAAAGAAAAGAAACTGGAAGGGATCAGCGAGCTGCGAGATGAGTCCGACAAGGATGGTATGCGGGTAGTGATTGAGTTGCGCCGCGGCGAAGTGCCTGAGGTTATTCTCAACAACCTGTTTGCACAAACCCAGATGCAAAGCGTATTTGGTATTAACGCAGTCGCTCTGGTAGATGGGCAACCGCGTTTACTTAACCTTAAAGACATGCTGGAAGTCTTTGTGCGTCACCGCCGTGAAGTGGTCACCCGGCGCACGGTTTTCGAGCTGCGTAAAGCCCGTGAGCGCGGTCATATTCTTGAAGGACAGGCGGTTGCGCTGTCTAACATTGACCCCGTTATTGAACTGATTAAAACCTCACCGACCCCAGCGGAAGCAAAAGATCGATTGATCGCAACTGCTTGGGAATCCAGTGCGGTTTCTGCCATGGTGGAGCGCGCAGGGGCAGAGTCCTGCCGACCTGAAGGCCTA
Organism: Thiopseudomonas sp.; assembly: GCA_035647115.1. Taxonomy (GTDB): domain Bacteria; phylum Pseudomonadota; class Gammaproteobacteria; order Pseudomonadales; family Pseudomonadaceae; genus Denitrificimonas. Next base: position 30,159 of record DASROA010000051.1, on the reverse strand, counting down.
GATGAGCAGTACGGCATGCGTGACGGCTTCTACCATTTATCACCGGAACAAGCGCAAGCCATTCTTGATTTGCGCTTGCATCGTTTAACAGGTTTAGAACATGAAAAGCTCATCACGAGTATCAAGAAATTCTGGTGCAAATTGGTGAGCTGCTTGAGATTTTAGGCAGTGCTGAACGCTTACTTGAAGTGATTCGTGAAGAGCTGGAAAAAATCAAAGAAGATTACGGTGATGAGCGTCGCACTGAAATCACTGCATCCCATGTTGATTTAACCATTGCCGACCTCATTCCAGAAGAAGAGCGTGTGGTGACTATTTCCCATACCGGTTATGCGAAAAGCCAACCGCTCGATGCGTATAACGCACAGCGTCGTGGTGGCCGTGGTAGAGCAGCCACTGGAGTGAAAGATGAAGACCATGTGGAACACCTGCTGGTAGCAAACAGCCACACCACACTGTTGTTATTCTCCAGTAAGGGCAAGGTTTATTGGAAGCGCACCTTTGAAATTCCAGAGGCCTCCCGCGCTTCTCGCGGCCGTCCAATTGTCAACTTATTGCCGTTGGAAGAAGGTGAGAAAATCACCGCCATGCTGCCAGTCAATGAATACAACGAAAATAATTATATCTTTATGGCCACAGCAAAAGGCACGGTTAAGAAAACCTCGCTGGAGCAGTTCAGTCGACCACGCAGCTCTGGCTTAATTGCTTTAGCATTGGATGAAGACGACACTCTAATTTCGGCAGCGATCACTGATGGCTCCTGCGATGTTATGCTGTTTTCTGATGACGGTAAGGTTACTCGCTTTAGTGAAACCGATGTGCGCGCCATGGGCCGTACCGCTCGAGGAGTGCGTGGGATGCGTTTGCCTGAGGGCGAGCGCTTGATTTCCATGCTGATCCCTGAAGAGGGTAGTCAAATCCTCACCGCTTCAGAGCGTGGCTATGGTAAACGTACCAAAATTGATGAGTTCCCAAGTTACCGTCGTGGTGGTCAAGGTGTGATTGCCATGGTGACCAATGAGCGTAATGGAAAACTGGTGGGTGCTATTCAAGTGCTCGATGGTGAAGAAATCATGTTGATTTCTGATCAAGGCACATTGGTGCGTACCCGTGTCGACGAAGTGTCTTCTTTATCTCGAAATACTCAGGGAGTCATGTTGATTCGCTTGGCTAAAGATGAGTCTTTAGTGGGTTTAGAGCGTGTTCAAGACCCTGGTGATGATGAGGAAGAGAGCGACCCAGATGCTGAGCAAAGCACAGTAGGCGCAGAGACTGGCGAAGCCGCTGAAGAGGCGCACAATCAAGTCGACGAAACAGATCAGCCACCTGCTGACGAAACAAATAACCTGCAAGAGTGAGAGCAGCCGTGAGTAGAGTTTATAATTTTTGTGCAGGGCCCGCTGCACTGCCTGAAGCTGTATTGAAGCAGGCGCAACATGAATTATTGGACTGGCAAGGCAAAGGCTTGTCAGTTATGGAGATGAGTCATCGCAGTGATGACTTCGTCGCCATCGCTAACACCGCAGAGCAAGATTTACGCGATTTATTAAGCATCCCTGATAATTACAAAGTATTGTTTCTGCAAGGCGGTGCCAGCCAGCAGTTTGCTCAGATTCCGCTCAACTTGCTGCCGGAAGGTGGCTGCGCTGACTATATAGATACAGGTATTTGGTCCCGTAAAAGCATTGATGAAGCACGCCGCTACGGAAATATTAATGTTGCTGCCAGTGCGCAAGCGCAAGACTACTTTGCATTGCCTGGGCAAAACCAATGGCAGCTTAGCGATGATGCAGCCTATCTGCACTACGCCAGCAACGAAACCATCGGTGGTTTGCAATTTGATTGGGTACCACAGGTTGGCGATACACCTTTAGTGGTTGATATGTCATCGGACATTCTCTCTAAACCCCTACAAGTCTCTGAGTTCGGGATGATTTATGCCGGTGCTCAAAAAAATATCGGTCCCAGTGGCTTAGTTGTGGTTATTATTCGTGAGGACCTGCTGGGCCGTGCTCGCGCCAGCTGCCCAACCATGCTTAATTATCAAGTGGCTGCTGAAAATGGCTCCATGTATAACACGCCACCCACGTTCTCTTGGTACTTGTCAGGCTTAGTTTTTAAATGGCTTAAGGAACAGGGCGGATTAGAGGGTATGGCCAAGGTCAATGATGCCAAGCAAGCGCTGTTGTATAAAACCATTGATGAAAGTGATTTTTACAGCAATCCCGTTGCACAAAACGCACGCTCTTGGATGAATGTGCCTTTTCGCTTAGCCGACGAAAAACTGAATAAGGCATTTTTAGAAGGGGCGGATCAGCGTGGTCTTCTTAATCTAAAAGGTCACCGTTCTGTGGGCGGGATGCGTGCCTCAATTTATAACGCAGTAAGTTTGCAGGCAGTGGAAGCTTTGGTTGCTTATATGCAGGAATTCGAGAAGGAGCACGCTTAAATGAGTGATCAAAAACTGCAAGCCTTACGCGTGCGCATTGATGATTTAGATGAGAAAATCCTCGACCTTATCAGTCAGCGCGCCCGCTGTGCCCAAGAGGTTGGCCACATCAAAATGGCCGAGTTGGCGGAGGGTGAGCAAGCTGTATTTTACCGCCCAGAGCGTGAAGCGCAGGTCTTAAAGCGTATTATGGAGCTCAATAAGGGTCCACTAGACAATGAGGAAATGGCACGCTTGTTCCGTGAAATCATGTCTTCATGTTTGGCTTTAGAGCAGCCCTTGAAAGTGGCTTATTTAGGCCCTGAGGGAACCTTCTCTCACGCTGCGGCGATGAAACACTTTGGTCAGGCAGTGATCAGTAAACCGATGGCTGCCATTGATGAAATTTTCCGTGAAGTGGTGGCCGGTGCGGTCAGCTTTGGCATAGTGCCGGTGGAGAACTCCACTGAAGGCGCGATTAATCACACCCTAGATAGTTTTCTCGAGCATGATCTGGTGATTTGTGGCGAAGTTGAGCTGCGTATTCACCATCATTTATTGGTGGGTGAGAACACCAAGACTGAAAAAATCTCTCGCATTTACTCCCATGCGCAGTCCTTAGCGCAATGCCGCAAGTGGCTGGATGCCCACTATCCCAATGTTGAGCGTGTAGCTGTTTCCAGTAATGCAGAAGCCGCCAAGCGAGTTAAAAGCGAGTGGAATAGTGCAGCCATTGCCAGCGATATGGCCGCGCAGCTGTATGGTTTATCAATTTTGGCGGAAAAGATTGAAGACCGTCCTGATAACTCAACGCGCTTTTTGATTATTGGCAATCAAAGTGTGCCGGCCACCGGTGACGATAAAACCTCAGTTATTATTTCCATGAGTAACAGACCTGGGGCGCTGCACGAGCTGTTGGTTCCTTTCCATAACAGTGGAATTGACCTGACACGTATTGAAACCCGCCCGTCGCGCAGCGGTAAGTGGACCTATGTGTTCTTTATTGATTTTTACGGGCACAAAGATGATCCGCTGGTGAAAAGCGCCCTCGAGAAAATCGCCCAGGAATCAGTTGCATTGAAAATTCTAGGGTCATACCCCAACGCTGTTCTCTAGCTGAGCTTTTGGCTGTGCTTAAAAGTGAGTGCAGCCACTGTTTAAGGAAAGTAAATGAGTCGTAGTTTTCTTGATTTAGCATTGCCTGGTGTGCAACAGCTGTCGCCTTATGTGCCAGGCAAGCCCGTCGAAGAATTGGCGCGCGAATTTAATCTCAACCCAGCAGATATTGTTAAATTAGCCAGTAATGAAAACCCATTAGGCCCGAGCGCTAAAGTCTGTGAGGCAATTCAACAAGAGCTCTCGGAGTTAACCCGCTACCCAGATGGCAGTGGTTTTGCTTTAAAAAGTCAGCTGGCTGCACACTATAATGTGGACGCTGCACAAATCACCTTAGGTAATGGTTCCAACGATATTCTTGAGCTGGTGGCGCGCGCTTGGCTTGCTCCTGGCACTAACGCTATTTTCAGTGAGCACGCCTTTGCTGTTTACCCGATTGCAACTTTGGCGTCGGGTGCTGAGTGCCGACAGATCCCCGCTAGAAATTATGGCCATGATCTTGAGGCCATGGCTGCAGCAATAGACAACAATACCCGTGTGGTGTTTATTGCTAACCCTAATAACCCTACCGGCACTTGGTTTGATCAAGCGGCATTGAATTCTTTTTTGGCTAAAGTACCAGCGGACGTTTTAGTGGTGCTGGATGAAGCCTATATAGAGTATGCGGCAGATACAGATTTACCGGATGGCATGGCTTACTTGAGTCGTTATCCAAATCTCTTGGTTTCACGCACCTTTTCAAAGGCATACGGCTTAGCCGCACTACGTGTAGGTTATGCAGTATCGTCACAGGAAGTGGCGGAAATCTTAAACCGCGTGCGCCAGCCTTTTAATGTCAATAGTCTAGCCTTAATTGCCGCTTGTGCTGCACTGCACGATCAAGAATACCTTGAGCGTAGTAGAGACAATAATAAGCAAGGAATGCAGCAGCTGGAAGAGGGCTTTAAACAGTTAGGGTTGTCTTGGTTACCTTCAAAAGGTAACTTTATCGCGGTAGAGTTTCAGAGCGACGCTGCATCCATTAATCAAGCTTTGCTTGAGCAAGGCGTCATAGTACGTCCTGTTGCAGGTTACGGTATGCCAAACTTCTTACGGGTATCTATTGGTACCGCAGCGGAAAACCAAAGGTTTTTAGATGTATTAACCCAGGTGTTACAGCAGGATTAATATGCACAAAGCGTCTTCGTCTACTCCCATTATTGATTGCTTAGTTGTCGTTGGACTGGGTTTGATCGGCGCTTCTTTTGCTAAAGGAATTCGCGATAGGGGGTTGGCACGAAGCGTTATCGGAGTTGATCTTAATGCCCAAGCTTGCCAGCGAGCAGTAGAACTGGGCATTGTTGATCGGTGCAGCACTGAGCTAGCGCAAGTCTGTCATGATGCTGAGGTGATTTTATTAGCAGTGCCGGTATTGGCATTAAAAGGTTTGCTCACTCAACTGGCTGCGTTAAAAGTCGACTCTGCAATAATCACTGATGCCGGCAGTGTAAAAGGGCATTTGTTAAGTGCTGCGCAGCAAGTCTACGGGGAGCTGCCAGCCAATTTAGTGCTGGGACACCCGATCGCTGGTTCTGAGCGCAGCGGAGTGGAAGCGGTCAATCCCAATCTTTTTGAATGCCATAAAGTTATACTTACCCCTCACGTCAATACTGCTGAGAGTGCTTTACTCTGTGTGGAAAAATTATGGCAAGGACTCGGCGCCGATGTTGAAAGGATGAGTGTCGAGCAACATGATCGCGTGTTGGCAGCAACCAGTCATTTACCTCACTTGTTGGCTTTTGGTTTAGTCGACTCTCTGGCCAAAAGAAGTGAAAATCTAGAAATATTTCGCTATGCCGCCGGTGGTTTTCGTGATTTTACCCGTATTGCAGGCAGTGATCCTGTGATGTGGCACGATATTTTTCTTGCCAATCGGACTGCTGTTTTACAACAGCTTGATCAGTTTCGTGATGATCTGGATAGCTTACGCAATGCAATTGCCGAACAAGATGGGCGTCATTTGCTGGGGGTGTTTACCCGCGCACGTGCAGCTCGCGAACATTTCAGTACAATTTTAGCTCAAAGGGCTTATGTGGAAACCATGCTTGATAATGATCTAGTTTTTTTAGCGAGCCCTGGCGGGCAGGTCAAAGGAAGAATTCGAGTACCGGGAGATAAATCCATATCTCACCGTGCCATTATGTTGGGGTCTTTGGCGGAAGGAACCACAGAAGTTACAGGTTTCCTGGAAGGTGAGGACGCCTTAGCGACTATCCAGGCATTTCGTGACATGGGCGTGGTGATTGAAGGTCCAACAGAAGGTCGTGTGGTTGTGCACGGTGTCGGATTGCATGGTTTGCAAGCACCACCAGGCCCTATTTATGTGGGTAACTCAGGTACTACGATGCGCTTGCTGTCAGGCATTTTGGCAGCGCAAGCTTTTGATAGCACTTTAACCGGTGATGCTTCACTGTCTAAGCGGCCCATGGATCGTATTGCTAAGCCCCTGCGGGAGATGGGTGCAGTGATTGAAACAGCAGCCGATGGACGACCACCTTTAACGCTGCGTGGCGGCCAACAGCTCAAGGGGATACATTATGCAATGCCGGTGGCCAGCGCTCAGGTTAAGTCATGCTTATTGCTTGCAGGAATGTATGCCGATGGAGAGACCTCGGTGACTGAGCCAGCACCGACCCGTGACCATACAGAACGTATGTTGCGTGGCTTTGGCTACCCGGTGGAAGTGCATGAAGCTACCGCTAAACTGGAAAGCAATCACCAGCTAACGGGCACCCGCATTGAAGTACCGGCTGATATTTCATCCGCTGCTTTTTTCATGGTGGCAGCCAGCATCGCACCTGGTTCTGACTTGCTTTTAGAGCACGTAGGTATTAATCCAACCCGTACTGGTATTATCGATATTTTAAAACTCATGGGCGCAGATTTAAGCATGGAGCGTGTGCATGAAGTAGGGGGCGAGCTGGTGGCCGATATTCGTGTGCGCAGTGCCAATCTAAAAGGCATTGAAATCCCATTGGAGCTTGTGCCTTTAGCCATTGACGAGTTCCCCGTATTATTTATAGCTGCCGCTTGCGCCGAAGGCCGCACTGTGTTGCGCGGAGCCGAAGAGCTAAGAGTCAAAGAGTCCGACCGCATTCAAGTGATGGTGGATGGTTTAACGACGTTGGGAATTGAAGCCCAAGGCACAGCAGACGGCATTATTATTGAAGGGGGGCAGATGGGTGGTGGTGAAGTTTGGGCGCATGGTGATCACCGCATTGCGATGTCCTTTAGTGTTGCTTCTTTGCGCGCCAATGCTCCTATTCGAATCCATGACAGCATTCATGTGGCAACATCGTTCCCTAATTTCTTGGAATTGTGTGAGCAAGTAGGGATGCGCGTGGTTAACGAGAGTTTAGTATGAGTCTACCTGTAGTTATCACCATCGATGGCCCCAGCGGCTCAGGTAAAGGTACTGTTGCTGGGTTATTAGCCGAGCATTTACAGTGGCACTTATTGGATTCCGGTGCACTTTACCGCGTCTTAGCTTTGGCTGCAGAAAAACACAAAGTGGACTTTACAGATGAGGCAGCCTTAGAAGCATTAGCAGCAGCTTTAGATGTGCAGTTTGTGCAGCAGCGCATTATATTTGAGAACACCGATATCACCGATGCAATACGCACTGTTGCTGTGGGTGCAAATGCCTCTAAAATTGCAACCTTACCAGGTGTTCGTTCTGGCTTGCTGCGCCGTCAACACGATTTTCGGCAACCGCCAGGTTTAGTTGCTGATGGGCGTGATATGGGGACTGTGGTGTTCACTGATGCACCTTTAAAAGTGTTCTTAACGGCCGATGCAGAAGAACGTGCCCGACGTCGTTATTTGCAGTTGAAGGAAAAAGGTGAGGCTGTTACACTGTCAAGTCTTCTCGAAGAGATACGTGCCCGTGATGAGCGTGACACTAATCGTGCGATCGCTCCGTTGAAACCCGCTGAAGATGCTATTATCTTGGACTCAACGGCAATGACCATCGAGCAAGTACTGGAAAGAATTCTTAGTGAAGTTGCTGTGCGCAGCTTGACTGGGCAAATAGAGTGACTGAAGCAGGGTTTAATACTCAGCCAGTCGCCTAAAAGTATGAAGCATGTAGAGCCCCAGATAATGGCTCCCATGACTTCAATTTATAAATAAGACCACATTATATCTGGAATGTGGATTTGGGCAGTTTTGCCCTCCATCAGCAGGATTAAACATGAGCGAAAGCTTTGCAGACCTTTTTGAAGAAAGCCTAAAAACTCTAGACATGCAGCCCGGAGCAATCATCTCCGGTATTGTTGTAGATATCGACGGTGATTGGGTAACAGTACACGCTGGTTTGAAATCAGAAGGCGTGATCCCAGTCGAACAGTTCTACAATGAGCAAGGTGAGCTGGCCGTTGCCATTGGTGATGAAGTTCACGTTGCGCTTGACGCGGTAGAAGACGGCTTTGGTGAAACCAAACTGTCCCGCGAGAAAGCTAAGCGTGCTGAGGCTTGGCTGGTTCTGGAAGCGTCCTTTAACGCTGAAGAAGTGGTTACCGGTGTTATTAACGGTAAGGTCAAAGGTGGCTTTACAGTTGATGTCAACAGCATCCGCGCATTCCTACCAGGCTCACTGGTTGACGTGCGTCCAGTCCGTGATACCACGCACCTGGAAGGTAAAGAGCTTGAATTTAAAGTCATCAAGCTTGATCAAAAGCGTAATAACGTAGTTGTTTCACGTCGTGCTGTTCTGGAAGCAGAAAACAGTGCTGAGCGTGAAGCTTTGCTTGAGAGCCTACAAGAAGGTCAACAAATCAAAGGTATCGTTAAGAACCTCACTGATTACGGTGCATTTGTTGACTTGGGTGGTGTTGACGGCTTACTGCACATTACTGATATGGCTTGGAAGCGCATTAAGCACCCAAGCGAAATCGTTAACGTTGGCGATGAGATCGACGTAAAAGTTCTTAAGTTTGACCGTGAGCGCAACCGCGTTTCTCTAGGCCTGAAGCAACTGGGTGAAGATCCCTGGGTTGCCATCAAGTCACGTTACCCAGAAGGTACACGTGTTATGGCACGCGTCACTAACCTGACTGACTACGGCTGCTTCGCTGAGCTGGAAGAAGGCGTTGAAGGTTTAGTTCACGTTTCAGAAATGGACTGGACCAACAAAAACATTCACCCATCTAAAGTTGTTCAGGTGAATGACGAAGTTGAAGTTCAGATTCTAGACATTGATGAAGAGCGTCGTCGTATTTCACTGGGTATTAAGCAGTGCAAGTCCAACCCTTGGGAAGACTTCTCCGCTCAGTACAATAAAAACGATAGAATTTCTGGCACCATTAAGTCCATCACCGACTTCGGTATCTTTATCGGCCTAGAAGGCGGCATTGATGGTTTAGTTCACCTGTCAGATATCAGCTGGCACGAAGCAGGCGAAGAAGCAGTTCGTCGCTACAAAAAAGGTGATGAGCTAGAAACAGTTATTCTGTCTGTTGACCCAGAGCGTGAGCGTATCTCCCTGGGTATCAAGCAGTTAGAAGACGATCCGTTCTCCAGCTATGCTTCACAACACGAGAAAGGCACCATTGTGCGCGGTACCGTAAAAGAAGTTGATGCTAAAGGTGCAGTTATCCTATTAGCCGACGACATTGAAGCAGTACTAAGAGCCTCAGAAATCAGCCGTGACCGTGTTGAAGATGCACGTAACGTTCTGAATGAAGGCGACGAAGTTGAAGCGAAAATCATCAATATCGATCGTAAATCACGTGTGATTAACTTGTCTATCAAGTCGAAAGATGTTGAAGAAGAGAAAGACGCAATGAAAGAGTTGCGTAAGCAAGAAACAGAAGCTGCAGGACCGACCACTTTAGGTGATCTGATCCGTCAAGCTCAAGAAGAAGGCAAGAACTAAGTTCTAGCAGTCGAAAAAAAGGGTGACTTCGGTCACCCTTTTTTGATTATCATTTCAAATTATTCACATATAACACATTTTAAACAGTTATCTATTCAGCCCATTAGTTTCGGTTATAAACCAATAAGCGTCCGCGATACTCTTCACCCTCAGTATCCAAGTCTTGTATAACTATATCTGAGCTTAATTCAAAGCCTAAGGTCTGCATTTTACGGGTAAAGGCTGGTCGATAGCCGCGGTTCGGATCAGCTATCCAAATTTCTGCCGATTCCTTGGCATGTAAGTTAACAAAGCGCGCTAAAGCCTTAGGCATATCGGGCTCGTATAGTAAATCGCTGCCTACAATTAAATCATATTGTTTAGTGAGTAGTTCGGCGCCGGTATCATCAATCGATGGCGTAGGGTGCTCTCCCCATTGGCCATGTCGAAAAGGAAGTTTTGGCAAATTGTTTAAACGCAGGTTTTCTTGTAAAAACTTTTTTGCTTTGGGGTGGCGGTCTGATGCAGTAATATTTGCTCCCTGACGGTGAGCAACTAGGCTAGCTAATGCCAAGCCGCAGCCAATTTCAAGTATTTTCTCATCTGGGTTTACGGGTCGTTTAGCCAAAGCGCTTGCTAAGTGAATGCTGGAAGGCCAGAGCATACCAAATAAAGACCATGAGGCTGAGCAAATTCCTAGCCTTTGCGCAGCACCAGTGGGGTCATAGTATTGCTGTCGATCAAGTAGTGATCGAATAACAAGGTCATCAACACCTTCAATACTTATAGTTTCTATCTTTGTATAATATTTATTTGTACTCATTCCCTAATCATATAAAAATGCCTCTGAAGTAGTATTCAATCTAGTATGGCACAGAAATTGAATAACACCTAAAAACAGCATTTAAAACACTGTTTTGTATGACAAGCAACTGATTTAGATGTGTTTATCGCTTACAATGCATTTTTATTTTGAGGCAGACTGAATATGAGCAGCGCACATTGCGAGCTGTTTGGCACGCTCGGTTGTCATTTATGTGATGAGGCAGAACAGCTGTTAATGCCTTTTGTAGCACAGGGTTTAATCGTAGAACTGTTAGATATTATGGACTCACCGGAGTGGTTAGAACGCTATTCGCTGACAATTCCTGTTTTGCGCCGAGTGGATAATGGTGAAGAGTTAAACTGGCCGTTTAATGAACAAGACGTCGCTCGCTTATTCACATAATAACTCGGTCACGCAAACGTTCAGCGGCCTCCTCTAGTGCTTCGATCACTCGTTCTTTATCGTAATTCTGAATATCATTGGTATCTAGGTACATAGAGAAGCCCGGCAACTCGTGCTCCACATAGCTGCAATCTGCGCCGAGATCACAACGAAAGTCAACGACTTGGTACACTTGCACAGGACGTGAAATGCCTTTTACGGTAATTTGGCCTTTGTCGCGGGCCATAATCACATCTTTGGTTAAAGAGTGAGTTTCATTAGAAATCAGTATCTCATTGGTTTCCGCAGCACATTCGAGACGACTGGCGATGTTAACTTCACGACCAATAATAGTGTAATCCATGCGCATTCCTGAGCCGAAGCTACCTATGGTGCAGTACCCAGTGTTGATTCCCATACGGATTTCTAAAGGTTTATCTATGCCTTGAGCGCGCCAATATTGTCGCAAAACCTTCATATGTTTACGCATCTCAATAGCCATGGAAACGGCAGCCACTGCATCTTTTTTAGCACCCTGAGTCCCGGAGTCACCAAAATAAATCATAATGCTGTCACCAATAAATTTATCGATGGTAGCACCGTACTTAATGGCTATTTTAGACATTTCATTAAGGTAGTTATTCAGTATGTCGGTTAAAGCTTCTGCTTCCAGCTCTTCAGAGAGCTCTGCGAAACCTTTAATATCAGAAAAGAATACGGTAAGTTTTTTACGCTGCGTATCGAGTTTGAGGGTGTTTTTATCATTGAAAATGGTTTGCCAGACGTGCGGCGACAAGTACTTAGCTGAGTTATAGGCTTGACTGGTGGACTTTGCTTTTTTAGCTTGGATTTGCTTTTCTAACTTGGCAAAACGCAAACTGTAATGGTGGGTAGAGTAGGCAATTAAACACACATAAACTAGTGTAAATAAGGTGCTCGTTGTGGAGAGCAGTAAGTTTGCTTCGAGTTGAATATCTGGCAATATCAAAAGGTAGGTGATTGCCGAAGCAGTTAAAATGCCAACGAGCATTGGTAGCATTAAAAGTGTTCCGCCCAGTACTAAGGCACTGTATGCAACAATTAATAGCAACATCATTGAAGGCACTAAAGCATAGCCTAATAAGGTAATTAAAGCCCCTACTTGTAGTGCGTCTAAAACCAGTAAGCTCCTTGTCAGCAGTCTAGGGTACAGACGCTTGAATTGTGTGCTAATTAAGAGTGCAGCTTGTGGGTAAAGTAGGGCATAGGGTACTAACCACAATAAGTTATATGGCAGGAACTCGCTGTAAATGCCCACAGCAACGAGTATAGCAATGAAAAGATAGACGGCTATTCTTGGGAAAAAGTCTTGCAGTGGCATGCTTGACATTATTTTCCTTGACTGTTTTGTAGTGCATCCTTCCATAACTTTTGCTTCCCTAAATCAGTCGGTACCTATAATTATTATCCATACTACTGATTATTAAAGGATTGGTATAGTGACAGCCTGTCGCTGCACTGCGCATGTCCAGCTAAAAGTAAGGTAGTGCTTGGATAGTATCCTGGATTGGCCAGGGCGAGCAAAACAAAATATTTGATTTGTTGGTTATTAATGACGTGATCGAAGAATGAGTATAGTTAATCCGTGTTTGTCCTGTGGCGCTTGTTGCGCCCATTTTCGTGTATCTTTTTTCTGGGGTGAAGCGCAGTCAGCAGGTGGCAGCGTTCCTGATGAATACTTAACAGCTATCAATCCGACTTTTGTAGCTATGCAAGGAACCCAATGCCAACCAGCTCATTGTGTCGCCTTAGAAGGTGAGGTAGGGGCTAAGGTCAGCTGTACTATTTATGCCCAGCGCTCAACAACTTGTCGAGACTTTCAAGCATCTTGGCAAAATGGTGAGCACAACCCGGATTGTGACGCGGCACGTATTGCCCATGGTTTGCCGCCCTTGGAGCGTCCGTGTTTAATGAGTTAGCTTTAGCGTAATTAGCTTCTTTTTAGCCGGATTAATACCGCAGCATTTAGGTTGGTTATTGCGCAAGTGATGCTGAGACTATAAACTATGCAATCAAGAATCATTACAGCCTTGATATATTCAATAGTTGAGGAATAGCAATGGATGCCATAGAGCTTCTACTAAAGCGCGTATCAGTGCCTCGTTTAAAAGAGCCGGCGCCAAGTGCCGAGCAGCTTGACTTGATGCTGCGTGCTGCTTTGCGTGCTCCTGACCACGGGCAATTAAATCCTTGGCGCTTTTTGACAATACAAGGTGAAGAACGTGAACAACTTGGTGAGCTTTTTGTTGAGGGTTTACTGAGCACTGCACCTGAAGCAGATGCAGAGCAAATTAATAGAACCCGCGAGCTGCCATTACGGGCGCCTATGATTTTGCTGGTGATTGCTACAGTCACTGAACATGAAAAAGTACCTGCTCATGAGCAACTGCTTGCCGCAGGTTGCGCGGCGCACGGAATATTATTAGCGGCACACGCCTTAGGCGTGGGTGCAGTCTGGCGCACCGGTACCGTTGCAGACAATACAGTTATCGAACAAGGTTTGGGTTTGCAGGACAATGAGCAAATTGTTGCTTATATGTATTTGGGCACACCCATTAACTCGCTGCGCAACCCACCTTATGTTGATCCAGCACCTTTAGTGCGCAGTTGGTCAGAACGCCATTAATTTTTTGGTAAAATCACGCTGGCAATAAAGCCACCTGCCGAGTGATTGCTAAACTGCAGTTGTCCACCATGCTGCTCAACTGCTCGCTTGGCAATGGCCAGCCCTAGCCCATAACCTTGTTGCTGCTGACCTGGTACGCGGAAAAAACTATTGCCCAGCTGCGATAAATATTCCTCGTCAACTCCGGGACCTTGGTCTCGAATTTGGATCAATACAGTGTCAGTGGTTTGTTCAACGGTGATTTCTATGGGTTGACCTGCTGGATTAAAACGCAATGCATTGCGTAACAGATTATCCAATGCTCTGTGCAAAAGACTTGGCCAACCTTGATAGTTGATGTTTTTTGTTTGCCTTATGTTGAGACGCTGTTCAGGTGCTAACAGCTCAGCATCTTCTTTAAGTTTGATCAGTAACTGATTGATATTAATAGACTGTTTTTCCGTTTGCTCTTGGTCCAGACGCGCTAGGGTTAAGATTTCATTAATTAGCCCATCAAGACGTTCACACTCTAGATGCAGCCTTGGCCATAACTCAGCTTGTTCTGTCGAGGAACCACGCTCTGCTAAAGCCAAAGCAATTTGCAAGCGGGCTAGGGGGGAGCGTAATTCATGGGAGACATCACGCAGCAATTGCCGCTGACTTTCAATAAGCCCCTGTAAGCGTTGTCCCATGCGATTGAAGTCAGCGGCTAAAAGGCCCAGCTCATCGCCACGCTTAGCCAGGCGTTTTAAGCTGTCTTTTTGAAAGCTGGTTTGGCCCAGGTCATGCACTGCATGGCGTAAACGGTTTAATGGTCGAGTAATGGATAAGGTGAGTAAGAAACTCATTAAAGTGAGCACCAAAAAAGCAATTAATAGCGCTCCCCAAGGCCGTAAGCCCACATGACTTAATTCGCTGCGCGCAATGCGGTATACAAATAAATAGTCTTGTTGTTTATTGCCAGCGACTTCTTGGGTGATGGTGCGCCAGGTTGAGCGGTGCATGCCCCGTCTAGTAATGGGTGACATAGCTCGTGGGGTGGGTCCTAGCTCTAAAGGTATGCCGGAGGCGTCCAGTATCTGAGTTTCTATTCGATAGTTTTGACGGTGCTGTTGTAAGTATTCAGCAGCAGAACGCGTGTCGCCGGACTCATAGCGTTCCAGCCAGTTTGCGGCGAAATCTTTTAAACCGGGGTGTTGATTAAGAATCCATTCATCTTGACTGAAAATGCGCACTAACAAATAGGTGAGGCCGCCCATGAGCAACAAAGCTAACCAAAAAGCTCCAAATACTCGCCAAAACAATGAGCGCACTTTTTCTCACCTATATAAAAGCGGCTTATAAAAGCCGCTTAAGAACTAAGGTTTATTGAGCCTTATCGCGTTGCTTACGCTTTTGCTGATCAAACATTGCAGGTGTATCGTTTCTTTGCATATAACCTTGCATGCGCTGCTCCATTCGCGCTATATCTTGGTCGAAAATGACGCGCTGCTCTTCAGTCAATAAAGCGCGTAATTTTTCATGATGTGCAGCGCGGGCTTTCATCTGTTGTTGGTGACGCTGTCTCATTTCTTTTTGAAACTGCTCACGTTGCTCAGCAGTCAGCTCTAAACGATCAAACCAAGCGGTTTGACGCTGCTGCATTTTTTCTTGGCTCCAGCGTGACGTTTTTTCGCTCTTTTTTCCTTGTTGCTGACCTTTTTGAGCCTGTTGCTTATTTTGTCCCATTTGCCCTTGCTGAGTTTTTTGGCCTTGCATGCCTTGTTGTCGGCCTTGTTGAGCTTGCTCAGACATGGCTAAAGCGCTCAGTGGTAGTAGGGCGCTGAGTAACAAGGCAGTGGTTTTAATTCGCATGATAGTGCTCCTTAATCAGATGTCCGCTGTTGCGGGATGACTCTAGTATGCCTATAACAGTGTCAATTGCGGTCAAGAGAATGTAAAGGGGCGGTAAATTTTAACCGCTGTAGAAATAACCACGACCGCGCAAGGCGACTATTCTAGGACTGCCGTCGCTGTGGGGGCCGAGCTTGCGGCGCAAGTTACTGACATGCATATCCAAACTGCGGTCATATAACGTCAAGCGCCGTTCTAAAGCAATCAATGCAAGTTGCTGCTTATCAATGGGTTCACCTGGCGTGGCTAGCAAGGCCTCTAAAATGCGTCCTTCAGAGACTGTTAAGTCAATATTTTCTTGATCATGGGTTTGCGCAACACCACGTGTTGGACTGTATTGCAAATCACCCACAGTAATGATGCTAGGCGTTGTGCTGCTGGTGGCCGTTGTACTGCGGCGTAAAACAGCGCGTAAGCGTGCGGTAAGTTCGCGGGGATCACAAGGTTTAGCCAGATAGTCATCGGCGCCCAGTTCTAAACCAATGATACGGTCTGTGGGCTCGCCCCGTGCTGAGAGCATTAATACGGGGAGTTGTGGGTATTCAGTGCGCAGCTTGCGTAACAGCTGCAAGCCATTACCATCGGGTAGCATGACATCCAAAATCACTGCATCGGGCTCAGGTTGGCTTGTTAAGTACTGCCAAGCACTTTGTGTATCAAAGCAGGCGTGTAGTGCAAAACCTTCTTGACTTAACCAGTTGATTAATAGGTCGCACAGTTCTTGATCATCATCCACTAATAAGATATTGCTCATAACTGTTTAAAAGCTCCCGCAGGCTGTCGCTTAAACTATGACTTGGGAAATACTTGCTTGAAAGGTTTTACCAGCACCTCTGCATAGACTCCGGCAGCGGCATAGGGATCGGCTGCTGCCCAATCCTGTGCTGCTTGTAAAGATTCAAACTCAGCAACAATTAAACTGCCACTAAAACCTGCATCACCGGGGTCTGGACTGTCCACTGCAGGGTGCGGTCCAGCAAGCACTAAACGGCCTGCCTCTTGTAAAGCCTCTAAACGGGCAAGGTGGGCAGGGCGCGCAGCAAGACGACCATCTAAACTGTTAGGGTAGTCCTTAGCAATAATTGCGTAGAGCATTTTAAGGTTCCTCATTGGATTGGCTGGATTGATCCTGTAAGTGTCGAGCTAAAAACACCCCTTGGCCGATTAAAAATAATACAGTCATAGCTAAACTGCCAAAGACTTTAAAGTCCACCCAAATATCATGATAGGTAAAGGCAACAAATAAGTTGGCCGTACCTGAGACGATAAAGAACACAATCCAAGCAACATTGAGTTGTGTCCAAACACGATCTGGTAGACTGATGGCATGGCCCATGACCCGTTTGATCAAAGGTTGTTTACCGATGAAGTGACTAGCAGCGAAACCCAAGGCAAATAACCAGTTCACAACAGGTGCTTTCCACTTTAAAAAAGTTTCGCTGTGAAAGGCTAAGGTTAAGCCACCAAAAAACAAGCAGCCGATTAAAGTCAGCCACTGACCTTTTTCCAAACGTCGCTGTACAGCATATAAAGTGCCATACACCACAACTGAGCTGATGATCAGCATTGCAGTAGCGCTGAAGATGCCACCTACAGAGAACGTCTGCCCAGCCAGCTCAAGGTCACGGGGTTCGAGCTTAAAGACGATAAAGAATAAAATTAAAGGAATAAAATCAATGAATTGTTTCACAGTACGCGCCATATCAGTAAGGAAACGGCATAATAACAAAGTCAGCCGTCAGCGTAAGCATTAACATGGATATTGATCTACATTGCCACAGTACAGCATCCGATGGTGCTTTAACACCACGGGAATTAGTACTGCGTGCAGAGCAGCATGGCGTTAAAGTTTTAGCATTAACCGACCATGACACCCTTGAAGGGTTACCTGAGGCACAGCAAACTGCACAGCAAGTCGGTATTGAGCTTATCAATGGTATCGAACTGTCCTGCGTCTGGGGTGCAACAACCATTCATATTCTGGGGTATGACTTTGCGTTAGATAACCCTGCAATATTAGCTGCCACGCAAGCACTGCATAAAGGCCGCTGGCTACGTGCTGAAGAGATTGCCAGGCGCCTTGCTACTAAAGGGATCGAAGGTGCTTTAGAAGGCGCTTTGGCCGTGCAATCAGCATTGGGCAACAGCGCTAACGCACCAGCGCGGCCTCACTTCGCAGAGTTTTTGGTGCAACAAGGTCACGTGCGCGATTTTTCTGAGGCTTTTCGTAAGTGGCTTGGTGCTGGAAAAATAGGTGATGTCAAACAACACTGGCCAACTTTAGAAGAAACGATGGATACTTTAGCGCAGGCAAAAGCATCAATCAGTCTTGCACATCTCTACCATTACAAGTTTACTCGCACTAAACGACGTCGCTTAGTGCAAGATTTTGTTAATGCTGGTGGACATGCACTTGAAGTGGTGAACGGCATGCAGCCAGCAGAGCAGGTCGGTACCTTATCTATTTTAGCCCGCGAGTTTAATTTAAAGGTCACCGCCGGCAGTGACTTTCATGCGCCGCAAGAATGGTCCGAAATTGGCCGTTACCGCGCTGTACCAGAAGACTTAATGCCTTTATTTAGCTATTCGCCGGCATAATATTTAAATCTTAATTCATTGTGAGAGACATGCTATGAAGTTTTTTCAAATTCATGCGGAAAATCCGCAAGACCGCTTAATAAAACAAGTTGTTGAAGTGATCCGTCAAGGTGGGGTGATTATTTATCCAACGGACTCATCCTACGCGCTAGGTTGCCGTTTGGGCGATAAAAGTGCTTTGGACAGAATTCGCCGTATTCGTCGTTTAGATGACAAACATAACTTCACTTTAATGTGCCGTGATTTATCTGAGTTGGGCACTTTCGCCAAAGTCAATACCGCAGCTTTTCGCTTATTAAAAGCCTATACACCAGGACCTTACACTTACATCCTGCATGCCACTCGAGAAGTGCCGCGTATGATGATGCATCCCAAGCGTCGCACTATTGGCTTACGGGTACCTGAAAACCCCATTGCTCAAGCGATATTGGCAGAATTAGGGGAGCCACTAATGAGCGTGTCTTTAATCATGCCGGATTCAGAAGAGCCTTTGAGTGATCCTTATGAAATTCGCGATTTACTCGAGCACCAAGTGGATTTAATTATTGATGGTGGTTACGGCAGCCTGGAAGCGTCTACGGTGATCAGTTTCACTGAAGATGAGCCTGAAATACTCCGTGAAGGCTGTGGTGATCCTGAGCCTTTCCGTAATCAATAAGAGTTCGATCCGGTTATGACTCAACCCATAAACAGTGCAAGTAATCCTGTAAACACTGAGCATGACAGTGGTGTTGAGCAATTGCCTTTAGCGCTTGTTTACGGTGAGGAGCTCACAGCTCTACCGGTGGATTTATATATTCCACCGGATGCATTAGAGGTTGTTTTAGAGGCCTTTGAAGGGCCACTGGACTTGCTGCTGTATCTCATCCGCAAAGAAAATATCGATATTCTTGATATACCAGTGGCAGATATCACCCATCAATATATGGGTTATGTTGAGCTCATGAAGGCTGTCCGCCTAGAGCTAGCGGCAGAGTATTTAGTCATGGCGGCTATGTTGGCAGAGATTAAATCGCGCATGTTATTGCCCAGGACTCAAGTCAGTACTGACGATGATGAAGAAGACCCCCGTGCGGAATTGATTCGTCGTTTACAGGAATACGAGCGCATTAAAACTGCAGCAGAAGATCTTGATGAACTTCCTCGCTTAGGTCGTGATATCTACTTGGCCCACGCTGTAGCCCCAAAAGCCCGCGCTCGTCGCTTAGTGGCAGAAGTCGCTTTAGAAGAGGTGTTGTTGGCGATGGCTGAAGTGCTGCGGCGGGCCGATTTATTTGAAAGCCATCAGGTCAGCCGCGAGGCTTTATCAACTCGCGAGCGCATGAGCATGGTTTTAAATGCACTGAGTGGTGGAGAGTTTGTGCCTTTTACCCAATTATTTACGGTAGGTGAGGGTCGTTTAGGTGTGGTGGTGACTTTTATGGCTATTCTCGAACTGGTAAAAGAGTCCTTAATTGAGCTGGTGCAAAATGAGCCTTTGAGTGAAATTCATGTACGAGCTAGAACCCATGAATAATTTGGATTTTACTGACACTGAACACTTGGCAAAAGTACTGGAGGCAGTGCTATTGGCTGCTGACAAGCCTTTGAGCATTCAGCGTTTAGGTGAGCTTTTAGGTGAAGAAACACCACCCAGTCCACAGCATGTCAAAGCAGCATTACAACACCTTGAAGCACACTGCCAAGAACGCTCTTATCAGTTAACTGAGGTGGCATCGGGCTTTCGTTTGCAAATCCGCGCGGAGTATTCGCCTTGGGTCGGGCGATTATGGGAAGAGCGCCCACAACGCTATTCTCGTGCCATGCTTGAAACACTGGCTTTAATTGCCTATCGCCAGCCGATCACCCGTGGTGAAATTGAAGATGTACGTGGTGTTGCGGTGAGTTCGCAAATTATTAAGACACTGATGGAGCGTGAATGGGTGCGCGTGGTGGGCCATAAAGAAGTGCCTGGCCGCCCAGCAATGTTAGCCACCACTAAAGCTTTTTTAGATTACTTTAATTTACGTGCTTTAGATGAGCTGCCGAACTTAATTGAGCTGCAAGAGATGCAGATTAAGGCTGAGCAGGTACAAACAACTGTAGAAAATGCAACAGCCCAGCAGTCAGCCAGTATTAGTAGCCTTGCTGATGGCGAGGATACCCCGAGTGATAACGATAACAAACAAGAGCTGAGTTTTGGATCATTGCTGGCAGAACTGGAAAGCATGGAGCAAGGCTTAACCACTGATTTTACAGATCCAGCACAAGAAGACTCGGAGCCAGAAGCAGCATCTCAAGATCTCCACACAAAATCATAATAATATTGAATCGGCAATAAGTGCCATAATCAATATTATGTTAAATTGGTAATATAAGTAACAAGCCATCATCAGGTAACTGCAGCACAATGCCGCATCCCCTTGTTTGAGCCAGCATGCTAAGTTAACGCATCTAGACAAATATCAATTATTTTGAAAAGGATCTTTTGCTATGCGTTTTACTGCACTGACAGCAGCTCTACTAGCCTTAACCATTAACGCTGCTGCTCCTAGTTATGCTGAACAACCCGCAGAACCTAATAGCTCGGTGAGTGAGCAACAGCAATCGAGCCTGCAAATCACTAAAGCTTGGTCTCGTGAGTTACCACCCACAGCCTTGGTTGGCGCAGCGTTTTTACAGATTGAAAACCACAGTGAATATGCAGACCGTTTAATCAGTGCAAAGAGCTCCATTGCTGAAGTCACTGAGTTACATGCTCATATCCATGAAGGTGACGTGATGCGCATGGTTAAAGTGGACAGTATTGATGTGCCAGCCCATGGGCAGCTGACCTTAGAACCAGGCGGCTATCACATCATGCTGATTGACTTAAAACAGCCTTTAGTGGCTGGTGAGCAGTTGCCACTAACCTTACAATTTGAGCAGGCAGGTCAAATGGATATTAGTGTGGATATTCTAAGCAGTGATGCGGGTACTTCTGCTGAGCATGCTGACCACGATATGATGGATCACTCAAGTCATATGGATCATTAAAAACACTCTATGTCAGCCTAAGCTGACTGAATCGCTAAAAAGAAAAACGGCGCATACCCTGCGCCGTTTTGTGTGTCAAGCATGCGAGGTTATGCGCTCGGTGTACGCATGGTGACAAACTCTTCTGCAGCACTGGGGTGAATACCAATGGTCTCGTCAAAGACTTGCTTGGTTGCACCGGCTTTAAGCGCGACAGCTAAGCCTTGAATCAACTCCCCTGCGTCTGGCCCCACCATATGGCAGCCCAGTACTCGGTCTGTGGCTTGATCAACAACCAATTTCATAAAAATACGCTCTTGTTGATCCGATAAGCTGAGCTTCATGGGTCTAAAGCTACTCTTAAAGATTTGTACGTCAAAGCCCTCTGCCCTAGCTTCTTCTTCAGTTAAACCCACAGTGGAGATGTTGGGTAAGCAAAATACCGCTGTTGGGATCAAGTCATAACTTACTGGCCTGTATTCTTCTTTACGGAATAAACGACGGGCCACTGCCATACCTTCTGCCAAGGCTACAGGGGTTAACTGTAAACCACCGGTTACATCCCCGATGGCTAAAATGCTGTTCTCAGAGGTTTGATACAGCTCATCAACCTCGATGTAACCCTCGTCGTTGAGCTCAACATTGACGTTCTCTAAACCCAAGTTATCCAGCATCGGGCGACGTCCAGTGGCATAGAAAA
Organism: Thiopseudomonas sp.; assembly: GCA_035647115.1. Classification (GTDB taxonomy): domain Bacteria; phylum Pseudomonadota; class Gammaproteobacteria; order Pseudomonadales; family Pseudomonadaceae; genus Denitrificimonas. The sequence goes on along the minus strand of DASROA010000051.1, from coordinate 8,686 downwards.
TACAATCAACTTCTGTTGTCTGCCCATCTTTAAAGGTGATTAATAAGCTATCATCCGCTTGTTTATCAATGCGTTGCACGTCACAGTTAAAGCGAAGTGTCATACCTTTTTTCAGCAGTTCCTGATGCACATGCTCACGTACATCACCATCAAAGCCGCGTAAAAATAAGTCTCCACGGTAAGCCAGCTGCGTCTCAGAACCTAGTCCATGGAATACTGATGCAAACTCAACGGCAATATAGCCGCCACCCACCACAAGAACGCGCTTAGGCTGCTCTTTTAAGTAAAAAACCTGATTAGAGTCTGTTACATGTTCACGGCCTGGAATATCTGGAACCTGTGGCCAACCACCTACTGCAATTAAAATATGTTGCGCAGTGTATTGTTTGCCCTCAACCTCGACTGTGTGCGGGTCAATAATTTTAGCGTGACCACTGATTAAATTGACCCCGCTATTTTTAAGCAGGTTTTCATAAATACCATTGAGGCGTTCAATTTCAGTATTTTTATTCTCAATCAAAGTTGTCCATTCGAAGCCTTTGGCTTCAACATCCCAACCAAAGCTGCGACTCAAGGCAAATTCATCTTGATAATGTGCTGCGTAGACCATCAACTTCTTGGGTACACAGCCGACATTGACACAGGTGCCGCCTAAATAACGGCTTTCTGCAACGGCCACCCGTGCGCCATAAGATGCCGCAAAACGGGAAGCGCGCACGCCACCTGAACCTGCGCCGATGACAAATAAATCAAAATCATAAGACATACACTAGTCTCCAGCTCAAGTGATTGTGACAGTCAGAAAAATCACTGACCGTCTTTGTACAGGTTTTCGTAACAAAAATTGGTCGCTTCAATGTAACCTTCGACGCTACCACAATCAAAGCGCTGCCCTTTAAACTTATAAGCCAGCACACAACCCTCTTGAGCTTGTTTCATCAAGGCGTCTGTAATTTGAATCTCTCCGCCCTTACCGGGTTCAGTTTCAGCAATTAAATCAAAAATATCAGGAGTTAAAATATAGCGACCAATAATGGCTAAATTTGACGGTGCATCTTCTGGCTTCGGTTTTTCCACCATAGAGTGTACGCGAAAGATATCATCACGGATCATTTCCCCGTCAATCACCCCATACTTAGCTGTGTCTTCATGGGGTACTTCCTGAATGGCAACTATTGAGCAGCGGAACTGTTTATAAAGTTTGATCATTTGCTGCAGCACGCCGTCCCCTTCAGGATTGATGCACAGGTCATCGGCCAGCACCACGGCAAAGGCTTCGTCGCCAATCAAGGTGCGTCCTGTGAGGATCGCATGTCCCAGCCCTTTCATCTCTAATTGGCGTGTATAAGAGAATGTGCAGTTATCAATTAACTCTCTAACCTCTCTTAAGTACTGTTCTTTATCAGTACCTAAGATTTGCTGCTCCATCTCAAAGTTGATATCAAAATGGTCTTCAATGGCCCGTTTATTACGCCCTGTGACAATAGCAATCTCTTTAAGGCCCGCTTCTAAAGCCTCTTCCACTCCATACTGAATAAGAGGTTTGTTGACAATGGGCAGCATCTCTTTAGGCATTGCCTTGGTGGCAGGTAAAAAACGGGTGCCATAACCAGCAGCCGGGAATAAGCATTTTTTAATCATAACTCGCCTTAACGTGTTCCGTGTACATTGCAGCGTCAACTGCATTTAATTATAAAGTGTAGTCTATATAAAAAAGGCCCTATTGTACGCCAATAGAGCCTAATAGAAGAGCACTAGCCACCTATATTAGTCGCTGCTCGCACCTAAAATATTCAACAAGCTTAAGAACAAGTTGTAAATGGATACATATAAGCTGATGGTGGCCATAATGTAGTTGCGCTCACCGCCGTGAATAATCGCACTGGTTTGAAACAGAATGACTGCTGAGGAAAAGAGTACAAAACCAGCACTGATCGCCAGCTGTAAGCCGGAAATGTTGAAAATAAAACCTGCAATCATTGCAGCAATTAAGACAAAAAAGCCTACAGTGATAAAACCGCTTAAAAAGCTCATATCTTTACGGGTAATCAACACATACGCCGATAAACCGGTAAATACAAAAGCAGTCATGGCAAATGCTGATGAGATGACACTGGCGCCATTAGCCATGCCCAAATACATATTTAAAATGGGACCTAAGGTGTAACCCATAAAACCGGTCAGGGCAAAAGTAGTCACTAAACCCCAGCCTGAGTCACGCAGTTTCATGGTCAGGAAGAACAAGCCGTAAAAGCCAACTAGGGTCAGCATAATGCCTGGGTGCGGCATATTCATTTGCTGAGAAAAATAGGCCACTACACCACTGAACGCTAAGGTTAGCGCGAGTAAGCCATAGGTGTTACGCAAAACGGAGCTGCTTTCCACTTCAAACGCAGTGCTCTGCTCCATTGAGTAATTGTGTTGTTCACGCATCGGTTATGCTCCTAATAAATGTGTGCTGCCAGCCATCATAGCAATATTTTCAATAAATAGGCTAAATTAGTTTGACAGAAAAAATAAAACGGTTATCATAAGCGCCGTTGTTAAGGAGGAGTGGCCGAGTGGCTGAAGGCAACGGTCTTGAAAACCGTCGATGGGCGACTATCCGTGAGTTCGAATCTCACCTCCTCCGCCAAATTTTTTACTAAACCCTTGATTTTCAAGGGTTTTTTTATGCCTGTTATTTCTGACAGACATTTACTAGACGCCTTAAAAGCTTCTGCTGTTACTGAGCCTCAGTGTCTATGCGGCTCAGTTATACCCACCTAGCCTGTTTATAGCATCAAAGGCTTCATCCACCTGTTTGAGGATTTCTTCACTCAATTTATTGGTTTCCGAGCTGCCTGACACATCCACAGACACCTGTATTGAAGCAATTGCTTCAATCTGCATCTGTTCAATACTCAGACGCAGTCGCTCAGCAATAACTAAAGCGGTGTCAATATCGGTATTGTTAACAATGACTGGCCTGTAAAATTATTGGCCAGTATTTTGCTGGAGTAAGCCAGTTGGTCATGAGCCGCTTTAATGAAGTTATCAGCTGCTGACGCAAGCTTTTGCGAGTAGGCATGATTGGTCTCCAGCTCTTGCTGTATATGCTAGTTCCTTTGCACTTTATAACTGGCATAAAAGACATTGTTAAGTGTGATTAATGCAACTAAAAGTGCTAAAAAATAATTAAAGTCTGTAAGCTAATAAAGCGAGTATGCTGGGGTATATGGTTCATCCATCTTCCAGGTAGTCTGCATTTAACGAGCATTGCGCTTTAAAAAATCCAAAGCACTGGAGTTAAGCTGCATCAATTTAATTCAACGCTGTAAAGGTAAAGGTTGTTGTCGCTTAGGGTAATTCCGGTTCGCACAAAAGGTTCGCACTTCACCATCAGCAAAGCGCGCCTCTACATTATAACCTTTATTTAAGGGGTGATTGAGCGCAACTAAACGTTTTTCGCCGGGTTTGATTTGTAGTATTAAAATATCAGATTGCATCAAGCCAAAACCAAACTCAAAACGCACCGAATCCAGCATTACTTCATCAGTATTGTGCACGGTAACATAAAGAATCTCATTGTCTTGGTGTTCGGCAAATAACAACCAACCCAGCGCTAAGCCAGCGATAAAAAAGACTGTTTTAATTGAGCGCAAAGCATCAATAAAGCGGTCAAGCCACATATCACGCCTCCATAAGTATGCGTGTGGCGTCATCATACACTTATAATAAAAGCTTTAACTGCGACTAAAATGAGCAGACGGTTATCGTCACAGGATCTGTCTTTTTTTGCAAGCTATAACTGGCTGTATAAGTGTAGCTAATTGCATATATTTGAGCCGTGATCACTCAAGATTGGCAACCCCAAAAGGAATATGCACTGAAGGTGAGCGAGCTGAGGCGGGTTTGAGGTGTAGTTTTTGATCATCAAAGAAAATATGTGGCTGCATAATATCCAGCACCTTTGCCTTTTCTACACCGCCCATAAAAAAAGCCTCATTTACATCAATATTCCAGTGGCGCATGGTGTTAATCACCCTTTTATGCGCCGGCGCATTGCGCGCGGTGACAATGGAGACCCGTAAAATAGGTTGGTATGTGGGATCTTGCTGCTTTTTCTTCAGCTCCATGTGTTGAATATCAGCAATACGCTTTAGAAAGGCCTTAAGTGGCCCTGGATTGTGCGGCCTATCTTGATGAAGAGTTTCATGCTCATGGAACTCGCTTAAATTATGACTTTCTTTATAGACAGTCTCTGCCTCGTCATCCGCTAAGACACCGTCAAAGTCGAAAGCGATACGCAGTTGTGGATCGCTGCTGTCATCATCGATTTCACCTTTTAATATCTGCCCTGCTGGATAGCCTTCAGCAACTGCATTTTTAACGTCCTCAGCATTAGCCGATAGAAATAACTCTATATCAAATGCAGGGATATACGGATGTGGTGAACGGCCTTGCATAAACACTGCGCGAGTAATGGGCAGTCCATAGTGTTGAATGGTGTTCATGACTCTTAAGCCAGTATCAGGATCATTGCGCGACAGTAAAATCACTTCTACAGGTGGGTTTTCTGGGTTGAGTTGATTGAGTGATAATAAACGACGAATAAATGGAAAGGCGACACCCCGTGCTAAAGGCTTATTTTGCTGTTCCCTTTGGTAGTCGCGGTACACCTTCTCACCTTTTGTTCTAAACACAGCATCAGACTCAGATAAATCAAATAAAGCACTGGATGCCAAGCCTATTACCAAGCGAGAACTTAAATCGAAAGCCATAAAGGACCTGCCAAACTTTAGATCAGATTAAATGGAGAGTGATCAACGGTAAGTAACTAAGGGATGCAAGAGCGCACTGCTCTACTCTGCTTACTATAGCAGGATGATTTTGAGGTGTTGTATTAATTTAGGGGATGGTGTTGCAGGTAGGCGTTGTGAATGCTTATAACTTAAGCTGCGCCTGCTTAAAATTGCAGGCGCAGCCTTTATTCAGTATTTAACAGGCACGGGCTGCACTGCGGCAGTCTAGATCAGAAAGTGTATTCCAAGCATCAACAATCAATTGATTCTCTAAACCCATTGCTGACTGATTAGATTCTTTATTAACTTGCATGCTTTGACTGATTTCACTCATTTGCGATGCAACGAAACGACCCATTTTTTTCAATACTTTTAGGTTATCCATATCCTTACCCCTTTCTTATAATTCCCATACAGCAAAAGCTGTAACGCTTCCCGATAACGAGACGTAGCAATGTATTTGCTAAATATAAGAGCAGGTGGTTTGCAGAAATAAAGCAGTACTGAAATTAGATTCAGTAGTGAACCAGGTTTTCATTGCGAAAACACTGATATAGCATTTTGGATTATGCGCGAGCAGTTGCTCTGAGGCGTACCGGTGATGTCTTTCTCTGTACCACGCCACTCAATCAAATAGTCGTTTGAGTCGGGATAGAATGGATAAATATACAGTACTTGCACTGAAATAGCAAGTATCATGCTGGATAAACTTTAGCAAGGAAAAACTTTGCGAGCAGATAGGCGTCCACTCGCAAAGCTATTCAGCTTAACCGACTTAGAACAGCCGATTAGACAAACACTTGTTTTGCTTACAGCAAAGGCAAGGTGTAAGACAAGATTAAACGGTTGTCATCCAAGTCTTTGGTGACGTTTGAACGTACTGTGGAGTTTCTCCAGCGCACGTTGAAGTTTTTCATTGCACCTTCTTGGAAGGTGTATGAAATGTCGAAGTCACGTTCCCACTCACGACCTTCTTTCTTGCCAGCACCTAAGTCAGCACCGGTACCTTTAACGTAACGGTTAAACATGGTTAGACCTGGGATGCCTAAGCCGGCAAAGTTGTAGTCGTGACGGATTTGCCAAGATTTTTCATCTTTAGCACCGAACTCACGGTTAGCGACAAAGTTCACCAAGAACGGGTCAGTGCCCTGCATGTACGCATAACCGGTATCGCCAGTCATTTTCTGGTAGCCCAAGCCCAGCTTGTTGAAGCCAAAGTTGTAGGTCACCATGCCGGAGAAGGCTTTGTTATCAACGTTGGTTTTCCCGTCATCCGTTGAGCGAGATACGCGCAGATCGGTTTTCAATGAACGCTGATCGCCCAATGGCAAGGTATGTACTGCGGTAACAATGTGCTGTTTGTACAAGTCTTGCAGGCGGCCAAAGTTGTAGCCGGTGGTTAACGAGTCGTTCCACTTGTAATCAAGGCTGGCCAAGTCAAAAGAATTGCTGGTTGGATCGTCTTTAAACGTCAGTCCTTTGCCTACACGGTTCATGCTCATACGTTCGCGATTAGTCGAGTTACGGTAGTTAACTCGATCAATATGACCTAAACGTGCAGTTAAACCATCGATTTCATTGGAGGTTAGAATTCCACCCGTGAACATTTGCGGTAAAATACGGCCTTGCAAGTTAGCCTGCACCAAAGGCAAGCGTGGCATCAAAGTACCCACTTGCAAAACTGTTTCGGACATTTTTGCTTTAAAGGTGCCGCCCAGTTTGCCAAAATTATCTACCGACTTACCGTTGCTGCGTTGCGGGAATGAGTCAGGGCTGCGATTAGGTCCAGAATCCAGCTTAATGGCGGTGGCTGCGTAAATATCCACGCCTACACCCACGGTACCTTCAGTAAAACCGGACTTGTAGTCTAAAATAAAAGCTTGTGACCATTCTTCCTTGGTCTTTTCTTCCTTGTTACGCGTATCCTGATTCATATACAGGTTACGGAAGCCTAAGCTGGCGGTGCTGTCTTCGATAAAAGCTGCGCTCGCCAAAGACGGGATGGCCAGTAAAGCGCTGCCCGCAGCTGCTAGAGTAATAGCGCGTGCTAATGGTGCTAAATTCATTCGTATTTTCCTTTAATTACTCACGTGAAAAAGGGGCTTATGCTGCATAAGCCCCATTTCGTTTGATGCTGTTGTTGCGTGCTTAGTCTGCCGTAAATGTACGCGGACGTAAAACATCAGGCTTCAAGAAATCTTTCTCACCGAGGTTGTCGTGGTCACCCAACAAGCGACCGTTCACTTCTAAACCATAGCTGGTGTGCTTATGGAAAGTCTCTAAGTACTTCTCACGGGTTTCTTTAACATCACCTGTGTAGCGTGGTTCTTGCGGACGCTCTTGGCTATCAATGTAATAAGCAACATCCCATGCCTCTTGCTCGCTCAAGCTGTTGGGGCGACCTAAAGGCATGTTGTGCTTTACAAATGAGGCCAGTGTGTAGTGACGCGCGATACCTGCACCCCAGTTATAGGATGTATCGCCCCACACTGCTGGGAATACAACTTTACCCCGCTCAACTAGACCTGAGCCGTCACTTGAGTGACAAATGCTGCAGTTCTCTGCGTATACTTTAGCACCGCGATCATAGTCCATGCCCTTGGCAGGGTCTTCCAATCTCGGGTAGCCACGGCCATACATAGTACCGCCCGGCTGATAAACAGGTACGCCTTTCGCGAGCCACTGGTGATAAGCTGTTAAAGCCAGCATATCGTCACTACCGTACTCGGGTGGCTTACCGTTCATAGAGAAGCTAAAGCAACCCGCAATGCGCTCTTCTAAGTTATTGACATGGTCATTTTTAGGGCGGTAGTTAGGCAAAACTACTGCTGCTGGCCAAACGGGGCCGGCAAACGGCAAACGGCCTTCACCCATGTGACAACTGCTGCAGTTCATGCTGTTAAAAACATTTTTACCGCGCAATTGCTGGGTATTCATAAACAGATCATGACCACGGCGAATCACACGCTTTAACTCTGGATGCATGTCTGCATCCTCTAAGTCTTTCATGGTGGGTGGCACATGGACAAACTGGCCTTCTTGAGGCTCAGGGTTGTTGACTGGAAAGCGTGGTTCTGCTTGCGCACTGAAACTCAACACACTTGCCGCAACAGCAACTGCCAAGCCACGGAAAATAAACTTGTTCGAACTTTTCATTGTTATTCCCCCTATTACTGTGCTGGCTGACGCGCAAGCCATTGTGAAACCGCTCGAATATCCTCATCATTCATCCGCTCAGCAATGGCGAGCATCAAATTTTGTGGATCGTTGTCGCGGGTACCGGCCTGCCAAGCTTTGAGTTGATCAGCGATATAACCCGCATGCTGACCAGCCAGTCTTGGGAAAACATCACCTGCACCGAGGTTGTCTGGACCATGGCAGCTGGCGCAAGGCACGATATAGCGCTCCCAATCACCGACAGTCGCGAGCTTTTCACCTAAGGCCAGCTCTTCTTCGGTTGCCGCTGCATCAAAAGCCCCCTGTACTGCAGGAAGCTGACCGTAATAGGTGGATACATCTTTAAATTGCTGATCATTGAGCATGTTTGCAAAAGGCGTCATTGTCGGGCTTTTACGTGTTCCTGCTTTGATGTCATTAAGTTGCTTGTATAAGTACTTAGCATTAATTCCTGCTAGGCTTGGCCAAGACTCCCCCCCAGGAATATTCATGCCGGATCCATCTGGCTGGTGGCATGCCACACAGGTTGCAGCTGCTGTTTCACCAGCTTTAGCATCTCCTTCTAACGCATACGCAGAGGTTATTGCTAAACACAACGTTGCGGCAGTGAGAGTCATACGATGAAGTATTTTCATTTTCACCTCTTTCCCCTAAAGGCTCTTTTTTTGATTACTTATCAATAGTTGACATTAGTCATTAATATATACTGTAACAATATTATTTGT
>DASROA010000050.1:0-24714 GCA_035647115.1 Thiopseudomonas sp. | reverse complement strand
TCGGCGTCCAATACGCCTAAATCGTACTGTGCCTGGGCAATCCACTCAAAAGCGCGCTGGTTTAAGTCAGCAATAGCTCGCGAGCCTTCACCTTCAGCATACAGCGCAGGACCAATCACCACTTCAATCCTTCCGGGCTTTTTTCCCCAACCCTCTCGCGGCCAAAAGAGCCCTGCATTGTGCGCAACGGGTAATACAGGTAAACCAGCATTCACTGCTAAAGCAGCACCACCACGGGAAAACTTACCGATTTGTCCTGCCGGTACTCGGGTGCCTTCAGGGAAGATTAATAACCAGCAATTTTGCTCTAATCGTTCTGCACCCTGCTTAGCTAACTGTTTCAAGGCCTGCTTAGGGCTGCTGCGATCAATGGCAATGGGTTTAAGCAAGGCCATGGCCCAACCAAACACCGGTATATACAACAGTTCTTTCTTTAACACTTGACTCACCGGCTCAAAATAAGTGGATAAGAAAAATGTTTCCCAAGTACTTTGATGTTTAGCCAAGATCACACAGGGCTCTGCGGGTATATTCTCCATTCCAGTTACACGGTAATCCAAGCCGATCACATATTTAGCTAACTCCACCGCATAACGGCCCCAATACACGTTAATAAAGCGATAACGGGCTGGGAAAGATAAAAAAGGTCCAATGGTTAAGCAAAATGGCAGCCAAACGAGCGCACCTAAACCCAACAGAATGTAAAATAGAACAATACGTAACCGGTAGAACACCGTCATAATTGTACCTTTAGCCTAATAGATGATCGGCAACAGCTGAAATGTCAGCAAATATTTTGGTGTTTTCTGGCAATGCCTTGCTGCGCGCTTGTTCACCATTACCTGTACAGACTAGGACGGGTTGCGCCTGTACCGCCACTGCAGCTTCTAAATCACGCAGGCTATCACCCACAAACCAAACGCCCTGCAAGCTCACTTGATAATAGTCTGCGATTTGTTCTAACAACCCAGCTTTAGGTTTACGGCACCGGCAACCATCATCAGGGCCATGGGGACAATAAGTAATCAGCCCCATATGTCCGCCACGCTTTTGTACTTCATCACGTAGTGTTTGATGCATAGCTTCCAATGTCGGCACACTGTAATAACCACGGGCTAAGCCCGATTGATTAGTGGCCACCGCCACCGTCCAGCCGCCGCGACTTAACCGTGCGATAGCATCCAGCGCACCGGGCAAGGCAATCCATTCGTCAACACTTTTAATATAGTTTTCTGAGTCGTGATTAATAACACCATCACGATCAAGCACTATGAGTTTCATGGGTGATCCTTAAACGGGGTGAGCCTAACCGCAGTTAAGCTCACCAGTGTTATGCAGACCTTTAATCCAACACAGAAATATCAGCTACACCTAAGAACAGGTTACGCAACTGGGCCAATAAAGCATGGCGGTTGGCGCGCACCGCCTCATCGTCCACATTAACTAACACTGCAGTGAAGAAGGCATCCACCGGCTCATCTAAACTGGCGAGACGGGTTAAGGCTTCAGTGTATTGACGGTTTGCGGCTAAAGGTTGAACTGCCTGTAAGGCTTTCTGTAGCGCGGCATACAAAGCAAATTCAGCTGGGCTGTCAAAGTAGCGGGCATTAATGCTCACGGGTTGTTCAGCAACGTCTTTACCAAGCAAGTTAGTGACTCGCTTATTGGCAGCAGCCAAGGCTTGTGCTTCAGGCAAGGCGCGGAAATTCTGTACGGCCTGCACCCGCTGCTCAAAGTCCAGCGGTGACATGGGGTGCACTGCGCGCACTGCTTGATACACAGCCACATCAATACCGGCATCTTCGTAACGGGCACGTAAGCGATCAAAAATAAAGTCTTGTACCTGCTCTGCCAAACCATCACTGTCGATTTTATCGCCATACTGAGCAATCGCCATAGCCACCAGCTCAGCCAGATCAACATCCAACTCTTTTTCAATCAGAATACGCAACACACCTAAGGCAGCACGGCGCAAGGCGTAAGGGTCGCGACTACCGGTGGGCAACATGCCAATCCCGTAAATACCCACCAAGGTATCCAGCTTATCAGCAACCGCCAATGCAGCTCCGGTTAGGGTACTGGGTAACTCAGCACCAGCACCACGGGGCATATACTGCTCATTGAGTGCCAAAGCGATATCGCCAGGCTCATTGTCATTTTTCGCATAGTAATAGCCAGCAATGCCCTGCATTTCAGGGAACTCAGTGACAATTTCTGTAGCCAAATCACACTTAGACAATAAACCAGCACGGGCGGCATGCTCGGTATTGCTACCAATTTTGCTGGCAATAAAGGCCGCCAAAGTGGAAACGCGCAGCGCTTTATCGTAAACAGTGCCGAGCTGTGCTTGGAAGACTACTGAGCGCAAACGCTCATTGAAACTCTCCAAGGGCACTTTTTGATCTTGCAAATAGAAGAACTCAGCATCGGTTAAGCGGGGACGAATCACTTTTTCATTACCGGCAATCACCTGCTGCGGATCTTTGCTCTCGATATTTGCCACAGTGATAAAGCGCGGCAATAACGCACCTTGAGCATCCAGTAAGCAGAAGTACCTTTGGTTATCTTGCATGCTGATAATCAAGGCTTCTTGCGGCACAGCCAAGAAATGCTCTTCAAATGAGCACACTAGCGGTACCGGCCACTCAACCAAGGCGGTGACCTCATCGAGCAGCGCGGCAGGGGCAATGGCAGTGCCTTGTTGCTCTGCCGCCAATTCTTTAATGCGTTTTTCAATCAGATTACGGCGCTCAACAAAATCCACCAGCACATAGGCTTTGCGCAAGGCTTCTACATAATCGCTGGGCTGTTGCAAAACCACTTCGCTGTTGTGATGGAAGCGGTGGCCGCGGGAGGCACGTCCTGCGGTTTGCGCCAAAATAGTGCACTCCACTACATCTTTGCCATACAGCATCACTAACCACTGGGTGGGACGAACAAATTCTTCTTTGCGCGCTCCCCAGCGCATGCGCTTAGGTATTGGCAAGTGTTCTAAGGAGTCTTCAACAATGCCCGGCAGCAGCTCCACTGTTGCCTGACCAACAATATGCTGCTCAAAACGCAATTTAGCGCCGCTGCGATCAATTTCACTGATATCCACACCGCATTTGCGAGCAAAACCCAAACCCGCTTTAGTGGGCTCACCATCGTCAGCAAATGCAACCTGTACCGGTGGGCCATCAATAAATTGCGTGCGGTCTTCTTGGCGTTCCAGCAAGCCTTCAATTAATACCGCTAAACGGCGCGGTGCAGCATACACCTGTACATTACCGTGGTTTAAGCCTGCGGCTTTTAAACCCTTAGTAATGCCGTCACGAAATGCACTGGCTAAAGTTCTGAGGGCTTTTGGGGGTAATTCTTCGGTACCCAACTCCACTAAAAAGTCATGCGCACTCATTCTTCAATCTCCAACTTCGCCAATACTTCATCACGTAATGCTTTAGGTGCCATGGGAAAGCCCAGCTTGGCACGTTTTTCCAAATAACTTTGCGCCACAGCCCGCGCCAAAGTGCGCACTCGCAAAATATAACGTTGACGCTCAGTTACCGAAATCGCGCGACGGGCATCCAGCAAGTTAAAGGTGTGGGACGCCTTTAGAACCATTTCATAACTGGGTAGCGGCAAGTTTAAAAGACTTAAACGATTGGCTTCACTCTCAAAGTAGTCAAACTGCTCAAAGAGTTTTTCAACGTTGGCGTACTCAAAGTTATAGGTGGACTGTTCCACTTCGTTTTGATGGAACACATCGCCGTAGGTCACAGTGCCAAAAGGACCATCGGTCCACACCAAGTCATATACCGAGTCGACACCCTGCAAGTACATAGCTAAGCGCTCCAGCCCGTAAGTGATTTCACCGGTCACTGGGTAGCACTCAATACCGCCCACCTGCTGGAAGTAGGTGAACTGGGTGACTTCCATACCATTGAGCCACACTTCCCAACCTAAACCCCAGGCACCTAATGTGGGTGATTCCCAGTTATCTTCAACAAAGCGCACATCGTGCACTAAAGGATCAACCCCAATATGACGCAGTGAGTCTAAAAACAGCTCTTGGATATTATCCGGGTTGGGTTTGAGCACCACTTGAAACTGATAATAATGCTGTAAGCGGTTGGGGTTATCACCGTAACGACCATCGGTGGGACGACGGGACGGTTGCACATAAGCAGCATTCCAGGTTTCTGGACCTAATGCACTTAAAAAGGTAGCGGTGTGGAAGGTACCAGCACCCATTTCCATGTCGTAGGGTTGCAGCACCACACAGCCCTGCTCAGCCCAAAAGCTCTGCAAGGCGAGAATCAGATCTTGGAAGGTACGCACAGCGGCGGTTGATTGGGTCACGTTATATATCCACGATTAAAGATGGGCAGAAAGTACGGGAGTATACCCAAAAACAGTAATTTCCGCAGTGCCCATTATTGATTAATGCTGTTGTCTGCCTGAGCACTGTGCATTCTGTAGTTTTTAGCAAGGGATAACCTGATGCAGGGCCTGATGCAGGGCCTGATGCAGGGCTATTTTTATGCTGCTAGCAGCCTAGCCTTTTCTGACTGCCCAGTTCCCAAAGCACACTTGCTCAAGCGACACCATTGTCACTTGACCCTCTAGGACAAACCCTCTACAAGTAAGCTTACTTCAGTCGCTGGCGAGTTGAGCTATGTCCCAGAACACCCCAATCAGTACTTTGCCTGAGCTACTTAGCGCGCAACAGCAAGCGTTTCAAGCACAACCCATGCCCAGCGCTGAGCAGCGCATTGAATGGCTGCAAGCATTACGCTCTCAGCTCACCGCGCAACAACAGCAACTGGCAGAAGCTATCAGTGCCGACTTTAGCCATCGCAGCCAGCATGAAACCTTACTGGCTGAATTGATGCCTAGCCTTGACGGCATTGATTACGCCTGCAAACGCATTAAGCGTTGGATGAAACCATCACGGCGCAAAGTGAGTTTGGCTTTTCAACCGGCTCGCGCACAAGTGGTGTATCAGCCGCTTGGTGTAGTGGGAGTGATTGTGCCATGGAATTACCCGTTATTTTTAAGCATCGGCCCATTAACTGGTGCCCTAGCGGCCGGCAATCGGGTGATGATAAAAATGAGCGAACACACTCCGCGCACAGCACAACTGTTAAAAGAACTGTTTGCACAAGTTTTCCCCGCAGACTTGGTGTGTGTCGTGCAAGGTGAAGCAGACGTAGCGGCTGCTTTTTCCGCGTTACCCTTCGATCATTTATTGTTTACAGGCTCAACCACTGTGGGCAAACAGGTAATGCGTGCCGCAGCAAATAATCTGACCCCTGTCACCTTAGAGCTAGGCGGCAAATCACCAGCCATTATTGATACTGACATTCCATTAACTGATGCCGCTGAACGCATTGCTTTTGGCAAAATGGTTAACTCAGGACAAACCTGTGTGGCGCCCGATTATGTGCTGGTCCCCGAAACAAAAGTGGATGAGTTTGTTACCGCACTGCGCAATAGTGTGCTCAAGTTTTATCCAAAGCTCATCGACAACCCTGATTACACAGCGATTATTAATCCGCAGCAGCTACAGCGCTTGCAAGCTACAGTGGCAGATGCCATTGAGCTGGGCGCAGAAGCCATCGTTATTCACAGTGAAGAGCAAGATCAACGTTTACCACTGACCTTACTGCTACAGGTCAACGATGACATGCGGGTGATGCAAGAGGAAATTTTTGGTCCCATTTTGCCCATTGTGAGCTACACAACACTCGATGAAGCCTTGGCCTATATTGCTCAACGGCCACGCCCCTTAGCCTTGTATTATTTTGGCTATCAACGCGAGCAACAACAGCACGTGCTACACAACAGCCATGCCGGCGGGGTTTGCATCAATGACACTTTAATGCACGTGGCGCAAGATGATTTACCCTTTGGCGGGATTGGTCCGTCCGGCATGGGGCACTATCACGGCCACGAAGGTTTCTTAACCTTTAGCCACAGTAAAGCCGTGTTTAGCAAGCAACGCTTTAACGCCGCCAAACTGATTTATCCGCCCTATGGTGGCTGGCTGCAAAAACTAATTTTAAAGTTCTTTTTACGCTAAAACACGAGGCACTCATGGCGCATAACCACCCCGATACTGAGCTGTCTCGACGCAGTTTTCATGAACTACCCAGCACTTTAGAAGTGGGGGTTTCCTAGGTAATGCACAGACTTGATGAGGTGCGCTGCACCGCAACAGAGGTTATGCGAATTGACTAGGCAACTCCCTCGCACCGAGGGTTTCTACAACTTGCAACCACAGTGCCTTTTTGGTTGTTGGTGGAGCACCTCACTTTAGTGCAAAGGACTTATAAGTCCAGCAGGCTATCGCCTGCAAAGCATTCATCCCACCACCTAAGAGGCGGGGGAATTCTGCTGGGTAACTGTTAAACTGACGGCTCTACTCTAGGAATTCCTCCAAAGAGCTGATATTCATAATAAGTACGCCTTGTATACGCTTACCGAGTGAGATGCTGTATGTCCGTTTGGAGTTCATTTAAATCTCTATATTTCGCGACTTTATTAATGCTCTTGGGCTCGGGCTTACTGAGTACCTATCTTGCTCTACATGTGGCAGAGCGAGCCGATGGTATCTGGGTCGGTGCACTCATGACCTGTTTTTACTTAGGCTTGGTGTTGGGCGGCAAGCTGGGTCACCGCTTGATTGCGCGGGTCGGACATATTCGCACATATGTAGCCAGTGCCGGCATTGTCACCGCAGCAGTTATTTTGCATGGCTTAACTGAAAATTTACCGGCTTGGCTGGGCCTACGCTTTATAGTAGGGCTCGGAATGATGTCCATGTATATGGTGATAGAAAGCTGGCTCAACGAACAGAGCAGCTCCGATGAGCGTGGCGTGGTATTTGCCGGTTATATGATTGCGTCCTATACAGGCTCAGTCTTAGGTCAAATGGTGTTAGTGGCTTTACCGACCCTGGACATGACACTGCTGCTACTGATTGCTCTGTGCTTTTCTTTATGTTTGGTGCCAGTTGCTTTAACTCGCCGGATTCACCCAGACCCTTTACACCCAGCGCCTTTGGAGTTTCGCTATTTCTTTAAGCGCGTACCCATTTCCATGTACACCACCCTCGCCGCCAGTGCGATGGTGGGTGCTTTTTATGGTTTGGCACCGCTGTATGCCAGCCGAATCGGCTTGCCAACCCAAATGGTGGGCTTATTTATGGCCACCTGTATTGTCTCCAGTTTGCTCGCACAAATACCCATGGGCTGGCTGTCAGACCATGTCGATCGCCCCAAGCTCATACGCTTTTGCAGCGCCCTATTAATGCTGATTGCACTACCCCAAGCGCTATGGGACGACCTATCTATTTTGCTAATCTTTATTGGCGGTAGTCTGTCTTCTATTTTAATTTTCAGCCTTTATCCATTAGCCGTGGCTTTTGCCAATGACAATATTGAAGCGGAAAGACGTGTTTCATTGACCGCTGTGTTACTGACAGTATTCGGCTTAGGCGCGAGTATCAGCCCTCTATTAGTCGGCGCACTGATGAAAACCTTTGGCGCAAACATGCTGTTTGTTTCCTTTAGTGTCTTTGCAATTTATATTGCTATCAGGGTTCGCCCACAGATGATTACCGGCGATACCATCACCGAAGAAGCGCCTTTGCAGCACATTACCATGCCTGACGGTGTGAGCAGCTCGCCCTTATCTGCAGCCCTTGACCCCCGTGTTGAAGAAAGTCACGTACAAGAGCAAATGCAGGATTGTCCACTTTCGGATGTTGCTGATTATTCAGAAGAGCAGCACTTTTAAGTGCCTGTTTAGCCCATCAAGTGTGCCGTCTAAACTTCAATACAGGCGCCCACTGACCCGCTGTTTTGAAGTCTGTGCAACTGCAGGTTAAACATCAATTGCTTTCTCTGCAAACGCTGTAGTGTTCGCAAAACCACTGGCTACCAACTGCAGCAGCATTTTTCATGAAGCGCTGGAGCGAGTCAGGTTGTCAAACGCTGGATCAGCTTGAGTGTCTAAAATCTGTAAGCGTCGTAACGCTTGTAAACGCTGTGTTTCAACCTCTGAGCATGGTGTATCAAGCATTTAGGCGACCCTCTGCAAACAAAATCTTAATAACAGCAAACACTCCAACGTGATCAGGTGCACCCTCAGCAAGACTATTCAAAACAGCCATAGATCCGAGCTTTACACAGACTCAACATATAGATCTGACAAAGGCAGTGCAGGGCTTTAGAATATTGTGCTTATTGTAAGTTGTTATTGTATTACAGGTGCAGCCTACGACGTAAGCAGCCTAATGTAATATTGCGACGTTGTAAGAGATGCGCAGCTCTGCCCCAAGCCAGTTACTGACTCAGCCATGCGGCTGTACTGTAAACGCTAAGGAATACACAGCACAATACAACTCCACCCCCGATTACTCATGCGGTGAACTGGGTAAAGATCACACAGCAATCAACTCAAGCAACCCTTTTATTTATAAACAACCTGTAAGGATATTGACTCTATGGAATTTGCTCTTTACCTGCTACTCGGTGCAGCAGCAGGTGTACTGGCCGGTTTATTTGGCGTCGGTGGTGGACTCATTATTGTACCTGTCTTAGTGTTGAGTTTTAGCGCCCAAGGCTTTGCCCCTGAAATTCTTACCCACCTAGCCGTAGGAACATCATTGGCCACCATTGTTTTCACCTCAAGTAACTCTATTCGCGAACACCAACGCCGTGGTGCCGTGCTGTGGGGGCTGTTTCGCTGGCTGACACCCGGCATTCTTATTGGCGCAGCAATCGGCGGCCTGACTGCTGCATTATTACAAGGACCTGTCTTACAAAAAATCATTGGTGTGTTTGCTATTTGCATGGCCATTCAGCTCGCTCTGAATTTAACCCCAACATCCACACGCCCTTTACCCAAAATACCTGAGCTGATTGCTGCTGGCAGTATCATTGGCTGGGCATCAGCGATTTTCGGAATTGGTGGCGGCTCATTAACAGTACCTTTTCTGGTCTGGCGCAGTATCCCCATCCAAAAAGCAGTCGCCACTTCTGCCGCCTGTGGCTTTCCAATTGCACTGGCGGGGGCAATCATTTTTATGGTGACCGGCTGGAATGAGCCGCAATTACCGCAGTGGAGTCTTGGTTTTGTTTATTTGCCTGCTCTGTTAGGAATTGCCCTCACCTCAGTGTTTTTTGCTCGCTTTGGTGCCAAGCTTGCACACCAGCTTTCACCTTTGCTGTTGAAACGTTTATTTGCTGTGCTACTGGTTACCGTTGGCCTCAGCTTTTTGCTTAATTAAGGACCAAAGATGCTCACCTATCCCAACATTGACCCTGTAGCGATCGCTTTAGGGCCATTAAAAATACACTGGTACGGTCTCATGTACTTAGTCGGCATTGGCGGTGCATGGTGGTTAGCCAGTCGCCGTATACAACGTTTTGACGCCAGCTGGACGAAAGACACCCTATCCGATTTGGTTTTTTGGTCTGCCATGGGGGTGATTGTCGGCGGACGCTTAGGCTATGTGTTGTTTTACGATTTAGCGGCCTATATCGATAATCCTGCGCTGGTCTTGCGCATCTGGGAAGGCGGCATGTCGTTCCACGGTGGATTTATCGGGGTGATGCTGGCAGTCGGGTTGTTTGGCCGTAAGCACAACAAGCGCTTTTTTGAGTTGATGGATTTTATTGCTCCCTTGGTACCTATTGGTTTAGGTGCTGGGCGCATTGGTAACTTTATTAATGCCGAGCTCTGGGGCAAGGCCACCGATGTGCCTTGGGCGATGATTTTTCCTACCGATCCATCGCAGCTGGCCCGTCATCCGTCACAGCTGTACCAGTTTGCCCTAGAAGGCGTGGCGCTGTTTGTCATCTTATGGCTGTACTCCCGCAAGCCACGTCCCACCATGGCCATCTCAGGGATGTTTGCCCTGTGCTATGGCATCTTCCGTTTTATCGTCGAATTTGTCCGGGTTCCCGACCAGCAACTGGGCTACTTAGCCTTTGATTGGCTGACCATGGGCCAGGTGTTATGCATCCCAATGATCATCGGCGGGATCGGCTTAATTGTTTTTGCGTATAAGCGTCAAGAGGCGACCCAATAATGAAACAATATCTCGATTTAATGCGCCATGTGCGCGACCAGGGCGTGGATAAAAGTGACCGCACGGGTACCGGCACCCGCAGTGTCTTTGGTTATCAAATGCGTTTTGATCTGAATGCTGGATTTCCGCTGGTGACCACCAAAAAATGCCATCTAAGGTCGATTATTCATGAGCTACTGTGGTTTTTACAGGGTGACACCAACATCAAATACCTGAAAGACAATGGTGTACGTATTTGGGATGAGTGGGCCGATGAAAACGGTGACTTAGGCCCCGTCTACGGCTACCAGTGGCGCAACTGGCCCACCCCCAACGGTGAGTCCATTGACCAGATCAGTAAGCTGATTGAGATGATTAAAAGCAATCCAGACTCACGGCGTTTACTAGTGACTGCCTGGAACCCTGCACAGGTTGACGACATGGCCTTACCACCCTGCCATGCGCTGTTTCAGTTTTATGTCGCTAACGGCAAGCTCAGCTGCCAGCTGTACCAACGTTCAGCGGATATTTTCCTTGGTGTGCCCTTTAATATTGCCAGCTACGCCTTGCTAACCATGATGGTGGCGCAGGTCTGTGATCTTGAGCTGGGCGACTTTATTTGGAGTGGCGGCGACTGTCATTTGTATGCAAATCACATGCAGCAAGTGGAGGAGCAACTGAGCCGCGAGCCGTTAGCCTTGCCTACAATGCGCATCAATCCAAAAGTGAAGTCTATTTTTGATTTCACCTTTGAGGATTTTGAACTGTGTAATTATCAAGCACACCCGCATATTAAAGCGCCGGTTGCAGTGTAAAAGACCCATTGGTGCGGCTGTTAATTAAACAGGATTCTTTTCAGCTGTTGCTGAAGCTGATTTATTTTAAGGACGCCACTGAGTGAGGCATGCCGCACCGCACATCGCTCATCACGCTGGCACTAAAGGTGCCCCCATGTACGACTGGTTAAACGCATTACCTAAAGCTGAACTGCACATGCACTTAGAGGGTTCATTAGAGCCTGAACTGATGTTCCAACTGGCTGAGCACAACAACATCACCCTGCCTTGGGATTCGGTAGAAACCTTACGCAGCGCCTATAACTTTAATAATTTGCAGGAATTTTTAGATATCTATTACCAAGGCGCCAGTGTTTTGCAAACTGAGCAGGCTTTTTATGTCCTGACTTTGCAGCACACAACACAGACGCTATTTCAGGCAAACAAAAAGGGGCTACTGCAGCCCCTTTGAAATATTGCAACGCTGCAAAACCCAGTTCAGCCAACGGCTACAGCGGAGTTTGCATTAATTTAACTTGGCTTAGCACCCATCAGCGCGCTGGTGGCCAGTAACACCACTAAAATCAATAACGCCCACACCAGTGCCAAGCCTTGCTGCCGCGCACCGGTACTTTGCTGAGCGGCCACCTGTGTCTGCCAGCGGGATAAGTTGCCATACAGCAAGCCACCGAAAATAAAAATCAGAGGCAGTAAAGCAATACTGATCATCAACCATTTTTGACTTAACGGCAGACCAGTAATGTGAGTCATCCACCAACCGGTAATCGGCAAGCTCAATGCCAGTAAAGCAAAGATTGGCAAGCTGATAGCTCGAGTTCTCTGCAGTTTCTGTTGCAGCACCGCTGGTTCTTTACCCTTAGCGCGCCACACAATCACGATATGGGCAATCAAACCCAGCATGAGTAAAACTGCAGGCACGCTGTGCCCGATGCGTATCATCAAATAACTACTCAAACTCTGTTACTCCTAAACTTTATTCAACAATAAGCTGACCAAAGCATCCATACCTTGGCCAAAAGCGTGTAACTCTAGCCTAAAAACAACTGATAAGCCGGATTCTCAGTTTCATCCCAGTACGGGTAACCGATTTCATCCAAAGCTGCTGACAACGCATGTTGCTCATCTTCAGGTACTTGTAGGGCAGCTAATACTCGCCCATGGGCAGCGCCATGGTTACGGTAATGGAACATGGAAATATTCCAATGGCCACCTAACCTGTTTAAAAAGTTAAATAACGCCCCTGGCCGTTCCGGAAACTCAAAACGGAATACCCGCTCACTGCTCACCGCATCCGCATGGCCGCCCACCATGTGACGAATGTGCAGTTTCGCCAACTCATTGTCGGTTAAGTCCAAGACTGGAAAATTTTGATTGCGCAAATGCTCAATCAGGGCATCACGGGGGTCAAGTTCTGGATGGGTTTGCACACCGACAAAAATATGCGCATTACCGTCGGTATGGTAGCGGTAGTTAAACTCAGTAATCTGCCGTTTGCCCACCGCCTGACAGAAGCGTTTAAAACTGCCGGGCTGTTCTGGAATAGTCACAGCGATAATGGCTTCACGTTTTTCACCCAATTCTGCACGCTCTGCCACATGACGTAAGCGGTCAAAGTTAACATTGGCACCCGAATCAATGGCTACTAAGTTTTTATCGCTAATACCACTGCGCTGCACATATTTTTTAATGCCTGCCACTGCCAAAGCCCCCGCCGGCTCAGTAATGGAACGGGTGTCATCATAAATATCTTTAATCGCTGCACAAATTTCATCGGTGCTGACGGTGATCACTTCATCTACATAATGGCGGCAAATTTCAAAGGTATGCTCACCAATTTGCGTCACCGCAACACCGTCGGCAAACAGCCCCACCTGCGGCAATACCACCCGCTCATCGGCGGCCAAGGCTTGCTGCAAACAGTTAGAGTCTTCCGGCTCAACACCAATGACTTTAATTTTAGGGCGTAGGTATTTAATGTAAGCCGCCACCCCAGCCAACAAGCCACCGCCACCGCAGGGCACAAACACCGCATGCAATGGACCTTGGTGCTGACGCAAAATTTCCATGGCCACGGTACCCTGCCCAGCAATCACATCCGGATCATCATAAGGGTGGATATACACCAAGCCTTTTTCATCGACCAGTTTCAGGGAGTAAGCCAACGACTCTGGAAAGGCATCGCCATGCAGTACCACCTTTGCGCCGCGGGCACGTACCGCTTTAATTTTAATCTCTGGGGTGGTTTTCGGCATCACTATGGTGGCCTTAATGCCCAGGTGCTTTGCGGCCATTGCTACGCCTTGTGCGTGGTTACCCGCTGATGCAGTCACCACTCCACAAGCACGTTGCTCTGCACTAAGGCGAGCGATTTTGTTATAGGCACCACGAATTTTAAATGAAAATACTGGCTGTAAATCTTCGCGCTTTAATAAAATAGTATTACCTAAGCGTTCAGATAATTGCGGTGCCACCTGTAGGGGTGTTTCTTGCGCCACATCGTAAACACGGGCGTTTAAGGTTTTCTTTACATATTGTTCGAGCATGACGGGTTCACTAAACTGTGCGACAAAGTCCAACAGTCTACTCCACCAGTGACAACTCAACCACATGCACGCCTCTTTAAGTGGCTATAATCAATCTATACCCTTTAGTAATCGGAGTTTCTTATGAGCCAAGATCAACGTAAACAAGCAGTGGCACAAGCCGCAATTGACTATATTCTCCCGCACCTAAAAAAAGACAGCATCATTGGTGTCGGTACGGGCTCTACAGCAAATTACTTTATTGATTTACTGGCTGAACATAAATTTGATTTTGCCGGTGCGGTGGCCAGCTCCGAAGCCACTGCTGAACGTTTAAAGCAGCATGATATCAGCGTGCATGATTTGAACTGGGTACAAGAGTTGGAGTTCTACGTGGATGGCGCCGATGAGTGCAATAAACACCTAGAACTGATTAAAGGCGGTGGCGCTGCTTTAACTCGGGAAAAAATCGTTGCTGCTGTAGCAAAAACCTTTATCTGCATTGCCGATGACAGCAAAAAAGTTAGCATCTTGGGTGAGTTCCCACTCCCCGTGGAAGTGATCCCCATGGCACGCAGCTATGTGGCGCGGGAGTTACTGAAGCTGGGGGGTGACCCTGTTTACCGCACTGGCGTTGTCACTGATAACGGTAATGTCATTTTAGATGTGCATAACATGCAAATCACAGACCCTCGCGGTCTCGAAGAAAAAATTAACGGTATCGTAGGTGTGGTGTGCAGCGGTTTATTTACCCTGCGTCCTGCGGATATTTTACTGCTCGGCACCGACAGCGGTGTCGAAACCTTAACCCGTAAACTTTAAGCGATCAGCCATATTATAAGCACCCTGCACAGTCGCCTATCGTTTTAAGGGTTTTGTCAATTCATTAGACTTTGCGCAGGAGCAGCACTATGTCACCGTCAAGCCAACACAGCCGAGTACAGACCCAAACCTCACAGGCCAGCCTGCCACTGGCACTGTATAGCGCCGACGGGGTGCGCAACTTGGATCGCTACCTCATTGATCAGCAAGGGATCAGTGGCTTTCAGTTAATGCAAAGTGCGGCGCGCAGCGCCTTTCACTACTTGCTGAAGCGCTGGCCGCAGGCCCGCACTGTGCTGGTGCTATGCGGCGCGGGCAATAATGCAGGCGATGGTTATCTGCTGGCCAAGTTCGCTGTGCAGCATGGCCTTGAGGTCAAGTGTCTAGCCTTGACCGAGCCAAGCCGATTGCAGGGCGACGCGCGCACAGCTTGGCAACAGGCCAGTGCTCAACAGCTGCAAATTAGTTTAGCCACGCAGTTAACCGACACTGAACTGGCAGCTTGGCTGCAACACGCCGACGTGACGGTAGACGCTATGCTAGGGACCGGGCTGCAGGGTGCAGCAAGGGACCCTTTCGCTCAGGTTATTGCCCTTTGCAATCAGTCTGCCAGGCGCGTCTTGGCGCTGGATGTGCCCTCTGGGTTAAATGCCAGTAGTGGCGCTGCAGTTGGTGAAGTGGTACGTGCAGACGCGACTGTAACTTTTATAGGTTTGAAAGCCGGTTTGCTCACCGGCCAGGGACCTGCAGTGTGCGGCGAACTGCTGTTTGAGGATCTGGGCACTGCAGCGCAACTGAAAAAATGTAGCGAACCACTACTCGCTACCCGCGCTGACTGGCACAGTTGCTCGGTACTAATGCCAAGGCGCGTGGCCAATGCCCATAAAGGCCATTTTGGCCATATTCTGGTGGTTGCCGGTGACCACGGCTTTGGCGGCGCCGCTTTGCTGGTGGCAGAAGCGGCCGCGCGCAGTGGTGCTGGGCTGGTGTCGCTGGCCACACGGCCCGAGCATGTCACTGCAGCGCTGAGCCGCTGCCCCTCGGTGATGAGCCACGGTGTTATGCAAGGCAGCGAATTAGCCCCCTTGCTCGCAGCTGCTACAATCATTGTCTGCGGCCCTGGCTTGGGACAAGGGGCCTGGGGTCGGCAGATGCTGCAGCAGGTGCTAAGCTCAAACAAACCACAGGTGCTGGATGCCGACGCCCTCAACCTAATGGCTGGCGAAGTGTCGATGGCCGCCGAGCAGCGTATTTTAACCCCACACCCAGGGG
This sequence comes from Thiopseudomonas sp., assembly GCA_035647115.1. GTDB lineage: Bacteria > Pseudomonadota > Gammaproteobacteria > Pseudomonadales > Pseudomonadaceae > Denitrificimonas. The sequence goes on along the minus strand of DASROA010000050.1, from coordinate 9,241 downwards.
AGGCAGCACGCCTGCTGGGCGTGAGTGTGGCAGATATAGAAGCGGATCGACTGAGCGCCGCCGCTCAATTACAGTCGCAGTACGGTGGCAGCATTGTCCTCAAAGGCGCCGGTACTGTAATTGCCGGTGTTAGCGGTCAGCTGTCGCTGGTCAGTGGCAGCAACCCCGGCATGGCCTGCGGCGGCATGGGCGATGTTTTGGCCGGTATTCTCGCTGGCCTGTGGGGGCAAATAGCTGACCCTGAGCAGGTTGCGATCAGCGCAGTGGCCTTACATTTAGCCGCTGCTAACCGCGCGGCAGAGCAGTTTGGTTTTATGAGTCTGCAGCCCACTGACCTAATCAACAGTTTACCTAAAGTGCTGGCTGACGCTGGGCTTTGAGCTTAACGTTATTTACTCAACCACTGCTGCGCATCAGTAGCATGCCAAACGCTGGACAGCCTTGTGCGATGCATGCAGCCGACGCTTTATTCACCGCAACAGCTGCTGCACAGGCAACGGCCAGCTGAGCATCAAGCCAGCCTGCTCTTCACGGGAAAAACTTAAAATATAACCTTGTGTTTAATCATGCACCTCGAGTCCTATAACCCCTCAAGTGACCTAATTGAGGGGCAGCTGGGCGTCACGGTTTATAGTCAGCAGCGAATTCAGGAGGATTTAATATGATCATTGGCATAGATATGGGCGGCACTCATATTGATGGCGTGATTATCCATAATGGCAAAATCATTAAAACCACAAAAAAACCCACCGACCGCAACGATTTATTTAAAACCATTCAGAGCACACTGCAACAACTGCTCGACAACATTGATAAGAACAAAATAGCTCGAATTAATTTAAGCACCACTGTTTCAACCAATGCCATTGTGGAAAACAAAGTGAGCAAAGTCGGCATGATCGTGCAAACCGGCCCCGGCATGCGGCATGATTTTAGCGATGCCGGTGACCAAGTACGCTTTATTAGCGGCTATATAGACCACCGCGGCACTGTGGTTAAAGACTTCGCAAACGATGAAATACAGGCCAGCAAAACTGAGTTTATTACCCAGGGTGTGGAGGCTGTGGGTGTGGTCAGTAAGTTTTCCACGCGAAACCCTAGCCATGAGCTGGCGATTGCCAAGCTATTGGGCAGTGACTTTGACAGCATAACCACCGGGCACAGCTTATCTGGGAAACTCAATTTCCCCAGACGGGTGCACACCAGCTACTTAAATGCTGCGGTCAGCCGCACCTTCAGAGACTTTGCTGAGAATATCAAAAAGTCGCTCAAGCAACAGGGTGTCGACGCCCCAGTGTTTGTCTTAAAAGCCGATGGCGGCACCATGGATCTCCAGGCTGCGCAAAACATTCCCGTTGAAACTATTTTATCCGGCCCAGCAGCCAGTTTTATGGGGTTGAGCGCCTTGTTTACAGAAAGCCAGGACGGCGTGCTGTTAGACATTGGCGGCACCACCACCGACATCTTTTTCTTGGCCAATGGCCTGCCCTTATTTGAGCCGCTGGGCATCACTGTGGCTGACCATAAAACCCTGATCAGATCCATTTACTCAGTGTCCATTGGCGTGGCCGGCGACAGCTTTGTCAGAGTCGAAAACAATCAAATCAAGATCGGCCCGCAACGCATGGGCCGCCCCATTGCCTTTGGCGGCGAACATTTAACCCCCACTGACGCCATGGTTGCGCTAGATAAAATCGATGCCTTCAATAAAGACCAAGCACTGTTAGCCGTCGATAAAGTTGCAAAACAACTGAAGCTATCCCGCACAGCAGCCGCCACTAAAATCTTAACGACGATGGCCGAGCTGATTCAGCAAAAGGTGGCTGATTTATTAGCAATAATTAATGCGCAGCCCATGTATACCGTCAAAGAAGTCCTCGAGAATAAAGAGCTAGAGCCGAAATTTGTCAATAGTATTGGTGGGCCTTCTAAAGTATTGGCGCCGTTTCTAGCAGAGCGCTTCAAACTGCCGGTGAACTATCCAACTCGATACAAGGTGGCCAATGCGGTTGGCGCAGCACTGGCTAAGCCCACCCTTGAAATCAATCTGCATGCCGATACCGAGCGTGGCGTGTTGTCTGTTCCGGAAGTGAACATCTATGAGCCGATCAACAAAAACTTTGATTTAGCCATGGCTGAGGATCGAGCCTTAGCAATCGTTAGGGAAGGCGCGATTCAGCTCGGCGCAGAGCCCGATACGCTTGATGCTGAAATTGTTGAGTCCAATAGTTTTAATATGGTGAAGGGCTTTTCCGGTGTGTCGAAAAATATTCGGGTTCGCGCGCAAATCACACCAGGGTTAATTTATCAATTGGAAGGGCATGCATAAATGTTAAAAACTAAAAATACTTTAGGGTTGGTATTTTTTCCCGCCTTTGATTGGGCCATTTCCGATACCCACCCTGAGCGTGAAGAACGGCTGTTATACACCCAAGACCAAATTTTTGAAGAAGGGATTCAAGACATTGAAGGGATCAAGTTTTTTAATCCCGTGATTGCCAGTGAAAAAGATATCGCCCGGGTGCACTTTGCCGTGCCTGATATGGACAGTCGTGTGACCCCCTCCCACCTGGTTGCTGCCGGTGGCGCGATACGCGCTTATCAAGCGGTGATGGACAAAGAAGTCGACAAGGCTTTTGCCCTAGTGAGACCACCCGGCCACCATGCGCACCGCGTGGTGTATGGGGATAAAGGCTTTTGCATTGTTAACGTGGGCGCGGTGGCCTTAGAGCACATCAGGCAACACTATGGCGATCTTAAAGTGGCTATTGTTGACACCGATGTACACCACGGTGATGGCACCCAAGACATTTACTGGAATGACCCAGACACTTTGTTGATCTCCTTCCATCAAGATGGCCGCACCCTCTACCCAGGCACAGGGCGTATCGAAGAATTCGGCGGCCCTGCCGCTTATGGCTATAACATCAATATCCCGCTGCCCCCAGAAACCGGTGAAGAAGGGTTTTTGCATGTGTTAGATCATCTGGTGCTGCCCATCCTCGATGATTTCAAGCCCGATATCATTATTAATTCGGCAGGACAAGACAACCACTACAGCGACCCACTGGCCAACATGAACTTCACCGCCCAAGGCTATGCCATTTTAAATGAACGCTTAAACCCGGATATGGCAGTGTTAGAAGGCGGCTACTCTATAGAGAGCGCGCTGCCGTATATCAATGTGGGCATTATTTTGGCCATGGCCGGTCTGGATTACTCGCAAGTATTCGAGCCGGACTATGATGCTGAGCGTCTAAAACAAGACCCATCCATAACCGCTTACATTGAAAAAATATCGAAAGACATTTATGCCCTGTGGAAAAACAAAGAGACACTGGCCGAAGAAAAATTTAAAGGTCAAACAGAGGTCAAACGGGAGCAGCAAATTTACTATGACACCGCTGGCGTCATGGAACAGCAAGTGCAAACATTTACCATCTGTGCGGCGTGTACCGGTATGAACAGCATTGACTCACACAATGATCAAGGTACGCACATTCTTGCCATTACCATCCCAAGAAAAGCCTGCCAAAACTGTATTGATAAAGCCTACGCAACCTATAACGCAGCCTCTAAAAACAAGTACAGCAACGTGTATTTACAGGACCGGGTCAATGATGAGTATCTAGCCAAATAATGCTGCCTTTTCATCGCTAGTATTGTTTGTTTATTTTGTTTGATCAATTTGAAACACCTTTCAAAAATCGTGCCGGTTATTCCCAGCAAGCATATGCTTATGCCTTAAAGCCATGTAAACTATTGTTTGACAGCCAATATAATACTAATTGATTATTTCATTAGCTTTAGCATATTGTTTAATTGCAAACAACCTGTATTTTAAATATAATATTTTCCGGCTAACTATATAGCTGTAATATTCAAAAGCCAGTTAACTCGATCAATAAAATTTAGCAATAACGTAGTGAGTCATAATGTCATGCGTCATAATGACTCTGTGGCAACTTGTCGTATTGAAATATAAAACATGTTACTTATTATTCGGCCCTTGAAAACTCATCTTTAAGGGGACTGCTGTGTTGTTGCCAAATAAAAACAAACTATTACTAGCCACGGCTATATTATTTTCTAATACATCTTTTGCAGCAGACTCTCCCTATATATTAAAAACAATTACTACATACAGCTCAGCCATTACTGACAGATTTGATTCTGCTCAACAAAACCCTTCCAGCTCGACCTTTATTAGCGGCGATGACATTGATGATCAACATGCTAAGAATATCCAAGAAATATTAAGAGGCATACCCGGCATCACTTCAGACTTATACGGTGACGGCGATGGTATAAAAATTAAAATCCGCGGTATTGATAATCAAAGATATTATGGTGAGCAGCCTGGGGTGGCTATTGTTATTGATGGCGTGCCTATTTTTGAGCGAACCGGTAAAGTCAATATTGACTTGGATAATATTGAATCGATTCGTGTGATTAAAGGTGGTGCATCTTATTTATACGGTGAAGATGCATTAGCCGGTGCTGTTATCATTACCACCAAAGGTGCCAAAGATAAAAATGATATCAGTTTAGGCTATGAGCAAGGCTCATTTGGCTATAACAAAGAACTCTTATCGGCTAACTTTTCACAATCAATATTATCCGGCCGTTTTCAATACTCAAAACGAGAAACAGATGGCTATCATTATTTATCAAATCGAGACAGTGAAAACTATTCATTAAGTTTTAATTTGAATCTAAGTGAGAACTCTAATTTAAAATTCAACTATGAGGGCATTGATCTCTTCAGAGATGGCGATGGATTTGTTAAGGGCGTTACACAAGCTAAAGAAGACCCCAAGGCAAGAAATGCAACCCGTGGTTATACTCGAAATACGGACACAGATCTTAAAAGATTTAACCTAACCTACACCCACGACTTCTCTGACACCGGAGCTTTCTCTTTAATTGGCTACCAGTTTAAAGATAAAACATCCTATTGGTCATCTCCGGTAAGATTTGATGGCTTAGGCAAGCCAGTGCCTAATAGTTCCTATGATGCCTATGCCAATATAACTAACTATGAACAAACTCAACGCGGCGCAAAACTAGAAATTAAAGAAAGTTATGGTGATTTTGCTTTAATGGGTGGCCTAGACTTTAGGGAGGATCATTTTGAAGATATAACTACTGCTAAGCAAGATTATAAAAACTCACCAGCGCCTTTTTCACCTGTGGTCAAGCAAGGAACTATTAATAGTAAAGGCGAGCGCACTGAACGCACCAAGGCGGCTTACACTGAATTAAAGTACGCTCTAACAGACTTTACTACATTGACCGGAAACTACCGTTTTGATCATGTTGCTCTAAACGACGAAGATAAATTAACTTTTGCAAAAAGCAACTCTAGCTTTGATATCTCCTCTTGGCGCTTAGGTATTGATCAAAGCTTAACCGACAGAACCTCTGTCTACGCTGGCATATCAACAGGTTTTAGAACACCCACCTTAAGTCAACTTTCCACTAATAATAGTATTGACCCTGAACATACCAGAAACTATGAAATAGGTGTGCGCAGTGAACAACCCATATTCGGTTGGAACACCGCAATCAATGGTTCAATTTTCCATATGCGTCGTAAAGATTTTATCACTGATGTGGTAGAGCGTGATCCAGCAGGCGCTAGAGAAACTAAGTATGACAATATTGGCGATGTAGTCAGCCAAGGGCTAGAGTTGGCTTTAAGCACAGATATAAAAAACAACCTATCTTTTGACCTTGCCTACACTTATTTAGACAGTTACTTTAAAAAACATGATGATTTTTACTTAGCTCTAGGTAATTCTCGAGGCAAGGAAGTAGATAGCTATAGCCAGCTCACTAACCCTAACAGTCAGGTATATTTTAAGCATTACGATAACAAAAATAACCAAGTGCCAAGAACACCTAAACACAGCGCTAACTTTAGAACCCACTGGCACCTTCACAAAGACTTTTATCTCACCGCAGAAGCTGATTATAAAAGCTCCAGCTACGCTGATGAAATCAATCAAGAAAAAATCAAGCAACGCACTTTATTAAACCTTACTGCCAACTACAAAACGAATTTGCGTGTTTTTGGAAGAACTGATAGTCAAATCAATGCTTTCATAAAAGTCGAAAACGCAACCAATAAGACATATTACAGCTCCGTTTATGGCTCTCAAGACTCGGCAGGCATCAATGGTATGTATGACGGTGTTTATAATGCCGAAGACTTATCCATTATTGTCGATCCAGGCCGCACTTGGTCTGCTGGCCTATCGGTGAGGTTTTAAGGATGGGTAAATTACTAAGCACTATTTTATGTTGCTTAATGGCGATCAGCATAAATGCTTTTGCACAAAAAGCTAACGTCACTGTATTAACTACTGAATTCAGTATTGAAAATAAATTTAAGCAGTTAGCTCTTTTAGCAGAAAACAGCTCGCTTAACTTTAATTATTATTATGTTGAGCAGTTGGAAGGCAATACAGATTTTATTCAGCACGCTGACTTTATTATCGTCGACGCACCGCGCCCTGATGATCAAGCGGCTATAGCCAGTCGACTACAAGACAGCTTGCAAAAAGTCAGTGCACCGCTGGTACAGATTCAGCGCATGACACCGCAACAGCCCTTGCAGTATAGAAATTTATCTTTTGAACACGCCAAGGCGATTCAAGACTATTATTTATCCGGCATGGAGAATAATCGGCGTGCGCTACTGAGCTATATCGAGCATTACTTGCAAGGTGCGGACCTGTCACTAGTGGAAAAACCGCAGCCGTTACCCGATGGCGGTATTTATCACCCGCACGCCGGCGACAAAATTTTTACCTCTTTAGAGGACTACCTCGCTTGGTGGCAGCAACAACAGCAAAGTGACTGGCAAGACAAATCAGTGATCGCCATGGAAACCACCTCCAGCTACATTGCCGATGCACAAACCGCGCACTTAGATGCCGTGATTAATGCCATTGAACAAAATAATGGTCTGCCAATTGTCTATTACCCTAAATCTCGCTCACTAACCGGTCAACCTCGGCCATCAAGACTACCGCCCACTGCCCCTAGCGGCAAAGAAGCCCAAGCAGCAATAGACTTTCCCAACCCCAAAAGCCATCGCCGTCCTGTCGCTACTGAACCCTTGCTACAACTCGACAATCAGCTGATCGCCAACGTGCTTTTGGTAAACACTTTTTTGGGCGGGGATACTGAAGGGCGTAAAGCTAAGTACCAGCAGCTCAACATCCCCGTTTTACAAATCGTTCACTACCGTTCTGATGACTACGCTGCTTATCTGGCAAATAACGCAGGTATTGATAGTTTTTCGCTACCTTTCACGTTAACTAATGCAGAGTACATCGGCATTCAGGATCCAGTTGTTTTAACCACTAATGAAAACGGGGAAATGCTACCGATACCTGAACAATTGGAGCTATTGGTCAATAAGGCGCTTAACTTGGCCAGCCTACAACGTAAGGACAATCAGGATAAAAAATTAGCGCTGTTGTTTTGGAATCACCCTCCGGGAGAAACCAACCAAGGGGCTTCGAATCTAAACGTGCCGCGTTCTTTAGAAAAGCTAACCAGCGACTTACAAAAAGAGGGTTATCAGGTCAATCCGCTCGCAGAACAAACAATTATTGATGCTGTAGCAGATATGCTCAGACCCACCTATCGCCCTGATCACTTAGGCGAATTAATGGATACTGTCTTATGGGATTTCCTGCCTCTAGAGGCGTATCAAACTTGGTTTAACAGCTTGCCTAAAAAGGTGCAGAGTGAAATCAACCAGCATTGGGGGACAGCAGATAGCTACCGTGGCCTAGTGTCTTATCAAGGCCAGCAAGGCTTTGTTATCCCACGCCTAGAAGCGGGCAATTTAATTGTGATGCCGCAACCCAGTCGTGGCGGTAATGATCCAGAGCAAGATAAAGATATCTTCCATGACGTTAAAGTCCCTATCCATCACTACTATGCTGCGGTGTATTTATGGGTTCGTGAGCACTACCAAGCCGATGCCATTATTCATTTTGGCACCCACGGTACCCAAGAGTGGCTGCCGGGCAAAGAGCGTGGACTCTGGGCGTATGATGCTTCGAATTTAGCAGTAGGTTCGGTGCCGATTGTTTACCCTTATATAGTCGATAACATTAGCGAAGCCATCCATGTCAAACGGCGTGGTCGTGGAGTGATTATTAGTCATCAAACGCCGCCTTTCTCACCGGCTGGCTTATCTGATGATTTTGTCACCATCAATAATTTGCTCGATGAATACCAACTACTTGACGAAGGTCTGGTTAAACAAAATAACCAAGAGCTGATTATTGAGCAGGTGGTAAAAATGAATATCCATCAGGATCTAGAATGGGATGTTGCAAATTTACATACCGATTTTGCCGCGTTTTCTAGAGATTTAGAGGATTATTTGGAAGATTTAGGTGCCGCGATCCAACCCTTAGGCCTGCATACCTTTGGTCAAAGCGCCGAACCCGACCACTTAACTTTAACCCTGATGCTGATGTTACAAGAGCCTTTAGCAGCTGCTTTAGATCTAGACAACTTAGCCACAGAGTTTAAGCGTGATTATAAGGACTTAAAAGAAACCTCCGCCTACCAGTTTGTCGCGCAACACATTGTGCAGGGTGCAGCGCTGGGTAAAAACGCCACACTTGCACAACAGGCTTTAGTCAAAGAAGGTCAAAAACAGTTAAATAACTTAGCTGCTCACGTGGAAACAGACAGTCTGATGACAGCTTTACAAGCGCGCTGGATTGACCCTTCTTATGGTGGCGACCCGATTCGTAACCCTGATGCTTTGCCAACAGGGCGCAATATGTACGGCTTTGATCCTTCGCGGGTGCCCACGCAAGCCGCTTATGCCGCTGGAGTACAGGCATTGGATGAGCTGCTACTCAGCCATCAACTCACTGAGAATGAAACACCGAGCAAACTGGCCTTTACCATGTGGAGCACAGAAACCATGCGCCACTTAGGGATGCTAGAGGCGCAAATCTTCGCTGCTTTGGGGGTGAAGCCCGTTTGGGACCGTGGTGGGCGCGTGATTGACTTGGAATTGATCCCGCTTAGCGAGCTGGGACGACCACGGATTGATACGGTGATCTCACTGACCGGCCTGTATCGCGATCAGTTTCCCAATTTAATTGAGCGATTCAATCAGGCCATTGTAATGGTTGCCGAGCAAGACGAACCAGCCGCCATGAACCCCATTCGCGCCAATACACAGCACGTGCTGCAA
>DASROA010000049.1:0-97813 GCA_035647115.1 Thiopseudomonas sp. | reverse complement strand
TCTTGGACAAACCCACAGAACGGCAAGCCATTGCTTTAAAATATGACGGTGAAAACGCCCCCAACCTAACCGCTAAAGGCAACGACGAGCTGGCTGAAGAAATTCTGCAAATTGCTCGGGAACATAATGTACCCATCTATGAAAATGCTGATCTGGTGCGGTTGTTAGCACGTCTTGGCTGGGCGATGCCATTCCAGAAGCCTTGTATCAAACAGTCGCTGAAATTATTGCCTTTGCTTGGTACTTAAAAGGTAAAGCCCCGAAAGGCTTTTATACCCAAAAGCCAAACGAAGACAGCACTTTACTGCTCCCCCATCACCCGCACGATGCTGAGGATGACTTAAAATAGCAAACTATCAGACAAGGCAATATTTGCAGACTGTGTCAGCTACAGTGCAGTAAAGCCTCTACCGCCACGGATCGCGGTAGGAAGCCTACAAGGACGTACTCGCGGCGTCTTTAGGTAACTGCAGCTGACGCAGGCAGGGTACTAAACATCAACGTCAGCAAAATTGAACCAACCTATAGCGCCCGCTGTACTGAATTTATTCTCCCCTTAGCTGAGCCCATCCAGTGCTCAATTCGGCCCTACACCATCCCTGGCTACGCTTGTTACAAACCCAGTACAGCGTACCTTAATCATCGCTGTTGTTTTCCCACAGTGATCAGACGGTTAATCAAAAGTTAACTTAACAGCCCCGCTAATGGTTGATGCAAACGTGCCGAGTAATACATCAGCGCAAAACAGCCTAAGGCGGCGCAATATGCGAACCAACGTACCGGCATACTGTATTTTGCTCGAAATGCCAAAACGCCAAGCACGACATACAACACCAACAGCAACAACTTAACTTGCAACCAAGCAGCAGCCAAGGGTGCGTAATCTAAAATACTCAACAAGAGTACTGCTGCTAATAATAGGCCGGTATCCACCATATAACTGAGACGATTGACTTTTCGCTGCCAGACCCCGCCTGATCCAGCCAGCAGCACCCACAGCCCGCGCAGCACAAACAAACTGCCACTTATCAAGACTAAGCTAATATGGGTGGTTTTAATCAGCAGGTAATATTCAGCCAGCATTGTCTCGCCCTTTTTACAGCCCAAAAAAACAGCATCGCTACTTTGCTAAACAGCTGCCGCAGCGTGCCACTGCAGTATATTCAGCATATGCTTTATCTTAAGGAGAACAGCGCACTGCACACTTGATTAAAAACAGGCTGTGCAAAAAGTTTTATGCAAACAATAAAACAACGCTTGCTCTGCAGTCACTAAAAAGGGACTGGTTGCTCGCCGGCACGCACTGTGCATATTCAACTCCAGATCAACAGAGTGTATAGGTGGGCTGAACGGCCCAATACCGACGAATAAATGCGTGCTTTAAATACCTACTGTATTGCTTAAACGACCTGCAGCGACCATCGCTGCATTATCAAGGGTGCCTAATCATCTGCCTTAGGGGCAAACTTACATATTATTTTCTCCACCAAGCAACGCTGACTGAGCCCGCTTTGTAAAGAGTTTGCACCCACTAACAAGGTGAACAGCAACCACCACTGGCTGACAAAAAACGGACTGGCCGGCGCACCAAAAGCAACCGATAAAATAATAAGCACGCCTACGATAACACGCACTGTTTGCGACAATTCCATGACGTTTCTCCTGTTTTATGAGCATGGGGGATTTCGTTAGGCTGCATAATACAGCAATGCCCTCACCAGTAAAATCAGCACAGCCCAAGCTAAACAGCAAAGTTTAATAAAACGGTTAAACCACCAAAAAAACTCTGCCCTGCGCACGCAATACATGCGCTGCGCTCGGCTCAGCGTATTGAATTAATCTACTGTTTGACCAATAGCTCGGCGTTGCACTTGCCCTATAACAGCACGCTGAGCGCATATTTACAAAAATCAGGCACAAAAAAGCCCCAACTAAGGGGCTTCTTGTTCTTTAGGCTGTTATTAAGCCTTTAGATGGTGCGGACAGAGAGACTCGAACTCTCACACCTCGCGGCGCCAGAACCTAAATCTGGTGTGTCTACCAATTCCACCACGTCCGCATTGTTACTTGAACCTAAAGCTTACTTATAAAGCTTTAGGTTTCGAATATGGGGTGGACGATGGGGATCGAACCCACGACAACAGGAGTCACAATCCTGTGCTCTACCAACTGAGCTACGCCCACCATATTGCGATTTCGCGTTACTATAACACACTTACCTCATTTGCCCTAATGGCGCGCCCGGCAGGATTCGAACCTGCGACCACCCGCTTAGAAGGCGGGTGCTCTATCCAACTGAGCTACGGGCGCTTGCTATCAGAACTCCTCAGAGCTACTGACTCAAGCCTCGATTGCCGTTCGAATACAACTCGTTCAGCTTTCGTAACCAGCTTCAGGCTGTACTGGGTAAGCGGAGCGCATATTATAGAGTTCACCGACCCGAGTCAACTCTTTTTTGCAAAAGAATCAATTAGATAGCTAAAAAGCTTAAAATACGGCTTTTGTGCCTTTGCCCCCAGCGAGCGAGCATGCGAGAATAGCTCACCTCTTTTTTAACTGACACTACTAGGGCTCATTGGCTCATGACAGCACAATTGATTGATGGCAAGACTATCGCCGCAGATATTCGACAAGGTATCGCACAACAGGTACAAAATCGTATTCAACAAGGTTTACGGGTACCCGGTTTAGCAGTAATTTTAGTCGGTGACGACCCTGCCTCTGAAGTTTATGTTGCGCACAAGCGTAAAGACTGTGAGCAAGTGGGTTTTCACTCACAAGCCTACGACCTGCCCGCTAGCACCACACAAAACGAACTGCTCGAGTTAATCGATCAGCTCAATAACGACGAAACCATAGATGGCATTTTAGTACAGCTCCCTCTACCTGAGCATTTAGATGCCTCCAAGCTCCTTGAGCGTATCAGTCCTTATAAAGATGTTGACGGGTTTCACCCCTATAACGTGGGTCGTCTCGCGCAACGCATGCCGCTCCTGCGCTCTTGCACTCCAAAAGGCGTCATGACCCTGCTGGAGCACACTGGCGTGGACTTACACGGTCTAAACGCTCTAGTGGTCGGCGCCTCGAATATTGTTGGCCGGCCAATGGCTCTTGAGCTCCTGCTTGCCGGTTGCACCACCACTATCGCGCACCGTTTTACCACTGATTTAGAAAGTCACGTACGACGTGCTGACCTGGTCATTGTGGCGGTTGGCAAACCTGATTTAGTTAAAGGTGAATGGATCAAACCCGGCGCCATTGTGATTGACGTGGGAATGAACCGTCAGGACGACGGCAAATTGGTGGGTGATGTGGGCTTTGCTGCCGCCCTTGAGCGCGCTGCTTGGATTACTCCAGTTCCCGGTGGCGTGGGCCCTTTGACCCGTGCCAGTCTCTTAGAAAACACCTTACAGGCCTGCGAGCAAGCCAAACCCGTCACAGCTTAAATCAACACCGCAGCCAGCAATACATGATTGCTGGCTGACGGTTTAAATCACATCGCGTTGCTATCTGTAGTGCGCACCTTTCAATGACACGACGGGCTCACTGAGAAGCATATGCAGACATTGAGTGCGCTATATAACCTTCTTACAAGCACTTCTTCAGCGCAGTGTTTATTTTCTGCACACGGGGATCCATCATAATACTGCTACCAAGGCTGTTGGTAATAAATGCCACACTCACTTCACGCTCTGGATCGGCACAGCCTAACGTACCGCCTGCCCCTGGATGGCCAAACGTGTAAGGCCCCAACGCATAACTGCCGAGCAAGTAGTCAGGTTGCTCTAGCATACAACCCAACCCAAAGCGGGTTTTCGCCTGTAAAGTTAAATCTTTACCATAGCTATGCTCTGCAAGCATCGCGCTGAGCATTTCTGTATCCAGCAGTTGACCTTGCAATAAACCCGTATAAAAACCAGCCAAACCCCGCGCTGTAGCGTGCACATTGGCAGCGGGCTGCTGCATGCGGCGCCATTCTGGTTTATTGGTACTGGTCATCATCGAGGTGGGGTTAGAAAAGGCTTTCGCTGCCATGCCTTGTGGGTCACGACCAATGGTTTGCATTAAGCGCAATGCTGCTGGATCAAACTCAGCACCTTTCATCCGCATCACATCTCCCACCAATGGCAACTGCTGATCTGTTAGCCCTAAAAATAACTCTAACTGTAATGGCTCACTGATACGTTTAGCCATAGACTCACCGGGCTCACAGCCTTCTACACGGCGGATCAGTTCACCCACCAGCCAGCCGTAAGTCATGGGTGCATAACCATGGGCGCTCCCCGGCGTCCACCAGGCTGGCGTGCGCTGCACAGCCTTAACCATGCTCGACCAATCAAACAACACATCAGCAGCTACAGGCTCAGCAATAGCTGGTAGCCCTGCCTGATGGCTCAACACATGGCGCAAAGTAACCTGCTGCTTACCCTGTACCGCAAAATCTGGCCAATATTCTGCGATCGGCACATCCAGCTGCAAACGCCCTTCGCTGACCAATTGCAATAACAGTACAGCCGCTACAGGTTTACCACTGGAAAAAATATTCAGCAGAGTATTCTCTTGCCACAGCTGCTCTGCGTGACGATCCAGCACCCCGCCCCACACATCCAGCACGGTTTCACCACAAACCTGCACACATAAAGCAGCACCACGCTGCTCTGGCTCGGCTAATAACTGTTCAAACACATCCAGCACGCTGGAAAATGCGCTGTCACTGATCCCCTCTAAATGCATGATTGACCTCTCCAAACCTTGCCCATCACCATTCAATGTCCCGCGTAAAAGGCGGCAATGAGTTTAAGATTGCTTTGCCATAACGCTGGGTCACCAAACGGCGATCTAAAACAGTCACGCTGCCTTTATCGTGCTCATTGCGCAACAAACGCCCACAGGCCTGCACTAAACGCAATGACGCATCGGGGACCGTGATTTCCATAAATGGATTGCCACCACGGGCTTCAATCCATTCAGATAACGCTGCCTCCACTGGATCGTCTGGTACCGCAAAAGGAATTCGTGCAATGACCACATGCTCACAATACGCCCCAGGTAAATCGATACCTTCAGCAAAACTGGCCAAACCAAATAAGACGCTCACCTTGTCTTGATCAATGCGCGACCTGTGTTTGGCTAGGGTTTCCTGCCTAGACAAATCACCTTGCAGCAATACCCTTTTGCGCCATTCCGGATCCAGCCCACTGAACACATCAAGCATTTGTCGCCGTGAAGAAAATAAAACTAAACTGCCTTGCGCGCTTGCTAAAAGGGTTGGCAGCTCGCGGACAATCGCTTGGGTGTGGGCATCTGAGTCACGCGGATCAGCGCCTAAGTTTGGCACGCTGAGCACCCCCGCCTCGGCATACTTAAAAGGACTGGGTACAGCAGTTTTTTTAGCATGAAATGGCAAACCTGCACGCATATTAAAACGATCAAAGGTACCCAAGGCCGTTAGCGTTGCTGAAGTCACCAGCGCACCGTGCGCCACATTCCACAGATTTTTGCGCAATGTTTCAGCCGCCAAAATAGGACTGGCATTGACCTCAATGTCAAAACCCACACCACCATCAGCCAACGACAACCAACGCGCCATGGGCGGACTTTGCTCTGGATCTTCAGCGGTAAAGGCTGTCCATAACTCTTGATTGTTATCGGCACGGGCCTGCAAACTGGCAAATAATGGATACCACTCTTCGGCTTGGTGACTGGCTACACCTAAACCTGGCTCATCATCCATGGCTTTTTTAAGCAGCTCGGTGACACGACTGAAAATATCATTAAGCTTGGCAAATTCTTTTTTAAGCTCAATACCCAACTCTCTAAGCTCATTGGGCACCACCCCAGCTTTAAAGCGATAACGGGGTTTTTCATAACTGTCTGGATCTTGATTAGGACGAAACTCTGCCAACTGCTCACAAAAAGTGAACATAAATTGCATATGCGTCCGCAGACTTCGCGCCAACTCTGGCACAGCCTCAAGCAAGCGCCCTAAGTCACCGGGCAACGGGTTTTGTGCTAATAAACGCGTAAGGTTTTTATCCACTTGATTAAGCCAGTCTGCGGTGGAGCGCAAACGAGTAAAATGGGCGAAGTGGCCAATGGCTTTATCAGGCAAGTGATGACCTTCATCAAATACGTAAATGGTTTCCCGCGGGTCTGGTAAAACCGCACCGCCACCCAACGCTAAATCAGCCAGCACCATATCGTGGTTGGTTACGATCACATCCACTTTCGTCATGCCTTCACGCGCCTTATAAAAGGCACATTGTTGGAAATTAGCGCAGTGGCGTCCGGTGCATTGCGTATGATCTGTGGTGACCCGTGACCAGGTGGCATCCTCAATGACCTGCGGCCAACTGTCCCGATCACCGTTCCAGCGATTGCTGGCCAGCCGCTCAATCATTTCACCAAAGAGCTTTTCACTGTCGCTATCAACTTCTATACGAAAGCCCTCCTCAGCAAATAACTGCGCGGTGGCTTGCTCAGCCTCACCTTGCTGTGAGAGCGTATCCAGCTTTGACAAACATAAATAACGACCGCGACCTTTCGCCAATGCATAACTAAAAGTTAAACCACTGTTTTTAATGATGTCAGGCAAGTCTTTATCAACAATCTGCTCTTGTAACGCCACAGTGGCTGTGGCGATCACCAAGCGTTTACCCGCAGCCCGCGCTATAGGTATAGCTGCCAAACTGTAGGCCACTGTTTTACCTGTTCCGGTACCGGCTTCAATGGCCACCACCGCTGGATCAGCGCTCCGTTTACCTTCCTCATCAACTGCAATGGTACCTAGAGTTTTGGCTATTTCAGCAATCATTAAGCGCTGTCCATAGCGTGCTTTAAGATCCTTGCTGTCCAAAAAGCGCGTATAGGCGCTTTGAATGGTGTTTTTTAATTCATCGCTGAGCATGCTGCATCCACTTTATTGAGCTGTACGTTTGTTCAGTATTCAGATAAAAAACGTATAATAGCTTGCTTATACATTTTATGCCTATGGATTCGTTATGATTAAGCCTAGCAGCTGTCCTTGCACACCGGAAAATATTTATGACACATGCTGCAAACCCTACCATTACGGTGCACTCGCCAAGCATGCAGAAACCTTAATGCGCGCACGTTACAGCGCTTTCGCCTTACAACGCATTGAGTTTATTAAAAACAGCAGCTTACCTGCGCAGCAGGACTTGCTGGATATGGAGGCTATTGGCCAATGGAGTCAGAACAGCCAATGGCTGGGTTTAGAGGTTCTTGCAGCTACGCTCAGCGACAGCCAACGTCACGCTACCGTGGAGTTTATTGCCCACTGGCAAGATGCACAGGGACGTCACCAGCATCGAGAAAAATCATTATTTATTAAACCTGACGAGCAGTGGTACTTTTATGATCCCAACGTTCCTTTACTGGCGCAACGCAATGCTGCCTGCCCATGTGGTAGTGGAGTGAAGTTTAAAAAGTGCTGCGCACCTTTCTTTTAAAACTCTTGATAACACTGCACGTGGCATTACTCATCAACCAGTTTGATATGTGAAACATCCGGTACGATAACGTTATTATTTCTAGCTAACTGACCTAAGTCGCTGCCCGCAGGCGCTAAACTGAGGGCAGACAAGTCCAGTTCAGGCGCTGGTGTTTCGGCTCGGTTCGGTAGCAGGTCCTCGCCTAAGGGCGCAACTCCAAAGTCAGGCGCTTGCACATCGCTGAATGCAGCCATGTACTCATCACGGGGCGCCACGTGCAGCATGGGCCGCTGGGATTCACCTGGAGACGTTTCAGCAGCTTCGGTAGAATGCATCTCCTCTGGCAAACTTGGGGTGATTTCTTCCACAATTTCATGCAGGGCGCGCATTTCCAGCACAGCACCGGCTCGCTGGAAAGCCATTTGATAGGTATTGGCGGTATCAGCATCCACGGCTTGCTTAATAATCACTCGACGCCCTGAAAACAGACGTGCTAATAAGGCTTCATCTGCTTTGAACAGACGCGCAATCGCAGCTTTAACTTGGTTAAGCTCTGCTCCTGCGGCAATTTGACCGGAAAAAGCAATCTCATACTCTTGCATTATTAACCTCTTTATTATGTCTGCGCAGCACCGAACAAATAATATATGTTATACAAGTGAGTCGACGCTACTTTACTTAGCGCAACGCATCTATGCTTGATACACTGCCGTGGGATTTGGAGTTAAGTAATGAGCTATTTGACAACTATAAAAAAAACATCAGTATATTTAATTTTTTTTGGCCTCTTAAGCCTGGTCGCTGGCTGCTCTAGCGGGATTGGTAGTGGTTTTAAAAAGCCTGATATGCAACTGGTCGATGTTGAGTTGGTTCGTGCACGGTTGCTTGAGCAACAATTTATTTTGCATTTTCGTGTCGATAACCCCAACTCAAAAAGTTTACCGGTACGCAGTATCAATTATCAGGTGTTATTAAATGATACGCCACTGGCTAACGGCAACAATCACCAATGGTTAACAGTGCCAGCCAACGGTCATGCCTATTTTAAAATCCCTGTGCACACCAACCTTTGGCGGCATATGAAAGTGATTGTCAACATGCTCGAAAAGCCGGACCAAGCCATTCACTACACTTTGCATGCGGATGTTAAAACCGGTCGCATGTTTGGTAAAAAAATCGAAATTCTACGCCACGGTGATATTATTCCTGGCGATTACATTCGCGAGTAAACACAATGAGCTCTACACAAGACAGTCATAACTGCCAGCATCACCACCACGAACACGGGCAAACACCCCATGTGCACGGTCCCCATTGCAATCACGGCCCAGCCGAACCCATACGCAATCCTTTAAAAAATATTGGTCGCAATGACCCTTGCCCATGCGGTAGTCAGAAAAAATATAAAAAGTGTCACGGTGCCTAATATGTTTATTTTCACCATAGTTGCCAGCTCGGTTGTCATTCTGGCCTTAGCTGTTTATTCAATAGTTTTATGGCGCCGTGTTTGGAAAGCTGAGCAGCAGCGCCAACACAAACTCACTGCCCAAAAAAAACACTTAGAAGATGACTTAATCATTTTAAGCAATAGCTTTTTAACTGAGCAAATGCCCTGGGCTGAAGGCTGTATCCGTATTAAAGTCTTGCTTGATCACTATGACGCAGAGCTCGGCATGCAGCCTGACTACCAAGTGCTGCACAGTGTCTATACAGCAACTCAACATATTCCCAGTCACGAGGCATGGCGCAATTTAAGCAGTGCGGAAAAACAGCCCTACCAACAATTAATGGCTGAGCTGGAACTGCAGCACAAACAAGCATCGGTGCACGCTGTTAAAAAATTACTCGGTATCCTGCAAGGCTAACTTGGCATTCTCTGTATGATTGAGCTCTAGGCGAGCGCGTTCCTGCCAACGCTCATCGATCTCAGTTTTAACAGCCACACCCAGTTGCTTAAAGTCACTGGCCTGCTTAATCAGATTGCCGCGGCCATTGACCAGCTGGTCGCAGGCTTTTCGGTAGTTATCTTGCGCCCTGTCTAAGCTTTGTCCAATACTGTCCATACTGCCTAAAAAGATGCGCAGCTTATCGTAAACTTTGCTAGCCCGTTCAGCCAACTCAGCAGTGCCACGACTTTGCTCTTCAAAACGCCACAGCTGGCGAACAATGGTTAAACTGGCCAACAAAGTACTGGGCGTGGCAATTAAAATATTTTGCTCAATGGCACGCTGCAATAGACCGTCATCGGCACGCACAGCATCGGCAAAGGCCGACTCAACAGGAACAAACATAAACACCATATCCGGTGTATTGAGGCCGGGCAACGCGGCATAATCACGTGCAGCTAATTCATTGACCCGAGCAGTAAATGCTGCCACATGTTCTTGCAATGCCTGTGCACGACTGCTCTCATCTTCAGCATTGACGTAGCGTAAATAAGCGTTAAGGGACACCTTGGCATCAATCACCAAGTGTTTATTTTGCGGCAAATAGACAATCGCATCCGGACGTTTACGCCCTTCTTCAGTGCTAAAGCTCACCTCTAAAGCAAAGTCTTTATTGGCCTGCAAGCCAGCCCGCTCTAGAACATTTTCTAGAATCAACTCCCCCCAATTACCTTGGGTCTTTTTCTGTCCGCGCAGTGCGCTACTTAACTCATGGGCTTCTTGGGTAATTTGCTGATTAAGTTCTTTCAAATGTAATAGCTGCTGACGTAAAGCGGCTTGTTGCTGGGCATCTTTGTGGTGAATATCTTCAACTTTGCGCTGAAAACCTTCAATTTGTTCGCGAAACGGTTTTAATAAAGCCTGCAAGGACTGCTGACTGCTCTGGGTTAACGCCTGCCCACGGGCTTCAAATATTTGCGCCGCTAACTGCTCAAACTCCAGTTTTAACTGCTCACGACTGTCTAGCAAAAGCTGCTGCTGCTCCAATAAATGTTGCTCTTTTTGCGCACTCAGCCCCGTCAATGCCACATGGTCTTGCTGCAATTGCTGATGGGCATGCTGTAACTCAAGAAAAATCTTTTGCTGCTCTGAGAGCCTTTCATCACGGTTATGCAGTTGTTCTTTAAGCTCACGGTAGGCAGCCCGTGCTGCATCGGTAAGTCCCCGCCCTTGCTTTAACTGCTCATGCAAGGCATTCAGTTCAACTTTCAGTTCTTGATACTCGGCAGTACGCTGCTGAAGCTGTCCATGCAGCTGATCTTGCTGACTGGCCAACACCTGCAAATCAATCTCTTGCGTATGCAGTTGCGCCTGCGCGGTTGCGAACGCTGCCTGACTTTCCTGCAACTGTCTCTGCAAATGCCGTCGTTGTTTAAATTGTTGCGCCAGCATGCCAAGCATTAGGCTAGCAACTACTAACGGCACAGCATACTGACTCAACTGTTGAACGGCTAGACTGTACATACAGGTTCTCGATGCACTACTGCAGGGTTTTCAGCCAGCGCCGCAGTGTGCTCTTTAGCAGTTTGAACAAAACTCAGCATCCACTGCGCCACCAATTGGCCATCATGCTCGCAAGCTAAGCTTTGTTTGGCTTGCTGGAAATGCTCTGGGCAATAGATGGACTCACGTAGTTTTAGCAGCCCACGGGAAAACTCATGAGTAAATTCAGGGTGACCTTGAAAACAAAGGACTTGCTGCCCCACCACAAAACCTGCATTCTCGCAAAATTCACTACTCGCCAACAAAGTGGCTTGCTCCGGCAAATCAGTCACTTGGTCACGGTGGCTGATCAACAGCTGAAACTCATCTTCAGCCTCCGTAAGCCATGCCGGTTTATGCTTTAAACGGTAACGGTGCATACCGATACCCCAGCCTTTATCGGAACGCTGGGTGGTACCGCCCAACACCAAAGCTAAAATCTGGTGGCCAAAACAAACCCCCAATAACACATCACCGCTTTGATAGCGCTCAGCCAGATACTCACGCAAGGTTACAATCCAAGGATCATTCGCAAAAGAGTCAGCCTTACTGCCGGTGACTAAGTAGGCATCAAAACGTTGCCCATTAGCCGGGTACTGGCCTGCCACCACATTAAATATCTGGCAAGCCACATCAACACCTTGCCCACTAAAGAGCCGCTGAAACATCTGACCGTAACTAACAAACTCACTTTCTAATGATGGATGCAAATCATCAGCCTCTAAAATACAAACCTGTAGAGTCATTCACGCTCCTCTCACCACTGATCAAAAAAACAGTATAAACAGATTACTCAGTGTCTACAAAAACAAACCAGTGCGTACTATAAAATTCAGCCATTAATTGTAAGACTTTCTTGTAACCACAAAAAAACCGATCCAGCCTTGCGACTGAATCGGTTTTAAAAGTATCAGTCATGTTACAACTGACTAGAAACTCAATATTTAATCTTCGCGGTAGCGACGCAATCTTAAGGCCTTACCCACCACTCGAGTGTCTTTTAATTTACCTAAGATTCGATCTAAGCCATCTTCAGGTAATTCAATCAAGCTAAAGCTCTCACGAATTTGAATACGACCAATCGCATCGCGGGACAAACCACCTTCATTTAAAATAGCGCCCAGCAAGTTACGGGCAGCAACACCATCACGCGCGCCCAAGGCAGTGCGGCAGCGTACCCGTCCTTCTGTGACAGGTAGCGGGCCACGACGCTCACGGCGTTCACGACGCTCTCCACCGCTGCGCTCACCACGCTCACGACGGCCACCACGCATAGGGATAACCGGTTGCTCACGCTCAACACCTGCCAAAGTAAAGGCTTGACCTTCAGTGGTTTTGGCCAGCAGCGCTAAAGCTAAATCTTCAACACTGCACTCCAGCTCTGCAGTCAACTGAGTCAATAAGTCAGTATTGTGCTGTTCTTTATCGCTAATACGTGCTGCTAAGTCTTGGGTTAAGCGGCGCACTCGCGCCTCTAAAATTGTTTTCGCATCGGGCAAGGCTATTTCTGCAACTTTTTGCCCAGTGACGCGCTCAATCACATGCAACATGCGACGTTCGCGGGGGGTCACTAGCAAAAGTGCACGACCATCACGACCGGCACGTCCGGTACGACCAATACGGTGCACATAGGATTCTGGATCATACGGCATATCGATATTAAACACGTGGGTGATACGCGGCACATCTAAACCACGGGCTGCCACATCAGTGGCAATCACAATATCTAAGCGACCGTCTTTTAATGAGTCAATCACTCGCTCACGTTGATTCTGCGCAATGTCACCGTTAAGCGCGGCAACCTTATAACCTTTAGCTTCCAGCGCCGAGGCCATGTCTAAAGTGGCCTGACGAGTGCGCACAAAACCAATCATCGCATCAAAGTCTTCAACTTCGAGTAGGCGCAGCACTGCATTGACTTTTTGATCGGCATGGACCATTAAGTGGGCCTGATCAATACGTGCCACTGTTTGTGTTTTGCTGGCAATTTTAACTTGCTTAGGTTGGCGTAAATACTTTTCCGCTATACCACGAATGGATGCCGGCAAAGTGGCTGAAAACAGCACAGTTTGACGCTCATCAGGCATAGCATTGAAAATAATTTCCAAGTCATCCATAAAACCGAGTTTTAACATTTCATCGGCTTCATCGAGGACTAAATAATCAATGGTGGACAGCATGCCGCCATTACGGCTGAGGTGATCCACTAGGCGGCCAGGGGTTGCCACAATCACTTGTGCGCCTTGGCGGATTGCTCTGAGCTGCGGCCCCATGGGCGCACCACCATAAATAGCCACCACTGAAACGCCTGTCAGCTGCTTGGAGAAACTCTCAAAAGAGGTGGCCACCTGCAAAGCCAGCTCTCGGGTTGGCGCCAACACCAACACTTGTGGCTCACGGCGAGCAGGATCAATTCGGGACAATATGGGTAGCGCAAAAGCGGCTGTCTTACCGGTTCCGGTTTGTGCTTGGCCAATCATATCGTGGCCGGCCATGATAATCGGAATCGATTGCTGCTGAATTGGAGAAGGTTCTTCGTAACCGACTGCAGTAATCGCTGCCAGTACAGATGGGTGAAGATCGAGCGCAGCAAAGCTGCCAATTGCTTGGTTTTCTTGGGTCATGTATGCCTCATGTGCATTCGCAAAGACCCATGAAAAGCTGCACACGCCATGAAAGACCATAATGGTCGCCCTTTTGGCAGCCTGTTTGCGAGTATTTGCGAGAACGCTGTATTAGATAAAACGTCTAGGATAGTCCACTTAGGGACGAGCAGTCGAAGCAATGCTTCGGGATATTGCAGTAACCTTAACGGGGGCCAATCTGGCCGGTGCATATTATAGGCGATTTGCCATACTTTGCATAGTGCTTGTTACTTTTGTTCACAAGGTCAGCGTCATTTGGCTCTTAAAACTGCGTAAAACACCACTGTAAGGATCCACAAAACTGATTTGCTTAGCCAGTAATTTCAGTGGCTGCTGATAGAGGTCTTGGGCTGCGATGTGGCGCAACTGCGGGTACCATGGATCATTGACAATAGGCGCACCTAAAGCAGCTAAATGCACACGCAGTTGATGTTTACGTCCAGTCACCGGGTACAAACGATACCGCCACAATGCGCCATGCTGCTCTTGTACTTCTATCACTGTATCGCTATTGGCTTGACCCGCAACTTCCTGCATTCTAAAAAACTGCTCTGCTGATTCCAAACGACTGCGATGTCGATACGGCCATTGCTGATGAGGTAAGGCTGGTGCCAAGGCCTCATAACACTTAAACACCTTACCCTCACGAAACAGACGCTGATAGGCATCACGACTGCTGGGCTTCAAGGAAAATAAAAGAACACCCGCGGTGAGACGATCTAAGCGGTGAATTGGCGCAATATCCGGATTATTAAAACGCCGCATCAAACGCCGCAAGACAGTTTCTTCCACATAACGCCCTGTTGGTAGAGTAGGCAAAAAGTGGGGTTTATCCACCGCTAGCAGGTGCTCATCTTGATGCAGTATTTGCTCTTTGAAAGGCACTTGCGCCTCATCAGGCACCTCTCGAAAATAGTACACTAGAGCGCCCGCTTGATAAGGCTCATCGGGTCGCAAGCAACGCTGCTCGATGTCCAGCACTTTACCCTCTAGCATGCGCTGTTGCCATATTTGATAACCGACCGCAGGAAAGCGTGCAGACAAAAAATCGATTAGCAATGTATAGGGCTCACGGGGCAAACGTACTTTACTGGCACCAAGTAATGAAGAAGCAGTCATACAAGTGATTAATGCAACGTATGTCCCGTGGGATCATCTTCATCCACATCTGAAATTTCTTCTTCTACAGCCAAATGACCTGCAGCCAAAATCCCAGCGTGAAACATTTCTTTAGCCACATCAATATAACGGGCTTTTAAAAACTCACGGGCTTCTTGTGAAAAGTTCAGCGTCACTAATGGCGCCTCTTCTTCTGAGCGACGTAAAATAATTTTGCCGTCAGGTAACTCAACAATTTCCAAAAACGCACTGGACATAAAAAACTCTTAGTTAGCAAATAAAAACTGCAGGGCCGAAACTCGACCCTGCAGTTACTAGATTCTACACATTTAGCGTTACTTTTTCTTGCGTTTGTCTTCAACCTGCCATTCTTTACCGTCGTAAAGAGCCTTCCAACCGCTGGCTTTACCGTCAATTTCAGACTGCACGTACTGTATTTTATTTTTCCGACTGTAACGCACAGTGGTCGGAATGCCATCTGGGTCGTGGGTTGGCGCGCTCATAAGATAATTGTACTTAGGATCAATCTCATCCTTATGAGGCAACAGTTCTACTAATAAAGGCGCACGCGTTTCACGCTTTTTAGGGAACTGACTGGCCGCCAAAAACATACCCGCTGCGCCATCACGCAATACATAGGTGTCATCCACCTTCTGACATTGCAATTCTGGCATGGGTACTGGATCCATTTTTGGTGGCGCAGGCTCACCGCTGCGTAACAACTTACGGGTATTTTTACACTCTGTATTGGTGCAGCCAAAATACTTTCCAAAGCGACCGGTTTTAAGCTGCATCTCATGGGCGCATTTATCACACTCTAAGGTTGGACCTTCATAGCCTTTAATGCGGAACTGCCCTTCCTCCACCTCAAAGCCGGTGCAGTCTGGATTATTACCACACACATGCAGCTTACGCTTTTCATCCAGCAGGTAAGCGTCCATAGCCGTATCACACTTCGCACAGCGGCGCTTCTGACGCAGCAGCAAGGATTCTGACTCACCCTCGTCATCAGCAGCGATCTCATTGCCGGGCACCAGGTTCATCGTTGTTCTGCAGCGCTCTTTAGGCGGCAAGGTATAACCTGAACAGCCTAAAAACACCCCTGTTGATGCCGTTCGGATCATCATCGGGCGACCACAATCTGGGCAAGGAATATCGGTCATGGTCGGCGTATTCTGACGCATTCCACCTTCTGCCGCATCGGCGATATCAAGCTTTTCGCGGAAATCTTTATAAAACTCATCCAACAACTGCTTCCATTGCAGTTTGCCGTGCGCCACATGATCGAGCCGCTCTTCCATTTGCGCGGTGAAATTGTAATCCATCAAATCAGCAAAGCTTTCACCTAAACGCTCAGTGACAATATCACCCATTTTTTCTGCGTAAAAACGACGGTTTTGCAAAGTCACATAACCACGGTCTTGGATCGTCGAGATAATCGCCGCATAGGTTGAAGGACGGCCAATACCTTGCTTTTCCAACTCCCTAACCAAACTGGCTTCACTGTAACGTGCTGGTGGTTTAGTAAAGTGCTGCGACGGGTCAAGTTTAAGCAGCTGCAACACATCACCTTTGTTCAATTCTGGCAGCACTGCATCTTCTGCTGCCTTACCTTGTGGCGGTTGCGCACGGGTATAACCATCAAACTTGAGAATACGACCGCGAGCACGCAGTTCAAACTGCTCAGCCTCAACGGTTAAGGTGGTTGCTAAGTACTCAGCAGGCGGCATCTGACAAGCCACGAATTGACGCCAAATCAACTCATAAAGACGCTCGGCGTCACGCTCCATACCTTTTAGCTGTGAAGTCTGCAGATTGACATCCGAAGGGCGAATGGCTTCGTGAGCCTCTTGTGCGCCCTGCTTGCTGCTATAAAAATTAGGCTTCTCCGGCAAGTACTTAGTACCGTATTCTTTTTCAATAAAGCCGCGCACCATGCCAATGGCATCCGCAGAAATATTGGTAGAATCAGTACGCATATAGGTGATGTAACCAGCTTCGTATAAGCGCTGGGCCATCATCATGGTTTTCTTAACCCCAAACCCCAAACGGGTACTGGCCGCTTGCTGCAGGGTCGAGGTGATGTAAGGTGCGCTGGGACGACTGCTGGTCGGCCGATCTTCACGCTTAACAACTGTGTAAGCGGCTTTTTCAAGCACTGCCAAAGCAGCATCGGTTTGTTGTTTATTAATCGGGCGAAAATTCTTGCCGTCTTCCCGTAACACTTCAAAGCGGGTTTTAACTTTATCGCTGTTGTTTAAATCGGCGTGCACTTGCCAAAATTCTTCTGGGATAAAAGCACGAATTTCCTTTTCCCGTTCCACCACTAGTTTGACGGCAACCGATTGCACACGCCCTGCGGATAAACCACGGGCTATTTTCTTCCACAGCAACGGTGAGACCATAAAGCCCACCACGCGGTCTAAAAAACGGCGCGCTTGCTGAGCGTTAACTTGATCAAGGTCTAACTGGCCAGGCTCTGCAAACGCCTCTTGAATAGCCTTTTTAGTAATTTCATTAAACACCACGCGCTTAAAGCGGCTGTCATCACCACCAATGGCTTCACGTAAATGCCAAGCAATGGCCTCACCTTCACGGTCCAAGTCCGTTGCCAGATAAATAGTGTCAGCGTTTTTAGCCAAGCGGCGCAACTCTTCAATAACTTTCTCTTTGCCAGGCAAAATCTCGTAACGCGCTTTCCAGCCATCTTCGGGATCAATACCCATACGGCGGACCAAAGTGCGCATCGCTCTTTGCTTGGGTGTCAGATCTGCAGTGTCTGCTGCTTTCGCACGTTGAGCTGAAGCAGAGCCACTGGTCGGTAAATCACGAATATGGCCCACGCTCGACTTCACCACATACTCATTACCTAAGTATTTGTTGATTGTTTTCGCCTTGGCAGGGGATTCTACGATAACCAGCGATTTACTCATTGTTCAGAATTTTCCTGACGTTAAGAAAGTGATGGGCCGCTTGAGGCCCTAAAAATATAAGCACATCATTTTGTGCGTTACTGTGAGGCTATATATAGGTTGAAAGCCACTGAGGTCAAGTTTTTACATAAATTAGTTTGCCAGTTTAGATCGGTGCAAGCGGTATTTTTTCTTCTTTTATAAGTTTAAAGCGCGGCTGTTGAACACCTTCGACTTCGACAGTTTCGAGGAACATTGTCAAGGGTCTTACCCATAGCCCGCGAGCACCATATAGTGCCTGATAAACCACTAACACGTCTTCAGTTTCAGAGTGCCGCGCAACCCCAATCACACGGTACTGCTGGCCTTTATAATGCTCATAAATCCCTGTTGCTATATCCATTGCTCACTCCATAACAAAAAAGCCGAGACACTGGGCCTCGGCTTAAGTAGTTTAGCGAGTTATTACACGCGCTCAAATACCGTGGTGATGCCTTGGCCTAAACCAATGCACATTGTAGCCACACCTAAAGTACCGTTATTTTGCCGCATGACATTGAGCAAAGTACCTGAGATACGTGCACCTGAGCAACCGAAAGGGTGACCCAAGGCAATCGCACCGCCATGCAAGTTAACCTTCTGCTCCATTTTATCGAGCAGCTTGAGGTCTTTTAACACAGGCAATGCTTGCGCGGCAAAGGCTTCGTTCAACTCAACAAAGTCAATGTCGTCCATGCTCACGCCCGCACGCTGGAGAGCCTTTTTAGTAGCTGGCACAGGACCATAGCCCATGATTGCTGGGTCAACGCCCGCCACCGCCATGGCACGAACCACAGCCATGGGCTGGATGCCTAGGTCTTTAGCGCGCTGCGCCGACATCACGATCATGCAGGATGCGCCATCGGTAATCTGCGAGGAGGTACCCGCCGTTACAGTACCATTTTTCGGGTCAAAGGCAGGCCGCAACTCGGCAAGGCTTTCCAGTGTTGTGTCAGGACGAATGGTTTCGTCATAATCAAACACTTTCAACATGCCATCGGCATCGTAACCTTCCATGGGAATAATTTCGTCTTTGAAATTACCCTCAACAGTGGCTTTGTGTGCCAAACGATGTGAACGCTCACCGAATGCATCTTGCTGTTCGCGACTGATGCCATGCATTTTGCCGAGCATTTCTGCTGTAAGCCCCATCATTCCAGACGCTTTTGCAGCATACAATGACAGGTGTGGGTTTGGGTCCACACCATGCATCATGCCCACATGGCCCATGTGCTCAACGCCACCCACTACAAACACATCACCGTTACCGGTTTGAATGGCTTGGACTGCAGTGTGCAATGCACTCATGGAAGAACCACACAGACGGCTGACGGTTTGTGCCGCGCTGCTGTGTGGAATATCGGTCATTAAAGATGCCATACGGGCAATGTTCCAGCCTTGCTCTAGGGTTTGGTTAACACAACCCCAAATCACATCTTCAACTTCAGCTGGATTCACCTTCTCATTACGATTGAGTAAACCAGTAATTAATTGTGCTGACATATTCTCAGCACGTGTATTGCGGTGCATGCCACCTTTAGAACGTCCCATTGGGGTCCGTCCGAAGTCGACAATCACTGCATCTCTTGGATTCAAGCTCATTTCTTTACTCCCGCTCTAATCTGTCCGCGATTACCCGAAAAATGTCTGACCATTTTTGGCCATTTCACGCAGTTTCTCGGTCGGGTGATACAGAGCACCCAAGTCAGCATAGCTGTCTGCTAAAGCAACAAACTCTGCGACACCAATACTGTCGATGTAACGTAATGCGCCACCACGGAATGGAGGGAATCCAATACCGTAAATTAAGCCCATATCTGCTTCAGCTGCAGTTTCAACAATACCGTCCTCAAGACAGCGTACAGTTTCCATGCATAACGGAATCATCATCCAGTTAATGATATCTTCGTCAGTCACTTCACGCTTTTCGTGAACGATAGGCGCTAAAATATCTGCAATGGCGTCATCAACGACCTTCTGCGGCTTACCACGCTTATCGGTCTCATGGGAATAGAAACCCTTACCGTTTTTCTGACCTAAGCGATTAGCTTCATACAGCACGTCAATGGCAGTGCGTTGTTCATCTTTCATACGATCAGGGAAGCCTTCGGCCATCACATCACGGCCATGGTGTCCGGTATCAATACCCACCACATCCAGCAAATACGCAGGACCCATTGGCCAGCCAAACTTTTCCATAACCTTATCAATGCGTACGAAATCAACACCGGCACTGACCAGCTTGGCAAAACCACCAAAGTAAGGGAACAGCACACGGTTAACTAAGAATCCCGGGCAGTCATTGACGACGATGGGGTTTTTACCCATTTTTTGTGCGTAGGCAACGGTGGTTGCTACCGCTTCATCGGATGAATGCTCGCCGCGAATCACTTCCACCAATGGCATTCTATGCACGGGGTTAAAGAAGTGCATGCCGACAAAGTTTTCTGGGCGCTTCAAGGCTTTAGCCAAGTAGTTAATTGAAATTGTTGAGGTGTTTGAAGCAATGATAGTGTCTTCAGCAACCTGCTCTTCAACTTCTGCTAGTACAGCATGCTTAACCTTCGGATTTTCAACCACTGCCTCAACAACAATATCAACATTGCCAAAGTCGCCATAGGATAACGTTGGACGAATCGAGTTCAACGCTTTGGCCATTGCTTCGGGCTCAATGCGCTTACGCTCAAGGCGTCTAACCAGCAATTTTGCAGCCTCATCCAGCCCCAGCTGAATACCCTCTTCATTGATATCCTTCATCAGAATTGGGGTGCCTTTAAGGGCTGATTGGTAAGCAATACCACCCCCCATAATTCCCGCACCCAATACCGCTGACAGATTAACGTCACGGGCAATCTTTTCATGCTTTTTGGCTTTGCGCTTGAGCTCTTGGTCATTTAAAAACAAACCAACTAAGCTTTCTGAAACTGATGTTTTAGCCAGCTTAGCGAAACCTTTAGCCTCAATTTCTAGAGCCTTATCACGGCCATGGTTAGCCGCTCTCTGCATGGTTTTGATGGCGTCAACAGGGGCAGGATAATGGGGTCCTGCTTTACCAGCGACAAAACCTTTCGCGGTCTCAAAGCTCATCATCTGCTCGATGGCATTGAGCTTAATTTTTTCGAGTTTAGGCTGGCGTTTGGCTTTGTAATCCAGCTCGCCAGAAATGGCGCGCTTGACTAAATCCAGTGCTGCTTCAAGCAGCTTGTCGGCCTCAACCACGGCGTCCACAGCACCCACTTTTAATGCTTCTTCAGCGCGTGCTTCCTTACCTGCGGCAATCCACTCAATGGCATTGTCTGCACCGATAATACGGGGCAAGCGCACAGTACCACCGAAGCCCGGGTAAATACCCAACTTAACTTCTGGCAAACCAATTTTAGCGCTGTCGGCCATGACGCGGTAATCTGCAGCAAGGCACATTTCATAGCCGCCACCTAAAGCAATGCCATTAATAGCAACCACTGTTGGCACATTCAGATCTTCGAAATCATTAAAGATTTTGTTGACCTCGAGGTTGCCGGCAATCAACTCTTCTTCAGGGAGCTTAAAGGTATCGACAAATTCGGTGATGTCGGCACCAACGATAAATACATCCTTACCACTGGTGACAACCACGCCTTCAACATCATTATTGGCGTGAATTGCATCCACTGCTTCGCGCAGCTCGGTAAGGGTTAGACGGTTAAACTTGTTGACGGACTCACCCTTGAGGTCGAAATTTAGCTCGACAATATTGCTTTCAAGAGTCTTCACCGTGATGGCTTTACCTTCGTAAATCATCAACTGATCTCCACGATATGATAGCTGAGCAGTCATCCAGCAGACACTGACAGCCATTGAACTTTGTGCAAGGCACTTCGCGAAATATCGATTAGCATACCGGCTATTGTTATATACAAAAGAATTTGCGCGGTGTGCTGATACGAATTTCATACGCCCGTTTGATTTGGGTATACACACACTCACGCAATTTGGTAGTTTTGTCAATTACAAGTTTTAAAAAACACCCAGCGCGCTCGCTTAAAACCCAGTAAAGCATTGATTTATAAGAATTGTTTTATTGCACCAAGGGTGCAACTGCACCACTGACAAGCCTCGATTTTCGCTGCACAACCTACCAAGATCGCTTAAATGAAATGCCAAGCGTGCCCTCTTATTCGGCTACACAGCATGCAAACGCAGATGCTGTGTTTATTAGCAATCAGCCAAGCAAAACTTCATAGCGGACTAATCTGTGACCGTAGTCACTCATCCTGCCAACTCTTAACGTGCATTTCATGCGCACTCAAGCTACATTAAAACTTGATTACTATTGGTATCAAAGCAGCTTGGTAAACTAATAATTAACGCATTTGCTGCTTATTCATGACTAAATATGCGCTTTAACACACAATATTCTTTAGCGCAGAGGGAGGCCACAATGGCATATGCTCACTTGCTCGTTGCAATCGATTTAACAGAAGACTGTAATTTAGTGCTCGAACGGGCGTCTAGACTTAGTCAAGCACTGTCCAGTCAAGTGACATTAGTACATGTGGTTGAGCCACTTACCATGGCGTTTGGTGGCGATGTGCCCATGGATTTATCATTGCTGCAAGAACAGCAGACTGAACAAGCGCAAGAAAAGCTCACTGTACTGGCTGAGCAACACGCTTTGCTTCAAGAAAACAACTGCCATTTACGCTATGGCCAACCACGACAAGAAATTCACATGGTGGCAAAAGAACAGGGCTGCGACTTGATTATTGTGGGCAGCCACGGTCGCCACGGATTAGCGTTGCTCCTAGGTTCTACCACAAACGATCTGCTCTCAGGGGCACCTTGTGATGTGCTGGCGGTGGACTTAAAAGATCACTCCGCAGATTAATAATGGAACTGTAAAGATCATCTGCAGAGCAAACTTAAACCGCTACTTGCTAAAGGAAGGCCGTCGCCCGCCTTCCCTGGCCTTTTCACTTTTTAAGACTCAAGTTCAGCCCAACGCTCAATAAGCACATCCAGCTGCGCTTGCACTGTATCCACTTGGCTTAAAACCGGTTCTGTTTTATCAATGGCCTGCTGATAAAAATCAGGCTGTGAAATCTGCTCATGCAACGCTTCCAGCTCAGCTTCTAAGGCCTCAATTTTTCCGGGAATAGCATCCAGTTCACGCTGTAAGTTATAACTGAGCTTTCTGGGGGCTGCATTCTGTTGAGCTTGGGCAGCCTGCTTGGGTTGTTCAGGGGCTTGTTGTTCAGCCTGTTCTGGCTCCGATACGGTTGGCTTGGGTGCTTCAAGGTCTTCAGTGACACCTAACAAGCTGATACTACCGCCTTGGCTGAGCCAGTCTTCAAAACCACCCACATATTCACGCACCCGTGCGCTGCCATCAAACACTAAAGTACTGGTCACCACGTTATCAAGGAAGGCCCGGTCGTGACTGACAATCAGCACAGTGCCTTTAAATTCCATCAGCACTTCTTCGAGCAGCTCAAGGGTTTCTATATCTAGATCGTTGGTCGGCTCATCAAGCACCAACAGGTTTGCCGGACGAGTAAACAACTTAGCCAGTAACAAGCGTGCACGCTCACCACCAGACAATGCTTTTACCGGAGTGCGAGCACGCTGGGGACTGAATAAAAAGTCACCCAGATAACTCAATACATGTCGGCTTTGTCCGTCAATCGTAATGGTATCGCTACCTTCACCGACATTTTCGATGACAGTTTTTTCCACATCCAACTGGTGACGCAACTGATCAAAATACGCCACTTCTAATTTAGTTCCCGCTTCGATAGTGCCCTGATCAGGTTGCAACTCGCCAAGCAGTAATTTCAATAGCGTGGTTTTACCACTACCATTGGCGCCCAACAAACCAACACGGTCGCCACGTTGCAAAACCATAGAGAAATCTTTAATCAGCGGCTGCCCACCTTCATGGGCAAAGCTGACATTCTCAGCAACAATCACCTGTTTGCCTGACCTTTGCGCTGCACCCAATTGAATATTGGCCGTACCCACACGCTCACGACGCTGCTTACGCTCAGCACGCAAGGCCTTAAGCTCACGTACCCGCCCTTCATTACGGGTCCGCCGCGCTTTGATACCCTGGCGAATCCATACTTCTTCCTGGGCTAATTTCTTATCAAACAAAGCATTGGCTGTTTCTTCAGCGGCTAACATCTGCTCTTTATGTACAAGAAAACTGGCGTAATCACCATTCCAGTCAATGAGATGGCCTCGGTCGAGTTCTAAGATACGCGTTGCTAAATTT
Source organism: Thiopseudomonas sp. (assembly GCA_035647115.1). Taxonomy (GTDB): domain Bacteria; phylum Pseudomonadota; class Gammaproteobacteria; order Pseudomonadales; family Pseudomonadaceae; genus Denitrificimonas. The sequence goes on along the minus strand of DASROA010000049.1, from coordinate 73,963 downwards.
TGTAAAAAAGCGCGGTCGTGGGTAATAAATAGCACTGCACCGGTAAAATTCATCAATGCTTCTTCAAGCCAAGCAATGGCGCCAATATCTAAATGGTTGGTTGGCTCATCTAATAACAGCAAGTCAGGCTCAGTCACCAAGGCTTGGGCCAGCAATACGCGTCGACGCCACCCACCGGACAGTTCATTTAAACGTTTATCTGCAGGTAAATGTAAGCGGCTTAAGGTACTTTCAACGAGCTGCTGCAAGCGCCAGCCATCACGAGTTTCAATCTCTTGCTGGATGTGCATGAGCTTATTTAAGTCTTCATCAGTAGTGACGTTTTGACTTAACTGCTTAAACTCAGCCAGCAACTCACCGACACCGTCAAGACCTTCAGCAACCACATCAAACACGCTGCGCTCATCAGCAAGTGGCAATTCTTGTGGCAGTTCCCCAATTTTCAACCCAGGGGCTCGCCACACTTCACCACTATCAATGGTTCGTGTACCTTTGACTACATGCAGCATGCTTGATTTACCCGTACCATTACGGCCAATGATGCACACTCGTTCACCACGGGTGATTTGCCACGACACCTCATCGAGTAGTGGGGTCGTGCCGTAAGCGAGGGATACTTGAGTTAATTTAAGCAATGGCATAATGGTTCTCCTAAAATCTGCGGTGTATTGTACAGATTCACGCTATGATGCGTTGAATTTCTATAATAGAGCGTGCAGCATCACTCTTTTAGCTCTGTATACGGGCCGCCACATTAAATTTACGTTTACGCCAGACTGTTGTTTATTTTCTAGCTGGCGTTTTACTGGGCATTTATTTTTTTAGGGTTATTTATGCGCAGTCGATACCTGTTGCCACTCATCTTATTCAGCACACTTTGCTTTTCCTTAACCACGGCCTATGCGGCGTCTTTAACCGAGCAACGCAAACTTTATGAGCAAGCGAAACAAGCATTAAGCAAAAATAATCCTTCGGTTTTTTTAAACAACCGCACTGCCCTGCGCGACTACCCTTTGTTCCCTTACTTGGCTTACGATGAGCTCACCCAGCGCTTAGCCAGTGCGAGCAACGATGAAGTGGAAAGCTTTTTGCTAGAACATGGCGACTTACCGCAAATCAGGTGGATGAAGTTGCGCTGGTTACGTTTACTCAGCGAACGCCAACAATGGCCATTGTTTCTAAAGTACTACAGCCCAGAGCTGAATTTTACTGAACTGGATTGTTATTACGCCCACTATCAATTACTCAGCAATCAACTCACAGCGGGCTATGCGAGCGCTGAAAAACTTTGGCTCAGTGCTCGCTCACAACCCAATGCCTGTGATCCCGTATTTGATCAATGGCGTGCATCAGAACACTTCAGTGAAGATAAAATTTGGCAGCGTTTAAAGTTAGCCACTGATGCGGGCAACTATGGCGTTGCTAAATACTTAGTAGGTTTGCTCAGCACACACCAACAACATGGCCAGCGCCTACTAGACATTGCGCAACAGCCCACACGCCTTAAACAAACTCAGCATTATACAGGTAACGATGAGAAAACTTCTGAAATCATAGCTCTCGGCTTGCGCAAACTGGCTCGTCAAGATTTAGAAGCCAGCGTGCAGTTACTGCAACACTACCAAAAGCACATCACTTTCACTGCCGCCGATCAACTGGCTGTGGGTTACGACATAGGTCTGCGCCTGGCCAAACGTTTCGATGAACGTGCCTTAGCGGTAATGCAGAAATACGACCCCAACTTAAGTAACAACAACTTAACCGAGTGGCGAGTACGTCTACTGTTACGCTTGAGCCGCTGGGATGAAGCCTATCAACTGATTCAACGTTTACCCGCTGAGCTGGCTGACAGCAACCGCTGGCGTTACTGGTTAGCACGCAGCTTGCAACTGGCGCAACCCAATAGTCAGCAGCCTCTAATTCTTTATCAACCACTGGCCCGCGAACGGGACTTTTATGGTTTTATGGCCGCGGACCGCTCTAACCAAGCCTACCAGCTTAACCATCGAGCACTCGAGTTACAGCCTAAAACCATTCAAAAAGTACGCAATGCGGCGGGCATGCGCCGTGCTCTTGAGTTTAATCAGCGTGGCGAACTCACTGAAGCGCGCCGTGAGTGGTATCACCTCAGCGGCTCTTTAAGTCGTGATGAGCTGGTGGCACAGGCCCGTATTGCCTATGACATGGGCTGGTATTTCCCAGCGATTCGTACCATGGGCCAAGCCAAATACTGGGACGACCTAGAAGTGCGCTTTCCCATGGCCCACCAAAGCAGTTTAGTCACTGCTGCAAAAAGCCGCGGTCTGCATTCCAGCTGGGTATTTGCCATCACCCGACAAGAAAGCGCCTTTATGGCCGACGCTAAATCCCACGCTGGGGCCATGGGTTTAATGCAACTGATGCCTGCCACTGCTAAAGAAACAGCACAGCGTTATGGTATTCCGTTGCCTTCAACCCAAAGCGCTTTAAACCCCAACACCAACATTCAGCTGGGCTCAGCCTACTTGAGCCAAGTGTTAGGGCAGTTTAAAGGCAACCGTATCCTAGCATCCGCTGCTTATAATGCTGGTCCTGGCCGCGTTCGCCAATGGCTGCGTAATGCCAGACACCTCCCTTATGATGTTTGGGTGGAAAGCATTCCTTTTGATGAAACTCGAGCCTATGTGCAAAACGTTTTAACCTATTCTGTGATCTATGGACAAAAGCTGAATGCCCCCACCCCGCTGATTGAATGGCATGAGCGTTACTTTGACCAATGAAAGTAACTTTAAATACCTTAGATCTATAACTTAAGTTTTTTATTGCTAATCATGAAGCGCCATCACTGTGACCATGAAACCTGTTCATGCTGAGCGATATTAATACTCCAGCATTTCACTCAAGCTAAAGATATTTTGCTATCATCACGCTCTTTACAATTAATTAGCACCCATTAGGTAGATAGCGCATGACCACTCACTCAGCACGCCAACAAACTCTTCAAGACGCATTACAGCAACGCATTCTAGTGCTCGATGGCGCAATGGGCACCATGATCCAAAGTCACAAGCTGACTGAAGAGGATTTTCGCGGCGAGCGTTTTGCTGACTGGACGCAAGATCTACAAGGCAATAATGACCTACTGATTTTAACCCAGCCTAAATTGATTCAAGATATCGAGCGCGCCTATTTAGATGCCGGTGCCGATATCATTGAAACTAACACCTTTAACTCCACGCAGATTTCACAAGCCGACTACGGACTTGAATCCATTGCCTATGAGTTGAACTTCGAAGGTGCACGCATTGCCCGTGAAGTGGCCGATGAAAAAACTTTAGAAACGCCAGACAAGCCCCGTTTTGTTGCTGGGGTATTGGGTCCAACCAGTCGCACCTGCTCACTTTCTCCAGATGTTAATAACCCAGGTTATCGCAACGTAACCTTTGATATTCTGGTGGAAAACTACAGCGAAGCCACCCGCGGCTTGATTAAGGGTGGTGCTGACTTGATTATGCTGGAAACCATTTTCGATACCCTAAATGCTAAAGCAGCGATCTTTGCTGTGGAAGGGGTTTTCGAAGAGCTGGGCATTAGCCTACCCATTATGATTTCTGGAACCATCACCGACGCCTCAGGACGTACCCTCTCTGGCCAAACCACCGAAGCCTTCTGGAACTCAATCCGCCACTGCAAGCCGTTCTCAGTGGGCCTCAACTGCGCACTGGGTGCTAAAGAGCTGCGCCCTTATTTGCAAGAACTATCAGAAAAAGCTGACACCCTAGTCTCTGTACACCCCAACGCCGGCCTGCCCAACGCCTTTGCTGAGTACGATGAAACTCCAGAAGAAACTGCAGCAATGATTGAAGATTTTGCTGCCTCGGGTTTTTTAAATATTGTTGGCGGCTGCTGCGGCACCACCCCTGAGCATATTCGTGCCATTGCTGAAAAAGTGGCCAAGTACCCACCACGGACAGTTCCTGAGATTCCCAAAGCCTGCCGTTTGTCGGGCTTAGAACCCTTTACTATTGATCGCAATTCGCTGTTTGTGAACGTTGGTGAACGTACCAATATTACCGGCTCAGCACGTTTTGCTCGCCTGATCCGTGAAAATAATTACACCGAAGCCCTCGAAGTGGCGCTGCAGCAAGTGGAGTCCGGCGCCCAAGTGATTGATATCAACATGGACGAAGGCATGCTGGACTCTAAAGCAGCCATGGTCACCTTTCTCAATTTAATTGCCGGTGAGCCTGACATCTCGCGGGTGCCCATTATGCTGGACTCCTCCAAGTGGGAGATTATCGAAGCAGGTCTCAAATGTATTCAAGGTAAAGGTATCGTTAACTCCATCTCCATGAAAGAAGGGGTCGATGAGTTTATCAAGCACGCCACTTTGTGTCGCCGCTATGGGGCCGCTGTGGTGGTAATGGCCTTTGATGAACAAGGCCAGGCTGATACCGCGGCACGTAAAATTGAAATCTGCGCGCGCTCCTACGATATTTTGGTTAATCAAGTGGGCTTCCCGCCGGAAGATATTATTTTTGACCCCAATATCTTTGCCGTAGCCACTGGTATTGAAGAACACAACAACTATGCCGTGGATTTTATTGAAGCCTGCGCCTGGATTCGCGACAACCTGCCCCATGCACTCACCTCGGGCGGCGTCTCCAACGTATCCTTCTCTTTCCGCGGCAATAACCCAGTCCGTGAAGCCATTCACTCGGTTTTCCTCTATCACGCCATTCAAAATGGCTTGAATATGGGGATTGTCAACGCAGGCCAGTTGGAGATTTACGACCAAATCCCCACTGACTTGCGGGAAAAAGTTGAAGACGTGATTCTCAATCGCAATCCCAATGCAACCGAAGCCTTGCTGGCTATTGCTGAAGAGTATCGTGGCGATGGCTCAATTAAAGAAGTTGAAACAGAAGAGTGGCGCGAACTGCCGGTGAACCAGCGCTTAGAGCATGCCCTAGTTAAAGGCATCACCCAATGGATTGTCGAAGATACGGAAGAAGCCCGCTTACAATACGCACGCCCCATCGAAGTGATTGAAGGCCCTTTGATGTCCGGCATGAACATTGTTGGTGATCTATTCGGCAGCGGTAAAATGTTTTTACCGCAGGTGGTGAAGTCTGCCCGCGTGATGAAACAAGCAGTCGCTCACTTAGTACCCTTTATTGACGCTGAAAAAGGCGATCATCCGGAAGCCAAAGGCAAGGTGTTAATGGCGACGGTAAAAGGCGATGTGCACGATATTGGTAAAAATATTGTTGCCGTGGTGCTGGGTTGTAATGGCTACGATATTGTTGACCTTGGGGTAATGGTGCCTGCCGATAAAATCCTAAAAACCGCCATTGAAGAAAAATGCGACATTATTGGCTTATCTGGATTGATCACCCCCTCACTGGATGAAATGGTTAACGTTGCTAAAGAAATGCAGCGCCAGGATTTTCACCTGCCGTTATTGATTGGCGGTGCAACCACCTCCAAAGCACACACTGCCTCACGGATAGCTCCTCACTACACCAATGATGCTGTGGTCTATGTAACTGACGCCTCACGCGCGGTGGGTGTGGTCACCTCCCTATTGTCTGATGAGTTAAAGCCTGAGTACGCTAAAAATATTCGCGAAGAATACGAGGCAGTGCGTGAGCGAGTGGCCGGACGTACCGCGCGCACCAAGCGCTTAACCTATGAACAAGCCTTGGCCAACAAACCACACTATGATTGGGCCAACTATCAAGCGGTCAAGCCTCAGGTGACTGGTACTCAACGTATTTACAACGTGGATTTAAATGTACTTAGAGACTACATTGACTGGACGCCCTTCTTTATTTCCTGGAACTTAGTGGGTAAGTATCCACGTATTTTCCAAGACAAAGTAGTGGGTGAAGCGGCGCAAAACCTGTTTGATGAAGCGCAAGTTCTGCTCGACAAAATGATCAATGAAAAACTCATCGAAGCGCGCGCCACTTTTGCCTTCTGGCCGGCTAATCAAGTTAATCATGATGACATCGAGCTGTATGATGAGTCTGGCCAGCCGATTGCCATGCTGCATCATTTACGCCAGCAAATCGAAACCACTAACAATAAACCCAACATGTGTTTGGCGGATTTTGTAGCGCCCAAAGAGTCAGGCGTCACTGATTACATTGGCGGTTTTATTGTCACAGCAGGGATTGGCGTAGATGAGCTGGCTAAGTCCTACCAGGCGCAAGGCGATGACTATAACGCCATCATGGTGCAAGCTTTAGCCGACCGCCTTGCAGAAGCCTGTGCTGAATGGCTACACCAACAAGTGCGTACCGAGTATTGGGGTTACGCAGGCCCAGAAGACTTTAGCAATGACGACCTCATTCGTGAGAAATACACGGGAATTCGTCCGGCGCCCGGCTATCCAGCCTGCCCTGATCACACTGAAAAAGGCACTCTGTTTGAGTTGCTAGACCCCAAGCAAGATTTTGGTGTCAGCCTGACCGAACATTACGCCATGTATCCCACTGCTGCTGTGAGCGGTTGGTACTTTGCCAACCCCAATGCCCATTATTTCGCAGTGGGTAAAATCGATAAAGACCAAGTGGAAAGCTACGCTAAACGCCGCAACAAAGACATGGAGTACACCGAACGCTGGCTCAGTTCGGCATTAGGCTACGACGCATAAAACCACAGGGTGGGCGACTTCAACAGCGCCCACCTTACCCTCCCACTCACCTGCCCTGCTGTACCATTCTACTCCAGCCCTTATATCAAATAAGCATGCTCTTATGAGAAATCATTACTTTATCGCATAAGTATTGATTGCTACTGTAGCTCCCATTCTGCATACCTCGCAATATGCTTAACAGTGCTTGATACAGGGATATCCATGTATATTTACGATAACTACGATCAAAAAATCGTTGAAGAACGCGTGCAACAGTTTCGCGATCAAACTCGCCGTTACTTTGCTGGCGAATTGACTGAAGAAGAATTCTTACCCTTGCGCCTACAAAACGGTTTATATGTACAGCGTCATGCACCCATGCTGCGTATTGCTGTACCTTATGGCTTACTCTCGAGCAAGCAGCTGCGTATGCTCGCGCATATCACTCGCAAATATGACAAAAGTTATGCGCATATCACCACCCGTATGAACGTACAGCTGAACTGGCCTGCCTTAGAAGACGTACCTGATATTTTAGCGGACTTAGCCAGTGTGCAAATGCATGCCATTCAAACCAGTGGTAACTGCATCCGTAATACCACCACCGACCAATTTGCTGGTGTGGCCCGTGATGAGCGGGTTGATCCGCGCCCGTGGTGTGAACTGATTCGCCAATGGTCCACTTTTCACCCTGAATTTGCTCGTCTGCCGCGTAAATTTAAAATTGCAGTCAATGGCTGTGAGCTGGACCGCGCTGCCATTGAAGTACACGATATTGGTATAGAAGCTGTTTACAATGAGGCCGGCGAGCTGGGCTTTCGCATTTTAGTGGGCGGTGGCTTAGGCCGTACACCCATTGTCGGCAGCTGCATCAATGAATTTTTACCTTGGCAACACTTGCTCAGTTATTTAGAAGCTATCCTGCGGGTTTATAACCGTTTTGGCCGTCGTGACAATAAATTCAGAGCACGCATTAAAATTCTGGTTAAAGCACTCACCCCTGAAGTCTTCGCCGAGCGTGTTGCCCAAGAGTGGGCTCACTTAAAAGACGGTCCCATTACCCTTACAGAAGAAGAAGTGCAACGCGTTTCCAAACACTTTACTGACCCAGAGTATTTGCAACTGAATGATCAAGAGCAAGCACTGGCAGCTTTAGATAGCCAACACCCAGGTTTTGCTCGCTGGCGTAGCCGTAACGTTATTGCTCACAAAAAACCAGGCTACGCTGCAGTCACCTTATCTCTGAAAAAAACCGGTATTGCACCTGGGGATATTACTGACCAGCAACTTGATGCCGTTGCTGATTTAGCCGAAAAGTACAGTTTCTCTGAAGTGCGCAACACCCACGAACAAAATATGGTGTTGGCCGATGTGGAACAAAGTAAATTATTTGAACTGTGGCAACAACTGCGTGAATTTGGCTTTGCCACACCCAATATTGGCTTACTGACAGATATTATTTGCTGCCCTGGTGGTGATTTCTGCAACCTAGCCAATGCCAAATCAATCCCAGTAGCTGAAGCTATTCAAGAGCGCTTTGCAGAACTGGACTATTTATTTGATATTGGCGATTTGGACCTGAATATTTCTGGCTGCATGAATGCCTGCGGCCATCACCATGTAGGTCATATTGGTATCCTAGGGGTCGATAAAAGAGGCGAAGAATTCTACCAAGTGTCCCTTGGCGGCAACAGTGGACGCCACGCTCAGCTTGGAAAAATACTGGGCCCCTCTTTTCCACAAGAGGCGATGCCCGATGTGGTCAGTAAAATAATTGATGTATACATCGAGCAACGTACCCCTGAAGAAAACTTTATTGACACCTACCAACGCATTGGCATTGACTCATTCAAGGAGCGCGTTTATGCAAAAAATAATTAAAAACGGCCAAGTGCTGGATGATCACTGGACTTTATTGGCTGCTGATGCACAGCTGGAAGATGCTTTGCAGACCTTACAACCGATTGTGCCGCTAATACTTTGGCAGCAACATAAAGAACAGTTAAAAAGTGTAAAGGCTTTAGGGGTGTGGCTTGAAGCTGATCAAGCCGTTGAAGATATCGCTGAAGATCTAGAGTTTTTCACCCTGATTGCTCTGAACTTTCCAGTGTTTACCGATGGCAGGCACTTTAGTAGCGCACGTCTATTGCGTGAACGTTACGCTTATTCTGGGGAAATCAGAGCCGTCGGTGATGTCTTACGCGATCAGCTCTTCTATATGCAGCGCTGTGGCTTTGATGCCTATGCAATTCGCCCTGACCGCTGCCCAGTTGATGCACTACAAAGCCTCTCAGAGCTGTCAGTAACCTATCAAGCAGCTTACGATGAGACCCTTCCGCTATACAGACGCCGCGCTTAACATCCTTTACTTTAGCGCTGCTCTCACCACAACTATAAACTCACCGCTAGTTAAGCTCACCTAACCTTTTGAGTGGGCTTAATTAAGCGAGCAGTTGCTCCTTCTCCACAAGCCCAAACCATGAGTTTTCAACCCCTCTTCCACTTAATAAATACCCAGCAACTGAAGGTTAAAGAGGAATTTCAGGCACAAAAAACCCCAGACCAGCTGGGGTTTTTTGTTACTACAGATTAATTACTGTACTTGTGCTTCAACTGCTGCTTCTACACGGCGGTTAATGGCACGACCTTCACGTGTTGCGTTATCAGCAACTGGACGCTCTTCACCATAACCAACAGCGTTAACGCGCTCAACTTCTACGCCGTACTGGTTAACCAGTACATCACGTACTGCTGCTGCACGACGCTCAGAGAGCTTCTGGTTGTAAGCTGCATTACCTGTTGAGTCAGTGTGACCTTCAACAGTTGTTGAGGTTTGTGGGAACTGCTTCATGAATTCAGCGAGGTTCTCAATGTCGCTGTAGCTGTCTTGCTTAACAACGGCCTTATCAAAGTCGAACTTAGCATCAAGCTCAACACGCACAGTTTCTGGCTCAACGTACTCTTCTTCGTAAACCACTGGCTCTGGCTCAACTACTGGCGCAGGCGCCGCAACAGCTGGGCTGCCACCAAAGTTAACACCCACAGCTACACCTGCCATCCACTCGGACTGGTGGTTATCAAAACCGTGTACACCATCAACGCTTGCTTTAGCGAAGAGGTTTTCAGTGAAGTAGTACTTCGCACCTGCACCAATGTTGGCAAAGGTGGTGCGGTCACGACCTGAAACCGGCTTTTGAGTCAAGCTCTGATGACCCATACCAGCAGAGATGTATGGACGCAAACCTACGCCTGGGTTACCAAAATGGTACACAGCATCCAGGGCAGTTAAGCTACCACGTGCTTTTTTGCTTTGACCTGTCAATGGGTTGTCGTGATTCAGGCTCTTGTACTCACCATAGGATAAGTTCAATGAAACATCGTCAGTTAAGAAGTAACCAACCGAACCACCGTACAGGTTACCGTTATCCATATCACGGTAGCTATCAGTGAAGTAACGCTTAGCAAATACTTCTGCCTCAACTGCACCCTGGCCTTGAGCGAAAACGCCGAAGGATGATGCAGCTAGCAGAGAACCAATGGCTAAACCCAAGGTGCTTTTTAATTTCATATGATAAATCCTCTTTTTTATTACTCGTTAGTTGGCTATTTACTAGTATAACAAATATTGATTTGATATACGCAAATAGTTTTTACTCGTCCACTAAATGCGCATATTTTTCGCGCAGCCGATCGATTGCACGTTTATAGCGCATTTTTGTTGCACTTAAACCCAAGTTTACAATACTGGCGATTTCTTGAAACTCCAGTTCAGCAACAAAACGTAAAATAATGATCTCACGATCAATGGCATTGACATTAACCAACCAACGATCCAAATCATTATCTTTATTTTCTAATAATTCTGGCTCAACCTCTTCATCTAAAGGATTCAAGCTGAGCGCATCAAACAAACGATGTCTACGTCGATCCTTCCGATACTGAGTTGTACATTCATTATAAGTAATACTGTACAACCAAGTTTTAAATTTAGATTTCCCCTTAAATTTTTTCAGGCCGTATAGTACTTTAAGCATTATTTCTTGGCAAACATCATCAGCATCTCGCTCACTGCCAAGATAACGAACACACACGCTAAAGAGTGTACGCTGATAACGACGCATTAGCTCCTCATATGCTCGCGTTACGTGAAATAATTCACGTTTAGCATGCTCCACAAGCTCCTCATCACTGAGTTCTTCTGGAACATAACGCTGATGGGGTACTTTAATATCAGTCAAAACGAATCAAACCAGTGGTCAGGAGAAATGCTGCGAACAGCGTTGCTATCATCACTTAAATCTTAGCAGCTCACTTAACGGCTTGTGACTTGCTGCTCGAGCAATACTCGGTTGGCGATGTAAAACCACTCACCTGCATCATTGACTATTATTGTTTTTACGGTCCCTATTTCTTCAATGCGCCCTTCAATACCGGCCACTTCAACGTGCTGCCCCAGCTCGTAAAGTTCACGCACATAAATGCCCGCAATAATTTGTCCAGCAATACTTTTACTGGCCAACCCTAAGGCTAACGCACCGGCTAAACCAATACTCAACAGAACAATGGCAACCACATAGTTGAGCAATTCAGCTTTGATTTCGAGCTGTCCAATGGCGACCGAAACACTGATCACAATCACCATGACCTGCACAATACGCCCTAAACCTGCTGCATACTCAAGGCGCACACCATCTGCCGCTCCTTTAACCATGCTGTTTAATAGTTGCGCTAGCAAAATACCTGCTAACAACACCAAAGCGGCGGCAAATACTTTCGGCACATATAAAGCCAGCACATCAAGTGTGGCTGATACGCGCTCTAGGCCCAATGATTCGGCTGCGGAAATTAAGAAAATCAGCAAAACAAACCAGTAGACGATTTTACCTATTAATGTGGACACCTGCGCTCTAACACCAACCCGACCCAACAGTTTGGTCAGTCCAGTACCACTCATCAAACGGTCCAAACCAACTTTGGCTAAGAGTTTAGACAGTAAAGTATCCAGCAGCTTAGCCACCAAGAAACCCAGCAGCACTAAAATCAGCGCACCAAATAAGCTGGGAATAAAGCTGGCAATATTTTCCCACAAACTACCCATTGCCCCGACGAGTCTTTGTGTCCAAGTGTCAAGTTGCATAATTAATCAGCCTTATTTGCAGTGCGTTTAGCAGATAAATTCGATACGGGTTTTAAATGGTCAGAGCCATTACTCACCCCAATTAACACAGCCTCCAGTGCGCGCCCAAACAAACCAAAAACAGCACCAGCACCTAATTGTCGATTGGCTTTCTTTAATACCTTATTAAGCGAAACTTCATCATAGCTGTGCGTTTCAGAGTTTTTAAGCATATCCCGTAATGACTGCTCAAAAGGGTCCTGCGGCATAATTTATTCTCTACTATTTTCTTAAAGTGACGGTCAAAAACTGCCTCTTACACCCAGCGTAGCCAACGAAACACCAACCATTGAGCTACTGCCAGCACAATCAGCATTAAACTGGCAATTATAAAGCCATAGCTACTTAAATTACCTGGGATACCACCGACGTTCATTCCCAACAATCCTGTTACAAAAGTCATGGGTAGGAAAAAACCAGTGATCACAGTAAGCAAGTACATAGTATGACTGATTCGCTCACTGCGTCGTCGCTGCTCGGACTCCAAGATCAAACCAATCCGCTCACGGGTTAATGCTAATTCCTCAAGCTGCAATGTTAAACTGTTGTCCAGCTCATTCCAGTACAGACTATTGCCTGGCATAGTCCATGTCTCTTGACTCAAGGCCATTCTTTCAAACACAACCCTTTGTGATGCTAAAAAACGCCTTAAATTAGCCGCTCGTCGCCGAGCTTGTAACAAAGGTAAAACGTCAGGCGTGTAGCGTTCGTCATTATCCGTTTTTTCTTCTTCACTATCCACTGAATCAGCTAATTGACTGACTCTATGCTCAACACGATCGGTTAAACTTTGCGCAAAAAACAAAAGTAGCTCTGCGGTATTTTTAGGGCCATGGCCTTTTTCAAAGGCTTGAATCAACTCATCGGCAAACTGTATCGGACGCTGACGGAACGAATAAACGTACTGCGCATTAGCAAAAATACGCAACGAAATCATGTCCTCAAGTTCGGCGCCGGGGTTAAGGTTGATCGCTCGTAAAAAAAGCAATAATTCTTGATTATCGAGGTGCAACAATCGCGGGCGGGTACTTTCTTCGAGTAGTAAATCGCAAGCGAACTCATTGATCCCACTGTCCTCACGTAACCATTGCACTGCATGCTTATGTGCGCGATCCCAATGCAGCCAGAGACTTTCTTGCTCCGCTAGTTTTAAGTGAGCTAGGTCTGCAAAGCTGACCTCTGTCGCTGAACCCTTTCCATCTAGGATATAAGCATGCAGCAAACCTTGGCTTAAGCGGTCAGAATGCTGCATATTAAATTTCAACCTATGTTGTATTACTCAGGCATACTTAACGCAGTCTCAGAGACAATAATCCCATTATTGTCTGCATAGACAAACTCACCCGGACGAAAGGTAACCCCGGCAAAGTTCACTACCACATTCAATTGGCCGATATTGTGCTTATCGGTTTTCATAGGATGACTACCGAGCGCTTGTACACCTAAATTAATTTCCGGCAATACATCGACATCCCGCACACAACCGTAAATGATGATGCCTTCCCAGCCATTTTTAGCGGCTTGTGCAGCAACCATATCACCCAGCATGGCACGGCGCAGCGAACCACCGCCATCCACTACCATTACTTTACCGTGTCCAGGTTGCTCGGCTTGTGTTTTAACCACAGAATTATCTTCATGGCACTTAATGGTAACAATTTCACCACCAAATGAATCACGTCCACCAAAATTTGCAAACATCGGCTCTGCGACCTGCACATCAGGGTTTGCATCACATAAATCTGGGGTTACATATTGCATACTGGCTTCCTTCTATGAATTTCATTTGCATGACCAAACACACAGTTTAACGTAAATTCTGCATAAGGATAAGTTAAGAGGGCTTAGCCTGCCCCCACTTTGTTTTATGGAGGCAGGTACAGCAGCCTCATTCAAGAGCTAAATAAGAGTTCTCGGGATAGACCATTGCGCTCAAGAATAGTGCGCAGTCTCTCTAACGCATCGATTTGTATTTGCCGAACGCGCTCACGGGTCAAACCCATCGCATCACCGATTTGTTGAAGAGTTTGGCTGTCATAACCACGCAAACCAAAGCGCCTCAACACAACTTCTCGATGTCGACTATTGAGTGTGTAAATCCAATTATCAATACTGCTGGCTAAATTCTCTCTTTGCGTACTTTCACTGGGATCCACGCAGTTTTCATCTTCTAATAAATGCAACAAGCTGGCTTCAGACTCATGGGTGCTGGCCGCATCGAGCGACAGCGCATGCTCATTTAACTCACTCATACGCTGTGCATATTCAACCGAACAAGCTAAATAGTGGGCCACTTTCTCTACACTCGGCTGCGCGCCATCTTGTTGAGTAAGTTCTCGAACAGCTCTTAAATAGGTATTCAGCTCTTTTGAAATATGCACCGGCAAGCGTACCACGCGGGCTGAGTTCATGATGCCGCGCTCGACTGACTGCCGAATCCACCAGGTTGCGTAGGTGGAAAAACGAAAACCGCGCTCAGGGTCAAACTTTTCCACTGCTCGAATCAGGCCCAGATTGCCTTCTTCAAACAAATCCAGTAACGGTAATCCACGGTTTTGATAGCGTTTTGCGATACTCACCACTAAGCGTAAGTTCGACTCAATCATTCGTGCCCGTGCTGCTGTATCGCCTTGTATGGCTTTACGTGCGTACTCCACCTCTTCCTCAGCGGTGAGTAGCGGTGGCACACCTATGGCGTCTAGATAGAGTTGCGTTGCATCTAAACTCTCAGGTCGCTTATGAACACCTTTTGTCGATGGTGCTGGTTTTAGTCGCCGCCGTGCAGCGCTTGATTTGTATGGGTTGGTTTGATTTTTGCGCTGTTCCTTAGCTAATGCTAAATCCTTTTTCTTCATTAACAATCACCTTAATCCATTACACAGTAGGTGCCATAACAATCTATGCATTAATAGTACTGTTATGGCCATTACCCTGCTGGCTGTCATTGGCGAGGCATGTTAACGCTTGGGTAGATACTGTAATGGATCGACCGGTTTGCCCTGACGACGGATTTCAAAGTGAAGTTTAACGCGGTCTGTCCCTGTGGACCCCATTTCTGCTATTTGCTGCCCTGCTTTAACTGCCTGCCCTTCCTCGACCAGCAGACGCCGGTTGTGTCCGTAGGCACTAATAAACGTATCATTATGTTTAATAATAATAAGCTCACCATAGCCTCTCAGACCGCTACCAGCATATACAACACTGCCGTCTGCAGTTGCCATAATAGGCTGACCAAGCTTGCCGGCAATATCAATCCCTTTATTCAAACTGGTGTTTGAAGAGTAAGTCCCCACCACCGTTCCAGCGGCAGGCCAGAGCCATTTCCCCGTTTGAGCTGTCATTACCGGTTGTGGTTTGGCTTTCGAATCTGTGACTGAGCTCACAGGTTTTGCTGCTGGTTTTGCTGCTGGTTTTGCTTTACTTTGCGTAGCTGACGGCTTACGCGCCGTACTTTTTGCTGTTGTTTTAGCCACCACTGGGGCGCGTGCAGCACCAGAGAAACGAATCACTTGCCCCGGAACAATGACATAAGGTGCTCGAATGCCATTGTGCGCAGCCAATCTGCGCCAATCCCAACCAAAACGAAAAGCAATGGAATACAGTGTATCGCCACGCTTAACCACGTAATGCCCACTGGTTACTGGGCTCCTTGTCGCATGGGCACGATCATACACCGGCGCTTTACCTGAGCTGCCAGAACAGCCCACTAACACAGCACTCAAAACCAGTACGTAGAACCATTTTATACTGGGCCATTTTTTAAAAATTGACATGATTTGATTGGATTTCACGCCGGACTCCTTGACGGTGGGGCAGCGTCTTACGATATTTTATATATCAGCATAGCGCTCTAGCGCCCATACTAACAAAATGCCTAATATAGCGAGTGATAAGGCTAAGCTCAGCTGCGCATCCACTTGAAATAACTCGCTAAAGTGCCATGGTGAAATATTTTCTTGCAGCAGAGGTTGCGCAACACCGTGACGATCTGTGTGCCAGCTTAAGGTATTTTTCCAAGGCCATAACTTGCTTAATGAACCAAACATTATGCCTGTTAACAAAGCTAAGGTGAGATCCCTATAGTGCTGCAGTGCAGCGCGTAATAAGCGCGCAAATGCTAATAAACCAAACAAGCAACCACCAGCAAACACAACTAATACACTCAGTTCCAACTGTTTTACTGCCAACAATATGGTTGGGTACAAACCTAATAACAGTAAAATAAAACTTCCTGAAATGCCTGGCAAAATCATCGCACAAATAGCAATGGCACCTGCAGCAAAAATACTTACCGGATCATGCCCCCAGTTCAGGGGTGTCACCACAGTGACCCACCATGCCAAAACCGCCCCCAGTGCAAACAGCAAGAAACGGCTCAACCGCCAGCGCTGCACATCACGTCCAACCACAACACAAGACACCAATACCAGCCCAAAAAAGAATGACCAAAGTGCAATTGGTTGCGTTTCTAATAGCCAAGTTATGAGCCGCGCCAGACTTAAGATGCTCAGCAGCACCCCAGAAAATAATATTAATAAAAAATTAGCATTAGCTAACTGCCAAGCCTGTTTAACTTGCCCGCGCAGCATCAACCAAGCAGCCTCTGGTATGTGCGCTAAAGCATTTAATAGGTCTTCATAAACGCCGGTAATAAAAGCTATGGTGCCGCCCGATACGCCTGGCACAACATCCGCTGCGCCCATCGCCATACCTTTAAGAAAAACTAAAATATTCCGCTTCAAGGTAGAGTGCCTGTTAATAAAGGAACAAAACGAACACCTTCGAGGGCTCGATATTCGTAACCTTTTTCCTCACGTACGATCAACAATAATTGCTGATTATCTTCACCCACAGGGATGACCAATCGACCACCAATGGCCAACTGATCTAAGAGTGTTTGCGGCACTTTTTTAGCGCCAGCCGTTACAATGATCCCATCATAAGGCGCTAAGGCATTCCAACCCTCCCAACCATCGCCCCAACGATAAACCACATTGCGCAGATTCAGCGCGCTCATACGCTCTTTAGCACGCTCCTGCAAAGACTGAATCCGTTCCACAGAAAAAACTCGTTCCACCAGTTGTGCCAATAGGGCTGTTTGGTAACCTGACCCAGTGCCGATCTCCAGCACCTTATCCAGCGGGCCAGCAGCCAGTAACAGTTCTGTCATGCGGCCAACAATGTAAGGCTGTGAAATAGTTTGATTGTTACCGATCGGCAATGCGGTATCTTCATAAGCGCGATGGGCTAAAGCTTCATCCACAAATAAATGCCGTGGGGTGCGTAAAATAGTATCCAGCACCTGCGGATTACTTACCCCCTCATCGTACAAACGCTGTATCAAACGTTCACGGGTTCGTTGCGAGGTCATACCAATACCGCACCGCTGCATGTCTTGCTGTTGAAGCTTCACAGCAGATCCTCCAACCACTGTTTAACAGCCTGCAACTGTGGGTGAAAGGTGCGATCCAGCTGCAAGGGTGTAATGGATACATAGCCTTGGGCAACAGCATGAAAATCTGTGCCTTCAGCACCGTCTTCTACTTCCCCTGCTGCGGCCAACCAATAGCATTCTTTACCACGCGGGTTAACGGTACGTACCGGTGCGGCAGCCCGTGCACGATGCCCTAAACGGGTCAGCTTAACCCCTTTAATTTCTGCTAAGGGCAAGTCAGGCACATTGACATTAAACACTGTACGCGGTGACCACTCCAACTTACTGTGATTCTCTATAAAACGCCGTGCAAACCAAGCGGCACTGGGTAAATTATCTACTTGACGTGATAACAATGAAAAAGCAAACGCGGGACGTTCTAAAAAACGACCTTCTAATGCTGCGGCTACGGTGCCTGAATACAGTACATCGTCACCAAGGTTCGCACCCAAGTTAATCCCTGCCACCACCATATCCATTTCTTCTGGTAATAAACCATGCAAACCTAAATGCACACAGTCCGTTGGGGTACCATTAACACTAATGTAACCATTATCTAGCGTTTGTGGATGCAATGGCCGATCTAAGGTCAATGAACTACTGGCACCACTGCGATCTTGATCAGGGGCGATTACAGAGCACTTGGCATAATCACTCAACGCCTCATGTAACGCCGACAACCCCGGCGCATTCACACCATCATCATTTGCTATTAATATTCGCACGCACGCACCGCCTCAGTCACAGATAAAAGCTCCACTATTTCTCGCAATACAACAGTTGCAAAACAACCCGATGGCAAAACAAACTGCACTTGTAAACAGTCCTCCGCAGGATACTCCCAACTTAAATCACGCACAGGTAAGCGCATGATGCGTCGCTCCTGTTGCAATTTGGCCCGTTCCAACCAAGCACACAATTTAGGCCAGCTTGCCGCAACCTGCAATTCGCTTTGCTGGGTCTGCCCTTCACTCGCCAATTCGCCAGCCCCCCACAATGGACCCGTTGGATGCAAATCAAGCTCTGCTAAACGTGGATCGTGGATCTCTTCGGCACCTGCTAGAAAAAAACTGCGACTGCCGGTAAATGCCAACACATCGCCCACCTGGGCTATATTCCAACTTTTATCGTGCACCCGCTGAGCCAGCACCCGATTAAATAAAGCACTACGTCCCGCTGAAAGCAAACGCGAACGCAAGTTTCTACGCACCGGTAATTCATCCCGCTCAGCATACTCCAGTGCACCCAGTAAATTGTTACCCTGCTCGCCAAAACGCTGCAAGCCAAAGTAATTGGGCACCCCTTGTTTAGCGATCGTTGTTAAGCGCTTCTCTAGTGCCGCACGATCTGCATTTAAGTCTGTTAATCGAATCTTAAAACCATTGGCAGCATGCGCACCGCGCTGCAGTTTACGCGTATGGCGCTGACTTTTTAAAATACGTAATGTATCACTTTCGATAGCATTTAACTGCGGATCAGTTTTGCCAGGCAAGTGAATACTAAACCATTGCCGAGTGAGCGCATGACGGTCCTTTAATCCAGCGTAACTGACCTGTCGTATTGATACGCCAGCCGCTTGCGCAAGACGCCGAGCGACTTCTTCTGTATTGAGCAAACGCTTTTCAATCCACAACCACAAGTGTTCGCCTGTGCCGGACAATTCAATATCCAACACTTCATCCACTTGAAAGTCTTCCGCAGTGGCTTTAAGTTGTGCGCTACCGCACGGTTCGCCCCAAGCGAAAGGGCCCAACAGCTCTGCCTCATTCATGCTTTCACCAGCACTGCAACGGCATGGGCGGCAATACCTTCTTCGCGCCCCACAAAGCCTAAACCTTCGGTGGTGGTTGCTTTAACATTGACTTGCTCACCGCTAACTTTAAGGTCTGCGGCAATGTTTTCACGCATGGCTGCAATATACGGGGCCAATTTTGGAGCTTGCGCAAGCACTGTGCTATCAACATTGCCAACCCGCCAACCCGCCTCCTCTAACAAGGCCACCACTTGACGTAACAGCTGGCGACTATCGGCACCTTGATAAGCAGGGTCAGTATCCGGAAAATGCTGACCAATATCACCTAAACCTGCTGCACCTAACAAGGCATCGGTGAGCGCATGCAACAATACATCGCCATCTGAATGCGCTATAAAAGCTTTATGGTGGGCGATTCGCACACCACCTAATACTATAAAGTCACCGGCCTGAAAGCGGTGCACATCATAACCATGACCAATACGCATGCTGTTACCTAGCAATTAAAAACAGAGGCTATTCTACACTTTTTAACCACTGCCGGCTGATTTGCCGGCAATTTACTGCTATCACCTAAAACAGATTCGCCGGCACTTTTTGCAAGGCACCGGCGATTGATTTGGGTGGTTTTAAGTTAACTGCTCAGTGTTGTTTATGCAGACAACGCTTTTGCGTGGAAGCGCAAGTGTTCTTCAATAAAGGTGGAGATGAAGAAATAGCTGTGGTCATAGCCAGGCTGCATGCGGAGCGTGAGCGGGTAATCCACCTGCTTGGCAGCTTGCTCTAAAGCAGCAGGATTAAGTTGCTCAGCTAAGAAGTTATCGGCATCCCCCTGATCCACCAGCATCGGCAGTTGCGCAGTAGCTTTAGTCATTAATAGACTGGCATCCCATTCTTGCCAGGTTTCACGATCGTCACCTAAGTAATTGGAAAAGGCTTTCTCACCCCATGGGCACTGGGTGGGCTGGCAAATGGGTGCAAAAGCAGAGACTGACTGAAAACGCTGAGGCTCCCGCAAGGCCGCAATGAGCGCACCATGTCCCCCCATGGAATGGCCACTGATACTGCGTTTATCTGATGCAGGAAAATGCTCTTCAATTAACTTGGGCAACTCATCCATCACATAATCATACATATGGTAATGCTCTGCCCAAGGAGCTTGGGTGGCATTCAGATAAAAGCCTGCGCCCAAACCAAAATCATAAGCGCCTTCTGGATCATCGGCCACAGTTTCACCGCGGGGACTGGTGTCCGGTGCCACTAAAATCAAACCCAATTCAGATGCTGCTTTGAAGGCACCGGCTTTCTGCATAAAGTTTTCATCGTTGCAGGTTAAACCTGACAACCAATACACCACAGGTCGCTTTTCACCTTGCTCTGCTTGCGGTGGCAGGTATACCGCAAACTCCATATCACTATTCAGAACTGCGGACTTATGCGCATAACGCACATGCTGACCGCCAAAGACTTTATTTGATGATAATTTCTGTAACGACATAATTAACTCCAAAGACAATGGCCTAGGCAAACATATTTATTCATTGTTGTCCCAACCATAATAGGGACAAAAGAGGATCGTGACGAGCGCTCAGGACGAGCCCTATCAACTGTTAGCAATAAACTTTATGTAATATTAAAAAAGAGAACAGCAAAAGCTGTATTGAATATGCAAGGATGTGCCAGTTTAAGTTGACTTGCTACAGAGTGTAGCACAGCACCAATATGACGCTAAATCCTGCTTGACTCAGCGAGCAGTTCTGGCTAAGTGCACTGGTATTGAGCATTACACTTCTCAGTTTACTCACGAGCTGACAAAAGCGCCTGCGCCAATAGCAAATCTTCCGGACGGGTTATCTTAATATTACTGGCTTGACCCTCGACAATCCGCGGACTAAAACCTGCCCACTCCAAGGCCGAGGACTCATCGGTAACCTGAACCTGCGCCTGCAAAGCATCCGTTAAAGCCCTCTGCAAAAGACTTAAACGAAACATCTGTGGCGTTAGAGCATGCCAAACCGCACTGCGGTCAATGGTGTGTGCGACGCAACCTTGTGCAGTGACTTGCTTTAAGGTGTCCCGCGCCGGCGCAGCCAATAAGCCGCCTACTGGGTCGTTTTTTAAGGTCATTAATAAACGCTCTAAATCATCAGCGTTTAGCAATGGTCGCGCAGCATCATGCACCAACACCCAATCATCGGCTTGGGCACCCCTGCCCTGCAAAGCATTTAAAGCATTGAGCACCGAGTCTGCACGTTCAGCGCCGCCTGGCACTGTTTGAATTAAAGCATTACCAGCTAATGGCAGCTGCGGCCACCACCGGTCATTCTCTGCAATAGCCAGCATGACCCCAAGCAACTTAGGGTGTTCTATTAAACAGGCCAACGTGTGCTCAAGAATGGTTTTCCCAGCAATAGTTAAATACTGTTTAGGGCATTCAGCTTGCATGCGGCTGCCAATTCCAGCAGCAGGTATCACTAACCAAAACTGAGGTGTCGTCATTCTGTCAGCAAGAATAGAGTTTCCCCTTCCTTGACCATACCCAGCTCAGAGCGTGCACGCTCCTCAACGGTTTCCATACCCCGCTTTAACTCCATCACTTCTGCATCTAACACTCGGTTGCGCTCAAACAGCCGTTCATTTTCAGCTTTTTGTTCAGCAATCTTTTGCTTTAACTGCACACTTTGGGCAATGCCACCATCTCCTAACCAAAGCCGATACTGTAAACCGATCAGCATGATCAACAGCACAATAAGCAGCCAGTAAGGTTCTTTTTTCATCGCAGTTAATCCAAAGAAAAGGGCAGCTAACGGAGCTGCCCTTGGCTATTACAAAGCTGTCATTCTCGTTACACGCGGGTGCTACTGATCAAGCACGAAACTCGGCGCGACCACGATAAGGGGCTTGGCCATCCAGCTGTTCTTCAATGCGTAATAATTGGTTGTACTTAGCAACCCGATCAGAGCGGCATAGCGAACCGGTTTTAATTTGCCCTGCAGCAGTACCCACTGCTAAATCGGCAATGGTTGCATCTTCTGTTTCACCACTACGGTGAGAAATTACTGCAGTAAAGCCTGCTTTTTTCGCCATTTGAATGGCTTCAAGGGTTTCCGTTAAGGTACCAATCTGGTTGAACTTAATTAAAATCGAGTTCGCAGTTTGCGTATCAATACCTTGCTGCAAGATTTTAGTGTTGGTAACAAATAAGTCATCACCCACTAATTGCACTTTTTCACCGATTTTGTCAGTGAGCAACTTCCAACCCGCCCAATCTGACTCATCCATGCCATCTTCGATTGAGATAATTGGGAAACGTTCAGTCAAACCAGCTAAATAATCGGTAAAACCTTGAGCATCAAACTTTTTACCTTCTCCAGCCAAGTCGTACTGCCCGTCTTTGTAAAACTCACTGGCTGCACAGTCTAAGGCCAAAGTAATGTCTGTACCTAAGTCGTAACCGGCATTAGCCACAGCTTCAGCAATAGCTGCTAATGCTTCTTCGTTAGACGCTAAGTTAGGCGCAAAACCACCTTCATCACCCACTGACGTGCTCAGACCACGCTTTTGCAGCACTGATTTAAGATGGTGAAACACCTCAGTGCCCATACGCAATGCATCAGCAAATGTTTTCGCACCCACCGGCTGAATCATAAACTCTTGAATATCAACGTTATTATCCGCATGCTCACCACCATTGATGATGTTCATCATTGGCACGGGCATGCTGTATTGGCCAGGTGTGCCATTGAGTTCAGCAATATGCGCATACAACGGCATACCTTTAGCTTGCGCCGCTGCTTTAGCCGCTGCCAAGGACACAGCTAAAATAGCATTAGCACCTAAAGTAGCTTTGTTTTCAGTACCATCCAGCTCAATCATCGCACGGTCAAGTGCTGCCTGATCGCTGGCGTCCTTTCCTACCAACAACTCACGAATCGCACCATTCACGTTGGCCACTGCTTTGAGCACGCCTTTTCCTAAGTAACGGCTATCATCGCCATCGCGCAACTCTAGCGCTTCACGCGAGCCTGTTGATGCCCCTGAGGGTGCGCAAGCACTACCAATGATACCGTTCTCTAAAATAACATCGGCCTCAACTGTGGGATTGCCACGGGAATCTAAAACTTCACGACCTTTAATGTCGATAATTTTTGCCATTGTAGTGCACGCTCCATACTGTATACAGATTGGCTTAAAGTGACTGTGTCACCTTAAGCTGTTTCAATTGCGGGAAAACTTTTAATCAAATCATCCAATTGTTTAAGCTGAGTTAAAAACGGCTCCAGCTTATCTAAGCGTAGCGCACAAGGGCCATCACACTTAGCGTTATCGGGATCAGGGTGAGCTTCTAAAAACAGCCCTGCTAAACCTTGACTCATACCTGCTTTGGCAAGCTCGGTCACTTGCGCGCGACGGCCACCGGCTGAGTCAGCACGGCCACCGGGCATTTGCAAAGAATGCGTCACATCAAAGAACACGGGGTATTTAAAGGCTTTCATGATGCCAAAACCCAGCATATCCACTACCAAATTATTGTAACCAAATGCAGAGCCGCGCTCACAAAGAATCAATTGTTCGTTGCCTGCTTCTTCACACTTGGTCAAAATATGCCGCATTTCATGGGGTGCTAAAAACTGGGCTTTTTTAATATTAATCACTGCATTGGTTTTAGCCATGGCAACCACCAAGTCGGTTTGCCGTGATAAAAATGCCGGCAGTTGAATAATATCGCACACCTCAGCCGCTGGCTGTGCTTGATAGGGTTCATGCACATCGGTCAGCACTGGTACATTAAAAGTGCTTTTAATCTCTTCAAAGACTTTTAAACCTTCATCAAGGCCTGGACCACGAAAGGAGTGTATTGATGAGCGGTTGGCTTTATCAAAACTGGCTTTAAACACATAAGGAATGCCCAGCTTCTCAGTGACCCGCACGTACTCTTCACACGCGCGCATGGCCAGATCTCTGGACTCAATAACATTGATACCGCCAAATAAGACAAAGGGTTTATCATTGGCGATTTCTATATCCGCCACACGAACAATCTTTTGACTCATGCTTGTTCTTCCTTATATGCCAGTGCGGCTTCCACAAAGCTTTTAAATAGCGGATGACCACCACGGGGTGTCGAAGTAAACTCAGGATGGAACTGACTGGCCACAAACCATGGGTGGTCAGCCACTTCTATAACTTCCACTAAGGCTCCGTCTTCAGAGCGACCTGAGACCTGTAAGCCGGCCTCAATGAGTTGTGGTAACAACTGATTATTCACTTCGTAACGGTGGCGATGGCGCTCAATAATGGAATCTTTGCCGTAACTGCTGTGCACCAAGGAGCCCGGTGTCAAATGGCACTCTTGTGCGCCCAAGCGCATGGTGCCACCAATATCAGTATCTTCACTGCGCTGCTCAATACTGCCATCGGCATCTTGCCACTCGGAAATTAAACCCACCACCGGGTACTGGCTGTTCTTATCAAATTCGGTGGAGTTGGCGTCGCTCCAGCCCAGTACATTACGGGCGAACTCAATCACCGCCACCTGCATACCTAGACACACACCTAAATACGGAATTTTATTTTCACGGGCATACTGTGCGGCAAGAATTTTACCTTCCACACCACGCAAACCAAAGCCACCAGGTACCAATATTGCATCAACATCTTCAAGCAGCCCAGTGCCTTGATTTTCAATGTCTTCGGAATCGATATAGCGTAAATTGACTTTTGTGCGGGTTTCAATCCCAGCATGCCCCATAGCCTCAATCAATGATTTATAGGCATCGAGCAACTCCATGTATTTGCCCACCATGGCAATGGTGACTTCTTGCTGTGGATTAAGCTTGGCATCGATGACTCGATCCCACTCACTCAAATCTGCACTGTCACACTCGAGACCAAAACGCTCGAGAACGAAGTCATCTAAGCCTTGACTGTGCAAGATACCGGGAATTTTATAAATGGTATCCACATCCGGCAAACTGACCACCGCACGCTCTTCTACGTTGGTAAACAAGGCAATTTTGCGTCGTGATGAAACATCAATAGCGCGATCAGATCGGCACACCAATACATCAGGCTGCAAGCCTATGGAGCGTAACTCTTTAACCGAGTGTTGGGTTGGTTTGGTTTTGGTTTCACCGGCGGTGGCAATATAAGGCACTAAGGTTAAGTGCATTAGCATCGCGCGCTTGGCACCCACTTCCACCCGCAGCTGACGAATGGCCTCAAGAAAAGGCTGGGATTCAATATCACCAACCGTACCGCCGATTTCCACCATAGCCACATCGGCATCACCGGCACCTTTAATGATGCGGCGTTTGATTTCATCAGTGATATGCGGAATGACTTGAATGGTGGCGCCGAGATAATCGCCACGACGTTCACGACGCAATACTTCTTCATACACCCGACCGGTGGTGAAGTTATTATTTTGCGTCATGGTGGTATTAACGAAACGCTCGTAATGCCCTAAGTCGAGATCAGTTTCTGCACCGTCTTCGGTGACAAAAACCTCTCCATGCTGAAACGGGCTCATGGTGCCCGGGTCAACGTTAATGTACGGATCGAGTTTTAGCAGGGTGACTGTTAAGCCACGCGCCTCAAGAATAGCCGCCAATGAAGCTGAGGCAATACCTTTCCCCAATGAAGAAACAACACCGCCTGTGACGAAGATGTAGCGCGTCATAAATAACCCTGGATTCTGCGTTTAGGCGGCAAGCCGCCGAAGAGTAAGCTTTGAAGCTGTGCTTGGCCAATATGTAAATAGATCAAGCCTTGCAGTGGCAATTTCGCTCCTGCAATTAACAACTAATAGACGGGGGAGTAGTCTACGCTAAAGCTGTTTGTGACTCAAACCCAGAGATCATTAAAGTTAATTTTTCTTTTAATATGTCGAAGCGGCATGCTAACCATTTTACATTAAACGAAAAATTCACTGTGCAAGCGGCTGTTCATCCGTAACGGACCACGTTATCGTCAAGTGCTGCAATTGCGGGTGAGTTAATGCAGGTAAATTAGCCACTGCCACAGGCTGATCGTTAAGATACACAATAGGCAACCGTGATCGTACAAAAGCAGGCACTGCGCTTTCCTGCAGCAAGCGTTTTAAATCGCGGTGCCCTCTACCCTCGATATACAATCGTTCTGCGCCCTGGCGATAGCGCACCCGTAACGGTACGGACACATCTCCAGTGATCACTAAGCAGCCATTATTAGGCAGCGGGTAACGCCCCGCTTGGGTGACAGTTAAACTGAGTGGTTCAGGGCTTTGCAGCCAACTTTCATCTAACCAGTACACTTGATTCTGACTGCGCAACAAGGCTCCATTGTGCAAACGCCATATGGGTTGAGCGTCTTGCTGTGCGTCCCGTAATGCCTGCCAGCCTGCCCAGTGCGCACTGTCGGGCAGCAAGGTAAAAGGCGCTAACCAATAGCGCAACAGGTTCTTTTGCCGCGGCACACTCAACTCACGTAAACCTGCCAAATCCAGACATGGCAAGGTTAACCACGGCTGACTCGGTTGACTTTGGTTGTGCCGTAAATCTGTCGCCGCCAGCTCATCCAAGAGCTGCTGGGCTTCCTGCATGTGTTGCGCGGTACGCTGCATGCTGTGCAGCATCCGCGGCCAGCGCCGCTTAAGGAGAGGGATAACTTGGCGCCGCAGGTAGTTTCGATCGAACTCATCGGTGGCATTACTAGGGTCTTCAACCCAAGCAAGCTGTTGCTGCTGCGCATAATTCAATAACTGCTGATGACTGACTGTCAATAAGGGCCGCACTACTCGACTGTGTTGCAATTGCCGTGTTAGTGGAATGCCTTGTAAACCCTTAACACCAGTGCCGCGCAGTAAGCGAAACAACAAGGTTTCTGCTTGGTCGTCCTGGTGCTGCGCCATCAACAGCACCTCATCACTCGCTAACTGTTTCTCAAATGCTGCATAACGCGCTTGCCGCGCAGCTTGCTCCACACTGGCGGTGGGCGGCACATCCACTTCCAGCACAGTTAAAGGAACGCCAAGTTGATCACAAACACGCTGGCAATGGGCTGGCCAAGGCTGTGCTGCCTCTTGTAAACCATGATGAATATAAATGGCGCGCAGTGCAGGCAAAGCGTGCTGTTGCGCCAGCCGTACTAGACTGTGCAGCAGTACAGTGGAGTCCATGCCGCCAGAAAAAGCCACACAAAAAGATCGGCTGTGCAGCCAAGGGGTTAGCTTTTGTAAAAGTTGCTGTTCAAGGTTAAGCATAATGATTGGCTATTTGCACAAGACTGTACGGCGCGATCCGAATTACACCGCGAACACGCCGTACATTCAGTCAATTGTGCTAGCAATTAAGCAATGCCGAAGCTCATTAACTTCTCATAACGTTGAGCCAATAACTCATCAGTGTCCAAAGCTAACAACTCGTCCAACTGTGTTGCTAAAGTATCACGGATTGAATCAGCTACCGCTACCACATCACGGTGCGCGCCGCCTAAAGGCTCAGCAATCACCTGATCAACAATTTTCAAACCTTGTAAGCGCTCTGCGGTGATGCCCATGGCTTCAGCTGCTTCTGGTGCTTTATCTGCAGTTTTCCACAAAATAGAAGCACAACCTTCAGGTGAAATCACCGAGTAGGTGGCATACTGCAACATATTTAAGCGGTCACACACACCAATTGCCAAGGCGCCACCGGAGCCCCCTTCACCAATTACGGTGGAGATAATTGGGGTTTTCAAACGTGACATGACCCGTAGGTTCCAAGCAATGGCTTCACTCTGCCCACGCTTCTCTGCATCAATGCCTGGATAAGCGCCCGGAGTATCAATAAAAGTGAAAATCGGCATTTTAAAACGCTCGGCCATTTCCATTAAACGGCAGGCTTTTCGATAACCTTCGGGACGTGGCATACCGAAATTACGGCGCACTTTCTCACGCACTTCACGGCCTTTTTCATGCCCAATCACCATCACTGGCTGGTCATTGAAACGAGCAATCCCACCCACTAACGCAGCATCATCAGAAAAATGACGATCACCGTGCAGCTCTTCAAACTCAGTAAATAACTGCTCAATATAATCTAATGTGTAAGGGCGTTGCGGATGGCGCGCCATACGGGCGATTTGCCAGCTGCTTAGCTTGGCAAAGATGCTTTTCGTCAGCGCATCGCTTTTTACTTCGAGTCGTGAAATTTCATCACTGATATTTAAATCATTGTCATTACCTACCAAGCGTAACTCTTCAATTTTCGCTTGAAGATCGGCAATGGGCTGTTCAAAATCCAAAAAACCAGGGTTCATCTAGGGCATCCATTTTTGTTTGTTACGGCGGTTAGGCCGTGCTGCAATGTTTAAGATGTACGTGAATTTCACCACGTAAATCACCAAATTCTTGTGTAGCAGAGCTCTATAAACTCGACGTCAACTGAACGTACTGATGCTAGCGGTATTGTAAAAAGACGTTATCGCGACCAAAAAGGTCACGTAATGCCTGAATCAAATCGTCAGTGGGTTCAACATTCCACTGTTCTGAAAACCTTAATAAGGCCTTTGCTGTGTGTCCGCTATAGCTTACAGTTAACGGACAGTCACCTTTATACTCTAATAGTAATGCTTTTAGCTGCACTAAACTGTCACGACTTAAGTCTGTCACAGACACATTCAAGCGTAAACTTTCTGCCAAACCCGTACGCGCCTGTTCCAAGCTCATGACTTGTTTGGCCCGTAAGCGTAAGCCACCGGAGAAGTCATCGTGACCCACCTCACCTTCAACCACCACCAACGTATCGGTTTGCAAGAGCGCTTGAGCTTGGGTAAAAGCCTCAGAAAACAACGACGCTTCAATACGAGCAGACCGATCATCCAGGGTAATAAAGCCCATACGGTCACCACGTTTATTGCGCATGACGCGTAAATTCACAATCAAACCTGCCACGGTTTGCGTATCCCGTGATGGTCTTAAATCAACAATACGCTGGCGAGCAAAGCGGCGCACTTCACCTTCATACTCATCAATGGGGTGACCCGTTAAATACAAGCCTAGGGTGTCTTTTTCACCTTTTAAACGTTCTTTTAAAGTCAACTCACGAGCATCACGGTATTGGCCGTAAATATCAATCTCTTGCTCGGCCAAGATATCGCCAAACAAATCCATATGACCGCTGTCCCTATTACGCGCCGCCTGATCTGCAGTTTTAATGGCTTCTTCCATGGCCGCTAAGAGCACTGCACGGTTACGGTCAATACCGGCTAAGTACTCATCCTGCCGCTCAGAAAAATACGGCCCCATGCGGTCTAGTGCACCACTGCGGACTAAGGCGTCCAAAGTGCGTTTATTAACGCGCTTTAAATCCATACGGGCACAGAAATCGAATAAATCTTTAAAAGGTTCATCACCGCGCGCACCCACTATGGCCTCAACTGGGCCTGCACCCACCCCTTTAATCGCGCCCAAGCCGTACACCACATGCCCGTCCCCGTTCACGGTAAACTTGTACTCAGACTGATTAACATCGGGGGCGACAATCCGCAACTTCATATTGCGACACTCTTCCACCAGAATAACCACCTTGTCGGTATTATCCATATCAGCGGAAAGTACTGCGGCCATAAACTGAGCGGGATAATGCTGTTTAAGCCAAGCGGTCTGATAGGAGACTAAACCATAAGCTGCCGAGTGCGATTTGTTAAAACCATAACCGGCAAACTTTTCTACCAGGTCAAAAATATTTCCAGCCAACTCTGCATCAATCTCATTGGCCTGACAACCTTCAATAAAGCTGCCCCGTTGGCGGGCCATTTCATCAGCTTTTTTACTGCCCATGGCACGGCGCAGCATATCCGCCTGACCCAGAGAGTAACCGGCCATCACCTGAGCGATTTGCATGACCTGTTCTTGGTAGAGAATAATCCCATAGGTGGGCTCTAAGACTGGCTCTAAGCCTTCGTACTGATAATCTGGATGCGGATAAGCCAGTTCAGCACGGCCATGCTTACGGTTAATAAAGTCATCCACCATGCCCGATTGCAAAGGACCGGGGCGGAACAGTGCAACCAAGGCAATCAGGTCTTCTAAGCAGTCAGGCTTAAGCTTTTTAATCAGCTCTTTCATGCCTCGCGACTCAAGCTGGAACACCGCCGTGGTTTCTGCGCGCTGCAGCATCTGATAGGTGGGCTTATCATCCAGCGGAATAAAATCAATATCTAGGGGCGGCTCATTGGCGAGAGCGCGGTCACGGTTAATGTTCTCCAATGCCCATTTAATAATGGTCAGGGTCCGCAAGCCTAGAAAGTCAAACTTAACTAGACCAGCCGCTTCAACATCATCCTTGTCATACTGGGTTACTAAACCTTCACCACCCTCCTCGCAGGACACCGGTGAAAAATCAGTCAGTTTAGTCGGTGCGATAACTACACCACCGGCATGCCGACCGGTCCCCCGAGTAATGCCTTCCAGCTTAAGAGCCATCTCCCAAATTTCTGCGGCTTCTTCATCAGTCTCTAAAAAATCACGCAAAGCTTCTTCAGCTTCAAAGGCTTTGCGCAAGGTCATCCCCACTTCAAAGGGAATCATCTTCGAGAGTCGGTCTGCTAAGCCGTAAGCCTTGCCCTGCACCCGCGCCACATCACGCACCACCGCCTTGGCGGCCATGGTTCCAAAGGTAATAATCTGGCTGACCGCCTGACGGCCATAACGATCGGCCACATACTCAATCACCCGATCGCGACCGTCCATGCAGAAGTCAACGTCAAAGTCCGGCATGGAAACCCGTTCGGGGTTTAGAAAACGTTCAAACAGCAAATCATATTGCAAGGGGTCAATGTTAGTAATGTGCAGCACATAGGCCACCAAACTACCGGCCCCTGAGCCTCGCCCCGGACCAACCGGCACGCCATTATTTTTAGCCCATTGGATAAAATCCATAACAATCAAGAAGTAGCCGGGAAAGCCCATCTGATTGATAATCTTCAACTCAAAACTGAGCCGTTCTTCGTAGGCTTTACGTTTTTCTGAATAGTTTGGTGTGTCGGCAGGCAAGATTGCTGCTAAACGCTCATCTAACCCTTCAAAAGAAACATGACTGAGGTATTCGCCAATGGTCATGCCCTCAGGCACGGGAAAATCCGGCAAAAAGTGCTTACCCAGTTGCACCTCAATATTGCAACGTTTAGCAATTTCCACACTGTTGCTTAGCGCTTCTGGAATATCTGCAAATAATTCAGCCATTTCAGCTGCTGACTTTAGATACTGTTGGTCAGAATACACCCTTTGCCGACGAGGATCGTCCAACGCTCGCCCTTCACCAATGCACACGCGCGTTTCGTGAGCTTCAAAATCTTCCTGCAAGAGAAAGCGCACATCATTGGTAGCCACCACAGGCACACCTGTACGTGCTGCCAACGCCACAGCTGCATGCACATGCTCTTCATCATTGGGACGCTCTGTACGGTGCAGCTCTAAATAAAAGCGATCTTTAAAAACAGCTTGCCACTCAGCCAGCAGCTGCTCTGCCTGGTCGTTGTCACCGGCTAACAGCGCCATCCCGATCTCACCGTCTTTAGCACCAGACAAAGCAATTAAGCCTTCGGCAGACTGCTGGACCCACTCGCGCTCAAGAATCGCTAAACCATTGCGCTGACCTTGGGTGTACCCCAAGGAAATCATCTCGATTAAATTACGATAGCCTTGCGGGGTCATTACCAGCAAGGTCATGCGAGTCAGCGGCCCGTCTTCTTCCCTACTGGCCAGCCAAATATCCACCCCGCAGATGGGCTTCACGCCTTGTTTTTGCGCCGTTGTGTAAAACTGAACCAAAGAACTCATATTGCTTTGGTCGGTGACAGCCACAGCAGGCATCCCAGCATCACTGACTGCTTTAATCAAAGGTTTTATGCGCACCAAACCATCAACCAGTGAAAACTCACTGTGCACACGCAAATGAACAAATGATGCAGACATCAAGCAACCTTTTTCTTAAACAATAAAGTGTAACTGTAACTGAAGCGCCGCTAAGCTGGCTGCCTAACTACTGGGTTAAACGTATTAAAGCATCGCGGTACTTATCCGCTGTTTTCTGAATAACCTCATCAGGCACTCTAGGTGCGGGGGGTTCTTTGTTCCAATCACTCTTATCCAACCAGTCCCGTAAGAACTGCTTGTCAAAGCTTGGCGGATTAGTACCCACTTGATAGCTATCAGCTGGCCAAAAGCGGCTGGAGTCGGGGGTTAATACTTCGTCCATCAAGGTTAATTGGCCCTCTGCATCTAGGCCAAATTCAAATTTGGTATCCGCAATAATAATGCCGCGGGTGGCTGCATACTCGACCGCTGCGGTATAGAGTGCTATGGACACTTCACGCACCTGCTGTGCTAATTCTTCACCAATAATTTCTGCACACTGCGCAAAGCTGATGTTCTCATCATGATCACCCACCGCTGCTTTAGTGGAAGGCGTGAAAATAGGCTCAGGGAGCTTTTCAGCCTCTCGCAGTCCTGCTGGTAACTGTATGCCGCAAACGGTGCCTTGACGCTGATATTCTTTCCAGCCGGTGCCTGCCAAATAGCCACGCACAATGGCCTCAATAGCTACAGGCTTTAAACGTTTGGCCACTACAGAGCGCCCTTCCACTAGTGGTAGCTCGGCCGCACTCACCACATCCGCCACAGCATCACCGGTGAAGTGATTGGGCACAATATGCTCGAGTTTACTGAACCAAAAATTGGAAATCTCGGTCAGAATTTTGCCTTTTTCAGGGATTGGCTGGTCTAAGATCACATCAAATGCCGAGATTCGATCACTGGCGACCATTAACATGCGTTGCGCATCGACTTCATAGAGGTCTCGTACCTTGCCTGAATAGAGTTTTTTAAGGCTCAGTTGGGACTGCTGACTCATTACACATTTCCTAGGCTAGAAACACCACCGGCGAAACATATATTCCGCCGGTGGTGTTATTTATTGGATAGAGTTTAATCTAAGTAGGTGCGTATTTTCTCTAGAACCCGCTCCGACACATCGCTCGGTGCTAAAGTCTCTAAATCGCGCTCTACACTCACAAACACTTGATTATTAATGGCAGTTAAGCGCAGTAGATAAGGCTCGCTGCTTACTTGCTTTGCGGCTTTCTTTTTCGAGCTGAACAGGCGTTTGAAGAACCCTGGCTCACTGTGCTGAGCTTTTTGCGCCAAATCAATATAGTACAAACCGGTACTGCGGTTCAGGTCATCCACTTGGATATCAGCTGCATTAAGAGCACGACCCACACTGGACCAAGCGCGATCAAAGGTTGCATCAAGGCGCAATACTTTAACGCCATTACCACCATCAATTAACGCTACCCGCTTAGGTGTGTCATAGGTTTTACTGGCCACTAAAGAAAAGGAATCACCCTGCTCGTGGCGTTCAGTTAAATACTTGTTAAGCTCGGTAAGCAGCACCCGTGCTTCTGCACCTGTGGTGGTGCCATCTGTCCAAGCGCTCGCACTGCTACTGGCGGCACTGCGTTTTGCTTGGTCAACAAAGACCTCACTGGTGTTGCGTTGCACCCCAGGCTCAATACGCACCCGAAAACTCATTTGCATGACATGTGGCTTATCTGCACTCCACACGTGCTGCGCGAGTGCAGCATTGATTTCGCCTGGCGATTGCCACTGAGTGGTAAACTCACCCAAATGGGGTCGTTCGTCAATAATTATAAAGCCATTATTTTCAAAAAACTGCTGCGCAACGGGCCAAACTTGAGCAGGGATACGTTGTGCCACCATCCAGCTTAACGGCCCACTTTTTTGCATACTGAAATCACCAGCCAAAGTACTGACCGGCAAAGGTTCAGGGCGCGGCACTTGATATTTCCCCTCAGTTTCTGCAGAAGCTATACGGTGTGGGATGGGCAATAAAGGATCTAAGTGCTTTGCTTGCACACCTTCCGGTAGCTGCATCACGGGCGCCGGGCGCGCTTCTAAGTAATCACTGCCGCGATCACGAAAGTAACCATCACTGCCCCATAACCAGCCACAGCCGGTCATACTGCTGGCCGCAACCACTAATAAACTTATTCCAGCAAATCGCTTCATGCGCTTAAAACCTCAGCTTAATTCAAAAGGCCGGACTGACGCATGGCCTGGCGTAAAGTGTCTTGATACTGCTCGCTAAACCACGTCAAAGGTAAGCGAATACCTGATCCAATTAAGCCCATTTCATGCAGCGCCCATTTCACTGGAATCGGATTGGCTTCTAGAAATAAATTCTCATGCAAAGGCATCAGCTGATCATTTAACTGCTTGGCACGCTCAGCATCACCAGCAAGAGCAGCCTGACACAACTCTTGCATTGCCTTAGGTGCAATATTAGCCGTTACTGAAATATTGCCTTTACCGCCTGCCAGCATCAACTCATATGCGGTTGCATCATCGCCGGAGTATACGTAGAAATCGCTGGGCACGCGGGCAATGATATCTTTTGCTCGAGCGATATCTCCTGTTGCTTCTTTAATACCAACAATATTATCCACTGCCGACAAACGTACCACAGTATCGGCCTGCATATCACACACAGTACGCCCAGGTACGTTATACAATATTTGCGGAATATCGACCGTTTCAGCAATGTGTTTAAAGTGCTGATACAAGCCTTCCTGGGTTGGTTTGTTATAGTAAGGGGTCACCAACAAACAGGCATCAGCGCCGACTTGCTTGGCGTTTTTGGTCAGTACAATTGCCTCACGGGTGCAGTTTGCACCTGTTCCTGCAATGACTGGAATACGCCCATTAACCTGTTCTACGACCCGCTGGATCACTTCAATATGCTCTTCAACATTTAAAGTAGCGGATTCACCTGTGGTGCCAACTGCCACTAACGCACTGGTACCTTCTTGCAAATGAAACTCAACAAGCCGATTCAGTGCCTGCCAATCAAGCTCACCTTGCGCGTTCATGGGCGTTACTAATGCGACCATACTGCCGGTAATCATATAACCGCTCCTGCCAAACGTTAATAAAGCAGTAATATTACTGATGCCTATCAGCTTGCACAAGCGCCGTACTGCTCTTTAACATTCCACTTAGCAGTTCTTTTGGTTACTCTAGGGGACTTAGAGGCGTAAATTACGCTAAAACACTTTTTCAGGATCACTGAATGTCTGTACCCGCAAAACGCGAACAGTATGTGCTAATTAGCGCTATGGGCCGCGACCCACTCAAGCTGACCAATATCATTTGCCGCGCTTGCCAAGATAACCGCTGCTCTGTAGTGAGCAGTCGTTTAACTCGCCACGGCCAATATAGTTTATTAACTGTCCAAGCTGGTGGCAGCTGGGACGCTTTGGCACGCTTAGAGGGTGCATTACCTTCTTTAGCTAAGCGTCATACCTTTCAAATCATGCAAACCCGTAGCGAAGAGCAAAACTCAACCACCCAAGCCTTACCCTATATTGTTTACATCAGCGCTCTTTACCAGCCTGATATTCTTGCCGAGCTCTGTCAGTTTTTTGTTGACCAAAACATTGGTTTAGAGAATATCACTTACGATACTTATCAGGCCCCACAAACCGGCACCACCATGCTGAATGCCACCATTACGGTAAGCCTGCTGGCAGACACCCAAATCAACTGGTTACGGGATCAGTTTTTAGATTTTGCCGACGCCTTGAACTTGGACGCATTAATTGAACCCTGGCGTCCACAAACACTATAAAGCTGAGGATTAATAATGCTTAACCAACCTGTTAAAAACTTCACCGCTGCGGCCACCAGCGATACCACCATTGAACTTGCTAAATTGGCGGGACAGCAGGTGGTGCTCTATTTTTACCCTAGGGATAACACCCCGGGCTGCACCACCCAAGGTCAAGACTTTAGAGATTTACACGAACAGTTTGCTGCTGCCAATACCATCATTTTAGGTGTATCACGGGACAGCATGCGCACCCACGAGAACTTTAAGGCCAAGCACAGCTTCCCCTTTGAGCTGATCAGTGACCCTGAGGAAACCCTGTGCCAACAATTTGCCGTCATGAAAGAGAAAAATATGTTCGGCAAAAAACACATGGGTATTGAGCGCAGCACATTTTTGATAGATAAAGACGGTGTATTACGTCAAGAATGGCGCAAGGTTAAAGTGCTCGGCCATGTTGCTGAAGTACTACAGGCCGCTCAGACACTCAACGCCAACAGTTAAGCCAAGAGCACTTAGCATTCTTTTCGCAACCAATAGGTAAATACAGCCTGCTTCTCTGTTTCATGCAGCAGGCTGTGTCCCGCCAATTTGGCAAATGAGCGAAAGTCACGTTGTGAGCCCGCATCTGTGGCGAGCACTTTTAAGACATGCCCCACTGCCATGTCATTTAGAGCCAGCTTTGCTCTCAACAATGGTAATGGGCAGGCTAAACCGCGCGCGTCCACTTCAACATC
Organism: Thiopseudomonas sp.; assembly: GCA_035647115.1. Classification (GTDB taxonomy): domain Bacteria; phylum Pseudomonadota; class Gammaproteobacteria; order Pseudomonadales; family Pseudomonadaceae; genus Denitrificimonas. Next base: position 37,592 of record DASROA010000049.1, on the reverse strand, counting down.
AAATTGCTGTGTTTCTTTACACATTGATACCAACACCTTATAAGTTGAACATTCAACAATACATTTGGTCCAAACTGGGTACGCTGCTACAACTACAACAAACGACCTTGCTCACTCCCCGTACGCATTGTAGCTTATAGAGTCGCTTATTCTGCAAACCAAAGGGAATGTTATGACGATTTTCCGCCCTGTTTTACTGGTACTGGCCTGCATGTTGGCGCAGCCCAGTGCTGCCTTCAACTTGCCGTCACTGGGTGACTCAAGCTCGTCAATGATCTCCCCTGAACAAGAACACCAGCTGGGTCGCGCTTGGCTGAGTATTTTACGTGGCCAGGTGCGCCAGCTCGAAGATCCACTGCTTAAAGACTATGTGGAAAACAGTGTTTATCGCCTCGCAGAAAGCAGCCAACTTAACGACCGACGCCTAGAGTTTATTATTTTAGCCAGCCCACAACTTAACGCCTTTGCTGCCCCAGGCGGTATTATCGGCGTTAATGGCGGCTTATTGCTACACGCGCAAACTGAAGCTGAATACGCCTCAGTCATGGCCCACGAATTGGCCCACCTTTCACAGCGCCACTTTGCCCGTGGCTTAGAAGCTCAAAAACGCATGCAAGTACCCTTTATGGCGGCCATGTTGGCAGGTGTGGTGGCCGCAGCCGCTGGCGGCGGTGATATTGGTATGGCTGCAATCGCCTCTACTCAAGCCGCTGCAATTCAAGAGCAGCGTCGCTTTTCCAGACAAAATGAGCAAGAGGCAGACCGCATCGGCTTACTGAACTTATATAAAGCAGGTTTTGATCCGAATGCCATGCCCAGCATGTTTGAGCGCTTAATGCGCCAATACCGTTACGACCGCATGCCACCGGAATTTCTATTGACTCACCCCGTCTCCGAATCACGCATCGCCGATACCCGCAACCGGGCTGAGCAGTACGACGGACAAGGCACTGTAGACAGCTTGTACTACCAGTTAATACGCGCACGCATTCAACTAACCTTTGAGGGTACGCCCGGTTTAGCCTTAAAACGTTTTCGTAGCATGCTTGCAGAAGACCCAAACCTTGAAGCCGCTCGCTATGGCTTAGTGTTAGCGTTAATTCGCGCCAGCCAGCTCAACGAAGCCCATGAACAATTGAGCAAGCTGCTTAATAAAACGCCAAATAGCATTATTTATAATCTAGCGGCCGTTGATCTGGAACTCAGCCGTAAACAGTACCAGCAGGCTGGACAACGGGTTGATAATCTACTTAAACGTCATCCCAGCAACTTCCCCTTGCTGAAAGCTAAATATGAAATACAGCTTAAGCAAAATGATCTTGCCGGAGCAGAAGAAACCATTAACGTGCTTCTTAAGCACCGACCAAATGATCCTGATATTTGGTATGAAGTGTCTGAAATCCGCGGTTTAACCAATAATATTATTGGCTTACATGAGGCACGCGCTGAATTTTTCGCCCGTGTTGGTGATTACTCCCAAGCCATTGAGCAACTGGACTACGCTCGACACCGCGCCAGCAATAACTTCCCACGCGCTGCACGTATTGATGCGCGCCAACAAGCTTTAATCAGTGAAGAGCAAGCCATTAAGAAAATGCTTAAATAGCCTTTATTCCAGTTTCACTAGCGGTTTTACGCCAACCGGGCTGATGCGCAGCCCTGCATAGGGTTAATTAAAGCTCTACTGACGTAACTTTCGTCCTTAACTTATCAGCGCAATGAATCTTGTGTTTATTCATTATTGTACTGGCTCAACCAAGACTGACATATCTGCTTCGCAGTAGAAAAGTCAGCACCCTGCTGCTCGGCTCGTTTAAAGTTTCAGGAGCAAAGGCGCACCAAGCAACCTTCACCCACTGTGGGCAAAGGCTGCACTGTAGCGCGTAGAAGCGTTGCTGTTCTTCGTCAGAATGACTCATCCACCCCTCCTTTGCTTTGCATATTGATTAGGCGTAATAACACTTTTCGATTTTAATCGAACACCACTGTTTTGTTGTCGTGGATCAGTACTCGATCTTGCAGGTGATAACGTAAGCCGCGCGCCAAGGCCATTTTTTCAACGTCTTTACCGTTACGCACCATATCTTCCACTGTGTCACGGTGACTGACTCGCACCACATCTTGCTCAATAATAGGCCCTGCATCCAACTCTTCAGTCACATAATGACAGGTTGCGCCAATCAGCTTCACGCCACGCAGTGCAGCTTGGTGGTAAGGACGCGCACCGACAAATGACGGCAAGAAACTATGATGAATATTAATCACCCGACCATAATATTTTTCACACAATTCAGGGGGCAAAATTTGCATATAGCGCGCCAGTACCACGCAATCGGCTTGATGCTCGTCAATCAAGCGACTGACTTCATCAAACGCCGGCTGCTTATCATTTGCATCCACTGGCACGTGATAGAACGGAATACCATGCCACTCCACCATGCTGCGTAAATCGTCATGATTGGCAATCACACAAGGGATTTCACAATCCAATTCGTTACGGTGCCAACGGTGTAACAAATCTGCTAAACAGTGTGACTCACGGCTAGCCATAAGTACCACACGTTTTTTTACCGCAGAGTCACTGACCTGCCAGGTCATGGAAAACTCATCCGCAATGGGTGCAAAAGCCTGTTTAAAACCTTCCAGATCAAAAGGTAATGATTCCGCACGAATTTCATGGCGCATAAAAAACCAACCACTTTGCTCATCGGAATGGTGGCTCGCTTGATGGATCCAACCATTGTAAGTCGCTAAAAAGTTACTGACCTTAGCAACAATGCCCACTCGGTCTGGGCAAGCAATAATGAGACGAAAGGTGCGCATGTAAAAACTCCAGAGAAAAACATTACAATTTTTAGACAATAGGCCGCATTCTACCAGCCCTCTAGTGCTGGAGTCAGCAAAGCATTGCCGCTAAATAATAAAGTTTGCTCTGCGAGCTTTTTTATAGCAAAACCGCTGACAAAATACCCCTAAGAAATACAGGTTTTAATGGGACAAATTTGAAACATACATAACGGCTCATGGCCATCAAGAAACCATTTAAAGATATAAAACAAACATATTATTTATATGTATCAAAAGGCCAGCCAGCCAGCCTCTCAACTTTTATTGCCAATATTATATAAAATAACATTTATTTACATTTGCTTTTCTTTACAGTTTGCTCATATAGGTTTATCATTTATTCATATTAAGGGGTTTCCATTCCAATCAAGCGCTTGAGTAACAAACTCATTCCAGCTGTATTGGTTCTATGTGCAGCATAGAAACACCCAACAATCCTTAATCTATCTACTATATTCACCAATAGGATTTGAAAATGTCATTGATCAATGAGTTCCGTGAAACTAAAGAGCGCATCAAAGAACTTGAAGAGCGCTTATCTAATTTAAGCCAAAACAGTAAATTAAAAAAAGAGCTGGAGTTTGAAGAGAAGCTGCGCGCACTTATGGCTGAGTACAATAAGTCATTGCGCGACATCACCTTAATTCTCGATCCGCAAGCAGCTCGTAGTGCAACACGCACCACTACTCGCACACGTCGTCCGCGTCGGACCAAACGCTACAGCAACCCACATACAGGCGACGTGATCGAGACCAGAGGCGGCAACCATAAAACACTTAAAGAGTGGAAAGCCCAGTGGGGCAATGACACTGTAGAGTCTTGGGCAAAATTCATTGACTAACAGTTAACACTACTTATGGTTTAAATCTTTAAACGCCCTATTTAACCAATAGGGCGTTTTTGTTTTAAATCGCTCAAGACTTAAAGCAGGTAACGTTGCTGAATAATTTGCACATACTGATACCAGCCCTGCACAGCAGGCTGTGCTTGTTGCTCTGGAGTGAGCTCAGCATAAGCACGCAAAAACTCTGCAACCGTCAAAGGTGCACCTTGAACCTCACCGCTTAAACGTGAACGGCAAAAATTTGCCCATTTTTGCAGCTCACTTTCACTTAATGTGTAAGGGTAATTACGTCCACGGTAACGAAACAATAACTCCGGCAAACGTTCATCATCAAAAGGCCATAACTCTGGGTGTAATTGTTCAGGCGCGGCCTGACGCAACTCATCACTGAGCTTACGATCCCTTGGCCCTAAAAAGCCGGCATACAACTGCTGTTCTGGATCTTGCTCCGTAAAATCGCGCTGATCATCATAAATAATGCTTAACTTATCCTGCCATTGTGCACTGCTCTCTTTAAGTAACTGATAATTTGCCTGCCAAAGCGCATGGTCAAATCCTAAGCGCAGCATATCGTCTTCACGCAACACCCCCATAGGTGCAATCACAGGGCTTCTATTCATATAAATTAACTTTAATGGGATCGGCAGCTCACCATCAGCTAAGTTTTCATGCTTAGTATAGAGCCGCTCTTTAATCACCTGTGCATCCAGATCGAGCAAGGGTGTGACATCGCTGTATAAATCACAAACAATGAGTGCATTAGAGTTAGTTGGATGCCACGCTAAAGGCAATACCGGTGCTAAACAGTGCCTAGCCACTGAAAACATACCTGAGACGTGCAACATAGGCCGCATCATCCGAACCCGTTCCAGCAGCGCATTTTTGCGCCTTAAACCATATAAATAGTCAAAGAGCTGTGGCTGCTTCTCACGTAATAAGCGCGCCACTGCAATGGTCGCACGCACATCAGATAAAGCATCGTGGGCCTGCCCGTGTTCGATTTCATTAGCAGCGGTAAAGCGTTCCAACTTAAAGCTTACGCGCCCATCATGCTCTGGCCACTCAATGCCTTCTGGTCGTAACGCCCAAGTACAACGTAAAACATCAATTAAATCCCAACGGCTATTGCCTCCTTGCCACTCCCGTGCATACGGGTCGTAAAAATTACGGTACAAGGTGGCCCGGGTCATTTCGTCATCAAAGCGTAAATTATTGAAGCCAGCACTGCAGGTACCTGGCTGAATCATTTGCTGATGCAGCCGTTCAATAAATTCGACTTCCGACACGCCGTAACGTTCTATGGTTTCAGGCCCAATTCCAGTCACTAGACTTGCTTGGGGATGCGGTAAAATATCATCTGCCAACTGACAATAAATATTTAAAGGCTCACCAATTTCCTGCAATTGCTCATTGGTGCGAATACCCGCCACCTGCATAGGACGATCAATGTGCGGTTGAATACCTGTTGTTTCAAGGTCATACCAAAAAATACTGTTTGTCACACTCTACCCCACTTTCCTAAATGCCTTTTGCAACACTTTAAATGCTTTAACTGATAGCTTTTTCAATTGGCTGTTTAGACACACTTGAATATTTAGTTTTCGTGCTTACTCAGTTCTCATTTCTAAAAGCTCAAATTACTTCATGCCCAGCAACACTCTATGCTTCACTATAGCTGTAAAAATATACTATGCTGAATATATTTCCAGCACCAATAACCCTATTTATAGTAGGTATATTAAAAATTTACGCACCGAGTTTACTTTGAGCGCTCATTCTCCTGCACCCCGTGCTACACAGCCTCCGCTACTCGATACATGTATGTATTTAGAAACGCCGGAAGGTATCCGACTGCCGTTACACCCTGCTGGTGTCCCAGTTCGTGTGCTCGCGTTTAGCATTGACTTACTGCTGCGCGGTGCACTGCTTGCTTTATTCGGTGCTGTTTGGCTCTATCTTGGCACCTTTGGTCTTGGTTTGGCATCACTCAGCGCTTTTATAGTGCTGTGGTGGTATATGGTGTTATTTGAAGTTTTCAATCAAGGCCGCTCACCCGGCAAACAATTACTGGGGCTGCAAGTGATTCACACGGATGGCACCCCGGTTAGCTGGGCCGCTTCTTTGACACGCAATTTACTGCGCGCGGTTGATTTACTGCCATTCGCCTACTGCACGGGCATACTGAGCATGCTAAGTAATAACAATTTTCAACGCTTAGGCGACATAGCCGCTGGTACCTTGGTTGTTTATCAAGCGCGTCCAGTGACTCGACACAGTTTACCCGAGGTGGCCGCTAGCCCAATGCCTCTACCCCTTACAGTCCACGAGCAACAAGCCATTATAAGTTTTTCCGAGCGCCACCAACATTTATCTAAGCAACGCGCTGCAGAACTAGCCGCTATTGTTGCACCGGCTCTTCAAATCTCACCAGCCCAGGCGGTACAGCAGTTGCACAGCATTGCCCGTGGTATTTTTGGGCACTCATGAAACAAGCAGCATTCGAAAAACAACACCAAAGCACATGGCAAAAATTTGCTAAAGACGTCCAAGCTTTACATAAAGGACAGCTAGAGAGTGGCCAAGTGGAAAACTTTAGCCAAGACTATCGACGTATTTGTCAGCACTTAGCCATAGCCCAGCAACGTGGCTACAGCCAGCCATTACGCCAATTTCTAGAGCAGCTGGCTCTGCAAGGTCATCAACAGTTTTATCGTCATAAAAGCCCCATCTTGAGCCGGTTGTTAACCTTTATTGTGATCGAGTTTCCGGCCACTGTTCGACAGCAATGGCCTAGCATCGCCATCGCCTGTTTTCTTTTCTTTGGCAGTTTCATCTTAATGGCACTGTTGACTGCACTTTTCCCTGAGCTTATTTATAGTCTGGTCAGTCCAGCGCAATTAGCCAAGATGGAAAGCATGTACGATCCTGCGCAACGACAAATCGGCCCCATGAGCCTGCGCAACCACCAAGATGATTGGGCAATGTTTGGCTTTTATATTATGAACAACATTGGCATTGCCTTTCAGACTTTTGCAAGCGGCTTAGTGTTAGGTTTGGGCAGTGTATTTTTCTTGTTATTTAATGGTTTACATATTGGCGCAATTGCCGGTCATTTAACCCAAATAGGCTACAGCGCAACCTTTTGGCCTTTTGTGATTGGGCATGGCGCCTTTGAATTAACGGCCATTGTTATTGCTGGTGCTGCCGGATTAAAACTGGGCAGTGCACTAATTGCACCTGGCCCGTTGTCCCGCACAACTGCATTGCGCCGCGCGGCACGCATCAGCATTAAACTGATGGGCGGCGTGATTTTATTTCTTCTCTTGGCTGCTTTTATTGAAGCCTATTGGTCGTCCAGCAACAGCACTTCAACACTAACCAAAGTTCTGGTTGGTGGTGTTTTGTGGCTACTGATGCTCAGCTACCTATTGCTTTCAGGACGCGGTCGCTATGCACCTCAATAAGGCCCAAGCGGTTATTCGCCCTCGCAATCCATGGCAGGCTATGGATCTTGGGGTTTTATTAGCACGGCGTCACGCAGGGTTATTGATGTTAACCTGGGCGTCTGTCACCTTGCCGTTATTTGCAGTGTTCACTGTGATTTTCTGGCAACACCCCGGCCTCGCAGTACTCGTAATCTGGTGGCTGAAGCCGGCTTTTGAACGCTTGCCACTGTATATTCTATCCAACGCGCTGTTTGCTAACCCACCCAGTTTTACCGCAAGTCTAAAAGCCTTTCCTAGGCTGCTTAAACCACAATTACTAGCCAGCCTTACGTGGCGCCGTTTAAGTCTGACCCGCAGCTTTGATTTACCAGTACTCCAATTGGAAGGCCTCTCAGGCACTGCTCGCCAACAACGCATCGCCACTTTAGCGCGCAACTATACTCGCCCAGCCACTTGGCTCACCATAATTGGCTTACATATAGAACTGGCGCTTTGGTTGGGTTTAATTGTTTTACTCTACCTGTTGATCCCCGCACAACTGCAAGACAACTGGAGTTGGTTGATGCTCCTTGAAGTCAGCCACAGTCAATGGCTTTGGCTGGGGCATCTGAGCAACCTCCTCTATGTACTGGTGCTGATTATTTGGCAACCTATTTATGTAGCCTGTGGCTTTACTCTGTACCTTAATCGCCGCACACAGCTGGAAGCTTGGGATGTTGAATTGGCTTTTCGAGACTTAGTACAACGCTTAACAAAGAACACTTTACCCATTATTGCTGCGCTATTATTTTGCTTACCCCAGACTGACCAAGCATTTGCAGAACCGCTTAGCGAAACAACCTTTGCTCATTATCAAGATGAGCTGGCGGTTAACGAGCCGCGCCTACTGAAGCAGATGCTCAATAGCGAACAGGCTCAATACAGCATCAAGAACATTGTTAATGCAGCGCCCTTTAAAAACCATAAGACAGTTACACATTGGCAGTTTATAGAAAACAGCCAGCCAAGCTCACATGACAGCACACAACTGTCCCTGCCAAACTGGCTCAGCAATTTTCTTCACTCATTATCCTTTGGCGTGCAAGCAGTACTTTGGGGATTGGTAGGCCTACTGAGTTTAATATTTATTTGGCATTACCGGCACTGGCTGCGACTTTTCGGCCAAAAAACCGCATTTAAAAAGCCGCCCTATTCGGCTCCAACACAACATATATTTGGCCTTGCCATCAGCCGCGACAGCTTGCCTGATGATCCATTAGCCTGCGCACAAGCACTGTGGAGCAGTGACCCACGAGCCGCATTGAGCCTACTGTACCGTGCCCTACTGAACCATTTAGTGGATAGTCATGGCTTGCCATTACACAGCACCCACACTGAACATGAAGTGCTCGCCATGACCGGTGAGTTACCACAACAGCTGCAGCATTACACCCAGCAGTTAACTCAATTGTGGATACAGCTGGCTTGGGGGCAACAACTGCCTGACTACACACAGTTTTCTGAATTGTGTACACAGTGGCCACAATTACTTGGGTCGGAGTCTGGCTTATGAAGCGCTTCTCCTGGCTCATTCTTTGTGCTGCAGTGCTGCTGCCTCTGGGGTTTTGGCTCAGTCAACATATAACTGTTGTAAAAGAACGCGTGGACATCGGTGCCAGTCCTGAGGTGCGTAGCAATCCCTATCTGGCTATGGAGTACTTTCTTAAAGAACAAAAAGTGACTGTGCAGCGGCTCGCTAATCTACAGTCAATACAGCCCATGGCAGACAACGTGCACACACTGATACTACTCCAAGACGCTAACCATCTTAACGCTCAGCAGCACACCGCCCTTTTAGCCTGGGTCGCTAAAGGTGGGCATTTAATTGTTTCTGCGCAACACAACACTGTGAACCAGCAACAGGGTTCTTTATTAAGTCATTTCGGTATTCAAAAACAATTGAGCACTGAACTTGAAAATACTCAGGCCCAAGTTAGCAAAGCAGATGACCACAACGTTTCCACTAAAAACAAGCCTTCTCCAGCACTGACGCGCTTGTACCTTGAAAACGAACTGTCACCGGCTTACCTGTCATTTGATACCCGTTATCACCTATTCGACACTGATAACCGCGCTCATGCTTGGGCGAACAGCCATATCGCTACACATTTACTGCAATTAAGCCACGGTCACGGCTTAGTCACGGTACTCAGTGACTTTAAATTATGGCGCAACCAGCACATCAGTCACTATGACCATGCATGGTTATTATGGTACTTAACCCAAGACAGCCAAGTACTCCTCTATAATCCGCCTGCGCAGCAAGGTTTACTGGCCTTGATCTGGCAACATTTTGCCTTGGCTTGTGTACTATTGATCAGCTTACTGCTGCTCGCTGCTTGGTCTGCGGCGCCGCGCTTTGCACCTATTCAAGCAACCGAGCAAAGGTCTCGCCGACGACTCAACGAACATTTACAAGCCAGCGCCTTATTTAACTTAAGGTACAACGGTCAGCGCAGCTTATTAACGGTCTTACAACAAGATATCCAGCAACGTGCCCAACAACGCTACCCTGGTTTTATGCAGCTGGGTGTGACCCAACAATGGCAGATTCTGCAACAACTGAGTCACCAACCCATATCTACAATTTCCCAATGTATGCGCCCCGCAGCACACCACAAGCTTTCCATGCAAGCTTTTACCCTGCAAGTGCAACGTCTACAAGAATTAAGGAATGCCTTATGAGTCAAAGCCCTTCTGAGCCAGAATTAGCACTTAATGCTGCTTCTGAAAAGTCTGATGCTGCCATTGAGCACCCCACCACGGGTACAGTGAAAACAACAACTGCCCGTGAAACTGAACAGCGGCCACAGCCGAGCCTATTGAGTGAGCAGCAACGGGAACGGGCCAGCCGCTTAGTGCAAGCAACCCGCGATGAGCTGGAAAAAGTTTTAATTGGCCAGTCCGCTACCGTTGAGGGTGTACTGTGCTGTCTCATCGCATCAGGCCATGTACTGCTTGAAGGGGTACCGGGGCTTGGCAAAACCTTATTAGTGCGCGCACTGGCCAAATGCTTCGCAGGTCAATTTGCACGGATCCAGTTCACCCCAGATCTGATGCCCAGCGATGTCACCGGTCATGCGATTTATGATTTAGCCTGTGAACAGTTTAAACTGCGTAAAGGCCCAGCATTTACCCATCTACTACTGGCTGATGAAATCAATCGGGCGCCGGCGAAAACCCAAGCGGCATTACTTGAAGTGATGCAAGAACGCAGCATCACCCTTGAGGGCCGCTCGCTAGCAGTCCCGCAACCCTTTATGGTCCTAGCCACACAAAACCCCATTGAGCAAGAAGGCACTTACCCATTACCTGAGGCAGAACTGGACCGTTTTATGGTCAAGTTACTGATGGACTACCCACAGGAACAAGATGAACAACGCTTAGTACGTGCAGTTACCCAATCAGCGCAAGCCGACATTTTAGCCCACACTGCAGTGCGCACCCTGCTGCAACCCCGCGAACTGCTAATGGTACAAAAGATTGCCAGCGGCCTAGCGGTGGATGAGCAACTGTTAAACTATGCGGTCAGCATTGTACGCGCAACCCGTCAAGCACCGGGCTTATCCCGCGGTGCCGGACCACGCGCGTCAATTGATTTAATTCGCTATGCCCGCGCCCGCGCTTTACTGGCTGGGCACGCTTTTGTCTCCCCTCATGATATTAAAAGCTCAGCGCTGGATGTCCTGCGCCACCGCGTACAGCTTTGCGCAGAGCTTGAAATTGAAGGTTTACAGGTGGATCAAGTGTTACAACAAGTGCTCAAACACGTACCTGCGCCACGCCTATGATAATCAAACCCTCGCCACGCTTACTGTACAGTGTTGCCGGTTTACTGTTGCTGGCCATAGGTTTGGGGACAGCTCATGTGCTCACAAACGCGCTGCCAGCTTGGCTCGAGCTGGCATTACTGACCACCATACTGGCATTTATACTGCTGTGCCTTATTGATGCTTGGCGTGTCTCGCAACAGCCGCCGCCCGCTGTGCAGCGCGTGATTCAAAAAAGCTTATCACTAGGCCGTCGCACAGAAGTGACCCTTAAGTTTAGCTATGCCGGCGAAAACTCTGTAATGCTGCACTATCTCGATCATCTACCTGATAGTTTTAAGCATCAACAATCACCCAATCAAATATCCATAACGGCTCAGCAAACCACTAGTAGCAGCTACTGGGTTACTCCCTTATTGCGTGGACAATTTATCTTACCCGGCTGTGCTATTCGCTTGCTCAGCCCGATGGGTTTATGGACTGCACAACACTTTTTAGCTCACAGTAGCCAAGTGAAGGTCTACCCGGACTTTAGACAACTGCATAGTGGTCAATTACACACCACTGAAATGTGGCTTAAACAACAAGGCGTGCAACAGCAACAGCGGCGTGGCAGTGGCTTGGAGTTCCATCAACTGCGAGACTATCGTAGTGACGACAGCATGAGGCATATCGATTGGAAAGCCACCGCGCGCAAACGCACGCCCATCACCCGCGAATACCAAGACGAACGCGATCAGCAGGTTATTTTATTGCTCGATTGCGGGCGCACAATGCGCAGCCAAGATGGCTCTCTCAGCCACCTCGACCATGCTTTCAACGCCAGTTTAATGCTGGCCTATACCGCTTTACGTCTGGGTGATGCAGTAGGTATTCAGACCTTTGCCGGACCACAACGGAGCATTGCGCCGCGTAAAGGCTTACAACAGATGTCTGCTTTATTGAACGGGATTTACGATATTCAAGCCAGCTCAGACTGCGCCGATTACAGCCAAGCTATTGAACGCTTACTATTGCAGCAAAAACGCCGTGCGCTGGTCATCATCATCAGCAACCTAGTCGATGAAACAAACAGCGAACTTAGCACTGCCTTGCAGCACCTGAATAAACGACACCGCAGCATTTTGGTCAGCTTAAAAGAAGAAACCCTCGACGAAATACGCCTACAACCTGTACAAAACTACCAGCAAGCCCTGCTGTATTGCGGCAGTATTGATTTTTCACATGCACGACAACTGCACCACCACACACTGCGCCAGCAAGGTATACAGGTTTTAGATGTGCGCCCCAGTCAGCTCAGCACCTCACTGCTTAACCAGTACCTTAAAATAAAAAAATCAGGACTTTACTAAAAGGTCTGTTTACCCCTACGGTCACCCAACCTTAAAGACGAGTTATTCAGTGCTATAAAGCACTGATAGTGAGCACTAAGTGTTTATATTAAGCATCTGTTAAGCTAGTCTTCAATTAAGAATGGCAGTGTGCTTAACAGTTGCTTTTAGTCCTACCTTTTAAGGAGCTATACCATGGATTTGTATAATATCTTAGTCGTCATCGATCCCACCTCAGGTGACTCACAACCCTCACTGGATCGTGCTAGGTGGGTAGCTAAACGCTCCAAGGCCAAATTAGAGTTACTTGTTTGTGATTTTAATTCAGCACTGGAAGGCGGTTACTTCTTCGATGTTCCTGCGCAACAAAAAGCCCGTGATGCTTTACTTGCAAAACATCAAGAATGGCTCGAAAAGCTGGCTCAACCCTTACGTGACGAAGGCATTACTGTTACTACCGAAACACGCTGGGGCAAACCCTTACACACCATGATTTTACAGCGTGTCGATGAACTCAAACCTGATCTTGTGATCCGTGATGCACACACTCACAACTTGTTCCAACGTCTATTTTTAAACAACACCAGCTGGCAGCTGATTCGTAAGTGTCCAGTGGCGCTGTGGATGCCTCGCGCAGGCGAGTGGAAAGGTCAGCGTGTTTGTGCCGCTGTTGACCCCGTACACAGTTCTGACAGTACTGCTGCCCTTGACCACTTATTGGTGCAAACCACAGGTTACATTGCAGAAACCTTAGACATGCAAGCTGATTACCTCCATAGCTATGCACCATTACCACGCACCATGGTTTTCGATTCAGAACTGGTTGCCGCCTACGATCAATATTTAGAGCGCAGTGAAAAACTACACCGTGAAGCTTTTGAAGACTTAATGCAGGACTACCCCGTTGACAAGGAACAACGCCACTTACTGGAAGGCTTCCCAGAGGAAACCATTCCCAAGTTTGTTGAAGAGCATGGCGTTGACTTGTTGGTCATGGGCGCCATATCGCGCAGTAACTTGGAAAATGCCTTGATCGGTAATACCGCTGAGCGGGTTTTAGAAGCCGCTGATTGTGATCTACTCATTATTAGATCACAGACCGCAAAGTAAAAATAATATCAACGCTGCCATGCCTTTAATGGCCTGATGGCAGCGTCTTTGTGCTTTTAACTGAGCCCGACAGGAGTCAACCTATGCCTTTGCGTCGCACCAAAATTGTCGCCACTATTGGCCCCGCGAGCAGTGCCCCAGAGACTTTAAAACAATTAATCTTAGCCGGCATGAATGTTGCCCGCTTAAATTTTTCCCACGGTAATGCAGATGAGCACCGTGCACGAGCCTTGTTGATCCGTAAGCTGGCCGCAGAACTCAATCAACATGTGGCGATTATGGGCGACTTACAAGGCCCTAAAATCCGCATTGCCCGCTTCACCAATAAAGAAATCAACTTACAAGCCGGTGATCCGTTTCGCTTCTCCATTACCCACCCCCGTGATGCCGGCACCCAAGACGTGGTGGGCATTGACTACCCTGACTTAGTCACCGATTGCAGTGTGGGCGACGAGCTTCTGTTGGATGACGGCCGGGTGATCATGCGAGTGGAAAAAGTCACCGCTGATGCACTGGACTGCCGGGTGACCGTCGGTGGTCCTTTATCTGATCATAAAGGTATCAATCGACGCGGTGGTGGCTTAACCGCGCCAGCCTTGACCGAAAAAGACAAACACGATATTCGGTTAGCCGCTGAATTAGAGCTCGAATACCTTGCAGTATCTTTCCCCCGCAACGCAGCTGATATGCAACTGGCAAGGCGCTTATGCGAAGAAGCCCAGTGCCAGTCTTGGTTAGTGGCGAAAATTGAGCGTGCTGAAGCCGTGATGAATGATGATGCATTAAATGGCTTAATCAGCGCCAGCGACGCAGTGATGGTGGCTCGCGGTGACTTGGCGGTAGAAATTGGCGACGCCGAACTGGTGGGCATCCAAAAGAAAATCATTGCCGCCGCACGTCAGCAAAACAAAGCAGTGATTACCGCCACACAAATGATGGAATCCATGATCCACAGCCCTATGCCCACCCGCGCTGAAGTATCAGACGTAGCCAATGCAGCGTTAGACTATACCGATGCGGTCATGCTATCTGGAGAAACTGCTGCCGGTGAATATCCGGTACAAGCTGTGGCCGCTATGGCTCGCATCTGCCTAGGCGCTGAAAAAAACCCTATCATGCGTCGCTCCGGACACCGAGTTGGTCAGCAATTTCAACGCTGGGACGAAAGTATCGCTTTAGCTGCAATGTATACTGCCAACCACTTCCCTGGGGTCAAGGCCATTATTGCCCTGACTGAAAGCGGCTATACGCCATTGGTCATGTCACGTATTCGCTCGCCAATGCCAATTTATGCGTTTACTTCATCACCACAAACACAAGCACGAGTGGCATTGTTCCGTGGTGTTTACACCATTCCCTTTGACCCCAGCGGCCCCTTTACCAACTCGGTCAGCCAAGCTGCAGTCGACGAACTGGTTAAACGCGGCGTTGTACAAGAAAATGACTGGGTGATTTTGACCAAAGGCGACAGCTTCCATACCGTAGGCGGTACCAACACCATGAAGCTACTCCATGTAGGGCACATCATCTAAAACGGGCAGCGTAGCTACATACGTGTGGCTACGCTGACTCTTGAGAGCCTCTAATACTGTACGCCCAAAGCAGTGAGTAACTGTTGTAAAGCAGCACTGGGCTGGCTGACTTTCACCTGCAAATCAGGAATTTCACGACGTACTGGGTACTCCTTACGAACCCGATCAAAAGCTACACGGCGCGCTTGCGCATCACCATGCAGACTGATTCTAAAGGCTGCATCGTCACCGCGTGGATCATACACCGCACGACACAGCACACGCATTGCATCCAGCACGGGGGTATGCCCTGCTAACTGAATCGCCTGCAAGCACTGCGCAGGAAACTCCATGGTGTTTTGATCACCTAATGCAAAGTACTCACAAAAAGCTTGGTAAATTTGTGCAGTACCGCGTATTTTCCCATCGAGGCTATAACCTGCGATATGCGCAGTGGCTATATCACACAGCTGTGCTAAAGCCTTATCCACTTGCGGCTCACCTTCCCATACATCAAGCACCGCACGTACATCCGGACGTTGGGTTAAAAATGCTTTTAGCGCCTGATTATCAATCACAGCCCCACGGCTGGCATTGATCAGCCAGCTGCCCGTGGCTAATTGCTGCAATTGTTCAGCTGCCAGCAAATGCTGAGTGGGATACTCGCCTTGAGTTGTTAAAGGTGTATGCAAACTGAGCACATCACAACGCTCAAGCAAGGTTTGTAAATCAACATAATCACCGCCCTCTAACTGTTGCCGCAGTGGATCACACACCAAGACTTGCCAGCCTAAGCCGCGTAGTACGCGAACTAAACGCTGACCCACTTGTCCTGCTCCCACTACACCGTAGCAACGCTGCGCTAAATCAACCCCATCACGCTCAGCTAAAACCAGTAAGGCTCCTAATACATAATCCACCACACCACGAGCATTACAACCAGGCGCACTGGCCCAGCCAATGCCATGGGCAGCGAGATAATCTAGATCAAGGTGATCAGTCCCTATGGTGCAAGTGCCAACAAACTTAACCTGCGAGCCGGCTAATAATGCTTGATCAACTTCGGTAACCGAGCGCACCAATAACACTTCAGCATCACCCAACACCGCTCGATCTAAACTACGCCCAGGTACGCGGCGCAGCTGCCCATGAGCAGTAAACACCTCCAGCATAGGTATATTTTCATCAGCCAATATCCGCACCGCAGTCTCCTTAGTTCAGTTGATTAAATGCCTTATGAACTCTAAATAGGCAATTGATAGCACGCTAACAACCATCATGACATGATAAACTATACGCTTTGCCAATGTGCTTCACACCTGTTGCACAACCATCATTTTCCATTCCGTACGGCACAGCGACTAATCCTGGGTCGACATTCTTTTTGAGCAATTTTTGGTATGTCTAGTGTTTCTCGTTTGCAACGTGTGACTATAGAGTGGCGGGCGCTGCTTAAGCTTGCAGTGCCCATTGTTATTGCGCAACTGGCCAATACCGCCATGGGTTTTGTAGATACGGTGATGGCCGGCCGGGTCAGCCCCAACGACTTAGCAGCAGTAGCCCTCGGCAATTCCATTTGGGTACCGGTGTTTTTATTAATGAGCGGTATTTTACTGGCCACCACCGCCAAAGTATCACATGCTTTTGGCCGTGGCGCAGAACAAGAAATGGGCTACTTGGTTCGCCAAGCGCTATGGCTGGGCTTAGCCATAGGCAGTGCCCTAGCAGTATTGCTGTGGAATGCTCAGCCAGTGATGGTATTAATGGGTATTGATCCTATCCTCATCAAACCTGCTGTGGGCTATTTACGCGCTGTGGCCTGCGGCTTCCCTGCAGTTGCGATCTACTTAGTCTTTCGCTGCTACAGTGATGCCTTGGGCTTAACCCGCCCCAGCATGGTCATTGGCATTTTAGGTTTACTGCTTAATATTCCTGCAAACTACATTTTCATTAATGGTCACTTCGGCTTACCAGCCATGGGCGGCGTAGGCTGTGGATGGGCCACTGCATTAGTCATGGTGTTCATGATGATCGCCATGTTTATTTGGGTGCGTTGGGCCCCTTACTATCAATCCAGCCAAGTATTTGTACGCTTTGAGTGGCCACAGCGGCCAGCACAAAAAAGTTTATTAGCGCTTGGCTTGCCCATTGGCATTTCAATTTTTGCTGAAGCCAGCTTATTCTCGGTCATTGCCCTGCTCATCGGCGGGCTTGGTGCTAATGTGGTGGCAGGTCACCAAGTTGCTCTTAATTTCAGCTCCTTGGTGTTTATGGTGCCCTACTCACTGGCGATGGCAACTACGGTACGAGTGGGTCAAGCACTGGGCGCAGAGCGCCCGCGGGATGCGCGTTTCTCAGCTGGCGTAGCAATGGCCACCGGCTTGCTGTGCGCCTGCGTGTCGGCCAGCTATATGTTTTTATTACGGGAACAGATTGCCCGCATCTACACCCCAGATACTGCTGTTTTGGCGGTTGCCACCTCACTGATTGTGTATGCAGCTATTTTCCAATTTTCCGATGCCATTCAAGTCACTGCAGCCGGTGCTTTACGCGGCTTTCAAGACACCCGCATTACCATGCTGATCACTTTATTTTCATACTGGGGAGTTGGTTTGCCCATTGGCTATATACTGGGACTCACCGATAAACTAGGTGCTGCACAGGGTCCGGCGGGCTTATGGCAGGGCTTAATCGTGGGTCTTAGCTGCGCAGCCATACTGTTGGGAATACGCCTGCATAAAATTGCTCGCCAGCATATTTATGCAGCAGTCTAATAGCACTCACTTATCTGATCGCTGCCGCTGTTGAATTTTATAACTATTGAGGACAAATAGCCGCGCACACCTGCCTCTTGATTTTTACTGAGCAAGACGCTGCAAAGACGAGTACTTTGTTCTATTTGAAGACAAAGCTATGCAACATGCGGCTTTGCGCAAAGAGTCCACAATACCTGTGGATAACTCTGTTAGTAAGATGCTGATAGATGCCCTTAACAGCCAGTTTATGGGGCTCCGCTACAAAATGGTGATTTTTTCACCAACGGCTGTATTTCATTACAAATCAATGACTTACAGAGCAAAAAAACCGGCTAATAACAGATTATCTATAAACTTCAAGCCTTTTTATGAACAACTGTATAAATGTGCACAACTTCCCTCCCATAAAAACTATTTTGCAAACTTCAAGGGTTTTTATGCACAATTTAAGAAATATTTTATTGGCTTTTCGATTGACAACTCGCAATCCAAACAATCGGCAAAAATTCAAAGCCATTTTAGCTTAATGTGCGATTTTTCAACCCAACCGCACAGGCAACTTCTTCATCCTTTAAAGCGCTTTTAAATGTAGCATTGCGTCTTAAAAAGCGACGAGAGCTTTATGTCGTACTGAGTGGCTCTGCACAACAGCCTCGCAACTGTCATTCGAGGTTGAACAGCGCAGCTCACGGCTTATTTAGCTGTGCTAGAACTGTCACTCATTGGGCAAGCTTGCCACCTGCTGGTTCGCGCTGTCTAAGAAGCCTTACCCATAAGCCCAGCCGGCAAATAGAACAACTTTTAGATCTGCGCAGTTATACACATAAGCTGTGGATAACTGTGTGCACAATATGTTTGCGGGTCGCCCTAAGCGCCTATACATCAGCTTGCAGAATACTTGGTTGTTTTTCGACCACCAATAAATTCTTAGTGAATTCAATCACTTAGGAAAACAACTGAGAATAATTAACCTACGCAACTGGCCCACTTGAGGTGATTCATTCACTTATGAATTTGTGCACAAGTATTTATCAAGACGAGCGCTAAACTGCAGGCAGCCATGCAGCTGTGCATAACTTTTGCAAGAAATGGACGTTATGCTTTACAAAGAAATCGGCTAAAGACACAGCTCTGCTGCACTGCATTCAATCCAGCAACGCTATAGGACAGCATCTTGCAGCTAAAGATTGAATGCAGACCTCATACAGAGCAAGAAACCGATCGCAAACAACTACCACATTAAATCATCAGGGATTTGGTAGGCTGCGTAAGGATCGTCCTCATCAACGGTTTTTGTGGACTTATCATTGAGCAAAACAATACGGCGCGGGTCCCGCTCTTGAATTTTTAGTGCTGCCTCACGTGGGATAATTTCGTAGCCACCGCCATGTTTAACAATGGCTAAACTGCCGCTACTTAACTTATCACGCACCATATCATTCACCGCGATACGTTTGACTTTTTTATGGTCAACAAAATTGTAATAATCTTCGCTGGTTAACTTAGGTAAACGGGCACTTTCAATCAACTGACGGATCTGTGCAACCTGTGCTCTGCGCTCAGCTTTTTCTTGCTGCTGGCGATTGAGCTCTTGATCCCGTTGCTGCTTCTCGGCCATAGCCTGTAAAGCTGCTTGGCGCTGACTGTCATCTTCTTGAGCAGCACCTTTTTTAACTAGGCGTTGCTGTCTTCTTTTCTCTTTGGTGGCCTGTTTGACCTGCTTTTCATTGACCAGTCCGGCTTTTAGCAACTGGTCGCGCAAAGATAAACTCATTTGTTTTTAACCTGTTCTTAATCATTAAAACGACACAGCGCACTGTATAGAAGCTTAGTTTGGCTCACTCAGCGCCTGTTTAGCTAAATTCCAAAAAGCGTCCAGCTGCTCTTCACTGCACTCATCAATCGCCACACCCTGCGCTTGGCATTGTTGCTCAACATGCTGCAACCGTTGGGTGAACTTAGTATTGGCGCCGCGCAAAGCTGTTTCCGGATTAACCTCTAAGTGCCGCGCGGCATTTACTGTGGCAAATAACAGATCACCCAACTCTTCACTGATGGCCTGTTGCTGCCCACTAGCAATGGCTTCCCGCACTTCTTGCAGCTCTTCGCTGATTTTATCCAGCACCGGTGGCACACTGCTCCAGTCAAAACCCACATTGGCAGCACGCTGTTGCAGTTTGAGGGCACGACTTAAGGCCGGCAAGTTTAACGGAATATCCGCTAAAACACTCGGCGCCTGCTCGGCTTGTGCGTGCTCAGCACGTTCTTGTTGCTTGATTTCTTCCCAGCGCTCTTTTATCTGCTCTGTTTCCAGGCTTTTTGTGGTTGCATCAGCATATAATTGGCCTTTGGGAAACACGTGGGGATGACGCCGTACCAACTTCTCAGTAATGCTGTGCACCACAGTAGAAAAGTCAAATAACTGCTGCTCGTTACCCAGCTGACTGTAATACACCACCTGAAATAACAAATCACCCAGCTCACTGGGCAGGTGTGCAAAATCCTCACGCTCAATGGCATCCGCCACTTCGTAGGCTTCCTCCAAGGTGTGCGGCACAATACTGGCGAAGTCTTGTTGTAAATCCCATGGACAACCATGCTCTGGATCCCGCAAGCGCGCCATTAAATAGAGTAAGTCCTGCAGCTGATAATTCTTGTTTGGCTCAGTAGCTGAACCTGACATCACTCATCCTCCTGCACATCATCACTTTCTTGAAACTGCGTCTCGTGCAAACGACTGTAATAGCCATTTTCTGCCAGTAATTGTTGGTGAGTACCCCGCTCAACAATCCGCCCTTGATCCATAACTAAAATTAAATCAGCTTTTTCAATGGTTGATAAACGGTGGGCAATAACAATAGTGGTACGACCTTGTACAGCATGATCGAGAGCCGCTTGAATGTGTCGCTCAGATTCAGTATCTAATGCTGAAGTGGCTTCATCCAAAATCAATAAGGGTGCATTTTTCAATAAGGCTCGAGCAATGGCCAAACGCTGACGCTGACCACCGGACAGCAAGACACCATTCTCACCCACTAAGGTGTCGTACGCCTGCGGCATACGCTCAATAAACTCTGCAGCATAAGCGGCTTCAGAGGCGGCTTTTATTTCATCTAAAGAGGCATCGGCCAAATCACCGTAGGCAATGTTTCTCGCCACTGTGTCATTAAACAATGATACTTGTTGGGTCACGAGGGCCATATGGCTGCGCAGATTGGCTAAGGTAAAGTCTTCAATGGCCACGCCATCCAATAAAATCTGACCTTGTTGATGCTCATAAAAACGTGGAATCAAATTTGCCAAAGTTGATTTACCGCTACCAGAGCGACCCACTAAAGCAACCATCTGACCTTTTTCAGCGGTAAAGCTAATGTCTTGTAAGACCGGCGCATCCGTACCTGGGTAAACAAAAGACACATTACGTACTTCTAACTGACCACTCACTCGGTCAAGCTGCACTGTACCCTGATCTTTTTCTGGCTCTTCATCGAGCTGTTCAAAGATACTTTCAGCGCCCGCTACCCCCCTTTGGATAGTGGAGCTGACTTCGGACAACTGGCGAATCGGCTTAGGCAACAAACCTGCCAAAGTGATATAGGCAACCAAATCACCTGGGGTGGAATCGCCGCGCAACAGTAGTACCAAGAACATCAGTACTGCCATTCCTGAGTAAATCACCAGCTGCAACGACGGGGTGTACACTGCGTTGGTTTTAATCAAACGCAACTGACGCTTAGTGTTGCTAAGACTGGAATTTAAAAAACGTTTTTTCTCATAGGATTCACCACCAAAACTACGCACCACGCGATAGCCTTGAATAGTTTCCGAGGCCACATGGGTTACATCACCCATGGCCACTTGAATCTTACGACTTTGTTTACGGAATTTTTTACTGGCGCTTTTCACCATCAAAGCAATCACCGGCAAAATCGCCACCATCACTAGGGTCAGCTTCCAGTTCATCCACAGTAAAGTGGCGAACAAAAACACCACCGTCATACCTTCACGCACTATAACTTTAATGGCGTCGGTAGCCGCACCTGTGACCATGGTGACGTTATAGGTGATGCGGGAAATCAAGTGCCCTGAACTGTGATTATCAAAATAACGGTTGGGCAACTTCAATAAGCTGTTAAACAGCTCAACACGCAAATCATGCACCAAGCCTAGAGACACTTTGGCTAAATAAAAGTTACCTAAAAACGAACCAATACCTTGCCAAAAAGCGATAATCACTATTAATAATGGCACCGCTTGCAATAAGCGCACCTCAGCCAGCCAAGGAATATCTGGAAATAACGCCGCATCAGGGTTAGCTAGGCCGTCCACAAAATACTTCAACACATAGCCCAGCATGGGCGAGGTTGAAGCGAAAATCAGAAAACCAAAGATACTGATTAAAAACAGGCCAATGTAGGGTTTTACATAACCCAATAAGCGAAAATAAATTTTCACTCCAGAGGCGCTGTTACTGTGCTGCTCTGTACTCATAAATACTTAATCTCAATGATGAACTGTACACTTGAACGTTTAGCAAATTTTTAACTACCAGCCCAACGCCTCTTTTAAAAAAGGGATCGTCAGCTTACGTTGCGCCTCTAATGAAGCGCGATCCAAACGTTCTAAGGTATCGAATAAAACACTCATACTGCGTACCGAGCGGGCCAATAAAAAACGCCCCACATCATCTGGTAAACGCAAGCCTCGCCGTGAGGCACGCAACTGCAAGGCACGTAACTTGTCATCGTCACTTAACTCATGCAATTGAAACACCAAAGCTAAACTGAGCCGTGATTGTAAGTCAGGCAACTTTAAAGCCAGCTCACGGGGCGCAGCATCGGCACTGATCAATAACTGCTTGCCACTATCACGTAAGCGATTAAACGCATGAAATAAAGCTTCTTCCCATTGCGCATGGCCCGCCACCGCTTGAATATCATCCAAGCACAGCATATCGCAGCTTTCCACATTATCGAGCAGGCTCGGCCCATAACCTACTAACTCTGCCAAAGGTATATACAGGGCACGACCACCACGTTCTTCAACTCGCAAACAAGCGGCTTGCAACAAATGGCTGCGGCCCACTCCTGGTCGCCCCCAGATGTACAGCACGCTATCGAGCCATTGATTTTCAACTTCGCAGGCATGCTCAATGTAGCCTAAGGTGCCTGCGTTAGCACCGGGATAATAATTGGCAAAGGTGGCGTCATCACGCAGACGCATGCCCAATGAGAGTTGGGTCGGTTTCATTTAAATGTCTTCCAAAGGCTCACGGCAAATACACATTTGCTCAGCCAGGCTGGGCTTAGTTTGGGGGGCAGTTTTCACTGGAATCCCCATAGATATTCGATTTTTTGTACAAAGTGTGCACATGTCTCAGTAAAACCATAATCACAGCGGCCACCGGCAGTGCCAATAAGACACCGGTAAAACCAAACAGCTGACCACCGGCTAAAATCGCAAATATAACTGCAACGGGGTGTAAACCAATACGATCACCCACCAACAAAGGTGTTAACAACATACTCTCCAACAGCTGCCCGACACCAAACACCGCGACTATACCCAATAACGGGTAAGGGTTCAGACCAAATTGAAATAAACCTGCCACCAGTGCCGCACCAATTCCTATAATAAAGCCCATATAAGGCACTAAGCTGGCCAGCCCTGCTAATAAACCAATCAACAATCCCAATTCCAAGCCTAGGGTCATTAAGCCAATGGCATAAACAACACCCAGCGCCAGCATGACCAACAATTGCCCCCGCATAAAAGCCCCGAGTACCTCATGGCATTCAGCAATTAATTGCACTGTTAAAGCTTCTTTTGAGCGAGGCAACAGCCCTCGCAACTTGCCTACTAACACATCCCAGTCACGTAACAAATAAAAAGTGACCACTGGAATTAACAACATGTTGGCCAGCCAACCTAAAAAAGCCAAGCTGGAACTGGTGACTTTACTGAGTAGCAACTGAGCTAGATCCGTGGTTTTATCTAAGTTTTCATTGAGCATCTGCTTAAGACTTTCTAAGCCACTGACGTTTGCACTCACCCCCAACTGCACTTGCAACCAAGGCAAAGCACTGCCCTGCAACCAGTCAATCAATTGTGGAGTTAACCCATACAAACTCACCAATTGACGACCAATCATGGGTATCAACACCAACAATAAAATCAGTACCAGTAGACTTAAAAAGATAAAAACAAACACCACGCCCCAAGTGCGAGATATTTTATAGCGCTCTAAAAAATCAACTAAGGGATCGCCCATGTAAGCCAGCAAAATACTGACTAAAAATGGCGCGAGAATTGGTAGTAACTTATAAAAGGTTAAAGCACCGAGCAGTAACGCACCGAGCAATAGCCATTGTGTAAAATTTTTTGCCATGCTCGTGCTCTCGCCTGCTACCAAGTGAAATACAGTATTTGAGTGTTTACATCTGCTGTACTGGGTTGCTGGGTTACTGGTCCTATGCCAGTCTCCGTGGGGAACACTGTCGAGAGCCCATCTTCAAGTGCAACTTGCGTGACCGCGGCCGCGGGCAAGGGTTTCTCTTGCAAGTTTGCCAAGCCTAACTGGCTGCGCACTTGCTGTGGATTGCTGCGTAGCTGCCATTGAGCATAATCCTGAGTAACTTCACGCAGTTGCGCCGAAAATGGCTCTAACAGCCGCTCGAGCAAAACAAAACGTTCTAAATCCACTCCTGCTACGCGCACATCAAACACTTCCCCTGCGCCC
Source organism: Thiopseudomonas sp. (assembly GCA_035647115.1). Lineage (GTDB taxonomy): Bacteria > Pseudomonadota > Gammaproteobacteria > Pseudomonadales > Pseudomonadaceae > Denitrificimonas. The sequence goes on along the minus strand of DASROA010000049.1, from coordinate 13,199 downwards.
GGTTTAACCGCATAACGCTGTGCTAAGTGCTGATTAACTTGCGAAAACACCTCGCGTGCAAGAGCTTCTTGAGTCTGCGCACGAACCTGTCCTTCTTGGCGCTCATCACCGACCCACAGCTGCCATTGTGCAGTTTGCAGTTCAGTTGCAGAGTCTTGCTGAACAATCACCACCACATCGGCATTATAACGTTCAGCAGACGCTCGAATGTCTTGATGCGCGGTGAATGCGTCAGCACTGATTAACAACTGCTCAGTTAAATCCCCTAATGGAAAGCGAGCCGGCACTGCATAGTACTGCGCAGCATTGTGTAAAACTTGGGTGTTGGCTTGCCCGTCGCTAAGCAACTGCACGTCATGCAAGCCTGCAACTTGCCACCAGGTCAAAACTGCTGGACGATTGCTACCCCACATCGGTAACTCAGCTGCACGTAAAGCAGACTGCACTGTATAAGAGTCAAAGTTAACCAACAGCGTATTACCGTCATAGCCATAATGGCTAATCAACGGTTGTGGGTCGGCCAGGTACTCGGCCAACTGTGCAGACTGTGCTGCATCGGCGCGCCCTGTTAGACGTTGCACCATGGTTATAAAGGCTTGCTGCAATCCAGCATCGCGCACATCACTGGCTTGGCTGACCAGCTCCTCACGAACCTGATACAAAGCTGCAACGGGCTCCGCGTGGATACCCACTGTAACCAACGACATCAGTACCGCAGTCAGTCCTATAATAAAACGCATGGTCATTCTCTCTAACGGTTGAATTATGCAAAGTGTTCACCATAAACAGCCCAAGCAGTCACGGCAACTGCTGCTTGCCTGTTTAACACTGCAATGAGTATATGCAGCACTGCAATGCGTGTCGCATCACTATGACTGACTGCGCAAAACTTACTCACAGTCCAAGCAGTCTTAGTTTGGCATGTATTTCACTTGATACATGCAGCAGTTTTAGGCGCGGTGTGGCCGAGCTAAAAACTCATGGGATTGCATTTCTAATAAACGGCTTAAGGTTCTTTGAAACTCAAACTGTAGGCGATTACCCACATACAAGTCTTTCAGAGCCACTTCCGCTGAAATAATCAACTTGATATTACGGTCATAAAACTCATCAACTAGGTTGATAAAGCGACGCGCCACATCCTCATGATCCTCACCCATTTGTTCTACATTGGACAAAATAATTGCACTGTAAATTTTGCCCAGCTCAATATAATCATTTTGACTGCGCGGTCCATCACACAGTTCACGAAAATCAAACCAAGCCACATCATTGGAAACTTTACGCGCTACAATAATACGGTTTTCCACCGTCAACGGCTCGTCTTTAAGTATTTTATTATTTTCTAACAGCAAGCTGCGAAAGCTTTTGTCCAGCTCCAGTTCCACCTCTGCGCTTAACGGATAGTGGTACAGCTCCGCTTGCTCTAAAGCACGCAGGCGATAATCAATACCACTGTCCACATTGACCACCTCTGTGTGCTCTTTTAATAGCGCAATGGCGGGCAAAAAACGGGCCCGTTGCAGGCCGTCTTTGTAGAGTGCATCTGGGACAATATTTGAAGTGGCCACTAAGCTCACGCCATTTTTAAACAACTCTTCAAGCAAGCCAGCAAGAATCATGGCGTCGGTGATATCGGTGACAAAAAACTCATCAAAACAAATCACCCGGGCTTCTTTGGCAAAGCGTTCGGCAACAATTACCAAAGGATTTTTCTCACCGTCTAGACTGCGCAGCTCTTCATGCACTCGTTTCATAAAGCGGTGAAAGTGAGTACGCATTTTTTCTTCGAAGGGCAAGGCCTCAAAAAAAGTATCCACTAAATACGTTTTGCCGCGGCCCACTCCGCCCCAAAAATAAAGACCTTTAGCCGGCTGTTGTGGTGTTTTTTTACCTAGTAAACGGCCTAACAACCCGTTATTGTTGTTGGTACTCGGCGCTTCCCGAGTAAGGTCATCATAAAGTCGCTGTAAATGGCGTACGGCATTTTCTTGTGCTGCATCGCGAAAGAAATCCGGACGTTGTAAATCCTGCTGATAACGCTCAAGTGGTGTCATAGTTTTAAATCGGTCGGGCAAATAAATCGGGTCAATACTCTAACGATGCTGCTTACAATAGGCAATCACTGCTGTGCTTATGGGTCTGCTAACCGGCTCGCTTAAGCAGCCAAAATCCGCATAAAGCACACACCAAAGCGGGCAGTAACACTGCCAGCAGTGGTGCAAAGCCAAACACTAAGCTGGCCGGCCCGAGTAAGTCTTGGGCAATGCGAAACACAAAACCAACCACCACCCCAGTGAAGACGCGCTGCCCTAAAGTCACCGAGCGGAGCGGGCCAAACACAAAAGAAATCGCCAGCAACACCAAAGCAGCGGTAACTAAAGGCTGCAACGCTTTACCCCAAAACGCCAACCAATAGCGACTGGCATTTAAGCCTTGTTCATTTAAGTAACTTGCATAACGCCATAAGCCACTTAAGGGTAAAGCCTCGGGATCCATAATCACAGTATTTAGCAGTTGTGGGCTTAACTCCACATCCCAGCGTTCAGTGGTGGCCTGTTTTACACTGCTGCTACGCGCTTGCAGCTCGGTATAGACAATATCTTCCAGCTGCCAGTAACCTTCTTCTTGATACAGTCCCTGCCGAGCAAAACTAGAAACCAGCAACCGTTCTTGGTCATCAATTAAGTAACGGGTCACCCCGATTAGCTTACCGCCCGGCTGCACCGCATTAATATGGATGTATTCATTACCCTGCCGGTGCCACAAACCATGCTTAGAACTTTGCGCTTTGCCCACCGACTGCGCCAGCGACCGATTGGCTTGGGCCACACTTGAGCTCCAAGGTGCTAAATACTCACCCACCAATAACCCAATCAGCATCAGCACTAACATGGGCTTCATCACCGCCCAAACAATGCGGCGAATGGATACCCCAGCAGAACGCATCACTGTTAGCTCACTGTTGCTGGCCAAGGTGCCTAAACCCACCAAACAACCAATCAATGCCGCCATGGGCAATAATTCATAAATGCGCTCGGGTGCAGTTAAGCCCACATAGCTTAAAGCATCCCACATGCTGTACGCGCCTTCGACGTCATCCAGCTCATCAATAAAGGCAAACAATAAAGCTAAGCCGGCAATAATACCAAGCACTGCCAGGATAGCTAAAAAAACCGTACTACCAATATAGCGGTCCAATTTACGCATGCTGTGCCCCCTTAGCTTTAGCTGCACGCTTCTGTGCAAGGCGCAGCTGCAACGGCTGCCAATAGACTAAGAGCAAACCAATCAAGGCAAATAGCGCATGTACCGGCCAAAGCCCGACGTTAGCTGGAATTTGCCCCTTACTTAAAGCTCCGCGTGCGGCAATCAACAAAGCTAAATAACTCATATACAACAAAATAGCCGGCAATAACTTTAAAAAACGTCCTTGTCGCGGACTCACCCGTGATAAAGGCACAGCGATTAATGTGACAACCAATACCAAAATGGGCATGGACAACCGCCACTGCAATTCAGACTGCATTTTGCTTTGCTCACTGCCAATCAATTCGCTGCTGGGCATCGCTTCAGGCTCCCCCAGTTTTACTTCAACGCTGGGTTTGGGTAACAACACCCCGTAGGTTTCATAATGAATCACACGGTAATCCGCCTCTCCAGGTCTGCCGTCATAACGATAGCCGTCGTGTAAAATCAAATATCGACTACCATCGGCTTGAATTTCTTGACGCCCAGTTTGCGCTACCAGCACTGTAATGTTTTCATCTGTTGTGCTACCAGGTCGGTTATCACGCTTCTCTGTAATAAACACACCGCGCAACTCAGTTCGATCGCCAGACAGGTCTTGAGTATAAGTCACCCGCGAACCGTCGCGCATAGCCTGAAAACGCCCAGGCACCAGGGTGTCAAACTCAGTCAACGCATCTTGCTCATTTAATACTTGGGCCACTTTTTGCACCCCTTGCGGGGTCAACATAAAGCTGAACCAAGCACAGAGCAGTGCCACGAAAAACGCTGGCACCAAGGTATACGCCAACAAGCGCTGTTCACTCATACCCGTGGCAGAGAGCACCGTCATTTCGCTTTCAAGGTATAAGCGGCCATAGGCCAGCAAAATCCCCAAGAACAAACCCAAGGGTAAAATGAGCTGTAAAAAACCGGGGATGCGGTAACCCATGATCATCAGCAGCACACCTGGGTCAAGAATACCCTGCGCTGCTTGCGCTAAATATTTAATGAAACGGCCGCTCATAATAATCACCAGCAGCACCGCACTGACTGCACTAAAAGCCAGTAAAACTTCCCGAGTAAGGTAACGAAAAACTATCAAGTAATGGCTCCAGACTTGTCAAAGCTGCCCATCGCAGCCCACACTAGTGACATAGTATATGGCAGTGTACCTACCTGCCGACGTAAACAAACAGTATTATCCTGTATCTATTTAATTTTGTCTTGAGGATCCTTGAGTATGGACTTTTTAGTCAATTCCAGCTCCATTGAAACACTGAAAGCCAGCGCCCTGGTGCTCACCGTTAACGAACAACTGCAACTTGATAACCAAGGCCAACTCATTGACAAGCTCTGTGACGGTGCGCTCAGCGCCCACCTTAAGGCCGGTGATATCCAAGGCAAACTTGGTCAAACCCTATTGCTGCACAAACTACCTAACCTGAAAGCCCAGCGGGTGTTATTGGTGGGTACCGGCAAGGAAGAGGAACTTCCAGACCGCAGCACCCGTAAATTAGTCAGCGCTATTTTAACGGTTTTAAAAAACCTCTCCATTGACGATGCAACTTTAGCTTTTGCCGACTTAGCCTTTGCCGAGCGCGATGCCTACGCCAGTGCTCGCTTAGTAACCGAGTGCCTTGCCGACGGTCTCTATGTGTTTGATCAGTTTAAAAGCGAGAAAGCGCCAGCGGTACACTTAAAAACCGTCACCCTTGCGTGCACTGCCGAACAACAAGACGCAGTGGAGAAAGCATGCAGCCACGCGAAAGCGATTGCTGCAGGTATGGCCTTCACCCGTAACTTAGGCAATATGCCGCCTAACATTTGTCATCCACGCTACCTTGCTGAACAAGCACAAGAATTGGGCAAGCAGCATAGCAATCTCAAAGTTGAAGTACTCGAAGAGCAGCAACTCAAAGAGCTGGGTGCAGGCGCATTACTGGCCGTCGGTCAAGGTAGCGACCAACCGCCCCGCATGATTATTATGAACTACCAAGGTGGCAAACAAGATGACCAACCCTATGTCTTAGTGGGCAAAGGTATTACTTTTGACACCGGTGGTATTAGCCTTAAACCCGGCGCAGGCATGGATGAAATGAAATACGACATGGGCGGTGCAGCCAGCGTATTGGGCACCCTGCAAGCAGTGCTTGAACTAGAGTTGCCCATCAACGTGATTGGTGTCTTAACCTGTGCTGAAAACATGCCCAGCGGTGGCGCTACTCGTCCAGGCGACATTGTCACCACCATGAGCGGACAAACTGTAGAAATTCTCAACACCGACGCCGAAGGCCGTTTAGTGCTTTGCGATGCCTTAACCTATGTTGAGCGTTTCAAACCACAGGCCGTGATCAATATTGCTACCCTGACTGGGGCATGTATTGTTGCACTAGGCAGCAATACCAGCGGCCTAATGGGCAACAACCCTGAGCTAGTTAATAACCTACTCGATGCCAGTAAGCGCGCTGCTGATGCTGCTTGGGAACTACCGTTGTTTGAAGAATATCAAGAACAACTGGACAGTCCTTTTGCTGATATTGCCAATATTGGTGGCCCTAAAGCCGGTACCATTACTGCAGGTTGTTTCTTGTCACGCTTCACTAAAGAGTATCCATGGGCACACTTGGATATTGCTGGCACTGCCTGGATCAGTGGCGGTAAAGAAAAAGGTGCTACGGGTCGCCCAGTACCTTTGTTAAGTCAATACCTACTGGATCGCGTGCAGTGAAAGTAGAGTTTTACGTTTTACCCACCAGCCAACCGGCGGACCGCTTAATTGCGGCCTGCCGTTTGGCACATAAGTCGTGGCGTGCAGGTTTTATGACCTTTATTCGCTGCGCCAGTCCCGAACAACAAACAGAGCTGGATGAGCTGCTGTGGACTTTTCGCAGGCCCAGTTTTATCCCCCATGCGCTCTATAGCGACACCTGCCAAGCACCAGTGATACTGGCCCTTGATGAGCGACCAGAACACTCTTCTGGTGTAATGATTAATTTACACCCTGAGCTGTCAACTCACTTGGATTGCTTCAGCCGCGTCATTGAAATTGTCAATCAAGACCCTGCGCAACTGCACATCAGCCGACGCAATTTTGTTGAGTACCGCAAACAAGGTTATCAACCTGCTCGCGTCGAACTATAAACAACACTGCTCAAGTGCTCCCACAGCCCGGACCTCAGCAGGCATTACACCCTCGACAACACTTTTACATTCCAGCAACATATAACTTTGCCATCTGATGATAGCCGCTCGGCTAGAAGCCTGATAAAATTGCGTAATTCATTGTATTTTACGCATATTTCGCAAAGGCCCAATTCATGAGCAACAATAAAACGTCTTTAAGCTACAAGGATGCTGGTGTCGATATTGACGCTGGCGAGGCACTGGTTGAACGTATTAAAGGTGTTGCTAAACGCACCACTCGTCCAGAAGTTCTTGGCGGTCTTGGCGGCTTTGGTGCGCTATGTGAGATCCCAGAAGGCTACCGTCAACCGGTTTTAGTATCAGGCACCGATGGGGTGGGCACTAAACTGCGTTTAGCCATTGACCTCAACAAGCATGAAAAAATCGGTATTGACCTGGTCGCCATGTGCGTTAACGATTTAGTCGTCAGCGGTGCTGAGCCCTTGTTTTTCTTAGACTATTACGCCACTGGCAAGCTCAATGTGGACATTGCTGCGCAAGTGGTCAGCGGAATTGGCGAAGGCTGTGAGCAAGCCGGTTGCGCATTAGTGGGTGGTGAAACCGCAGAAATGCCCGGCATGTACGCCGGTGAAGATTACGACTTAGCCGGTTTCTGTGTGGGCGTGGTCGAAAAATCAGAGATTATTGACGGTTCTAAAGTCGCTACAGGGGATGTACTGATTGCCCTGCCCTCATCAGGCCCGCATTCCAACGGTTACTCACTGATTCGTAAAATTATTGAAGTGGCCGGCGCTGATATCCAAACCACAGAGCTAGACGGCCAGCCCCTCAGTGATTTACTGATGGCGCCAACCCGCATTTATGTCAAACCCCTACTCAAGCTCATTAAAGAGACTGGCGCCGTAAAAGCCATGTCACATATCACCGGTGGCGGACTCATTGAAAACATCCCCCGCGTGCTACCTGCCAACTCACAAGCAGTGATTGATGTGGCCAGCTGGACACGCCCTGCAATATTTGACTGGCTGCAAGAGCACGGCAACGTTGATGAAGTTGAAATGCACCGTGTACTCAACTGTGGCGTGGGCATGGTAATTTGCGTGGCAGCTGATCAACAGGCCGCGGTGCTTGAGCACTTACAAGCATCGGGCGAGCAGCCTTGGGTGATTGGTCATATTCAAGCCGCCGCTGAGCATGCCGAGCGTATTGTACTGAACAACCTAAAAAGTCACCCATGAACGATTCAGACACCTGCAAGATTGTTGTTTTAATCTCAGGCTCAGGCAGCAATCTACAAGCAATTATGGATGACCTTGCTGATCACCCTAGCGCACGTATCTGTGCTGTGATCAGCAACCGGGCTGACGCTTACGGCTTAGTGCGTGCAGAGCAAGCAGGCATTGCTCAGCAGGTATTAAGCCATAAAGACTTTGTTGACCGCTTAACTTTTGATACAGCATTAATGCAAATCATCGACCAGCACCAACCCGACTTAGTGGTGCTGGCGGGTTTTATGCGGATTCTCAGTCCCGAATTCACCCGTCATTACGCACGCCGCTTGCTGAATATTCACCCTTCTTTACTGCCTAAATATAAAGGTCTGAACACCCATCAACGGGCCCTTGACGCCGGTGATCTAGAGCACGGCTGTAGCGTCCACTTTGTTACTGAGGAACTCGATGGCGGCCCTGTAGTCATACAAGCATCACTGCCTGTCTACACTAATGACACTGCCGAACAGCTGGCCTTACGAGTGCATGCTTTAGAGCACCAAATTTACCCTTTAGCAGTTCGCTGGTTTGCTGAAGGTCGCTTGCGCCTCAGCGCACAAGGTGCTCTACTCGATGGACAGCCGTTACCGCCATCAGGCTTTCAGTATCAACCCTAGGAGTTCTATCTGATCATGCGCCGTGCCGTTCTTTTAACTTTAGCAACCTTGCTATTACCAGTCAGCCTAAGCGCTGCTGAGCTGCAACCCTTCTCAGCCAGCTATACCGCCGACTGGAAACAATTACCCTTTACCGGTAAAGCTGAACGCAGTTTAAAACAACAAGCTGACGGTTCTTGGAAGTTGGACTTTTCTGCTTCTATGTTGGTTGCCGGACTCACTGAAACCAGCTGGTTAAACCTCGTCAATGACACAATACAGCCTCTGAAATACCGTTATGCACGCAAAGGTATGGGCCGCTCTAAAGAGATCAAGCATGACTTTGACTGGCAAACCTTACGCGCCACCGGCAAAGATCGCGACAAAACAGTTGATGTTAAATTGATGCAAGGCATACAAGACAAGTCATCCTACCAACTGGCCCTGCAACGGGATATTGCTGCAGGAAAAACCAGTATGTCCTATCAAGTGCTTGACGGCGATGACTTGGACACCTATGACTTCCGCGTGCTAGGTGAAGAAGTTGTCAACACCATGGTTGGCAGTGTTGACGCCATCAAGGTGGAGCGAGTACGTGACCCGACGCAAAGCAAGCGCATTACCATTTTGTGGTTTGCCAAAGATTGGAATTACTTACTGGTACGCTTACAGCAAGTTGAAAAAGACGGTAAGGAATACCAAATCATTCTTGAAGAAGGCAGCGTGAATAACCAACCGGTTAAAGGCCGCAGCTAACGACACACCAATGGTAGCGCCTCTAAGCTACCATTGGTTCATTGGCATTATCAGTGATGGGTTGCAATTTTCCCTACGTGCATTTCACTGCCTCTCAACCACACTCCGTATCGATGCACGCCGTCGAGTCGAGCGCATAAATACTCGCGCAAGCTTCTATATTGATATTGAAAGCATTCCGCTCCGCTCTGCATCCCAAGTCTATTTCGACTGACCGGCAACAATGTGTTGAGCTCAAATGCACCCTATACCCTTCCGACACTACCAGAAGCAAAGCATTGCCAAAATGACAATATGCCCATTGAAAAAGATAAAGTAACGAGCCGTATCAATAAAAACAAATCAGAAAGCCAGATGCGGAATGTTGGATATATTTAGATAGCCAGGTAACAATATTTAAATGTAACCATTAAAATGGAGAAAAGATAAAAAATGAAAGTTGTAATCTTAGAGCCTCTAAGAATTAGCGATGAAGAATTCGATAAATTAACAAAGCCATTAACTGATGATGGCCATGAGTTAGTTATATATACCGATGGCAAATCAGATGATGAGACTCTTAAAGCAAGAATCAAGGACGCTGAGATCTTGGTGATTGCCAATATGCCACTGAGCGCTGAAGTGATCGATGCTGCAGAAAAACTACAGTATATTTCAGTAGCTTTCACAGGTTACGATCATATTGATTTAGAAAAATGTAAAGAGAAAGGTATTAAAGTTTCAAATGCTGCAGGTTATAGCACACACTCTGTAGCAGAACTTACCTTTGGGTTAATTATCTCACTGTTGCGCAGTATGATACCGTTAGAAAAAATAGTGCGCGAAGGCGGTACCAAAGACGGCTACAGACAAACTGATTTAAATGGTAAAACCTTGGGCGTATTAGGCACTGGAGACATCGGCAGTGCAGTGGCTCAACTAGGTTTAGCCTTTGGTTGCCAGGTGATTGCTTATAACAGAAGCGTTAAGACAGAGCTGGTCGAGCAAGGCGTAGAATATAAGTCACTGGATGAGGTTTTAAAGGCCAGTGATATTGTCACGCTGCATATGCCACTCACAGATGAAACTAAAAATTTAATTGATAAAGACAAGCTGGCTTTAATGAAGCCCAGCTCACTGTTAATCAACACCGCAATTGGCCCTATTGTTGATAATGATGCCTTAGCAGAAGCACTGCGCAATGGCATCATCGCCGGCGCTGGTTTAGATAGAGTGGATATGGAGCCCCCCATTCCCGCAGACTACCCCCTGCTAGATGCGCCAAACACTGTGCTTGCTCCGCATGTTGGCTACGCAACAGATGAAGCCATGGTCAGAAGAGCTAAAATCACATTTAACAATATTGTTCAATGGAAAAAAGGCCAGCAAGAAAATACAGTGCTTTAAAATAATTCAAAACAAACCTATCACCACGGTAGGTTTGTTTTAATAAAACGAATACTTTCCATACTAAAGCTCACTTTTCAACTTACTCTCTAACTCAACACTATTGAGTTTAATAACGGTAGACAGTTAACCAGGCGATTAGATTGCTCTCCTTCTACACCCACCAGCCCCGCTTGACCAGCCAACAAACCTGCTAAAAGCAATGCTCTTATTGAGCTGCTCACTTTCAAAACACTTAGCAAAAGAATATAATAAATACTGTAAAGCTAAATAAATTAGGCTTCACTTTAGGAGTTAACAAGCATGGCAATTAAAACATTACGCGCAACCGGCCATATGGGTGCTGGCATGACCATTGAAATCATGTGTGGCGAGCATAAAGTCTATATGGATCAGCCGAAAAACGCGGGCGGTGCCGACTTAGGTCCTGCGCCACCCGAACTGATTCTTGCTGCTTATGCTGGCTGTGTGGGTAGTTTAGGCCGCATTATTGCTTTCCAAGAGAAAATCGAGCTGCGTGGTATGAGCTTCGAAGTTGAAGCAGACTACGACCCAGATCGCTTGCTAGGTCGTGAAACCACTGCCCGTGCTGGTTTTCAGGAAATGCGCTTAAAGGTTACCATTGACGCTGATTTAGATGATGCTGCAAAACAAGCATTTTTAGATAAGATTGAAGAACGTTGCCCAGTGGGTGATAACCTTATCAACGAAACTAAGGTGGTCACAGTCCTCGGCAAGTAAGCAGCCATTGAGTGTTTATAAGAGTCATCCAGGCTTCTTATCAAGCCAAGCTCTCAACAAAAAAACCGCGAATTAATCGCGGTTTTTTTGTACTTTTTGAGTGCTGCTTTGTTAGCTGCTTAATTCAACCAGTAGCTTATTCAAGCGTTGCACATACGCGGTCGGGTCTTTCAAACTGTCCCCTGCTGCCAGTGCTGCCTGATCAAATAGGATCATCGACAAGTCTTCAAAACGCTCGTCATCAGACTCCGCATCGAGTTTTTCAACTAAACTGTGCGCTGGGTTGATTTCAAACACCGGCTTCGACTCTGGCACCGCCTGACCACTGGCTTCTAGAATTTGACGCATCTGCAAGCCTAAGTCTTGCTCACCAATGGCCAAAATAGCCGGTGAATCCGTTAAGCGATGAGATACACGCACATCGGCCACTTGATCACCCAAAACAGTTTTCAAACGTGTCACCAAGGCTTCTTTGCTCTTGGCAATTTCATCTTGGGCTTTCTTGTCTTCTTCAGTATCCAGTGCGCCCAAATCTAAATCACCACGGGCCACATCCACAAAGTTCTTACCGTCAAACTCTGTCAAGTAGCTCATGAGCCACTCATCAATACGGTCGGTGAGCAGTAAGACTTCAATGCCTTTTTTGCGGAAAACTTCTAAGTGTGGGCTGTTTTTAACCTGAGCGTAGCTTTCGCCGGTCAAGTAGTAAATCTTATCCTGACCGTCTTGCATGCGCTCTATGTAGTCACTGAGTGACACTGTTTGCTTATCATTACCCGTATGGGTTGAAGCAAAGCGTAACAGACCTGCCACTTTCTCTTTATTAGAGAAATCTTCAGCGGGGCCTTCTTTAAGCACCTGACCAAATGCATCCCAGAAGGTTTGATAATCATCTGGCTTGTTCTTAGCCATTTTCTCCAGCATATCCAGCACACGACGGGTGAGTGCTGATTTCATGGTGTCAATCACAGGGTCTTTCTGGAGAATTTCTCGGGAGACGTTCAACGACAAGTCATTGGAGTCCACAATACCTTTCACAAAACGCAGGTACAGCGGTAAGAACTCATCGGCTTGATCCATAATAAACACACGCTGCACATACAGCTTTAAGCCACGGGGTGCTTCACGATGGTATAAGTCAAAGGGCGCTCGGGTGGGTATATACAGCAGCGAGGTGTACTCAAGACGGCCTTCAACCCTGTTGTGGCTCCAGGTCAAAGCATCTTCAAAGTCATGGGCCACATGCTTATAAAACTCTTGGTACTCTTCGTCTTTAATCTCAGTGCGTGGGCGGGTCCAAAGTGCGCTAGCACGGTTAACCACTTCCCACTCCACCTCTTCAGCAGTATCTTTTTCTGCTTCTTCACCGTAAGTTTCTTTAGGTAGTTCAATGGGCAAAGCAACGTGATCAGAATATTTTTTAATGACGTTGCGTAAACGGAAACCGTCAGCAAATTCACTTTCGTCTTTCTTTAAATGCAAAACAATGCGCGTACCGCGGTCGGCTTTTTCAATGGTAGAAATTTCAAATTCACCTTGTCCCTCTGAGCTCCAGAGCACACCCTCTGTAGCCGATGCGCCAGCACGACGGGTAAAGACTTCAACCTTATCAGCAACAATAAAGGCCGAGTAAAAACCGACACCGAACTGACCAATCAACTGCGAGTCTTTTTTGGCATCACCGGATAAGTTTTTAAAAAACTCCGCAGTGCCTGACTTGGCAATGGTACCGAGGTTACTCAGCACCTCTTCACGACTCATACCAATGGCATTGTCTTCAATGGTTAGGGTGTTGGCCTCTTTGTCAAAGTTGACACGAATTTTCAGCTCGGCATCACCTTCAAGTAATTCAGGTGCCGACAAAGCTTCAAAGCGTAGCTTATCCGCCGCATCAGAGGCGTTTGAGATTAACTCTCTTAGAAAAATCTCTTTGTTCGAATACAAAGAGTGGATCATTAAATGCAGCAGTTGCTTAACTTCTGTCTGAAACCCTAATGTTTCTTTTTGCGCTTCAACAGCCATTCTGTATTAACTCCATATCCAATAATCAAACCACATTGTGCTGGCGATATTG
>DASROA010000048.1:0-12960 GCA_035647115.1 Thiopseudomonas sp. | reverse complement strand
GCCCAAGCCGCGATTAAAGCGAATGTGCAGAATTTTGTGCTGATTTCTACCGATAAAGCGGTGCGCCCAACTAACGTGATGGGCAGTACCAAGCGCTTGGCTGAGATGGTGCTGCAAGCGTTGAGTCACGAGCAGCAGGTGTCGCTGTTTGCGGATGCCGATGGCGAGAGTTATGCCAACAATACACGTTTTACCATGGTGCGCTTTGGTAATGTGTTGGGCTCTTCTGGCTCGGTTATTCCGTTATTTCGCCAGCAAATTAAGCATGGTGGCCCTGTCACGGTCACCCATCCGAATATGACCCGTTATTTTATGACTATTCCAGAGGCTTCGCAGTTGGTGATTCAAGCGGGCTCGATGGGGCGCGGTGGTGATGTGTTTGTATTGGATATGGGCGAGCCGGTGACTATTTTGGATATGGCGGAGAAGATGATTCGCCTGACCGGTTTAACTGTGCGCTCGAAAGCTGAGCCCAATGGTGAGATTGCTATTGAGTTCACTGGCCTACGCCCAGGCGAAAAGCTTTATGAAGAGTTGCTAATTGGCGATAACGTCAGCGAAACCGAACACCCAATGATTATGTGCGCCAATGAAGAGTTTTTGCCGTGGGCTGAGCTGTGTGCAGTGTTGCAGCGCTTATTACAGCTATCCGAGCAGGGCGACTGCGCAGCTATTCGGCAGCTGTTACGCGACACAGTCAGCGGTTATAACCCACAAGGGGGTATTGTGGATTTGGTGCATAAGCAGAAGAGACTGAAAGGGAGTGTAGAGGGTTGATTGGGGAGAGGTGAAAGGTGGATTGCGAGGTGGTGTGGTGGATTGCTTCCCGCTTCGGTTCCTCGCGGTCGCAATGACAGGGTATGGCACTCGGAATGACGGCAAAGGGCTTGGAATGACACAGAACCGTCACTGCGAGGAGCGTAGCGACGTGGCAGTCCAGTGGTGCTTTTAGGTGTGGTAGTCCATAGGGTTTCAACAAAAAAGGCCGAGTTTTGAACTCGGCCTTTTTGTTTTCTAGCATTTTAGCTGCTGAAATTACTTAACTTCAACGGCTAAGCTTTCAGCGATTTTTTTCTGCCATTGGGCTGGGCCAGTGATGTGTACTGACTCGCCTAAGGTGTCGACAGCTACAGTGACGGGCATGTCCACTACGTCAAATTCGTAGATGGCTTCCATGCCCAGTTCTGGGAAGGCGGCAACCCGTGATTTTTTAATGGCTTGTGAGACTAAGTAGGCGGCGCCGCCCACGGCCATCAGGTACACGGCTTTGTTGTCTTTAATGGCTTCAATGGCAATAGGGCCGCGCTCGGATTTACCGATCATGCCCAGTAAGCCGGTGCTTTCCAGAACCTGGCGGGTGAACTTGTCCATGCGGGTGGCGGTGGTGGGGCCTGCGGGGCCAACTACTTCTTCGCCAACTGGATCAACGGGGCCAACGTAGTAGATAAAGCGGCCTTTGAGATCAACCGGCAGCTCTTCGCCGTTGTTGAGCATGTCCACCATGCGCTTGTGTGCTGCATCACGGCCGGTAAACATTTTGCCGTTGAGTAGCAGGGTTTCACCGGGCTTCCAGCTTTGCACGTCTTCTGGGGTGATTTCATCCAGATTGACGCGGCGTGCAGTGGGGCCGGCATCCCAAACGATGTCTGGGAAGGCATCCAGTGAGGGGGCTTCTAAGCTGGCTGGGCCTGAGCCGTCCAGTACGAAGTGGGCGTGGCGGGTGGCTGCGCAGTTGGGGATGATGCACACCGGCAGTGAAGCGGCGTGGGTGGGGTAATCCTTGATTTTTACATCCAGTACTGTGGTTAAGCCGCCGAGGCCTTGGGCGCCAATGCCCAGCTGGTTGACCTTTTCAAACAGCTCTAAACGGATTTCTTCCACACGGTTTTGTGGGCCGCGGGCTTGCAGTTCGTGGATGTCAATGGATTCCATCAGCACTTCTTTGGCCATTACTGCCGCTTTTTCTGCGGTACCGCCAATACCAATGCCGAGCATACCCGGTGGGCACCAGCCTGCACCCATTTTCGGCACAGTCTCTAATACCCAATCGACAATGGAGTCGGAAGGGTTGAGCATGGCCATTTGTGCTTTGTTTTCCGAACCACCACCTTTGGCGGCAATGTCAATTTCAATGGTGTTGCCTGGCACTATGGAGTAGTGTACCACTGCTGGGGTGTTGTCTTTGGTGTTGCGACGGGCACCTGCGGGATCGGCCAAAATGGAGGCGCGCAGGATGTTTTCTGGCAGCCTGTAGGCGCGGCGCACGCCTTCGTTGATCATGTCTTCTAAGCCCATGGTGGCGCCGTCCCAGCGCACATCCATGCCCACACGAACAAATGCGGTAACAATGCCGGTGTCTTGGCACAGTGGGCGGTGGCCGGTGGCGCTCATCCGCGAGTTAATCAGAATTTGTGCCATGGCGTCTTTAGCGGAAGGTGATTCTTCACGCTCATAGGCTTGGTGCATGGCATCAATAAAATCTAAGGGGTGGTAATAGGAAATAAACTGTAAGGCGTCAGCAACGCTTTGGATCACATCATCTTGCTTTATAACGGTCATGAAACGCTCCTCTAGTGTGAAGGGAACATCAAGTGCTGGTAACGAGCAGACTCGGTGTAGATTTGAGCAGGCAGTGGGCATGCTAAATTGCTTTGGCATGCAATGCAGATGCTTGATAAGTGACTAAGTATAACGCGCATCAGGCGTGTGCGCCCAGTCATGCTTTATCGACTAAGGTGGTAATTGTGTTGTTAATCAGTGCGTTGCCTGTGTTCAGCGGCAATCAGTGCCTTGAGTTGTAGATCTTTGGCTTCCCAAAGCTGATTGACCCAGCCCTGAAATTCGGCGCGGTACTGCATGTTTTGATCATAGCTTTGGCCGATAAACTGCTGCGGGATGGGCATGATTTCGATGCGCATGACAATGCGCTTGACCTGTCCGCTGAGTAAATCCCAGAAGCTCGGTCGGCCACCGGGGTAATGGATGGTGACATTGACCATGCCGTGCAGCTGCTCACCCATGGCGTCCAGCACAAAGGCGATACCACCGGCTTTAGGTCTTAACAGGTGCTCGAAAGGTGAGTCTTGTTGGGCATGTTTAGCTGGGGTGAAGCGGGTGCCTTCTAAAAAGTTAAATATAGAAACGGGGGTGGTTTTGTAGCGCTCGCAGGCTTTGCGTGTGGTGGCGAGGTCTTGGCCTTGTTTTTCTGGGTGTTTTTCGAGGTAGGCTTTGCTGTAGCGTTTCATAAAGGGAAACTCTAATGCCCACCAGCACAAGCCAATCACTGGCACCCAAATTAATTCTTGTTTGAGAAAGAACTTGAGTAAGGGCAGGCGACGGTTGAATTGGTATTGCAAGGCCAGAATATCCACCCAGCTTTGGTGGTTGCTGATTACTAACCAAGAGTGGGTCAGGTCCAGTTGCTCTAAGCCTTCCACATCCCAGTCAATGGGGTGCACTAAACGCATCCACAGTGAGTTGCCGGCAATCCAAACTTCTGCGATCCAGTGCATGGCAATGCGGATGCTGCGCTGTATGGGGGGAAATGGCAGGATCAGTTTAAGAATAGCCAGGGCAAACAGTGGCCAACACCAAAATAGGGTGTTCAGTGCCAACAATGCAGAGGCAATCATGCCCCGCAAGAAAGGCGGAAGACGCTGCAGCATTGAGACAATACCTCAAGCAAATAAGGGTCGAGTTTTCTTATGGTTGGATATGGTTATCGTTTCGTGACGGGAGTGCAAGCTTTGTTTCAAAAGTGACTAAGGTCACTGCTGCTTGCGCAACAATGACCTTAGAGTGTGTGACGGTCTTAGTCTTGGCTGGCTGCTTGGATGGCAGTCAACGCGATGGTGAAGACAATGTCATCCACTAAAGCACCGCGGGACAAGTCGTTCACTGGCTTACGTAAGCCTTGCAGCATGGGGCCGACGCTGATCACGTTGGCGCTGCGCTGTACGGCTTTATAAGTGGTGTTACCGGTGTTCAGGTCAGGGAACACAAACACAGTGGCGCGTCCGGCAACTAGGCTGTCAGGTGCTTTGGAGCGGCCAACACTTTCGATGCTGGCAGCATCATATTGCAGTGGACCATCAATGGGGATGTTGGGGTTAAGTTCGCGGGCAATCCGGGTTGCTTCACGGACTTTTTCCACTTCTGCACCGGTGCCTGAATCTCCTGTTGAGTAACTGATCATGGCAACTCTTGGGTCAATGCCAAAGGCTTGCGCAGATTCCGCACTTTGTATGGCAATTTCAGCCAGTTGCTCAGCGTTAGGATCAGGGTTGACTGCACAGTCACCGTAGACCAAAACTTGGTCTGGCAGCAGCATAAAGAACACTGATGATACGAGGTTGTAGCCTGGTGCGGTTTTCAGTAGCTGCAGTGCTGGGCGGATGGTGCTGGCCGTAGTGTGTACTGCGCCAGACACTAAACCGTCCACATGGCCTTCGGCGAGCATCATGGTGGCTAACACCACAGAGTCTTCCAGTTGTACTGCGGCCAGTTGTGGGGTGAGTCCGCGGTCTTTGCGAATCTCCACCATGGGCTCGATGTAGTTTTGACGGATGGTGTCAGGATCAATAATTTCTAAATCCGCTGGCAAATCAATGCCTTGGGCTTTAGCAATAGCGTGTACATCGTCAGGTTTGGCAATCAGTACGCAACGGGCAATGCCGCGCTTCTGACAAATAGCCGCTGCCTGAATGGTACGTGGCTCATCACCTTCCGGAAGGACAATACGCTTATTGGCCTGTTGAGCGCGCTTAACCAACTGGTGGCGGAAAGCAGGCGGTGACAGCAGCAGTTCGCGCGTGGTCTTGCAACGGGCTGCGAGCCAGTCTTGGTCTAGTTGACCAGCAATATAGTCAGTCACTTTTTTAGCGCGTTCTGTATCGCTAATTGGGATGCCTTTGTAGAGGCGGGTCAGGTTGTAGGCGGTATCGTAAGAGCCCGTGGGTACGCTCATTACCGGTAAGCCGCCTTTCAGGGCGCGTTCACCAATGTCCATGATGCTAGGGTTGGGGGTTAGGTCGCCGGTTAACAGCAAGCCCGCCAGCAGTACGCCATTCATTTCCGCCAGGCTGGTGGCTAAAATAATGTCATCACGGTCACCTGGGCAAACCACTAATACGCCCGGTTGCAGTAATGGGACAATATTGGCCACGGTGCGCGAGCAGAGTATGACTTTTTGCACGCGGCGCTTTTCAATATCGCCGGCATTGTGCACTTCGGCCTTGATCAACTCAGCAAAATCACTGGTGCGCGCATTGTTGAGTTCGTCGTTTTTAGCAATGCAACCAATCAGGTGCAGATCGCCCTTGCGTAGCGCTGGTAAATGGCTTTTTAGGCGCTCAACAAAACCGGCCACGGGGGTGTCGGTGACTTTGTTGATGATCACACCCAGTACTTTAGGATCTTTGGTGCCGCCAAACAGCTGTGCTTGCATTTCAAGGCGGTCGGACAGCTCATCAAGGTCATCACTGCTTTGCGCGCTGACGAGGATAACTTCTGCGTCCAGAGTTTTGGCAAGGTGTGCGTTGATGCGCTCAGCGTAGTTGGCTTGGCGTGACGGGGTCATGCCTTCAACAATGATAATATCGTATTCGGTTTGAATGTGTTGGTGCATGCTGACGATTTCTTCCATCAGCTCGTCCAGCTGGCCGTTACCGATCATGCGCTCAACATAGGCGAGCGGTAGGGCATCCGGTTGATGAATGCCGTGGGTTGCTGCCATCAGTGCGCTGGAGCGCTCAGGGCCCGTATCATCTGGGTGTGGCTGGGCGATGGGTTTGAAAAAACCGACTTTTAAGCCGGAGCGCAGCAGGCTTTGCACGACGCCTAAGCTGACCGATGATAAACCAACACCAAATCCGGTTGGTGCAAGTAAAAAAGTATGCATGAATCAAATGTCCTCTATTTAGCGTTAGCGTCGATTGCAGCCAAAGTTTCAATAGCAATTTGGCGCTCTTCGTTGGTTGGGATAACCAAAACACGGGGGTGGTTTTTCGCGCTAATTAAGCCGCTTTTGCCGCGGATGCAGGCTTGGTTGGCTGCTTCGTCCAGTTTGAAGTTGAACAAACGCAGGTAATCTAAGCTTTTGCTGCGGATTAAGCTGGCGTTTTCACCAATACCACCGGTGAAGATCAAGCCGTCCAGTCGCGGCAAGGCGCAGGCCATGGCTGCTAAGGATTTGGCTAGGCGGTAGCAGAACACTTCAATGGCTAAAGTGGCGCGCTCATGGCCTTTTTCACGGGCTTCGATCAGCGTGCGCATGTCGTTGGATAGGCCAGAGAGGCCGAGCAAACCGCTTTCTTTAGTGAGTACGGTTTCGACTTGTTGTGCGTCCCAACCTAGGGTGCGGGCTAAGTGATTGTGCAGGCTTGGGTCAACATCACCGCTGCGTGTACCCATCACCACACCTTCCAGCGGGGTTAAGCCCATGCTGGTGTCTAAACTTTCACCGTTGACCACTGCGGTGGTTGAGCAGCCGTTACCTAAGTGGGCGGTCAGCCAGCAGCTGTCCTCCACAGGCAAGCCGGTCATTTCGGCGGCTTTACGGCTAACGTACATGTGGCTGGTGCCGTGGAAGCCATAGCGGCGCACATGGTGCTCACTGTACAGTTCCTCAGGCACTGCGTAGCGGTACGCATGGGCCGGCATGGTTTGGTGGAAAGCGGTATCGAATACAGCAATTTGCGGCAGATCTGGGTACAGGTCCATAGCCGCTTCAATACCAATTAAACCCGGTGGGTTGTGTAGGGGGGCTAATACAGCGGCACGCTGAATGACATCAATGACTTCTGGGGTGAGTGCTGATGCTTTAGTAAAGTGTGCGCCACCATGGACTACGCGGTGACCAATACCGGTTAGGCGGCCATCACTGGCTTTTTTTACCAGGGGCAAGAGGTGTGCAAACGCCTCTAGGTGGCCCGCGTTAGGGAGTTTATCAACTTGCTTGTTACCGTCCAGCTCCCATTCCAGTACTGCATCCTCGCTGCCAAGTCGCTCTGCGAGGCCTTGCACTAGAAATTGTTCGCTGTGTTCATTGACTAAGGCAAACTTAATAGAAGAGCTGCCGCTATTGATGACCAGTATGTTTCGAGACGACATTGAAGATCCTTGTAGTGCATAAAAAGAAAGACGGATGCGACCGAGTACGAAGCAAAATAATGGCCGTATCATTTATAAGGTTGGCCAATCTTCGTGTTCAAGATAGAGGAGGTCAAGTCGGGATTAGCCTATTTAATCTAAAGTCGCATTACGTTGGATGTCTAGGTAAACTTAGCACACATTCATTTTTTGTAAGGTTTTAGTCCTATGTTGATCGCCAACCAACATGTAGTCAGCATTGATTACACTCTCAGTAACGACGCTGGTGAAGTGCTTGATAGCTCCAATGGCGCAGAGCCGTTAGTGTATTTGCATGGCGCTGGTAATATTATTGCGGGCTTAGAAAATGCTCTGACCGGTAAGCAGGTTAACGATGAGCTGGAAGTCAGTATTGAGCCCGAAGATGCTTATGGCGAGTACAAGGCAGAATTGATCACCACCTTGGGCCGCGAGATGTTTGAGGGTGTTGATGAGCTGCAAGTGGGTATGCAGTTTCATGCCTCAGCACCGGACGGTGGTATGCAAATTGTAACCATTCGTGAAATTGACGGTGATGATGTGATTATTGATGGTAATCACCCACTGGCGGGCCAGCAGCTGAACTTTAAAGTTAAAGTGGTTGATATCCGTGCTGCCAGTGAGGACGAAATTGCCCACGGCCATGTGCACGGTGCAGGTGGTCATCAACACTGATTGTTTGCCAAGCGGGTTACACAACACAGGCACTCACGGGTGCCTGTGTTGCTTTAGGGCTGCGCACAATGGTTGTTGAGCTCAAATAAGTTGTCCCTGTTGTTGGGTGTCAGGCTCTGACAATGCTATATTGCCAAGCTTACGTGCATCTCTAGTTTTGTCTGGGTGTCTATGTTGCAATTCATAAGTAATCAATAGCGGGAGTTGATATGTCGGTTGACGATGCTTTCGCCGTAGAATTAAAAGGTGTGACTTTTCGACGCGGCTCGCGAAAAATCTTCGATAATGTTGATATTCGCTTTCCTCGCGGCAAAGTCACTGGGGTGATGGGTCCCTCAGGCTGTGGGAAAACCACGCTGTTGCGTTTAATGGCAGCACAGTTAAAACCTGAACAAGGTGAAGTTTGGGTTAATGGGCAGAATTTGCCAACGTTGTCCCGCAGCGACTTGTTTGATATGCGCAAACAGTTTGGTGTGCTGTTTCAAAGCGGCGCACTCTTTACTGATTTAAATGTGTTTGAAAACGTAGCTTTCCCTTTGCGCGTGCATACTGAACTGCCAGAAGAAATGATCCGCGACATTGTGTTAATGAAACTGCAAGCAGTGGGTTTGCGCGGTGCCATTGATTTAATGCCCGATGAGTTGTCCGGCGGCATGAAGCGTCGCGTGGCGCTGGCGCGGGCAATTGCTTTGGATCCCGATATTTTGTTGTATGACGAGCCTTTTGTGGGGCAGGACCCCATTGCCAAAGGTGTTTTGGTGCGCTTAATTCGCTTGCTCAATGATGCCTTGGGGATCACCAGTGTGGTGGTGTCCCATGATTTGGTGGAGACAGCCAGTATTGCGGACTATTTATATGTGCTAGGTGATGGCCAAGTGCTCGGTCAGGGTACCCCTGAGGAGCTATCAGAATCTGATAACCCGCGTATTCGGCAGTTTATGCAGGGTATTCCTGATGGGCCTGTGCCTTTTCATTTTGACGCACCGAATTACCGTGACGACTTATTAGGAGGTCGCTAAATGGCGCGTAAGTCATTACTGGACCGCGTTGCGCTGCTGGGGCGTTCAGGCCTCAATGTGGTGCAGGCTATGGGCCGTTCGTTAATATTTTTATGGCATGTACTCATAGGTCGAGGTGGTGCAGGCACTGGGCTGTCTTTATTAGTTAAGCAGCTGTACTCCGTAGGGGTGTTGTCCCTTGCGATTATTATAGTGTCAGGCATGTTCATTGGCATGGTATTGGCTTTGCAGGGCTATAGCATTTTAGTGGATTTTGGTTCTGAGCAAGCGGTCGGGCAAATGGTGGCCTTAACGTTATTGCGTGAATTAGGCCCTGTGGTAACCGCCTTGCTGTTTGCTGGACGGGCAGGCTCTGCTTTAACCGCAGAGATCGGCAATATGAAATCCACTGAGCAGCTGTCCAGTCTAGAAATGATTGGGGTTGACCCATTGAAGTACATCATTGCGCCACGCTTATGGGCAGGCTTTATTTCCATGCCCTTGTTGGCGGCTATTTTCTCCGTGGTGGGCATTTGGGGCGGGGCCATGGTGGCGGTTGACTGGCTGGGCGTCTATGAAGGCTCTTATTGGGGCAATATGATCGCCAGCGTTGATTTTTATGATGATGTGCTCAATGGCATCATTAAAAGTGTTGTGTTTGCCTTTGTAGTGACTTGGGTGGCGGTTTTCCAAGGCTATGATTGTGAACCCACATCAGAAGGCATCAGCCGTGCAACAACTCGTACCGTGGTGTATGCCTCGTTAGCGGTATTGGGTTTGGACTTTATATTGACTGCTTTAATGTTTGGAGATTTCTGATGCGAATCCGTGCCGTAGAAATTAGTGTTGGTGTGTTCTTATTGGCGGGTATTCTTGCTTTGTTGCTGTTGGCGCTGAGAGTCAGTGGTTTATCTGTTGCCAGCACCGGTGATACCTATAGGTTAACCGCGCACTTTGATAATATTGCTGGTCTGACTACCCGTGCCAAGGTGACCATGGCAGGGGTGACCATTGGTAAAGTGGTGGGTATTGAGTTCGATACAGAAAGTTATACGGGTAAAGTCACCATGGAGGTGGAGCGTCGCGTAGACACCTTACCTGTCGACAGTACTGCCTCGATTTTAACGGCGGGCTTATTAGGCGAAAAATACATCAGTTTAAGTGTTGGCGGTGAAGAGGATGTATTGGTTGATGGTGATGTGATTTACGATACCCAGTCCTCGCTGGTGCTTGAAGAATTGATTGGAAAGTTTTTAATGAATACGGTTAATCAGGATTAATCATTATGTTAAGCGCATTACGATCCACGTTGTTGTTAACGTTATTAACCTTTGCTGGTTTAAGTGTTGCAGCCACAGATGCACGTACTGTGGTTGAGCAAACCACCCATAACTTGTTGGCTGACTTGCGAGAAAATAAAGAGTTGTACCGTACTAACCCCAGTGCTTTTTATACGGCTCTGGACACCATTATTGGCGAGGTGGTTGATGCTGAAGGGGTGTCCAGAAGTGTGATGACGGTGCGTTATTCACGCCGCGCCACCCCAGAACAGATGCAGCGTTTTCAAGAGAACTTTAAGCGCAGCTTAATCCAGTTTTACGGTAATGCATTGCTGGAATATGACAATCAAGACATTAAAGTGCTGCCCGGTGAGCGAGCGCAAGGGAATAATCGCAGCGAAGTGCGTATGGAGGTCACTGACCAAAAGGGTGTGATTTATCCCGTCTCCTATACCATGGTGCAAATCAATGGGCAGTGGATGATGCGCAACGTCATTATTAATGGCATCAATGTTGGTAAGCTGTTCCGTGATCAATTTGCTGAGGCCATGCAGCGCAGTGGTAATGATCTCGACCAAGTGATTGATGGTTGGGTGGACACAGTGGCTAGAACACGCGCTGCACAGGACGAATCGTGAGTAAGGCGCAAGTCAGTCGTGATGCGGCAGGTGTGCTGCACTTATCAGGGGTGCTGGATTACAGCACAGGGCCTGTGTTACGCCAACAGGGGCAGGCCTTGATTCATGACAGTACCGAGCAAACTTTGCAGATCAACTGCGCTGGGGTTGAGCGCTCAAGTAGCGTTGGTTTGGCGTTGTTATTGGCTTATATGCGTGATGCGCAGCGTGCGGGTAAAACTGTTGAGCTTCTCCAGTTGCCTGAGGATATGCGTAAAATCGCTCAAGTGTGTGGCTTGACTGAGATCTTCGATATTGAGCCGACTGCCCTGAACGCATCAACAATGGAATAAAAATGAATGTGATAGCCACCCTTAAAGTGGCTGTTATTGATGAGGTTAACTATGCAAGCTGTAGCAGTAAAACAACTGTTAGAAGAAAAACTACCCAATGCAGAAGTTGGTGTTGAAGGTGAAGGCTGTAACTTTCAATTGAATATTGTCAGTGATGACTTAGCCGCACTCAGTCCCTTAAAGCGGCAGCAAGCAGTGAATGCTGTGCTCAGTGATTGGATTGCTGATGGCAGCATCCATGCGGTGACCATGAAATTTTATACTCGCGCGGCTTGGGCCGAACGCTCTTAACAGCTACTCAAAGAGACATTAATGGATAAGCTAATTATTAGCGGAGGTCATCGTTTAGACGGTGAAATTCGTATTTCCGGCGCGAAAAATGCTGCGTTGCCGATTCTTGCAGCAACCTTGTTGGCCAGTGAGCCAGTGACAGTGTGCAATTTACCGCACCTGCACGATATCACCACGATGATTGAGCTGTTTGGCCGTATGGGTATTGAGCCCATTGTTGATGAAAAACTGAGCGTCGAAATTGATCCAAGTACCATTAAAACTTTGATCGCGCCCTATGACTTGGTGAAAACCATGCGGGCTTCAATTTTAGTGTTGGGCCCCATGGTGGCGCACTTTGGTGAAGCTGAAGTGGCGTTGCCCGGCGGTTGTGCAATTGGTTCGCGACCAGTGGACTTGCATATTCGTGGCCTTGAAGCGCTGGGTGCTGAGATCAGTGTAGAAGATGGCTACATCAAAGCCAAAGCCCCAGAAGGCGGTTTGCGTGGCGGTCACTTCTTTTTTGATATTGTCAGTGTGACCGGTACTGAAAATATTTTAATGGCGGCCACTTTAGCTAAAGGCCGTACCGTTTTGGAAAATGCCGCCCGTGAGCCGGAAATTGTTGATTTAGCCAATTGCTTAATTGCCATGGGTGCAAAAATTGAAGGCGCCGGCACTGACACCATCATCATTGACGGTGTCGACAAACTTGGTGGTGCACGCTACGAGGTGATGCCGGACCGCATTGAAACCGGCACCTATTTGGTGGCAGCAGCAGTGACCGGTGGTCGCGTCAAGCTTAAAGACACCGACCCCAGTATTCTTGAAGCGGTGCTGGCTAAACTGCAAGAAGCAGGTGCAGAAATCACCGCCGGTGAGGACTGGATTGAGCTGAATATGCATGGCAAGCGTCCTAAGGCAGTTAATGTGCGCACTGCGCCGTATCCAGCGTTTCCAACCGATATGCAGGCGCAGTTTATTGCCCTGAATGCGTTGGCGGAAGGCACCGGTACGGTGATTGAAACCATCTTTGAAAACCGTTTTATGCACGCCCTAGAGATGCAGCGCATGGGTGCGAAAATTCAAATCGAAGGTAACACTGCGATTGTTACCGGCATCCCACAGCTCAAAGCCGCACCGGTGATGGCTACCGACTTACGGGCATCCGCCAGTTTAGTGATTGCCGCCTTAATGGCTGAGGGCGACACCTTAATTGACCGCATTTATCACATTGACCGCGGTTATGAATGTATCGAGGAAAAAATGCAGCTCCTCGGTGCGAAAATCCGAAGAGTACCAGGCTAACTTTATGCTAACCATTGCGCTGTCCAAAGGACGGATCTTGGATGATACTTTGCCGCTACTGAAGCAGGCTGGAATTGCACCCACAGAAGATCCAGATAAAAGTCGTAAATTGATTATTCCCACTACCCGTGATGATGTGCGCTTATTAATTGTGCGCGCTACAGATGTGCCCACCTATGTTGAGTTGGGGGCTGCCGACCTCGGGGTTGCCGGTAAAGATGTATTGCTCGAATACGGTGGCCAAGGCTTGTATGAGCCCTTAGACCTTAAAATTGCCAAATGCAAACTGATGACCGCTGGCCCAGCCAATACGCCTGAGCCAACAGGGCGG
>DASROA010000047.1:0-56033 GCA_035647115.1 Thiopseudomonas sp. | reverse complement strand
GTATCTGGAAGTTTAACTGCCAAGCTAAAGTAGGCGATGTCATAGTATGTTCAGCTGAGATTATTTGTGCGGAACGTAAATTATGAGTTTAATTGATCCACGTGCCATTATTGATCCGTCAGCAAAGCTTGCGGATGATGTAACTGTCGGTCCTTGGACGATTATTGGTCCAGGGGTAGAGGTTGGTGCAGGATCAGTGATTGCTTCCCATGTGGTGTTGAAAGGTCCGACTCGGATAGGTTGCCATAACCGTATTTATCAGTTTTCATCCATCGGTGAAGACACTCCAGATTTAAAGTATCAAGGTGAAGCCACGCGCTTGGTGATTGGCGATCACAATGTGATCCGCGAAGGCGTCACCATTCACCGCGGCACTGTACAAGACCGTTCTGAAACCACTATTGGTAACCATAATTTGATCATGGCTTATGCGCACATTGGCCATGACAGTGTTATTGGTGATCACTGCATCTTAGTCAATAACACGGCTTTAGCAGGCCATGTGCATATGGGGGACTGGGCAATTTTATCCGGTTTCACCTTGGTGCACCAATACTGCCATATTGGTGCTCACAGTTTTACTGCCATGGGCACTGCAGTGGGTAAAGATATCCCAGCTTTTGTAACTGTATCCGGCAATCCAGGTGAAGCACGTAGCATGAATTTTGAAGGCATGCGCCGCCGTGGCTTTTCGGAACAGACGATACAAGCTTTACGCCGCGCTTATAAAGCAGTCTATCGACAAGGATTGACCGTTGACGAAGCCTTACAAACGTTGGTAGATAGCGCAGCAGAACACCCAGAGGTAGCTTTGTTTTGTGAAACTGTTCGCCAGTCTTCTCGGGGAATTATCCGTTAATGTCGCAGTCGGCTGCACAGCATCCTTTAAAGGTAGCGCTGGTTGCTGGTGAAGCATCTGGGGACATCTTAGGGGCAGGTTTAATGCAGGCCCTGCGCGAGCAGTACCCAGAGGTTGAATTTATTGGGGTGGGCGGCCCTTTGATGGCAGCGCAAGGCTTAGAATCTTACTTCCCCATGGAACGCCTTGCCATCATGGGTTTGGTGGAAGTGGTGGGTCGCTTGCCGGAGTTGTTGGCTCGCCGTAAGCGCCTAATTGCAGATTTAAAAGCACAGCAGCCGGATGTGTTTATAGGCATCGATGCTCCGGATTTTAATTTAACCATTGAACTCAAACTACGCAAAGCAGGCATAAAAACCGCGCATTACGTCAGTCCATCGGTGTGGGCGTGGCGTCAGAAACGGGTGTTTAAGATTCGTAAAGCCTGTGACTTGATGCTGACGTTATTACCCTTTGAAGCAGAGTTTTATGAGCAGCATCAGGTGCCAGTGCGTTTTGTCGGTCATCCTTTAGCTGACGCTGTGCCTTTAGTGAACGATCCTTTACCTGCCCGTGAGCAGCTGGGCGTGCCCGCAGAGGCAAAAATGGTAGCGTTATTGCCGGGCAGTCGTGGGGGGGAAGTGGCGCAGCTTGGGCCTTTATTTATCGAAACTGCCCGTTACTTGCTAGCGGAAAAGCCTAGTTTACGTTTTATGATTCCTGCTGCTAATCAGGCACGCCGTGAACAGCTGGCAGCAATGCTCGTCGATATGCCAAATCTGCCCATTGAAATCGTGGACGGGCAATCACAAACAGTTTTGCAAGCCTGTGATGCGGTGCTGATTGCTTCTGGTACTGCAACCTTAGAGGCACTGCTGTTTAAAAAGCCCATGGTGGTGGCCTACAAATTAGCTGCGGCCAGTCATTGGTTGTTAAGTAAGATGGTGAAAAGCCCTTATGTGTCGCTGCCGAATTTATTGGCTGCGCAGATGCTGGTGCCTGAGTTTATTCAGGATGCAGCGACCCCTGAAGTGTTAGGTGATGCGGTGCTGGAGTTGTTGGTGGACGGTACGCAGCAGACTGAGCGCTTTACAGAGCTGCACAAGTCTTTGCGCTGCGATGCTTCACAGCGTGCAGCACAAGGTGTTTTACAGTTGTTGGGGCGTCAGTAGTGCAATTGGATTTATTACAGCAGGCGCGTACTGCACAACGTGTTGCTGGTGTGGATGAGGTGGGTCGTGGCCCGTTGTGTGGGCCTGTGGTTACTGCGGCGGTGATACTTGATCCGCAGCGACCTATTGAAGGTCTAAATGATTCTAAGCGTCTTACAGAAAGAAAACGTGAGGCGTTGTTTGTTGAGATTCAAGAGAAAGCTTTGGCGTGGTGTATTGCCCGTGCTGAGGTGGATGAGATTGATCGTTTAAATATTCTGCAGGCCACTATGCTGGCGATGCAACGTGCTGTAGAGGGGTTATCTATTCAACCGGATTTGGCTTTGATTGATGGTAATCGTTGTCCGGTGTTGAGTATGCCCAGTGAGGCAGTGGTGCAGGGTGATGGCTTGGTGGCTGAGATCTCTGCTGCATCAATTTTGGCTAAGGTCAGTCGTGACCGTGAGATGGTTCTATTAGATGAGCAATACCCAGGCTATGGGATTGCAAGGCATAAAGGCTATCCAACTCCAGCCCACTTAAAAGCCTTGCAAGAACTGGGGCCTACGCCCATTTACCGCCGCTCTTTTGCGCCAGTTCGGCGTTTCTTTGCAGACGATTAATATACTTTAAATAAAACAGCTGGTTTGTTTTTGTGCCTGACCCAGCACGCTAGCATCACTTTTCCGAACTGTCATTGCGAACGAAGTGAAGCAATCCATGGGTACAACATTGCCGCGTTGCTGCGCTTGTCGTGATACCAGTAGACTGGGTCTAGATCGTAGTGGTTACTCAGCTATCTTCAATTCGCGGGCTTTAGTGTAGGCATAGCGAATTTTCTCATATTCAAAAGGCGAGTTCAGCTGCCCATAACGCAGTTGAGTAATGTAGCGTTGATCAACAATTTGTAAGCCGTAGATTTCAGGGTTGCGCTTGCCTTCTTCGCCCATATTGAGCCAGTTCACCGATTTTTCTAACGCAAAATCAGCCACTAAACCACCGCTGTCACGCAGATTCGAAGGGCCCAAAAAAGGCAGCATCAAATAAGGCCCATGGGGAACACCGTAATAGCCCAAGGTTTGTCCAAAATCCTCACTGTTTTTTTGCAGCCCCATTTTTGTGGCCGGGTCCCACAATCCGCCGACCCCTAAAATCGTATTAAATAAAATGCGTGCCGTGGTCTCCATTGCGCGATGACCTTTCAGCTGCAACATACTATTGGCTAGGGTCGGAATCTCACCTAGATTACTAAAGAAATTACTAACCCCTGTGCGTACAAAATGAGGCGTGATTTTAGTGTAGCCTTTGACAGTGGGTAAGAAAATCCATTGATCAAAACGGTAGTTAAAATGATAAACCCGTCGATTCCACTGCTCCAGAGGATCATCGATATGCAGTGCTTCTAAACTGGCCCGTTCAAACTCATGCTGGCCGGAATCAGGATTAAACTTTAAGCGTTGCAAAGGGTTCTTAAAGCCATCTGCATCAATCTGCGTGGCCCAGCTGGTATGGCTGACTAGCAGCAGGCATAAGCCAAGCAGCCAATAGTTAAACCTGTAGGGCGCTTTAATCATGGAAAAACTCCAGTATATCCGCCGCATTGTCACGGTAATTTAAATTGCCCAAATGCCCACCTGTGGGATAGAGAATCAGGCGTTCAGAAAAGTGTTTGCGTAAAAAACCAAGGTCACCGGAACCTAAAATAATGTCATCGGCATTGTGCATCACCGCGATTTTTGAGGTGTTGCTCAGGTAGTCGGCCAGTGCATAAAGACTGCTGGCTTGAATCAATGCGTCCAGCTCAGCGTCGCTGCCGACAGCTGCTGTGCTGTACTGACTTTTAAAATGGTTACGCCAAAAGGGCAAGATTTGCCGTTGTATGTAACATTCAAAATCGCAGAGCAAAGCTCGCTTAAAAAATTCCGTTAAACTGCTACCGTCATTAATACGTTGTTGCGGCGGGGTGATAATGCCTCGGCGATTGATGAGATCAGAGGTGAAGTTAATATCTGCGGCCATAAATCTAAAAACACTGCCGATCAACATGGCCAGTTCGTTATCGCTGAGCTTTTCCGGTGAGTTTTGCAGGTCAAATAGCATCGCCTCATTAAAATCAAAACGCCCTTGTCGATGGAAATAGCGGGTGAGCTTATCCAGGAGCAGCTGATAGTAAGTACGTACTTCCGTTGCTCCGACCACTTGTGTCAGTACTAAACGGTCAAGGTTGCTCACCGAGGTGTATAAATTGACCGGTGGGTTGAGCAGCAGTACGCGCTTAAAATTAAACACCTGTTGTT
Source organism: Thiopseudomonas sp. (assembly GCA_035647115.1). Taxonomy (GTDB): domain Bacteria; phylum Pseudomonadota; class Gammaproteobacteria; order Pseudomonadales; family Pseudomonadaceae; genus Denitrificimonas. The sequence continues at coordinate 51,747 of DASROA010000047.1, read as the reverse complement.
GTTCATCTAAGTGACTTACAAAAGCAGCATGCAAACCACCTAAACTGTAGCCAGTTAAATGCCAGTCGCTGACTTCTAAGTTACTGTGCTGTTGTTTAATGGCTTGCAGCACGGTGTAAATGTCTTGCGCATCTTGCGGTGAATAGCCTGGCGTGGCAAAACGCGAAGCGCCCACCATAAAATCATAGGCAGTGGGTGAAGATATTTGCGCCACATGAAAACCAGCACCGTAAAATAGCTTTTTAAGGTATTCCATGGTGCTGCTTGAGTAGTGTGCACCCGTGCCGGCGATAATAAAAATTAAGGGTGCAGCTTGCTTTTGCTTGGCAAGACGATAGTGAAATGTTTTAACTGGCCAGAAATTGCTCGGCAAGGTGTACTCACGCTCTGGACGTAAACGTAAGCTGTAGTCACGTTGCTTAATATCTGCATTATCAGGCAGCTGCGGCTGCAGTGCGCTAGGTGTGCCAGCAATGGTGGCGGCAAACGGATTGCTTAAAGGGTATTGATAGTCATCAGCTGCTGGAAGTTTTGCTTGCGCATGCAAGGGTAGCAGCGCAGTGATGCTTAATGTCAAGTATAAGGCTGTAAGCAGAGTTTTAAACATAACAGAATCTCGTTGCTGGGTGATGGCATAAAGCATCGCAGTGATTGAACAGCAATATGATTATGAAACTGTTGTGGTCGCTTGCTGCGGCAGTGCAACGCGCGCAACAAGCAACTGGGTATAGCCTTAGGCTGAGCTTTACATGACTCGTTGACCTGGGCGAGCACCGTCATCAGGGCTGAGCAAGTGAATTTCTTTACCGCCAGGGCCAGCAGCCAACACCATACCCTCGGACACTCCGAATCTCATTTTACGTGGCGCCAAGTTAGCCACATATAAAGTGAGTCGACCTTCTAAAGCAGAAGGCTCTGGGTAGGCTGTTTTAATACCGGCGAATACATTGCGTTTAACACCGCCCAGATCAAGGGTAAGCTGCAAGAGTTTATCTGCACCTTCCACAAACTCAGCTTTCTCAATCAAGGCAATGCGTAAGTCCACAGCACTGAAAGCGTTAAAGTCGATTTCTTTGGCCAGTGGCTCTTTTTCCAGTTCACCATTGGTGCTGGTTGATTCAGTGTTGGTCGTGTTATCCATTTCTAATAAATCCTCTTTTGATGATTCAACCATAGCAGCTACCTGCTTGGGATCGATACGGGTCAATAGGGCGCTGAACGGGTTAAGCTGATGGGCACCAAGCGAATGGTTTAAGTCTGCCCAGCTCAGCGGTGCGACATTGAGAAATTGCTCAGCATCCGCAGCCAGTTTGGGCAGTACCGGCTTGAGGAAAATCACCAACTGTTTAAACAGGTTAATGGCTTGCGAGCAAATGGCTTGCACTTGCGCTTGTTGGCCGTCGACTTTATTCATCGCCCAAGGCGCTTGCTCAGCAATCCATGCGTTAGCAGCATCGGCTAAGGCCATGGTTTCCCGCATGGCGCGGGCAAAGTCACGGGCTTCATAAGCCTTGGCAATAGAAGGTGCTGCCTGTTGGAATTTTTCCCACAACTCAGGGTTGGGCAGCTCAGCACTGAGCATGCCCTGATTACCTTTGTGAATAAAACCAGCGGTACGGCTGGCAATATTGACCACTTTACCCACTAAGTCGGAATTCACTTTCTGAATGAAGTCATCTAGATTGAGATCCAAGTCTTCTACACCGCGGCCCAGTTTAGATGCATAGTAATAGCGTAAGTACTCAGGGTTTAAATGCTCCAAATAGGTGCGCGCTCTAATAAAGGTACCGCGGGATTTGGACATTTTCGCACCATTAACCGTTAGGTAGCCGTGTACATGGACAGCGGTAGGTTTGCGATAATCCGCACCATCCAGCATGGCGGGCCAAAATAGCGCGTGGAAGTTAATGATGTCCTTACCAATGAAGTGGTACAGCTCAGTGGTGGAGTCTTTATTCCAAAACTCATCAAAATCTAAATCAGGACGGCGTGTGCACAGGTTTTTAAAACTGGCCATATAACCGATCGGTGCATCCAGCCACACATAGAAGTATTTGCCAGGTGCGCCGGGAATTTCAAAACCAAAATAAGGTGCATCACGGGAGATGTCCCATTCCTGCAAGCCTGCATCCAGCCATTCAGCCAGTTTATTGGCAACGGAGTCTTGCAAGGTTCCGCTGCGAGTCCATTCTTTTAGCATGCTTTGAAAGTTGGGCAGCTTAAAAAAGTAGTGCTCGGATTCTTTTAATACAGGTGTAGCCCCAGATATTGCTGAATATGGTTCTTTCAGCTGGGTGGGACGGTAAGTAGCACCGCACTTTTCACAGTTGTCGCCATATTGATCCGGCGTTGCGCACTCAGGGCAGGTGCCTTTAATAAAGCGATCGGCTAAAAACATGCCTTTATCAGGGTCGTAGTACTGGCTAACACTGCGCACTGCAATATGTCCAGCCGCTTTTAAACGTTGATAAATTTGCTCGGCCAGCTCACGGTTTTCTTCACTGTGGGTGGTATAAAAGTTATCAAAATCAACTAAAAAGTCTGCAAAGTCGGCGCTGTGCTCAGCGTGAACATTTTCGATCAATTGTTCGGGGCTGATACCTTCTTCTTCAGCACGCAACATAATTGCCGAGCCATGAGCATCATCAGCACACACATAAATGCATTGCTGGCCGCGCATTTTTTGAAAGCGAACCCACATGTCAGTTTGTACATATTCAAGCATGTGGCCAAGGTGGATGGAGCCATTGGCATAGGGAAGGGCGCTGGTCACTAAAATTTTGCGGGCTGGGCTCATGGTTTTCCTATCTAATAAACGTGAATAGAAATAAGCCGCCTACTATATAGGCAATACAGAGTTTTTTCATCTTTTGCATGAGTTCAGCTTGCGGCTGATTAAGGTGTTAGTGGTTAAATTAGGCTAGAATGGTTCTTGTTCAGTTATTTTATTGCCGTGGAGAGTCCCATGAGTTCAGTAACCCAAGCTGCGGTTGAAGAAGCCTTAAGTCAGCTGATTGACCCTAACCTCAATGCCGACCCAGTCAGCTCTGGCTGTGTACGTGCTATTGATATTCAAGGTGATCGTGTAAGCGTGCAACTGGAGCTGGGTTATCCGGCCAAGTTGTTTAAAACCGGTTGGGCGCAAATGTTGCAAATGAGCCTTGAGCAAATCCCGGGAGTGGGCAGCGCTGAGGTGAATATTGAGACAGTCATTCAAGCCCATCAGGGGCAAGCGAATGAGCCAGCGTTAGCCGGTGTGAAAAATGTTATCGCGGTGGCTTCAGGTAAAGGTGGTGTGGGTAAGTCCACCACTGCTGCAAATTTAGCCTTAGCATTAGCCAGAGAAGGCGCGCGAGTGGGGATTTTGGATGCGGATATTTATGGGCCCAGCCAAGGTATTATGTTGGGTGTGCCTGAGGGTACTCAGCCAGAGGTGCGTGACGGCAAGTTTTTTGTACCTATTCAAGCCCATGGCGTGTCAGTGATGTCCATGGCGTTTTTAACCACAGAAAAAACACCCATGGTATGGCGTGGGCCTATGGCGTCTGGCGCTTTATTGCAGATGATCACGCAAACCGCTTGGGACGATTTGGACTACCTCATTGTCGACATGCCACCGGGTACCGGTGATATTCAATTGACTTTGGCGCAGAAAGTGCCCGTGGCTGGCGCAGTGATTGTGACCACGCCGCAAGACATTGCTTTACTGGACGCTAAGAAAGGTGTGGAGATGTTCCGCAAAGTGAATATCCCGATCCTAGGCGTTGTGGAAAATATGGCAATGCATATTTGTTCTAAGTGTGGGCATATAGAGCACTTATTTGGTGAGGGCGGTGGTGAGCGATTGGCCAGCGATTACGATGTCGAGTTATTGGCTTCTTTACCATTATCCATGGCAATCCGCTTACAGTGTGACGGTGGTGAACCCACTGCCAGTGCCGACCCTGACAGTCAGATAGCGATGATTTACCAGCAGTTAGCACGTAGCGTAGGTGCACGGCTGAGTATTCAGAACCGCCAAGCTGACGCCATGCCCAGCATTGAAATAAGCGATGATTAATCTATACCGTTAAATCAGTACAGATCGGCCTTGAAGTTGATCTGTGCTTTGTTAAAGGAGAAGTAAAGTGAGTTTTACCGTGTATCTTTCCGGGGAAATCCACACCACTTGGCGTGAAGAAATTCAGCAAGGCGCTGAGGCTTTAGGTTTAAATATCACTTTTACCTCTGCAGTAACTGATCACGATGCCAGTGATGCGGCAGGGGATCATTTAGGCGCGCAAGAAAACAGTTTCTGGCGTGATCATCAGTCTGCCAAGGTCAATGCCATCCGTACTAAAACCTTAATCGAGAAAAGTGATTTAGTGGTGGTGCGTTTTGGTGACAAGTTTAAACAGTGGAACGCTGCATTTGATGCAGGTTATTGTGCTGCCTTGGGTAAGCCATACATTACTTTGCATGCAGAAGACATTATTCACCCGCTTAAAGAAGTGGACGCTGCTGCAATGGCGTGGGCCACGACCCCAGAGCAGGTTGTAGAAATATTGCGCTACACCACTCAGGGTTAATATTAACTATCCCAGAATCAATAGGCGGCGAGTCTTTGTCGCCTGTCCTGCAGTCCGGTCCTGGACGTTTTAATCGGCAAAACCGCGCCATTACCCAGACCATTATTAACTTACGTTAATTGGCTCTGATTGATAGGCACTAAAAAGCGCGCTAATGAGCGCGCTTTTTGCTTTCCAGACACAGCAGGGCGATAAAGGCAAATCATGGGTTGTGGCCAGCATCGCGCTGGTTAATATGATCTTTTGAGCTGTTCTTAGGCTGCCTGACAACAGGTTAATTCATGTCATGATTTTGTCATGACTTTGTTACTTGGCTGACATGAGAGCAACTTAAGCTAACACCATCCTAATTAATTGATTCGATGGAGTTGTGCAATGAGTCAGTTTGAGCGACAAGATGAATTAAATCACCCGCGTCATGAAACACCAGAGTTTACGCAAATGATTGAGCAGGGTGGTTTATCTCGCCGCCGTTTTTTAGGCGCAGGTGCCGCCTTAGGTGCTGCCGCTTTCTTTACGCTATCACCGATGAGTCGCTCACTTGCAGCTGCTTTAGCACCATCGGGCAGCCCATTGCTAGGTTTTAAAGCAGTACCGGCGAGTACAGCGGATACCCTAGTGGTGCCTGAGGGTTATCAAGTGGAGCGATTGATTTCTTGGGGTGATCCTTTATTCGCCGATGCAGCAGAATTTTCTAACCAGTTGAGTGAAAACACAGCTGCCCAACAAAAACGTCAGTTTGGTGATAATAACGATGGTATGAGTTTGTTTCCGGTGGATGGGCAAACTGCTATTTTGGCCGTGAACAACGAGTACACCAATTACGAACTGATGTTTGAGCATCAGGGCAAAAACATGAGCGCTGCTGATGTGGAATATGCACAGGCAGCGCATGGTGTATCTATTCTCACTTTAACTCAGCAAAAAGAAGGCTGGCGGTTTGACAAAAATGGTCGCTTTAATCGCCGTATTGATGCCAATACACCCATGCGTATCAGTGGCCCAGCGCAGGGACACAAACTTTTAAAAACCAAAGCAGACCCTAAAGGGGAGTTGGCCTTAGGCACTTTTAATAACTGCGCCAATGGTATGACACCTTGGGGAACCTACTTAACCTGTGAAGAAAACTTCAATGGCTATTTTGGTACCGATGCAGATTTTGAGGTCAGTGCGGAGTTTGCACGCTACGGTATAGGTCGCAAGGATGCAGGTTACAGCTGGTATAAGTTTGATCAGCGCTTTGACTTATCTAAAGAGCCGAACGAGCCGCATCGCTTTGGTTGGGTGGTGGAGATTGATCCGCGCGACCCATCGGCGCTGCCGGTAAAACGCACTGCTTTAGGTCGTTTTAAGCATGAAAATGCAGAGTTAGTCATTGCTCAAGATGGTCGTGTGGTGGTGTATCTTGGCGATGACGAACGCGGTGAGCATATTTACCGTTTTGTAAGCCGAGATAAGTACAATCCAACAAATCAGAAGGCCAACCGTGATTTATTAGATGAAGGTGAGCTTTTTGTAGCTAAGTTTAATGAAGACGGTAGCGGCGAGTGGCTCAGTTTGCGTCATGGTCAAAATGGTTTAACTGCAGAAAATGGTTTTGCCAGCCAAGCTGATATTTTAATTCATGCGCGCCAAGCAGCCACTGTTGTGGGCGCAACCACCATGGACCGACCTGAATGGGTGGCCGTCCACCCCCATGAACCCATGGTATTTTGCACTTTAACCAACAATAAAAATCGTGGCGTAGCTGATAATCAGCCTGTTAACGGGCCGAACCCGCGTGCGGAAAATCATTATGGGCAAATTGTCCGTTGGGTACCAACGGCAGGCGAACATACAGCGAAAGACTTTCAGTGGGATCTCTTTTTGATAGCGGGTAACCCTAATCTCTATGGAGGAACACCTTATGCAGGTTCTAACAATATTACTGCTGATAACATGTTTAATAGCCCTGATGGTATTGGTTTTGACCAAGCTGGACGTCTGTGGATTCAAACGGATGGTAATTATTCGAACCAGGGTGATTTTGCTGGACAGGGCAATAACCAAATGCTCTGCGCGGATCCAAAAACAGGTGAAGTGCGGCGCTTCTTAACGGGGCCAGTGGCCTGTGAAATTACTGGTTTAGTTTTTACCCCTGATCAGAAAACCTTGTTTGTTGGAGTGCAGCACCCTGGTGAGAATAGGGTGCCATCAAGTTTTCCGTTCGGTGGTCATACTGTTCCGCGCTCCAGTGTAATGGTGATTACCCGCACAGATGGTGGGGTAATCGGCACTTAGTGCATCCCACTAAACAATAAAAAAGGGTTCATTTTGAACCCTTTTTTTGTGTCTAAGTATGACGTGTCTTGTCGATCGTTGCCGCTACAGCACTATGTTTTATAGGAAAACAGCGCAGCTGCAGAACGCGGTGATATGAGCTTTAGGTGAGAGCGGTCGCTGGCGTCTCTAGGCCGTCAAGTGGGCATGCGCGTAAGCTGAACAGTGTGACATGGGTTGAAGGCCTTGTGCGCTGACCTAGAAGGTTTGTATCTGAATTAAATATCCATTGTTTAGTGGAGTTGTGTGCCCAAGGCTGGGTGTCATTTAAAGTTCATTTTTTAGCCATCGGGTTGTCATTAAAGATTGCCAGTATTCCCTGTAACAACAGTGCTTTACAGCCATTGTTTTTGCCAATAGTAAGGGGAATATTGAATGAAACGCATGTGTACCAAGACAGCCGCTAATCAGGTTTTTGCTGTGAGCACTTTAGCAGTGCTTATTTCAGCACAGGCAACAGCGGGAACAGTGACCACCGATGGCCCTGATATCACCATAAAAACCAAAGGTGGTTTTGCTGCAGCGACTGTGGATCAGGCTTTTTCGTTTAAGTTGGGCGGCCGTATCCAAGCTGATTTTGATCAGTTTGATGGGATTTATACCCAAAATGGTAAGAGCGCCAATGAGGCGTACTTTCGTCGTGCCACTTTAGAAGTGTCTGGACATGCTTATCACGATTGGCAGTATGCATTTAAGCTGAATTTTGCTGATGATGGCAGCAGTAAGTGGGATGAAGCCTCCATTGCCTACACAGGTTTTAAGCCGGTGAAAGTCAAAGTAGGGCGTTTTGATCCGGATTTTGGTTTAGAAAAAGCCACCAGCTCGAAATGGATCAGTACCATTGAGCGCTCAATCATCTATGACGCAGGTGATTGGGTTAATGACAAGCAAGATGGCATGGGTATCCAAGTGAGTGGTACCAGCGGAATGTTTTACGGTTCTGCAGGGATTAATCGCGCCAAAGATAACGAAGACAGTAACGGTAGCAACAATAATACTTATAACCTGCGCGGTGTGATTGCACCCATGGCTGAAGCAGGTAATGTGCTGCACTTCGGCTTGAATTATGCCAAGCGTAGCACTGAAGACTTTGATGGGCGTATTCGCTCCCGCCTTGGTGTGCGCGGTACAACTGAAGATAAAAAGAATGGCAATCGTCCTGTATTGGCTAGCAGCCAAGGTGATCAGTTTGATGGTGACACAGCTTGGGGTTTAGAAGCCGCCTATGCGCGTGGACCTTTCTCGGTACAAAGTGAATACCTGCGTCGTAACATTGATGCCAAATCCGGCTCGGCAATGAAAGATCGCCAAGTGGATGGCTATAACGTGCAATTGGCCTATACCCTTACTGGAGAGGCCCGTGGTTATAAATTAAGTGGTGGTAAATTTGACGCTATTAAACCGAGTAATAAGCAACTGGGGGCTTGGGAGTTGGTGTATCGCTACGATGATTTAACCGTCACCGATGCGGATATGGATCTGACCGGCAGCTTTTATGACACTGAAGCTAAGGTGCATACCTTGGGGGTGAACTGGTATGCCAATGATGCGATTAAAGTGTCGGCGAACTATTTAAAAGCTAAAACCGATAAAGTGATGAATGCGAAAGGTGATGATAGCGGCGACGCTTTTAGCTTACGTTTGCAATATGTTTTTTAAAGGCTGAACTATACCGACAAAAAATAAAATACTTTGACCCCGCTTTAGGCGGGGTTTTTATTGGTCAATGAAGCTGATTATTTCGTCACTGTGCAAGTGGTTTGAATAACTCAAGCAAAAGAACAATAGTTTCAGTGGTATAAGGCTGCGGATCAAGGCTAGGGTTGAGACTGTGTGAGCGGTGGGGCATAAGCCCCACTCCACTCAATATACCGAGGCCGGTTACTCAGCACGCCGAATACTTTTGATGATCACAGGGTCCACAGGGACATCTTGTTGTCTGCCATAGCGGCTGGTTTTAACTTGAGCAATCTGATCAACCACCTCCATGCCACGCACTACTTTACCAAATACCGCGTAGCCAAAATCACGGCTGCTGTGGTTTAAAAAGTCATTGTCCGCATGGTTAATAAAAAACTGCATGGTGGCCGAGTCTGGAGATTGGGTACGGGCCATGGCTACTGTACCGCGGTCATTTTTTAAACCATTATCGGCTTCATTTTTGATCGGTGCTTTGGTGGCTTTTTGCTGCATATAACGGTCAAAGCCGCCACCTTGAATCATAAAGTCTGGAATTACTCGGTGAAAAATAGTGCCGTCATAGCGTTCGGCATCTACGTAATCGAGAAAGTTTGTAACAGTGATTGGAGCTTTATCAGCTGCCAGCTGTAGTTCGATTTCACCAAAACTGGTCTCAATCACCACATGAGGGCTGTCTGCTGCAAATAGACCACTGCTTACCAGCAGCATGCAGCCCGTCAGGAAAAGTTTTTTAAGCATAAGTACCTCGCTTGGTTGAGTTTAAAATTGTCAACTGTTAATCGGTTAGCGGTCTGCTAAAAAGTTCGCAGCAAACAGGTGTTGCATCGGTGAAAATATTAGCATGGAGAATATTCTTTAATACAGTTGCTATTTTACAAGAATTGAGTTGCATCAAGCTGTCTGCGTGGGGTTAAGCACGGGACCAGTCAAAACTCACGACTTGGGCAATATCTTTCGCTTCTAAGAGGTGCAATAGCACTCGATCTAAACCTAAGGCAACTCCAGCGCAGTCAGGTAAACCGTGCTCTAAAGCGGCAATTAAATGGGCGTCATGGGGACGATCTGTGCCTTGTAATTCATGTTGAAAACGTTGCAGTTGCTGTTGAGCATCGGTGAGTTCCTGGTAGCCGTTGGCCAGCTCCATGCCATTAAAGAACACTTCAAAGCGCTGGGCCACCAGTACACCTTGCTCATCTTGAGTGAGCTTAGCCAATGCGGCTTGGGAGGCGGGAAATTGGTCAATGAAAATCAGAGTATTGTGAGGCAGTGCAGGCTCAATTTGATGGCTTATTATAATATCCAGCCAGCCATCGCGATCCAGCTCTAAATCGGTATTGGCCAATTGCTGACCACGTTCGGCAATGACAGCATCGCTGCAGTTGTGTACATCTAACTGTGCGTAGGTGTTGAATGCTTGCACATAAGTTAGCTGTAAGCGGGGCAGCTTGGTAAAGCGTGCTGCCAATAAAAGCTGTAGTAACTCGGCGACTTCATCCATCAACTGTCGATGAGTCCAACCCACTCGATACCATTCCAGCATGGAAAATTCTGGGTTATGGCGGCGGCCAGCCTCGCCATCGCGAAAAACTTTGCAGATTTGATAGATGTCGCCATAACCAGCACAGAGCATGCGTTTCATGGCGTATTCGGGGGAGGTGTGCAGCCAGCGTTGGCCCACTTGCATTGGCGTAATATTGGGGTCAGCTACGGGTGCTTTGCTGAGCAAAGGGGTTTCCACTTCCAGCACTGAGCGTTGTAAAAAATACTCACGAATTTTTTGGTACAGTTGTTGCCGCGCCACTAAAGCAGTGCGCGGCGCACTGGGTGTCCAAGAGCTCATAGACAATCTTCCTGTCATTAAAAAGGGGAGCCTATTGCTCCCCTAAGTACGCCTGCAAACTTAAAGTTTATGCGCGGCTGACGTATTCACCGGTACGGGTGTCGATTCTTAGCAACTCACCTTCGACAATAAACAGCGGCACACGTACCACTGCACCAGTGCTTAACGTGGCGGGTTTTGAGCCGCCTTGTGCTGTGTCACCTTTTAAGCCTGGATCAGTTTCGACCACTTCCAGCTCAACAAAGTTAGGTGCAGAAACCGAAACAACGGCGTCATTAAACAACATGACTTCATATGGGACTTGCTCTTTCAGCCACTTAATGGTGTCGCCTAGGGCTTCACGGCTGGCACCCAGTTGCTCGAATGAGCCATCGGTGGCCATGAAGTACCAAAACTCATCATCGCTGTATAAAAATTCCATTTCGCGCTCAATAATGTCTGCGCTTTCTACACTCTCACCCGACTTAAAGGTGCGCTCCCAAACACGTTGGGTGCGGATGCTGCGTAACTTAACACGGCTGAATGCTTGGCCTTTGCCGGGTTTAACAAACTCCACATCAATCATAATGCAGGGTTCGTTATCCACCATGACACGCAGTCCTGGTCTGAATTCGTTGGTAGAATAGTTGGCCATAATGCAATCCTGTTATTTTAAAGGTCTTATAAAATGCCTATTGTAGCGCAATCCGAGAAGTTTTTTTATAAAAAAGAGTGGGGGCAGCTGTTAGCTGAATCTCTGCGCAGTCGTACTGAATTGTTGGCAGCCTTGAATTTACAGGAAGCTGATTTTCCAGGCGGACTGAGTGTGGCGCAAGACTTTCCAGTGTTGGTGCCGCGCCCCTTTATGCAGCGCATGCGCAAAGGTGATCCCCATGATCCTTTACTGCTGCAGGTTCTGCCCCTTAGTGCAGAAGAGCAGCTGCAGCCTGGTTTTAGCACTGACCCTTTAGGTGAACAAGACACCAATGTCACCGCTGGAGTGATTCATAAGTACCATGGGCGGGTGTTGTTGTTGGCTGCCAGTGGTTGTGCAGTAAATTGCCGTTATTGTTTTCGACGCCATTTCCCTTACGATGAAAACCGTTTAAGTCGTGCGCAGTGGCAATCAGCGCTTAATTATATTGCTGCGGACAGCAGTATCAGCGAGGTCATTCTTAGCGGTGGCGATCCGTTGATGTTGCAGGATGCACATTTAGCAGAGCTGGTGGAGCGCATTGCTGATATTGAGCATGTCCAGCGATTGCGTATTCACTCCCGCTTGCCAGTGGTGATTGCTGAGCGTTTAACCGATCAGCTCACTGCTATTTTAACCGGCAGTCGTTTGCGCAGTAGTTTAGTGCTGCATGTTAATCATCCTAATGAACTCACCGCAGAACATGAGCAGCGTCTATCCAAGCTACGTCAGGCTGGTGTGACTTTGCTCAATCAAACAGTATTACTTAAAGGGGTGAATGATAGCGCGCAAGTGTTGATTGAGCTCAGTGAACAGCTGTTTAATCATCACCTGTTACCCTATTACTTACATGTTTTAGATCGCGTGCAGGGTGCGCAGCATTTTGAAGTGTCCAGTGCCCAAGCTTATGAACTGTACCAACAGATGCTGGCGCACTTGCCCGGTTATTTAGTGCCTAAACTGGTGCGTGAAGAAGCGGGGCAGCCCCATAAGACACCATTGCATGCTTTTTAGGGCTAACGCTCGAAATTGTCACCGCAAGTGACTGCGGCTTGCTACACTGCACACTGTATTTATTGAGGTTAGACATTTTTGTGAGCACAGCAACTGATTTTGCACGTTTGCCGCTGCCAGCGGCGTTATTAAGTAACTTAGCTGATTTGGGTTATAGCAGCATGACTGCCATTCAGGCGCAGAGTTTGCCTGTGATACTTAAAGGCATGGATGTCATTGCCCAAGCAAAAACCGGTAGTGGCAAAACTGCAGCCTTTGGCATTGGTATTTTATCGCCATTGAATCCTCGCTATTTTGGCTGTCAAGCTTTGGTGCTGTGTCCAACTCGCGAGTTGGCGGATCAGGTGGCCAATGAAATTCGTCGTTTAGCGCGAGCAATGAACAACATTAAAGTGTTGACGCTCTGCGGCGGTGTGCCTTTTGGTCCGCAGGTGGGCTCACTGGAGCACGGTGTGCACATTGTGGTGGGTACGCCGGGGCGGGTTTTGGATCATGCCCAGCGCGGAACTTTAGATTTATCTGGCCTTAATACCCTAGTGCTGGATGAAGCGGATCGCATGTTGGATATGGGGTTTTATGATGGGATTGCTGAGATTATTGCTTTTACGCCTGAGCGTCGGCAAACCTTATTGTTTTCTGCCACCTATCCGGACGGTATTCAACAATTGGCAGCGCAGTTTTTGCGCAAGCCGCAGCACATTAAAGCTGACGTTGAGCATGCAGAGTTACAGATTGAGCAGCATTTTTACGAAATCAACCCTGAGCAGCGTGAAGCAGCGGTGGAGCGTATTTTGCGCCATTACCGGCCGGAGGCCTGTGTGGCGTTTTGTTTTACTCGACAGCAAACCCAAGACTTGGCGGATTATTTAAACAGCCAAAAAATATCTGCCTTAGCTTTGCATGGTGATTTAGAGCAGCGCGAGCGGGATCAAGTACTTACTTTATTTAGTAACCGCAGCTGCAGTGTGTTGGTGGCTACAGACGTGGCGGCTCGTGGTTTGGATATTGATGCCTTACCCATGGTCATTAATGTTGAACTGGCCCGAGATCCGGAAGTTCACACCCACCGCATTGGCCGCACCGGCCGAGCTGGCGCTAAAGGGCTGGCGATCAGTTTAGTGGCCCCCAAAGAAGGTGCGCGGGCGACCGCCATTGAGCAGCAGCTCGGTAGAGCACTGCCTTGGCATGCACTTAATGGCTTAAAAGAGCCCGATAATCAACCATTACTGCCAGCCATGGCAACTTTGTGTATTGCCGCAGGCCGCAAAGATAAGTTACGCCCTGGTGATATTCTCGGTGCTTTGACCGGTAGCGCCGGTTTAAAAGGTGCCCAGGTGGGTAAAATTTCGATCTTTGACCATCAGGCGTTTGTTGCAGTAGAGCGCTTATCGGCGCGAGAAGCGCAAAAGCGTTTAGAAGCAGGTAAAATAAAAGGGCGTAGTTTAAAAGTACGTTTGCTTTAAATACTGCAAGCTTGAAAGCTTAACTGGACTGGCTATTGCGTAACGGGGTCAGCAACTCGCTTAAACCGTTATGATCGATTTCATGCATCAAGGCCAGTAATCGCCCTAGATCGCCTGCGGGAAAGCCTTCGCGGGCAAACCAGTTTAAATAGGAACCCGGTAGATCAGCAATTAAGCGACCTTGATATTTGCCATAAGGCATTTGTACGCTGAGCAGACGCTGTAAATCTTGAGCTTGCATAACCTATCACTGTGATGAGCTAAAAAATATTGAGCGGTTATTATCAATGTGTTACTGCAGTTTGCAAAGCTTTCGTTGAAAACTGGGTACATTCTACACTGATCACTAATATGAGAGAGAACATATGCTGTTAAAAGCTTTACGTAATGGTTTAGGTCAGATTATTGTTTTTGTCAGCTGGCTGACCCGTCCAAAAGCGCTACAACGTAGCCCTGAAGAACAAGCTAAAGTGGATGCAGCAACTGCCCAGTTAGCCTTGTATCAATTTAATGCCTGTCCTTTTTGCGTCAAAGTACGTCGCACTATGCATGCCTTAAATCTCAAGATAGAGCTGCGTGATGCCAGTAATAACCAGCAGTTTCGCCAAGAGCTAGAGCAGCAAGGCGGGCGCATTAAAGTGCCTTGCTTACGTATTGAAGAAGAGGGTGAGGTGCGTTGGATGTACGAGTCCAATGATATTATTGCGTATTTACAAGAGCGTTTTGCCTAAAAATAGTGGCTGTTGTGTAGCCTATGTTTCTAGACCAGCAGTCAGCTGCGTGCTACTGCTGCCACTTGTTTATCTATTCTAAAGCAGTCGGCTCAATCTTAAGTGCAGTGCTAATGTGCTGCGCTAAAGGCCTGCAGCTGCAGGCACTCAGTGTTGGAGTTGTTGCACTGGCTAACAATTGCCGGCTGAGCTGAGCAGGTTATGAAATTGTTAAGTTCTTGTTAATAGTCATGGCTTGGCTTATTGCAGCTCAGGCACAATTAGAATTGTCAATACTTAAGTCAGTGCAAAATTTCTACTCACGCTGAAGGCAGCAGTGTTGAGTGATTTGACTGGCTGCAGCATAAGACGCTTGAGAACGTTCGAGCACAGGTTGTGTGCTCTATAATATCAATATGAATTATCAGTATTATCAGTTAAGCCAATAGATGTTTTAAACTCCAAGTCAATCAAAACATCTATTGCATGGAGCATATTATGAGTAATTTAAATGATGAACAGGTACTCAGTGTTCATCACTGGAATGACAGTCTATTCAGTTTTACGACCACCCGCAGCCCTGGATTACGCTTTGAAAACGGGCAGTTTGTGATGATAGGTCTAGAAGTGGAAGGCCGTCCGTTGTTGCGTGCGTACTCCATTGTCAGTCCAAATTATGAAGATCGTTTAGAGTTTTTAAGTATTAAAGTACCCAATGGCCCTTTAACCTCGCGCCTGCAGCATCTAAAAGAAGGCGATCGCATTAAAGTCAGTAAGAAACCTACCGGCACTTTATTATTAAGTGATTTATTGCCAGGTAAAAATCTCTACTTGTTAAGTACCGGGACGGGATTAGCACCTTTTATGAGTGTGATCCAAGATCCTGAAACCTATGAGCGCTTTGAAAAAGTGATTTTGGTGCACGGTGTGCGCTATGTTAGCGATGTGGTGTACAGCAACTTTATTACTGAGAGCTTGCCGCAGAATGAGTATTTTGGTGAACAGCTGCGCGATAAATTGATTTATTACCCAACGGTTACCCGTGAGCCTTTCCGTAATCAGGGACGAATTACTGAGTTGATGCGCAGTGGCAAGCTGTTTGAAGATGTGGGTTTGCCGCCTATGCACCCAGAGCATGATCGCGCAATGATTTGCGGTGGTCCAGAAATGCTTGATGAAACCAGTGCAGTTCTGGATAGTTTTGGTTTGCAGATATCGCCTCGGCTAGGCACAGCAGGGGATTATGTTATTGAGCGCGCATTTGTTGAAAAGTAATGGGTCAGGATGCATGCTCGCAAACAAAAACACCGCCTTTGGGCGGTGTTTTTCTGTTCGGCTCTCCAAAAATTATTAGCGAATGAGATCAAAAACCTTTTTTGCTATATTCGTGGCAGCCTGTGCAGGGTTTTGTCGAATGGCCGCTTCTTGTTCAGCAATAACAGTAAATAGCCCGTCCAGCGCTTGTTCAGTGACATAGTGTTCAATGGATGCGTCTTTTGTATCAATCACTCCATAATTGGCCGCTTGTCCGGCAAAGTTGTTGTATTGCTGGGCCAAACCGGATGACTGGGTGACTTGTTGAATGATTGGTAAAAAACGGCTGCGTAATTGCTCGCGGCTGCTTTTGTCTAAATAAGCGGTGGCGGAGTTTTCAGGGCCGTTTAAAATCCCTTTAGCATCGCTGATGGTCATCTTTCTAACCGCATCCAGTAACAGCGCTTGTGCTTCTGGAATCGCTTGCTCTGCGGCACTATTGATACTGTTCTCTAGGGCGGTGACTTGCTTGCCTTGGCCAAACATTTTCATAGCGCGGGCTGCTTTACCCAAGTTGCCAGGCAGTTCAATGCGCACCTCGGGGTTATCATTAAAACCACCGGGTTGCCCCAATTGCTGCACTGCCGCGCGGGTGCTTTGTTCAAGCATAGCTTTTAATCCATCGTCGGCTTGGCTTTGGCTTAAATCGCTTAATGAAAAGGCGTAGACCTGCGTGGCAAAAAGTAAAGCGAAAAAGCCTGTGAGATAAGCACGCATAGTAAGTATCCTTTTGCTGTGAGCCGTTTAGATGGCATTTTTTAATGCTTGCTCTGGTAATAAAGCCGCGGCTTCACGATCCAGAACTATGGTTAGATTACTATGTTTTTTAAGGGCCGAGGCAGGTAATGCCTCATCAATTTGGCTAGCAAAGAGTTGCGCCATGATTTCAGCTTTATTGCGCCCAGTGGCCATTAAAATAATTTCTTTTGCTTCTAAAATATCTTTAATACCCATGGTAATGGCATGGGTGGGCATTTCACTTTGATCATCGAAAAAACGGCTGTTATCGATGCGGGTTTGCTCTGAAAGTTCCACTACATGAGTGCGGCTTTCAAAGCTGGTGTAGGGCTCATTAAAGCCAATATGTCCATTTGAGCCGATACCGAGCAATTGCAGGTCAAGGCCGCCTTTACTGGCAATAGCTTGCGAGTAGGCTTGACACACAACCTCACAATTACTGATTAAACCATCGGGTAAGTGAGTGTTTTGTGGGGACAGGTTCAGCTTTGAAAACAAATACTCATACATATAGTAGTTGTAGCTTTGCGGGTGCTGCGCACTTAAACCGATGTACTCATCGAGGTTATAGGTACAGAGTTGCGATAAATCCACCGGATTTTCATTGAGGAGCTGTAGCAGTTGGCTGTATACAGGCTTCATAGTGCTGCCAGTGGCCAGACCCAAGACCGCAGCAGGCATTGCTTGTATTTTGGAGAAAAGCCGCTGTGCTGTGTAGTAAGCAGCTCCATCTACTGTGTCGAAAATTTTATACATAAACTTATAGGTCTTTTAAGTAGGTAATAAGAAAACTGATAATTCATCAATTATAACGCGCTATAGCTTACCGCATATAGAAATTTGTGTGAGTATCTGTGTCAACTAACGGTTTATAACTGTTTTTGAGCAAAATTTCCCACCGAGCCAGCAAGGCTTGCTTGGTTTCCTTAAACAGGTCGCTGTATGGATTGGCGAAACTGTCCAGGTGTTTGTTGTGACCAGCGCTTGAAAGCCCGTTGAAAGGCTTCAGCAGAAGAAAAGCCCAACAGCCAAGAAATCTCACTGAAAGTGAGCTCAGTGTCTCTGATATAGCTGCAGGCTAGGTCGTAACGGGTTTGATTAATTAACGCCCTAAACTGGGTGCCTTGTGCAGCCAGTCGACGTCTGAGTGTCCAGGTGGGTAGCTGCATTTTTTTCGCGATGAGTGCAATACTGGGTTCGCCATTTTTTAACAGCGGAGCGATCAGCTGTTTGACCTGCTCCACTAAGCTGCTACTACGGGTTTTTATTGCTAACTGTTGCTCACAGAGTTCCAGCAATCCATACCAAGTGCTGGCGCAGTGTTGTGGATTGCTCAGGGCTAAGCTGTTTTTGTTCAGTCGAATACGATTGTGTGGCGCATTAAATTCAATAGGGCAGCTGAGTAGCTTAGAAAATGCTGCAGCATAACTGGGCTCTGGGTATTCAATTTGTATAAGCTCGACTTCTAGGGGGCGTTGGCACACGTGGCGTAACTGGTTGATCCAGCCTAATAACACTGACTCAACTACAAAGTAATTGTAAACATTGTAGGGCGCAATGGAATAGAAGCTGAACCAGGCACCTTGGCTGTCTTCCAAGAGTTGACTGGCACCGCGATAATTTTGTGCATACAAAGGTTCGAAGCGACTTATGCAGCGAGCAGCTGCACGTACATTGGGTGCTTGTGCCGCTGTAACACCGGCCAGGCCAAGGTGGCTGAGTAAAGTGTGCTGACCAATGGTTAGGCCTAAAGCTGAATTGCCGGTCAGCTGAATAGCGGCATGACCAAGGCGCATATAGCGTGGAATGGACAAGCGTGCATGGGGCTGGGCCAAACGCTCAGGGGTCAACTCAAACTTTTCCAGTAATTCGGTGGCCGGCTGCCCGTGCAACTCGCTAGCGGCCGCAATAGCGTGCACAAAACCCACGGATAAATCGCCTAAACGCATATTGGGGTGCTTGGTTTGCATGCTCATTCTTTACTCTATGGCTGTCTCGATGTTTATTATAATCATTATTTTGTTCTATTGGGTCATTGAGCGGCTGTGCATTGCAGTCTATTGTGTGAAACATTCACTGATCAAGTGCTGCCCGCAGGGTGGCGTATAACAAAATCAACAGTCTTGCGTTGCTGCCGCTCTGGAGAATTTCAATGTCAAATCCACATTACCCCCATATGATGTCCCCGTTGGACCTGGGTTTTACCACCTTAAAAAACCGTGTGCTAATGGGTTCTATGCACACAGGTTTGGAGGAGCGTCCCAATGGTTTTGAGCGCATGGCAGCATATTTTGCTGAGCGGGCGCGGGGCGGAGTCGGGCTTATTGTTACCGGTGGTATAGGGCCGAACGAAGAAGGTGGTGTGTATGCCGGCGCAGCTAAACTTAGCACCCCGCAAGAAGCTGAACAGCATAAAATAGTGACGCAAGCTGTGCATGAAGCAGGTGGTAAAATTTGCTTGCAAATTCTCCATGCCGGTCGCTACGCCTACAGCCCAAAACTTGTGGCACCCAGTGCAATTCAAGCGCCGATTAATCCATTTAAGCCTAAAGAGTTGGATGAGGACGGCATTGAAAAACAGATCCAAGACTTTGTGAATTGCGCAGTGTTGGCCAAGTCTGCCAATTACGATGGCGTAGAAATTATGGGTTCTGAGGGGTATTTAATTAACCAGTTTTTGGTAACCCATACCAACCAGCGCACTGATCAGTGGGGCGGCAGTTATGCAAACCGTATGCGCTTTGCTGTTGAGATTATGCGCCGAGTGCGCGAGGCTGTGGGCTCTGAATTTATTATGATTTTCCGTCTGTCGATGCTGGATTTAATGGAAAAAGGCAGCAGCTGGGAAGAGATTGTTCAGTTGGCTAAGGCACTTGAAGCAGCCGGTGCGACTATTTTGAATACTGGGATTGGTTGGCATGAGGCGCGCATTCCGACAATTGTCACTAAAGTACCCCGCGGCGCCTTTGCCCATGTCACTGCGAAATTACGTGGCGAGGTGGCCATTCCTTTGGTGGCCACCAACCGAATCAACACTCCAGAAATAGCGGAAAGCATCTTGGCCGATAACCAAGCCGATATGGTTTCCATGGCGCGTCCTTTTTTGGCTGATCCCGATTTTGTTAATAAGGCTGCAGCGGGTAAAGCCGATGAGATCAATACCTGTATTGGTTGTAACCAAGCCTGTTTGGATCACACCTTCAGTGGCAAGCTAACTTCATGCTTAGTGAATCCCCGCGCTTGCCACGAAACGGAATTAAATTATATCCCCACCATTAAGGTGAAGAAAATTGCTGTGGTGGGTGCAGGGCCTGCAGGTCTAGCTGCAGCTACTGTGGCGGCAGAGCGCGGTCATACAGTGACCTTATTTGATTCGGCCCAAGAAATCGGTGGGCAGTTTAATGTGGCCAAATTAATTCCTGGCAAAGAAGAGTTCTATGAAACCTTGCGTTATTTTGAGCATAAGCTGCAAGCTACCCAGGTGAATGTACAGTTGGGTCAGCGTGTCACTGCACAAGATTTACTAGAGCAAGATTTCGATGAGGTGTTGTTGGCAACAGGTATTGTGCCCCGTGTGCCTGAAATACCAGGCATTGATCACCCTAAGGTGATGGGTTATTTGGATGCGATTTTAGAGCGCAAGCCGGTGGGTGAGAACGTGGCGGTGATTGGCGCTGGTGGAATTGGTTTTGATGTGTCCGAATTGCTGACCCACAGCGGTGAAAGCACCAGTTTAGACCGTGAGGCTTTTTGGAAAGAATGGGGCATAGATTTAGGCTTGGAGGCCCGTGGTGGTGTGGCCGGTGTACAACCCAAGCCAGCAGCTGCTGCCCGTCAAGTGTATTTACTGCAGCGCAAGAAAAGCAAAGTGGGTGCCGGTTTAGGTAAAACTTCGGGCTGGGTGCACCGTGCGGGCTTAAGAACCAGGCAAGTTAAGATGATCCCAGCTGTGGAGTATTTAAAAATTGACGATGAAGGTTTGCACATCAGTGTTGCTGGTGGTGAGCCGCAGGTGTTGGCAGTGGATAATGTGGTTCTTTGTGCAGGACAAACGCCCTTGCGTGAGCTGCAAGATGATTTGCAGGCCGCTGGGGTGAGTGTGCATTTGATTGGTGGTGCTGATGTTGCTGCTGAGTTGGATGCAAAACGCGCCATTGATCAAGGATCGCGCGTTGCCGCAGAATTATAAATAATGAATACAGTTTAATAAGGTGTATCTAAAGCGCTGCAAGCGAGAGTTTGCAGCGTTTTTTTATTTTATGAAAGCGAAAAACTCCGCGTTAAAACCTTAAACTGCCAGCTGAATCGGGTAAACTGACGCCTCTCAAGTGAAAGCACTGTTTAATCTGCTCCACTGCTCCGCTGTGGCGTTAGTTAAGGTGTTTTCGGGTGTGACTATAGCCATAGGAGAAACCATGCATCGCACGCAGCTGATATATATTCTAGATCCCATGTGTTCTTGGTGTTGGGGGTTTAGCCCAGTGCTGCGGCAGGTGTTGCAGCGTGCGCACATTGACAAGATTCCAGTGACTTTAAGAGTCGGCGGGCTGCGCACCGGTGAGCAAGCTGTTTTGGATGAAAATAAGCGCGCAGCTATTCTAAGTCATTGGCGACGAGTAGCAGAAACTACAGGCCAGCCGTTTAATTTTACCAACGCTTTGCCGAGTGACTTTCTGTATGACACTGAGCCGGCTTGTCGTGCTTTAGTTGTTGCACGGACATTGAATGCTAATTTGTTATTTAGCTTTTTGGAGCGCTTGCAACGCGCTTTCTATCAGGACAGCCAGGATATTACCCAGGCCGCTACACTGTGTGAGTTGGCAGCCCAGGCGGGTTATTGCCCTGAAACCTTCGCTAATGCTTGGCATGCTGCAGAAACCCAGCTTGCCACACAACAAGAATTTGCTTGGGTGCGCAGTGTATCTGTGGCTGGATTTCCAACACTGCTTGCTTTGCACGAGCAAAAATATACGGTCATCACTAATGGTTATCAGCCTTACGCAAGCTTAGAGCCAATTCTTAACCGCTGGATCTCTGTTTATGCAGGTAACTGATCAAATAGGCTGGGGGTATATTCGGCGTTTAGCTGTTGAGCATAAACGCAGTTTAGTCATCGCTAACCTGTTGGCCATCTTAGCGACCTTATGCAGTGTGCCCATACCTTTGCTTTTACCGTTACTTGTAGATGCTGTGCTCTTGGAGCAGGGCGGTCAGGCGCTGCAGTTAATGAATCGCGTGCTGCCAGGGGTCTGGCAACACGCAGTGGGCTATATTGCTTTTATATTGGTGTTATCGCTGTTGCTCAGACTGGCTGCGCTGCTTTTTAATGTAGCGCAAAGCAAAATGTTCACCCACCTGTCAAAGGATGTGGTGTATCAAGTCCGTAAACGCTTGCTAGCACGCCTGCAGCGTATCTCTCTGTACGAGTATGAAAGTCTAGGCAGTGGCACAGTCAGCACTCATTTAGTCACTGACTTGGAAACCCTAGATGCTTTTATTGGTGAAACCCTCAGCCGCTTTTTGGTTTCAACCTTAACTTTGCTAGGTACTGCAACGGTGTTGTTATGGATGCATTGGCAGTTGGCGCTATTGATTTTATTGCTTAACCCAATAGTGGTGTTTTTTACGATTAAATTGGGCAAACGCGTAAAACATTTAAAGAAACTGGAAAACGACAGTACCGCGGTATTTACTCAAAGTTTAAATGAAACTTTAGATGCGATCCAAGAGGTTCGGGCAGGGAACCACCAAGAGTTCTTTTTTGCACGGTTAGTGAAACGTGCCAAGGATGTTCGCGACCGAGCCATCAGTTCACAGTGGAAGACTGATATCGCCACGCGGGCCAGTGGTTTGTTGTTTCAGTACGGTATTGATGTGTTCCGGGCAGTAGCCATGCTAACGGTATTGTTTTCGGACCTGTCCATCGGTCAGATGTTAGCGGTGTTCAGCTATTTGTGGTTTATGATTGGGCCCATTGAACAAATGCTGAATATTCAGTATGCCTTTTATGCGGCAGATGGTGCTTTAGTGCGAATTAATCAACTGCTTGAGCGGCAAGATGAAGTGGACTATCCCGCACGGAAGGATCCTTTTGCAGACCGTAAAACAGTTTCACTCAGTGTTGAGACTGTACGTTTTGCTTACGCTGATGAACAGGTACTGGATCAGCTCAGCTTTACTGTAAAGGCAGGAGAGAAGGTTGCCATTGTGGGGGCCAGTGGGGGCGGTAAAAGTACCCTAGTGCAGTTATTGCTGGGTTTATACAGTGTCGATGCTGGGCATATACGTTATGGCGCAGCCACCTTGCAAGACATTGGTTTGGCAGGGGTGCGTGAGCATGTAGCTGTGGTTCTGCAAGCGCCTGCTTTATTTAATGATACTTTGCGGGCCAACCTGTGCATGGGCCGGGCACACACTGACCAAGCGTGCTGGCAGGCACTAGAAGTTGCTCAGCTTACTGAGACGGTCAAGGCACTACCCAAAGGGCTGAATACTGTGATTGGTCGTGCTGGGGTGCGCTTATCAGGTGGGCAGCGGCAACGTCTAGCCATTGCGCGAATGGTGCTGAGCGATCCCAAGGTGGTGATTTTAGATGAAGCCACTTCTGCATTAGACAGTGTCACAGAGCTGGCTGTGCACCGTGCGCTTAATCGCTTTTTGGCGGGCCGCACCACCTTGATCATTGCACACCGTTTAAGTGCCGTGAGACAGGCTGATCGTATTTTGGTGCTGGCCGATGGCCGAATTGCTGAAAGTGGCAGCCATGATGAGCTTATCGCTGAGGCGGGTCTGTACGCGCAGTTGTACGGTAATTTGCAATGTTGACCTGTAGAAAAGGGCTAAAAACGCAGTGTTTCACTGTTTTTAAGATTATTTGCAATAAATAGTTGACATAAAAAGTGTTTAGTCCTATATTACGCGTCGTCCACGAGATGGGGCTATAGCTCAGCTGGGAGAGCGCTTGCATGGCATGCAAGAGGTCAACGGTTCGATCCCGTTTAGCTCCACCAATTTCCAGAAGTTGGAATTTGGCGCAACAAAATTAAAGTTGTGCCAATGAAGGTTTCGTCCCCTTCGTCTAGTGGCCTAGGACACTGCCCTTTCACGGCAGTAACAGGGGTTCGAGTCCCCTAGGGGACGCCATATTAAGAGTTAATCTTAAGCAAAAAAGCCAGCATACAAATGCTGGCTTTTTTGTTGGTGTTTGTTGGGTGTGAGCAAGAGTTGTGCTTTTTTAAAGCGTTAAAAAATGACGATTCTTCGCTGCGACGGGCTTCGCGTTGCAACTGGTACACGAAACGCTCAATGGTGCGCTGTTGTGCGCCCTGTAAACCGTGGAATCTAAAGCCGCAGGCCACTGTGTTGTTGGTTTCGTCAAGATACTGGTGGCGCTGCCGATTTTATCATACAGTTTGGGTGCGTCTGCACCGCGAGTGATATCCAGCATACTGTTAATGCTGGTTTGGTTGCTGCGAATCAGGCGACCATTGCGTAGACTGGCTTGCTGGCATTGCTCGATAAGCTCGTTTAATTGTTGGCTACTGTCAATCGATTGCGCTTGTAGCGGGCTGTTAGCAGCGAATTTGAGTAAGCCCCGTTGGTCAGCTGAGAAGTTATTGGTGGTAAGAAATTGTCCATGTTGTGCGCTGTGTTGGCTGAGCAGCTGCAAGACTGATTGCTTTTGCGCCTAAAGCATGGGTTGCAATCACTTGATTAGGCCGTACAGGGCGGGTGACTTGCTGGCCAATAACGTTGCCAAGATCGAGCAAGTAACCTTGTCGTAAACCGCTCATTTCTCTTTCGGCCAGTTGCACATCGCTTGCTTGCACAATTCAAGATTTAAAGTAAGCAAAGCTTTCCGCACGTGCAGCAGGCCAAAACCTTTGAAACAGTACATGTTCTGGCAGTTGCTCTGGATCCAGTAAATCACCAGGCTGCAAAAACGGGTGCAAAGTGGACAGTGAGCGCACTAAAGTGGGCGAGACACGCCGGATAATATGCTCAGGGCCAAGATCGCTGGGGTGCTTTAAACCCGCAGACTCAAGGATTTCACGCAGTGTGGCTACGGTACGGGTATGAAAATTGTGTACTCGAGCGGCTTTATCAGCGACATCAAGTGCTTGCCAGCGTTGTGGGTCTTGGGTGGCGATACCGGTGGGGCAGTGGTCAGTATGACAGACTTTAGATTGAATACAGCCTAAGGAAAACATAAAGCCACGGGCAGAGTTGCACCAGTCTGCACCTAGGGAAAGCGTGCGGGCAATATCAAATGCAGTGATAATTTTACCTGCCGCGCCAACCTTCACTTTATCCCGTAAATTAATGCCCACTAGGGTGTTATGCACCAGCATTAGACCTTCACGCATCGGCGTACCAATGTGATCCGAAAACTCTAATGGCGCTGCACCAGTGCCGCCCTCTGCACCGTCGACTACGATAAAGTCTGGAGTGATGCCGGTGCTGAGCATGGCTTTAGCAATGGCGAACCATTCCCAAGGGTGACCAATGGCCAGTTTAAAACCAGTGGGTTTACCGTCAGACAGGGTGCGTAACTGAGCAATAAAATGCAGCAGTTCTTCCGGAGTAGAGAACGCTGAATGGGCGGCTGGTGAAATACAGTCTTCACCGACGGGCACACCGCGGGTGCGCGCAATTTCAGCGTTAACCTTGGGGCCTGGCAGCATGCCACCGTGGCCAGGCTTGGCGCCTTGCGAGAGCTTCACTTCGATCATTTTGACCTGGTCAAGAGTTGCTCGTTCAGCAAAACGCTCAGCACTAAAAGTGCCATCGTCATTGCGTGCGCCAAAGTAACCGGAACCAATTTGCCAAACAATATCTCCGCCGTATTCGCGGTGGTAAGTGGAGATGGAGCCTTCACCCGTGTCTTGGTAAAAGCCACCCAGCTGCGCACCTTTATTTAAAGCACGAATGGCGTTGGGTGATAAAGAACCAAAGCTCATCGCGGAAATATTAAAGATACTGGCTGAATAAGGTCGCTTGCAGTTTGGGCCACCAATACTAATACGGAAATTGTCATCGGTTACTTTGGTTGGGTTTACCGAGTGATTAATCCATTCATAGCGTGTGCCATAGACATTTTGCTCGGTACCAAAGGCACGGGTTTCCAGTTCAGACTTGGCGCGTTGATAAACTAGCGTGCGTTGATCGTGGGAAAAGGGCACTTCGTCATCATCGGCTTCGACAATGTATTGACGCAACATTGGGCGCAGTGTTTCAAACATGTAGCGAATATGTACAGCAATCGGGTAGTTGCGGCGTAAAGCCGAGTGACTTTGCCGTACATCAATGATTCCCACCACCGTTAGAGCAATAAATATAACGCTGAGCAATAACCACCAAGGATTCAAAAAAGCTAATAACAGCGTAACTAAACTACCTAATATAACTGTGGCAAATACCGTGTAGCGTATTACAAACATGAATTCTCCAAGGTTTTAACTGGCGTTTTTTATTGTATAGGGCTGTGCCCAGTGCGCTTATTGAGAGGTTTAAGAGGTGTACCAAGTGATGGTTTCGAGTTGGCCATCC
Source organism: Thiopseudomonas sp. (assembly GCA_035647115.1). Lineage (GTDB taxonomy): Bacteria > Pseudomonadota > Gammaproteobacteria > Pseudomonadales > Pseudomonadaceae > Denitrificimonas. The sequence goes on along the minus strand of DASROA010000047.1, from coordinate 25,858 downwards.
GCGTTAACTTGTAACCAACGGTCGGCGTCTTTTTCGCCATCGGCTTCTTGCCAGCCACCCGGTGCGCAGCGCACAGTGACCTGCAGATAAGCAGCAGCAGCTTGTGCGCATTGCAGGTCATTGAGCCAAGGGGTTTGCGAGCTTTCGAACAGTAAACTATGCCAAGCGCCCACCGCACGTTCAAACCAAATGATGGAGATGCCCGCGCATACGCAGCGGAATACGCGGCCTTTTTGCTGCCAAGAACAAGGAGCATTGAGCGTTTGAGCCAGCCATTGGGCCACAGCAGCTCGGTCAGTGTCTTTGAGGTAGATTTCAATATCAGGTTGGCGCATGTTTAGTTTTCCGTTTTTTCGAACCAGTCATAACGAACGGCAATGGTGGTGGTTAATGGTTGATTGATCACCGCTTCACGCTGTGTTGCGCTGGCTCGCCAGCCGTGCGGGGTCATTGCTAACAGCTCGCTGCGCTGCTGGGCGTCATCAAGGGAAAGATGGAAGTAGAGATTTTCGCTGTAAACATGACGCATCCCCGCAGGTACCTGTTGTAAATGTTTGCGGTCGTCGTAATGGTGTACTTCAGTATAGAGCCGTTGGCGCAGCTCCAACAGGTGCTCGCTGCTGGGGCCCATACGTAATAAAGCACCACCGGGAGCCAGCACACGCTGTGCTTCGGCCCAATCTATTGGGCTGAAAATACTCGCAATAGCCTGACAGCTTGCAGAAGCTAGAGGTAGACGAGCCATGCTGGCAACCAGCCAAGTAATATCGCCACTGCGTTGACAAGCCTGCTTAACCGCATCGCGGGAAATATCCACTGCATAGCCTTGGCTATTATGTAAAGCTTGAGCAATGCGTTCGCTGTAATAGCCTTCACCGCAGCCGATATCCAACCATTGCTGTGGTTGGCGCTCTTGCATTAAAGTGGCAAAACGTTGTGCTAGCGGTGCATAGTGTCCGGCAGATAAAAAGTTACGCCGAGCCTGCACCATGGCTAAATTATCGCCGGGCGCGCGGCTTTTTTTATGTTGTACGGGCAGTAAATTGATATAGCCTTGTCGAGCACGGTCAAAGTTGTGTTGATTACTGCAGCGTAAACTGTTGTTGTGCGCAGTCAGTGCCGCTTGGCAGATGGGACAGATTAGCATGCCAGTCACCAGGCTAGATGAATATAAATACAATATGGAAATATAACGAGCAGGCCGTGTTTCGCAGCACGGGTGCTCAGTAGCATTATTACAGTGTAGTGAAACATGGCTTGTTTTGTAAGCACTGTGAAGTGGCAAGCTTAAATAGATCAGTTTTAGAGGTGTTGGATGGATGAGTTGCGTTTTGGTGGAATTGCCCGGCTGTATGGCGTGCAAGGCCTGCAACGTTTAACCGCTGCCCATGTGGCAGTGGTGGGGATTGGTGGTGTGGGTTCTTGGGCTGCAGAAGCATTGGTGCGCTCAGGGGTGGGTGAAATCTCTTTATTTGATTTAGATGATATTTGTATCACCAACAGTAACCGTCAAGCCCATACCTTGACTGACACCGTGGGGCAAATCAAAGTTGAGGTGATGGCGCAGCGCTTAGAAGCAATTAATCCAAACTGCAAAGTGCATGCGGTGGCTGACTTTGTTAGCCAAGACAATATTGCAGAATATATAACCGATGACTTAGATTTTGTAGTGGACTGTATTGACAGTGTACAGGCTAAGGCGGCGCTGATTGCTTGGTGCAAGCGGCGTAAAATCCAAATAGTTACCACTGGTGGTGCTGGCGGGCAAATTGATCCAACGCAGATTCGTATTACAGACTTAAATAAGACTTTTAATGATCCGTTGGCAGCGCGGGTGCGTTCACGCTTGCGCAGTACGTATAACTTTTCCCGTACGCCAGGCCGTCACTACAGTGTGCCCTGTGTGTTTTCCACAGAGCAACTGCGTTATCCAAACCCCGATGGCAGTGTGTGCCAAAATAAAAGTTTTGTTGGTGAGGGGGTTAGACTTGACTGTGCTGGCGGCTTTGGGGCTGCCATGACAGTGACCGCCAGTTTTGGCTTGGCAGCTGCTGCACGCGCCATTGATAAGCTGGTGGCCGGTGCGCGGCGCCCCGCAGAACGGCAGGTAGCCCGCGCAGAATAGAATGCATGCCTCAAGCAGCTGGTTAGGTTCGCGAGTAGCTGCCCAGGCGTCTCAGCATTGAACTCATCTGACCAATTAGTATCTTATGAGGGTAGCCAGCGCCTAGAGCTGGCTGTTAACATCAAGGTTTTGTACTCTCTATACGCCGTAAGGCATACGCTAAGGACATAATTAATGAAGCTACATCGTTTAGCAGCCTCAGTCGCTGTACTCAGTTTAGTATTAGCAGGCTGTGACAACCAAGCCGCGGTCAGTTCTGAACTTAAGACACCTGCGCAAAAAGCCTCGTATGGCATTGGTTTGAGCATGGGTAAAAACCTCAGTCAAGAAGGCATGGATGATCTTGACTCTCAAGCGGTGGCGTTGGGTATTGAAGACGCCCTCAGTAATACTGAGCAGCGCTTGTCGGATGATGAGCTGATGGAGGCGTTTAGCTTTTTACAGGCCCGTGCGCAAGAGCGTATGAATGCACTCAATGATGAAGTGGCCAAAGCCGGTGCAGATTTCTTAGCTGAAAATGCAAAGCGCGATGGCGTGATTACTACTGAGTCAGGTTTGCAGTATGAAGTACTTAAAGCAGCCGAAGGCGCACAGCCTAAAATCAGTGATGTAGTGCGAGTGCACTATGAAGGCACTTTAGTGGACGGTTCAGTCTTTGACAGTTCCATTCAACGTGGTGAGCCGGTTGAATTTCCAGTGGCTGGAGTGATTCCAGGCTGGGTTGAAGGATTGCAGTTGATGAAAGTGGGTGAGAAATTTAAGTTTTATATTCCCAGCGAGCTGGCCTACGGTCCACAAAGTCCAACCCCAGCTATTCCAGCCAACTCAGCGTTGCTCTTTGAAGTGGAGTTACTGGGTGTTGAAGGTCTGCCAGAAGACGACAGCATTGAACTGCTCAATGACGACACGGAAGCAGTGCCTGAAGAATAAAAGTCGCTTTATTGCTGCACAACAACGCCCTGCATGTCAGGGCGTTTTTGGTTGTGTGTTATTAAAGTCAGTTGTGTGGCTCCGGATAAGAGTAGTGGTTTAGAGCAAGTTTGTTTAACCGTCAGTATGTGCTTTTCTAAGCTCTCAGGTAAGATGATTGCACTGCTGAGTTATTATACTTTAATAAGTTTGGACACAGATTATGGATGTACAAGTGATCAGCCGTGATGGCCAGCCAGAATATGCAGTGCTGCCATGGGCGCAATATCAACAACTGTTGAAAGAAGCAGGGCGTAGCGAACAGGCCAGTCAGAGCGTTGAGCACGAGGCTGGTTTAGCCAGCTTGCGTGAGCTGAAAGCTATTCGTGAGCAAGCGGGATTAAGCATAGACGATGTGGCCCGTGATGCGGGTATCAGTCCGCATTATTTGCAAATGATTGAAAGCGGAGAGCGTGAGGCCAGTGCTGTGCTTAAGCGTGCCTTAGCGCGTGCACTGAAAGTTTCTGGCTGGAACAATGAGTAACTCTTTGGCGTTAACTGCCGAGCAGCAACAAGGTTTGCTTAAGCTGCTGGCGGCTGTGCAAAAACAACAGTCTGTAATTACTTACCGACAAGTTATTGAGCAGTTGCAACTGCCAGCCCCCAGTGTGCGTCGTCTAGCTTTAGCGTTGGAAAAGCTGGCCGCTGAGGACCATGGGCACGGTTGGCCATTGCGCAGCGCCTTAGTGGTCAGTCAGGCGCAGCCGGCCCATCCACAGCTTGGTTTTTTGCAATGGGTGCAGCAATTGGGTTGTTTTCAGGGGACGTTTGATGAAACCAATGTGGCAGCTTGGCTGCAAGCTGAGTTGGCAAAAGTTTATCAATTCAACTACCCGGAGGTGTCAGCATGATCTTTGCAAAATGGCGAGCGAAAGTAGGTTATACGGTGGCACGTAAGTTATTTAACCAGCGTTGGGCAGTTGAAAATCAGCGGATTTGGTTATGGATGCAAGAGCGTTTTGCGCGCATGAGTCATTATGATGATGTGGCAGCACGGGCATTTTATGGTCATGTGCTGTTACACCGTGGACAAGGCTTAGCAGCACAAAATGAAGGCTTGCGTTTGCTGCGTTTAGCCGCAGAAGCAGGTGATGCTAAATCAGCATACCAGGTGGGTGTGCAGTGTTTAAAAGGTTCATTAAACGAGCCGGCCAACGCTTTGCAGGCGGTGCATTGGTGGGAACTGGCTGGACAAGCAGGTCACCCACTGGCATTAAAACGCTTGCTGGAGTTATACGAAGAAGGGGGGCCGCAATTAGCACCCAGCGCAGAAGATGCTCAGCGCATAAAGCAGAAAATGGCTGTGCTAGAGGGTATGAGTTAAGCGCCTCTATTCAATATGTAACCTAATAAAAACCCGCCATTTGGCGGGTTTTATGTGTGAGCTCGATATTATTGACGGCTGGCCATGGGTGCCAGGCTGAGCCAGTCTAATAAGATTCGGCCTGTTTCAGAAAGGTAGGCGTCCTCTTCAGGCTTTAAGTCCTTTTCGTCTGCAATGGCAGCTAACTGGTCGTCTTCATCCTTGATTAAGGTTTTTAACTGTTTTTCACCTTTGCTGCTGCGACGGGCGTTTTCAATGGCCAATTGTTTCTGCTCAATTTTGGCATATTGTGCACGGCGCTCGACTTCGTTAAGGCTGACCACTGTGTCTTGCATCAAACGCTGGTTCAGGGCCAAGCGGTCACGACTAAAGACAAAGTCTGGATCGTCCATGGTGCGCGCATCGTGGCGAGCAATCAATTCGGCAATAAAAGGTTTGAACGGGTCTTTGCTGGGCTGGTAAGCAGGTTTAATGCTGTCCCATGGCATGGCTTCTGGCAATGCGCTTTCACCAATCTCATTGATATCCATGTCAGCAGGGTAGCTGATATCTGGAATCACCCCTTTATGCTGGGTGCTTTTCCCTGAAACGCGGTAGAACTTAGCGAGGGTAAGTTTGAGTTCACCGTGATTAAGGGGTTGAATGGTTTGCACTGTGCCTTTACCAAAGGTTTGCCCACCGATAATCAGTGCGCGGTGATAATCTTGCATGGCACCGGCAAAAATCTCTGAAGCAGAGGCTGATAAACGGTTGACCAAGACAGTCAGCGGGCCGGTGTAGAAGACCTCTTGTTGATCATCGGAGAGCACATCAATGCGCCCATCGCTGTTGCGTACCAATACGGTGGGGCCTTGCTCAATAAACAAGCCAGTTAACTCAGTGGCTTCTTGTAAAGAACCACCACCGTTATTGCGCAGATCAATGACAATGCCTTCCACCTGTTCTTCTTGCAGCTCAGTGATTAAACGTTTGACATCGCGGGTGGTGCTTTTGTACTCAGGATCACCGGCGCGGTAGGCTTTAAAGTCCAGGTAAAAAGCAGGGATTTCAATGACACCCAGCTTTACTTCACGACCTTCCTGATCCAAGTGAAGAATGGACTTTTTGGCTGCTTGCTCTTCTAGCTTGACCGCCTCGCGGGTCAAAGTGACAGTTTTGCTTGTCAGGTCATTGGGTGGGTTGCTGGCGGGGATAATCTCTAGGCGCACTTGTGAGCCTTTGGGGCCACGAATCAGTTTAACCACTTCATCGAGACGCCAGCCAATCACGTCCACTAACTCTTTTTTGCCTTGACCCACGGCAATGATTTTATCTGCTGGGGCCAGTAGTTTACTTTTTTCAGCAGGGCCTGCAGGGATCAGGCGGACAATTTTTACATACTCATTATCCGCTTGTAACATGGCGCCGATACCTTCCAGCGACAAGCTCATATTGATGTCGAAGTTTTCTGCGTTATCCGGCGATAAGTAGGTGGTATGGGGGTCGTAGGTTTGTGCAAAAGCGTTAATGTAAGCCTGAAACACATCTTCACTGCGGGTTTGCAGAAGGCGTTTTTGTTGGTTTTGGTAACGTTTAACTAACAGCTCTTCGATGGCTTTAGGTTCTTTGTTGGCGATTTTTAAACGTAAGATTTCATCTTTTAAACGCTTGCGCCATAAGTCTTGCAAAGCCTCTTCACTGTCCGCCCAGGCAGCATTTTCACGGTCGGTGTCAAATGACTCTTCAATACTAAAGTCGATGGCATCCACACCTTTATTAAGCTTGTTAAGCGCGTAGTCTAGGTATTGATTGTGACGGGTTAAATAGCGGTTGTAGATGGCGTAACCAGGCTTTAAATTGCCGCTTTTTAAAAAGTCATCAAATTGTGTAGCCCAGCGATCAAAGGCTTGGATGTCAGCAGCGGTAAAGTACATCCGTGCCGGATCAAGCATCTTTAAGTAGCCTGCATAAATTTTTTGCGAGCGGGCATCATTTAAGGGTGGTTTGCTGTAATGGTGGCGTCTGAGGAGCTCTACAACATTAAGACTGGCGATCATTTGCTCGCGGTCAGGTTGTAAATAGTCCCACTGTTGTGCTTTGCTGACTGCATAGGCGGCAGGTAAAACTGCAAGGCTGATCAGTAAAGCAAAGGCTGAGCGAGTTATAAAGTGCTTCATGTTTATTCTTTGTCTGAGTGAGTTATGACGCATATTAGGCCACCTAAAGTGTTTACAGTTCCATTGTAGGCTGTATTCAGTAAAAAACAGTACACTAATTTAAATACAGATAAAAAAGTACAGTTAATCATATGGTTAACAATATGGAGGCACAATGAAAGCATTGCAAGGTAGCGAAGGTCGTCCAACCTTAATTGAGTGCGACGCGCCGGAGTGTGGTGAAGGTCAAGTACGCATCCGTGTGGTTGCCGCAGGACTCAACCGTGCGGACCTATTGCAGGCCAAAGGCTTGTATCCACCACCAAAGGGCGTGACTGATGTTTTGGGTTTGGAGTGTGCTGGGGTGATCACTGAAGTCGGCGCAGGAAGTGATTGGCAAGTGGGTGATCGGGTCTGTGCACTCTTAGCCGGTGGCGGCATGGCGGAAGAGGTGTGCGTGGATGCGCGGCATGTGCTGCCTGTTCCAGAAGGCTTAAGCATGCTGGAAGCCGCAGCGATACCCGAAGTCTATGCCACAGCTTGGTTGAATGTCTTTCAGCTTGGCCAAGTGCAGCCCGGTGAAAAAGTTTTGTTGCATGCTGGTGCCAGCGGTGTGGGGTCGGCCGCCATTCAATTGTGTAAGGCATATAAAAGCCCATGCTGGGTGAGTGTTGGTTCAGCAGAGCGCTTAGCCTATTGCGAAGACCTTGGCGCAGAGGGTGGAGTGGTGCGTGGTGATAGCATTGAAGGGTTACAGGATTTCGCACCTTTTGACGTGATTCTCGATCCAGTGGGTGCTAGCTATGCGCAACTGAATCTTAAAATGTTGGCCATGGAAGGACGTTGGGTCAATATTGGTTTAATGGGTGGTCGTCGTGCCGAGTTGGACTTAGCGCAGTTGCTGGGCAAGCGCATTCAGCTGATTGGTTCCACATTGCGCAGTCGTACCGATGCCTTTAAAGGCGAGCTGATGACGCAGCTGGGTGAAAAGGTGTGGCCATTATTTGCTGATGGAACACTCAAAGCACAGGCCGATGAAGTGTTTGCGTGGACCGATGCGGAGGCAGCGTTTGAGCGACTGGCCAGCAACCAAGTCAATGGTAAAGTTGTCCTGCAAATATCAGAAGAGTAAACAAACGCCTGTCGCTACACAGCCTGCTGTGACAGTCTCCAAGCTGTTGCGGCAGGCTGTGTAGCGCACATTGCGTACCCTGCACGATGTGCTGCTCAGCACTGCATGGTGCGCCTGTAAATCACCAATACCCTTTAAAAGCGTGGTTGGGCTGCTATGCTCTTTCTTTTTGCAACACGCAATGGCAAAGTTTTACAGTTAACTTGCGGCTATTTCATGATCCGCAGTGGCTCCGTTAGAGGGTGGTTAGGGTGAAATACGAATGATCGAAGTAAAGCACTTAACTAAACGTTTTATTCAGCAGGTGGCGGTGGATGACCTCTCGTTTACCATCGAGCCTGGTGAAGTAGTGGGTTTTTTAGGACCCAACGGTGCAGGTAAATCAACCACAATGAAAATGCTGACAGGTTTTTTAACACCTTGCGAGGGCAGTGTCAGTATTTGTGGCTTTGATATTGGCAAAAAAACGTTGCAAGCTCAGCGGCAGATTGGTTACTTGCCGGAAGGTGCGCCTTGTTATGGTGATATGACCGTAGGTGACTTTTTACGTTTTATAGGCCAGGTGCGCGGTTACCGTGGTCAAGAGTTACAGCAGCGCGTCGCTCGTGCCATTGCTTTAGTTGAGTTGCAGCGGGTGGTTGAGCAAAACATAGAGACGTTATCGAAAGGTTTTAAGCGTAGAGTTGGTTTAGCTCAAGCGGTGTTGCACGAACCTAAAGTGCTTATTCTTGATGAACCCACCGATGGCCTCGATCCCAACCAAAAGCACCAAGTGCGGACTTTGATTAAAGAGTTAGCCGTGGACCGTATTGTGATTATTTCCACGCATATTCTAGAAGAAGTCAGTGCGCTTTGTACGCGGGCTATGGTGATTAATCAAGGCCGCTTGCTGGTGGATGAAACCCCTTATGCGTTGCAAACACGTTCGCGTTATCACCAAGCAGTGACTTTATTAGCTGAGCAGCCTTTAGATCAGCAGCTGTTGCTGGCGCTGCCAGGGGTCATCGGCATTGAAGAAAATGCTTTAGATGGCAGTCTCACGGTACTGGCTGAACCAGGGCAAGTGATTTTCCCCGCGGTCAATCGCTTGATTCATGAGCAAAATTGGCAGGTTCGCGAGTTGGAAGTGGAGCGTGGCCGCTTAGATGAGGTATTTCGTAGTTTGACCCGTGGAGATGCGCAATGAAACAGCTGCCGGTTATTTTTAGGCGTGAATTTGTCAGCTTTTTTGCCACGCCATTGGCGTATGTATTTCTGCTGATGTTTTTAGTGCTGAGCAGTGTATTTACTTTTTATTTAGGTGGTTTTTATGAGAGCGGGCAAGCTAACTTAAATCCGTTCTTTAACTTTCACCCTTGGCTGTATCTGTTTCTAGTGCCGGCTTTGGCCATGCGCATGTGGGCGGAGGAGCGTAAAAGCGGCACCATTGAACTGTTAATGACATTACCTATTACCCGCTTAGAAAGTGTTTTGGGTAAGTTTTTGGCGGCTTGGTTGTTTGCTGGAATTGCTTTGCTATTGACCTTTCCAATGGTGATCACTGTTAACTATTTAGGCAGTCCTGATAATGGCGCCATTTTAACGGGTTATCTGGGCAGTTGGTTATTAGCGGGGGCCTACTTATCGGTAGGCTCATGCATGTCGGCCATGGCTAAAAATCAAGTGATTGCTTTCATATTAACGGTCAGCTTGTGTTTCTTATTTGTGGTCAGTGGCTTCTCGCTGGTACTGGATGTGTTCAGCGGGTGGGCACCGCAATGGTTGTTGGATGCAGTGGCTTCATTTAGTTTTTTAACGCGTTTTCAAGCGATCAGTAAAGGGGTTATCGATGTGCGTGATCTTCTTTATTTCTTGAGTTTTATTGCCGCATGGCTGACAGCCACAGCGGTGGTGATTGATTTGAAGAAGGCGGACTGATTATGAAACGAATACTGTATTCTAGTGTAGGCCTATTATTGATAGCAGTGGCTTTTGTTGGCTTTAATGTGCTCTCCACAGGACTCTTTAAAAACACCCAGCTCGACCTTACCGAACAAAAGCTCTACACCCTCTCTGCTGGAACTCAGCAGTTGCTCAATGAGCTTGAAGAACCGCTGAGCTTACAATACTTCTACTCCAATAAAGCCACCCGTGATGTGCCAATGTTACGCAGTTATGCGCAGCGGGTTGAAGAATTGCTGGAGGCTTATGTACGCCTTGCTGATGGTAAATTGCGTCTAGAAGTGATTGATCCAGAAGCGTTTTCTGAGGAAGAAGACCGTGCGGCAGCCTTGGGGTTGCAAGCTGTACCTTTGGATCAAGGTGGTGCACAGCTGTATTTTGGTTTGGCGGCAGAGAACGCTCAAGGTGATCAGCAAGTGATTCCATTTTTTGCTTTGGATCAAGAAGAGTTGTTGGAGTATGAGTTAAGCCGCTTAATAAGCAGCGTAGCTCAAAGCGAACGACCAGTGATTGGGGTGATGTCAAGTTTGCCGCTCAATGGTGGCTTTGATAGTAGCATCGGGCAGGCTTTACCACCTTGGGTGGTGTTGGACGAAGTGCGTCAGCAGTTCCACATTGAGCGTATTAAAGATGATGTGGACTTGATTCCTGAGCAGGTCACCACCTTGTTTTTAGTGCACCCCAAACACTTAAGTGAAGCCACCTTGTATGCCATTGATCAGTTTGTGTTAGCTGGCGGTAAGTTGCTGGTGTTTGTTGATCCCTATAGTGAAGCAGACACGGGTATGGGCTTGCCGGGCGAGTTGGCATTGGATAAAGCATCAGATTTGCCTGAGTTATTTGCCGCTTGGGGATTGCGCATGCTGCCGGACCAAGTGGTGGGTGATGGTGTTTATGCAATGTCAGTGGGTATGGGGCCTGAACAACGTGCAGTGCGTCATCCAGGCTGGTTAAACTTGCCGAAAAAAGCCTTGTCCAGCAGTGATGTAGTGACCGCTCAGCTGAATGACATTACCATGGCCACAGCGGGTATTTTAGAGCCACTGGAGGGTGCTACAACTGAGTTTTCGCCCCTATTGCACAGTTCAGAATATGCCATGCCATTTGCAGCACAGCGCTTTGCTATGCTGCAAAACCCAGAGGAGTTACTGGCAGAGCTAGAACCCACTGGTGAGCGCTATGTATTAGCCGCACGAATCAGTGGCCCTGCGCAAACCGCTTTTGCTGAGGGCGTTGAAGGCCGTGAGCCGGGCTTGCAAAGTGCTGACAATATTAATGTGGTGGTGGTTGCCGATAGCGATTTGCTGAGTGATCGCATGTGGGTGCAGGTGCAAAACTTCTTTGGCCAGCGCTTGCCGCAAGCTTGGGCCGATAATGGCAGCTTTGCGATTAATGCTTTGGATAACTTATCCGGCTCAGATGCGTTGATTGGCGTCCGCTCGCGGGGCAACTTTAATCGTCCCTTTACCGTGGTGGATGAATTACAGCGCACCGCACAAGAGCGTTTTCATCAAAAAGAACAAGCGTTGCAAGCACGTCTAGCGGCCACTGAGGAAAAGCTCTTCGCATTGCAGCAAGCCACTGATCCCGAGCAGGATTTGTTGTTGACTGAAGAGCAGCAAGCGGCCATGCAGGAGTTTTTAGCTGAAAAGCTACAACTGCGTAAAGAACTGCGTGAAGTGCGTTATCAACTCAATGCGGATATTGAGTCACTGGGCACTAAGCTGAAGTTCTTTAATATTGCGGTGATGCCTATTTTATTGACCTTTATGCTACTGATGCTTAGTTTGACGCGACGCATTCGCCGCATGCAGGTGCCTGAGTAGCTTAACCAGCAAAAACCCTACAGAAAAGCCAGACCTCTTGGCAGAGCGTCTGGCTTTTTTGGTACTTGAATGCAGGCCTGAGTTAATCAACAGTTATTCAGGCTGGGGGCTTATTTAACGGCTTTTAGGTGGCGCGATTAACAGCTCTTCGCTGGGCGTTTCGCACTGAATCTTATGCCCTAGTAGTGCTTCAATGGGCGGTAAGGCATAAGCATCATCTTCACCGGCAAAGCTAATGGACACCCCTGTGGTACCCGCTCGACCAGTACGTCCAATGCGGTGCACGTAATCATCGGGGTCTTCCGGTAAAGTGAAATTTACCACATGGCTGATGTCATCCACATGAATACCACGGCCTGCCACATCAGTAGCCACCAATACGCGCAAGCGGCCGGAACGGAAGTTTTCCAGCACCCGAATACGTCTGTGTTGTGGTACGTCACCGGACATTTGCGCTGCGCTGATACCATCGCGACTCAACCGTTCTTGAATGCGTCGCACCTCATCGCGGCGGTTAGCAAAAACAATCACCCGCGGCCACTTATTATTCTTGATGAGGTTGTACAGCAAGGTGTATTTATCACTCTCGGCGACGGCATACACATGTTGCTCAACGTTATCGCTGGCCACATGCTCAGGCTCAATTTCCACAATGGCCGGGTCGGTGGTCCATTGCTTGCTGAGATTCATTACATCTTCAGTGAAGGTGGCAGAAAACAGCAGGGTCTGGCGTTCGTTTTTATGGGGTGTTTGACGAATAATTTGTCGCACTTGAGGAATAAAACCCATGTCCAACATGCGATCCCCTTCATCGAGCACCAGCACTTCAACCATATCCAAGTGCACATCGCCGCGTTGGTTAAAGTCCAGTAAGCGACCGGGGGTCGCAACCATAATGTCGCAATAGCGGGCTTCCAACTGCTTACGCTGCTTATCGAAGTCCATGCCGCCGACTAAACTCATCACATTGAGGTTGGTGTATTTAGTTAAGTCAATGGCGTCATTGGCGATTTGCGCAACCAGCTCACGGGTGGGAGCAAGAATCAATGCCCGTGGCTCACCCATATAGCGTTCCGCAGGGGGTGGGGTTTGGGTTAACTGACTGATGGTGGAAATCAGGAAAGCTGCAGTTTTGCCGGTACCGGTTTGCGCACGGCCAATGGCGTCTTTGCCAGCTAAAGTATGTCCTAACACTTGCGCTTGGATCGGTGTGCAGTAGGGAAAGCCTAAATCTTGAATCGCACGCATCAGCTCGGGGCTGAGGTCGAAATCGTGGAAGCGGGTTTTACCTTCCGCAGGCTCAACCACCCAATCCGCAATAGACCATGGTTGTGGCTCGGTTGGAGGTTGCACTTTAGCAGGTCGTGTCGGTTTGGCTGGGGTTGGCTTGGCTTTAGCAGCTGCATTGTCACGCTGAGGCGATGTGGGCTGTATAGGCTGTTGCTTAGCTGTAGGATCTTGGCGCTCGGCAGTCGGCTCAGGTGTTTTTTTAAATATTTTCTTAAGTGCTTTGAGCACGGCGTTCTCTTATCTAGTTGTTTATAAAGTATCACTAGTGTAAGGCATAGTAGCGTTTTGGAGAACCTTTCATTGCTGAGGAATACATTGGAGCTGTTTGCAGTGGCCTGAAAGGATGGTCTTGTACACTTGCACAATATGGCGGGCAAACAAAATATTGCTTAAAAACACGAAGAAGGCTTTTAAAAGCCGACACACTTTTTAATAAGATGTACTGCTGGCTTTGCTCTACCGCCCTGAGCTACAAAAGTGCTAGGGCGGTGGTGAGTGGTGCTGTGTGCGGCTGAGTTTATCGGTTTTGCGCGAAAGACCCCGTACTTTTAGTGTGGGGATAATTGCTTGCTGAGCCAGTCACTAATATCTGCAATTTGTTGCTGGCAGACTTCATGTTGCATAGGGTATTCATGCCAAGTCACAGGTACGCCCCATGTTTCCAGTTGCTGTTGGGCGGCTTGACCCATAAATAGCGGAACTACAGGGTCGTGGACACCATGCATGCACAGGGCTGGCGTGCGCGCCTGCAGGGGATTGAGTTCAGTGACATTTTCAAAGGTGGGGGCGTAAGTAGAAAGTGCCATGACACCACCCAGTGGTTCATTCCAGCGCAGAAATGCTGTGTGCAGCACTACAGCGCCCCCTTGCGAGAAGCCAGCAAGAATAATCCGTGAAGGGTTGATGCCGGAGTCCCGTTGTTGCTCCATTAAGCTGATCAATTGTTGCGTGGAGGTTTCCAGCTGTTCGCTATTGATGGCACGCTTGCCGGGGCTGATGGATAAAATATCGTACCAGCTGGGCATCACCATGCCGCCATTAATAGTCACCGCCTGGTTGGGCGCTTGCGGTAAAATAAAACGTGTGCTGGGCAGTTGCGGTTGTAGCATACGGGCCACCGGCTCAAAGTCGTTGCGTGTGGCACCAAGACCGTGCAACCAAATCACACAAGCATCGGCGGGCTGAAGGGATTCAACAGTTAATGCATTTTTAATCATGGAAGACTCTATGTTTAAAGTGTTTCAAAACGGCCCTGTGGGCGGTTTTTCTGTACATTGTTAGCGTTAAAGATTTGCCCATTCATGGCAATGTAGATGCCTGAGTCTAAGCATTGTAAGGCGGCAATAGCAAAGCCTAAGTTAAATGGAGCATCAGTCACCTGCATGCGCGCTGGCTGCATAGCACCGGTAAATACCACGGTTTTATCAGTAACGGATCCGAGGTGTTGTGCGCTTAGGGTCATGGTGTCAGTACCATGAATCACTAAAATATGCTGATGAGGACTGCTATGTACCTGCTCACGGAGCAATTCACGGTCTGCATCAGTGAATTCCAAGCTATCTTTTTTGAGTAAGCTATCAACACTGTAGTCGAAGTTAACCGCTGCTTCGTCAAGTAGTTGTGTTGCCATGGGCTCACCAATGGTAAATTCCGATAAGGCATCATGGTAGATTTTATCGAAAGTCCCACCAGTGGTTAAAATATGAATGTGCATAAGCTCGCTTTTCTTAATGGCTGATGTTTGCTTAGAATTAATACCTTAAATATGAGTTTAAAGCCATGTACAGATTAGGAAAAACATGACAGAACCAGTGCAAGCACCGTGGTATGTGTATTTAGTGCGGGCAGCCAATCAGGCTTTATATTGTGGGATCAGTTTGGATGCGCAAAAACGTTTTGCTCAACACTGCTCAGGTAAAGGTGCACGTTTTTTTTCAACGAGCCCAGCTCAGGCTTTGGTTTATGTAGAAAAGTGTGCTGATAAATCCACAGCATTGCGCCGCGAGTTGGCCATTAAGCGTTTACCTAAAACGGCGAAAGAACAGTTGTTGCAGGCGCCCAGTAATCAGCTGTTAGCACCCTAAGGCGATAAGTGAAATACAAGCCTCGCTAACGGCTGTTAGCGAGGCGAGTAGCTTACTGGTATGAAGCGCCAGGAATAGGTAGTAGATTGATTTCTACTCGACGGTTTTGTTGACGGCCTTGTGGGCTGTTGTTATCAGCAATCGGCTGGTCTGGGCCGACACCGTACACGCTCATGCGCATATTGCTAACGCCTTGGCCGCGTAAGTAGTTAGCCACGCTTTGTGCGCGACGTTGTGACAGGTTCATGTTGTGTTGATAAGACCCTGTGCTGTCCGTGTGACCAATAATTTCAATATTATTTTGATCATATTGATTGAATGACTGGGCAAGGTTATTCAGCGTGCCGTAAAAATTGCCTGAAATGTTGGCTGAGTCAGTCGCAAAAGTCACGTTGCCAGGCATTATTAAGGTTAAATTGTCACCATCACGCTGGATGTCAATGCCTGTGCCTTGCATGCTGCGGCGTAGCTCTGCTTCTTGTTTGTCAACGTAATAACCGTAGCCAGCACCAGCTGCGCCTGCTACTGCGGCACCAATTAAAGCGCCTTTGGTGCGATCTTTTTTACTGGAAGTGGCTGCACCAATAGCTGCACCACCAAGGGCACCTAAACCACCGTAAATAGCTGTTTTATTAGAACTGCGCGGCTGTTGATTATCGTAGGGACTGTTAGCTGCACAGCCAGCCAAAAGAGCGAAAATACTGGTCGCAATGAGTGTGCGTGACGTGGATAGCTTTAACATAATTGAGTCCTTCTTAGTGTTATGTTGGTGTTCAAGACTATTCTATAGTCATTTAGAGGGATTTATGAGTAATAAGTTCTTTAACGCACATTTTTTTAAAAATCAGTGGGTTTGACGCTGTGTTTAATAGTATAAACCTTTGTAAGAGAGTGACTATCCTAATATTGCCTTTAAATTGGCAATATTAAGCTCAGGTATAACTGCAGTCAAAAGTCGCTTGCAAACTGAAATCGGTGATGAAGGAGCAGTAGATGATCAAATATCAAACGGGGATTTTGGCCGAACCTGTACCGGCGCTGGCACGGCATGTGTTTTTTACTTTAGAGTCAACAGAGCATTTGTCCGCAGCATTGCGCCGTTTATCAATATTGGTCGACGGTGATGCCACTGTGATTGGTTTTGGTAAGTCTTTATTACAAGCGCTCAACGTACAGTTGGACAAGCTCTGGGCTTTTCCAGCCTTAAACTGTAAAGGCATTGATGTGCCCTCTACACAGCATGCATTATGGTGCTGGTTGCGCGGTGATGACCGTGGTGAGTTGCTGCACCGCACCGATGCATTAATTGCTGCAGTTGCTCCGGCTTTAAGCGTGGTGCAGGTTACAGAAGCCTTCCGTTATAAGAGTGGCCACGATTTAACAGGCTATGAAGACGGCACTGAAAATCCAGTTGGACAGGCTGCAATTGATGCTGCGTTTGATACACAAGCGCCCGGTGGTAGTTATGCCACTGTGCAACACTGGGTGCATAACTTGCCGCGTTTCAACGCCTACTCCCAGCAAGAACAAGATCATATTTTTGGTCGTCGCCTGAGTGATAACGAAGAGCTGGAGGATGCTCCAGAGTCTGCTCATGTCAAACGGACAGCCATGGAAGACTTTGATCCAGAAGCCTTTGTGGTGCGTCGTTCAATGCCTTATATCGATGGTGATCAAGCAGGCTTGGTATTTTTATCTTTCGGAAGCACTCTGGAATTTTTTGAAATGCAAATGCGCCGCATGATCGGTATGGATGACGGTATTGTGGATGGTTTATTTCGCTTTAGCCGACCGATTACTGGTGGGCATTATTGGTGTCCACCTGTGCATAACGGTCAGTTAAAGCTGCCCGCATTAAATCGACTGGATGATAAAACTGAGTAGATCAAGTAAAGCGCCCCGGTTACTGTGCGTCAGACTGGGGCGTTTTAAAATATTTAAATATTAAGCAGTGGGCTCAGCTTTACGGTGGTCAACCCACAGTAAAGTAGCGCCGGCAATGGCTGCGGGCATCGCGATTAGGTTAAAAAAAGGTACCATCAAGGCCAGGTAGGTGATGCCACCAAAGCCAAGGCTGAGCCAACGCTTGGTGCGTAACCAGTGCAGCATCGCAGGCCAGCTGACTTTATTGTTATCCGCAGGGTAGTCAATATACTGCACTGCCATCATCCAAATGTTAAATAGCAGCCACAAGGGCGCAGCGATTAGATTAACCCCAGGGATAAAAGACAGAAGCAATAAGCCTAAGGCACGGGGTAGAAAATAGGCCAGTTTGCGCAGCTCGCGCAGCATGGTTCGAGGCACCATGGCTAACAGCTCAGTCCAGCTAAAGGGCGGGAAGTGATCGTCGCCACGGGCAATGACTTCAACTTTTTCAGCTAGAAAACCATTAAAGGGTGAGGCAATTAGGTTGGCAATGGTGGTAAAGGTAAAAAATATAATCAGCAGTACTAACAATACAAATAAAGGCCACAACAGATAGTCTAAAAAAGCCAGCCAGCTGGGTAAGTTCGGCATCAGCTGGTTAACCCAGCCATTAAACCGCTGCACCGAAAAGTAAATCAGACCTATAAAAACCATAATGTTAATGGTTAAAGGTAACAGTACATAAATGCGTAAGCCGGGACGCATAATCATTTTGAAACCCGCATTTAAATAATATGGGCCACCTAAAGGTTGAGGGTGTTGCATAAGGAATTCCTATCAGCAGTAGCGCGTTGCTTGAGCTTGGTAGACAATACCTGCAAAGTCGAGTGCTTTCGAAAGCAGCAGGTTGGTCAAAAAAAAGTATTCTAAAGGTTAGCGTTGAGAACGAAAACCAATTCATTATATTATATAGTAAAGTATAATAATTTAAGTCCCTTGATTAGGAGTCGTTTATGTCAGAAGTTCGTCATGCCAAGGTTATTATTTTAGGCTCAGGCCCAGCCGGTTACACTGCAGCAGTGTATGCAGCACGTGCCAATCTCAAACCTTTGCTGATTACAGGTATGCAAGCCGGTGGACAATTAACCACTACCACAGATGTGGATAACTGGCCTGGAGACCCTGAAGGGCTGACAGGTCCTGCATTGATGGAGCGCATGCAAGCTCACGCTGAGCGTTTTGAGACAGAGATCGTTTTTGATCATATTCATACTGCGCAATTGCAAAGCAAACCCTTTACTTTGGTGGGCGATAGCGGCACCTACACTTGTGACGCTTTAATTGTTGCCACAGGTGCCAGTGCGCGCTACTTGGGCTTGCCTTCGGAAGAAGCTTTTATGGGTAAAGGTGTATCGGCCTGTGCCACCTGTGATGGTTTTTTCTACCGTGACCGTGAAGTGGTGGTGGTTGGTGGTGGCAGTACTGCAGTGGAAGAGGCGTTATATTTAGCCAATATTGCTAAAAAGGTTACTTTGGTACACCGCCGTGACACCTTCCGTGCCGAGAAAATTTTACAAGATAAGCTATTTGCCCAGGTTGAAGAAGGAAAAATCGAGCTGGCGCTGGATGCGCAGTTAGAGGAAGTGCTGGGTAATGAAATGGGCGTCACTGGTGTGCGTTTGGCCAATAATGACGGCAGCACCCGTGAGCTGGCGGTGGACGGAGTATTTATTGCCATTGGCCATACACCCAATACTGGCCTATTTGAAGGGCAGTTGGAGCTTAAGGATGGCTATGTGGTGGTCAAAGGTGGTAGTCAAGGCAATGCGACTGCGACCAGTGTGCCGGGCGTGTTTGCCGCAGGGGATGTCGCTGACAATGTTTATCGTCAGGCCATTACCTCGGCTGGTGCTGGCTGCATGGCTGCATTGGATGTTGAAAAGTACTTAGAGCATTAATCAGTACTGAATCATTCAGTGGGTATTGATACGCCGCTTTGTCTCTTGCAGATCGAAGCGGCGTTTTTAATTGTGAGGTGAAATTTAAGTTTCGCCGGCCAGTTTGCGATCGTATTGAAAACGCCAGCGGGTATACATGAGCGCGCTGCAAAACAGCAGTACACTGAGTACGGTTTCGGTATAGCCAAGCCAAGCGCGGTTTGGGTCAATACTGGCCAAAATGCCTTTAATAAAGTACAGGTTGACCACAAAACAGGCCCACGCATGGCCGCGTGCAGTGCCAAGTAATACGCCGGGTGCAATCAGCGCTAAAGGCAAGAGTTCAATGCTGGTGATTAGCCAAGTGCGTGCACCATGCAGGTCAGCGAAATAAGCATTCCAAACCACCAATAATAGCGCCAGTGCCGCCAGCGCAAGTAAGGTCAGGATCCGACTGATGCGTAAACGCGGTTCTAGCCAGCTTAACTCTGGAAGTGGCTTGGGTTGCTTTTTAGCCACGTGCACCCTCCAATTGCTGAGCAAACTTTGCGAGGCGCAAGCCTAAGGCGTTGCACAAGCTGATTTCATGCTCATCAAGAGGGCGCTTGCTATCGGCTCCTGCCACATGGCTTGGTCCGTAAGGTGTGCCGCCCGCTTGGGTGTTTAGTAGAGCAGGTTCGCTATAGGGTAAACCGCAGATCAGCATGCCATGGTGCAATAACGGCAGCATCATGCTGAGTAAGGTGCTTTCTTGACCACCATGCAAACTGGACGTTGAAGTAAAGACGCCGGCAGGCTTATTGACCAGTTCACCGCTTAGCCACAAGCTGCTGCTACCATCTAAGAAGTACTTCATGGGTGCGGCCATATTACCAAACCGGGTGGGGCTGCCTAAGGCTAAACCCGCACAGTTTTTTAAATCATCTAATGTGGCATACACAGCACCTTGTTCAGGCACAGGCGGGGCAACGGCTTCGCATTCAGCGGATACTGCAGGCACAGTGCGCAGCCGCGCCTCCATACCACCTTGCTCGACGCCTCGGGCAATATGTCGCGCCATGTCCGCTGTTGCGCCATGGCGGCTATAATAAAGAACTAATATGTACGGGTTGCTCATGCTAGAAGCTCAGTCAGGTTGTCCATAGGGCGGCCAATGGCAGCTTTTTCACCCACGACTAAGATGGGGCGTTGGATAAGAATAGGTGCTTGTGCCATGGCATCAATGAGCTGGCTCTCATTGAGCTCTGGATTATCTAGGTTCATCTCTTTGTATACGGATTCACCGCTGCGCATGATGTCGCGGGCAGAAAGACCGAGCTTGCTGAGTAGAACACTGATTTGTTGTGCATTGAGTGGCGTGTCTAAATACTTCACCACAGTGGCTTGAATGCCGCGTTCTTCTAGTAGCGCTAAAGCTTCGCGGGATTTACTGCAGCGTGGGTTATGGTACAGAGTTATGTCAGTCATCTTGAATTACCTCATAAAGTCTATACAACATTCTAGCAGGCTAATGCAGTGAAGCGATATGCCTGCCCAATGGGACGTAATATGTTAAGAAAATGCAGTGTTGTTATCTTGCTTATACTGCTTGCAGCCTGTGGCTCGCAAGAGCCCTTTGGCACAGATCAGCATGGCGCGCTGATCCCTAAGGCTTTGCTGGATGAGCAATGGTTGGTGATTAATTATTGGGCGATTTGGTGTGCGCCTTGTCGCCAAGAGGTGCCTGAGCTTAATGAGTTGCATCATCAGTTACACAGTCAAGGGGTACGAGTGCTGGGAGTTAATTACGATCAGTTGCAAGGCGCAGAGTTGTTAGCCGACAGTCAACAATTGGGTATCGAGTTTCCAGTCTTTAGCAGTGACCCAGCAGTGCATTTTAACTTACCTAAAACGCAGGGCTTACCTGCCACTTATATCGTTAACCCGCACGGTCAGTTGGCGGGAACAATGCACGGTGAACAAAGTAAAGAGAGTATTTTAATCGCGCTTGAGCAGCTGGGTTGGTCGTCACCTTGAGCAGTGATAGGCCGCTGCTCAAGAGTGTTTAGCGAGTGTTGCGGTTGTGTAAAGCGCGCTGGATTTCGCGGTTCGAGTCGCGTTCTTTTTGAACATGACGTTTATCGTATTCTTTCTTACCTTTACCCAAGGCGATTTCGCATTTAACCAGATGCTTTTTCCAATACAAGGAGAGCGCCACGCAGGTGTAGCCGCGTTGCTGAACACCGGTAAAGAGTCGGTTCAGCTCGTTACGGTTAAGTAATAACTTACGGGTACGGGAAGGATCAGCGACCACGTGAGTACTGACAGTGGATAATGGACTGATGTGACAACCCATCAGCCACGCTTCACCGTCTTTAAGAAGTACATAGCTGTCGACCAGCTGTGCTTTGCCGGCACGCAAACTTTTTACCTCCCAACCGGTTAAAGCGATACCTGCTTCAAAACGGTGTTCGATAAAATAGTCGTGCAGCGCTTTACGGTTGAGCGCTATGGTGCCTTTAAGTTGTTTTTTCTGTTTAGCCATAATCAGTGATTATAGGACGTTCTATCGCGTCTGGCGAGTGGATATTAAGTAAAAAGTGTAGTTTGCTTGAGCGGTGAGTGTGAATACACGACAATGAGAGCTTATTTAAGCCTCATAAAGCCTATTAGGGTGATTAAACGCGCTGAAGTTTTGTGTGTCGTATGGCTCAAGCGCCACAGGTTCGCTTGTGCGAGCGGCTACAATATCAGCTGATATTTACTGGTAAATAAAGAGTAGCTATGACCATCCAAATTCAACGTTCTGCCTTGCTGCCTTACAGCGCTGCTGCGATGTATGATTTGATTAATGATGTACTCAGTTATCCGCAGTTTTTACCTTGGTGTTCAGGCAGTGAAGTTATCGAGGAAGGGGATGGCTTTATGCGTGCTGGACTGACTGTTGCTAAAGGACGTTTAGCACAGCGCTTTGTCACTATGAATACTTTGCAGCCCAATAAAAGAATCAGTATGAGTTTAGAGGAAGGGCCTTTTCGGCGGTTACAGGGCGTTTGGGAGTTTACTGCTTTAAATGAAAATGCCTGTAAAATCAGCTTAGATTTAGAGTTTGATTATGCCGGTCCCATTATTAAAGCCACTCTAGGGCCTTTATTTACTCAGGCAGCGAATACTATGGTGGATGCATTTTGTAAACGAGCTAAAGAGATCTATGGATAAGCACATGATTGACGTGGAAGTTGCCTATGCCTTGGCGCACAAGCAAAAAATAGTGCAGTTGCAAGTACCACAAGGCACCAGTGCCCGTGATGCTGCGCTGCGTTCAGGGTTGGATAACGACTTTCCGGGTTTGGATTTGCAGGGCAGTCCATTGGGGATTTTCGGTAAAGCGCTGAATCGACCAGGCCCCGAAGAGTATGTCTTAGAGGCGGGTGATCGAGTAGAAATTTACCGCCCTTTGCTGGCTGATCCAAAAGAAGTGCGTAAGCAGCGTGCGGCACGGGCCGCTAAAGCACGCGCCGCAGCAGAAGCTGCAGAGTCAAAGGAGTCGCTTTAAAGTCGCGCTGGCGCAGTTAAAGCGCGCCGTCTTTTAAGCGTGACTCAGGGACCGGTGCCATTTCAATTTCATCAACTTCACGCTGCAGCTGCTCTTGTAATGAGCCAGGCACTATGGGTTGTGCGACTTCCTCGGTAGCTTCATCGCTAACGGTAACTGCGCTTGATGCTTCGCTGACAGCGCTGCTGGTGGTTTCGCCGAGAATCGCTTGATCGCGGCTGATGCCCGGAACAAAGTCACCCGTTAAGCCTTGCAGTTGATTATCTTCGTTAAATACTAGGCTGATGCGCTCTTGCTGGCGCACGCCGCCGGCCACTTGAATGCTGTACAAGTAATCCCAGCGTTGGTTGTGGAATGTATCAATAATCAATGGTGTACCCATAATAAAGCGCACTTGGCGCGGGGTCATACCAGGGCGTAATTGATCAACCATCTCTTGGTTAACCACATTGCCTTGTTGAATATCAATTTTATGGACGCCAGGAAATGAGCAGCCGGCAAGCACCAGAAAACTGGCAAGGGTGATGCTACGAATTATATGTGAGCTATTTTGCATTGGAGACAGACTTCCACTATCGTGAATTAATTACAGGTGCGCTGATCATACCTGTATTATGCGCCTCTGCGAAACCGTATTAGTGAGAAAATAATTATGGCTGAAAGTAATGAATTGCGTAAAGCGGGTTTAAAGGTCACTTTGCCGCGCGTGAAAATCATGCAAATCCTTGAGTCATCCGAGCCACGCCATATGAGTGCTGAAGATGTGTATAAGACATTGATCGATGCTGGCGAGGATGTTGGTTTGGCCACAGTGTATCGAGTTTTGACTCAGTTTGAAGCTGCAGGGCTGGTAATTCGTCATAATTTTGATGGCGGGCATGCCGTATTTGAGTTGGATGATGGTGAGCATCACGATCATATTGTGTGTGTTGATACGGGTGAGGTTTTTGAGTTTTTTGATGAGGAAATTGAAAAACGGCAAAAGAAAATTGCTGAAGACATGGGATTTGAGCTGGTTGACCACAGTTTGGTTTTGTATGTGAAACAGAAGTAACTTAGCCTAGGCTATGTGTGCTGCAGCATGATGTTTGTAGGCCGATTGATATCAAGTGGGTGCCAGTCGCAGCGCACTGGCAGGCTGTTAGCGAGCTTGTAATAAGTCTTTTAAATGCATAAAAAAGCCCTCGCGAGGAGGGCTTTACTGAGGCGATGTTAAAAACTACATATTGGGATAGTTAGGGCCGCCAGTGCCTTCTGGTGCGACCCAGGTAATGTTTTGTGCCGGGTCTTTAATGTCACAGGTTTTACAGTGCACGCAGTTTTCAGCATTAATCTGGAAGCGCTTACTGTCACCTTCACCCACAATTTCATACACACCTGCAGGGCAGTAACGTTGTGCAGGTTCATCGTACATAGCAAGGTTTTTACCCAGAGGAATACTTGCATCGGCCAGCTTTAAGTGCACCGGCTGATTGGCTTCATGGGCAGTATTGGACAGGAACACCGAGCTGAGCTTGTCAAAACTGAGCTTGCCGTCGGGTTTAGGGTAGTCGATTTTCTGCGACTCAGCAGCCGGCTTGAGCTTAGCGTAGTCCGGCGTGGTATCGCGCAATGTCAGTGGGATTTTACCGCCAAAGATATTTTGATCGATGTAGTTAAATGCACCACCTAACAACGTGCCATACTTATGGATAGCAGGGCCAAAGTTGCGGCTGGTGAACAAATCATCGTAGAGCCAGCTGGATTTAAATGCGTCCACATAACTGCTCAGCTCATCACCACCTTCACGGCCAGCGATGATGGCTTCGGCTGCCGCTTCTGCTGCTAACATGCCGGATTTCATCGCGGTGTGGTTACCTTTAATTTTGGCAAAGTTTAATGTGCCCAGATCGCAGCCCACTAAAGCACCGCCAGGGAATACCATCTTAGGCAAGGAGTTGTAGCCGCCTTTAGTGATAGCACGCGCACCATATGCAACTCGAGTGCCGCCTTCAAGGTATTGGCTAATCACAGGGTGGTGCTTATAGCGTTGAAACTCATCAAAAGGCGATAAGTGAGGGTTGCTGTAGGACAGGTCAACAATTAGACCCACTGCAACCTGGTTGTTTTCAGTGTGATACAGGAAAGAGCCACCAGGGTTATCGTTATCCAAAGGCCAGCCAGTAGTATGCACGACCAAGCCTTCTTCGTGTTTGGCGGGGTCAATATCCCAGATTTCTTTAATGCCTAGGCCGTAGTGCTGCGCATCGGCTTCGCTATCGAGGTTGTACCGCTTAAGCAGCTGCTTACCGATGTGGCCGCGGCAGCCTTCAGCAAATAAAGTGTACTTGGCGCGTAATTCCATGGCTGGGACATACATGCCGTCTTTTTGGTTACCGTCACGGTCAACGCCCATTTCGCCAGTTAAAATACCGTAAACAGCACCTTCATCATTGATTAAGGCTTCTTGTGCGGCAAATCCAGGATAGATTTCTACGCCAAGCCCTTCAGCTTGCTCAGCGAGCCAGCGGCATAAATTACCCAAGGAAATAATATAGTTTCCTTGGTTATGCATGGTTTTAGGCACAAAAAAGTTTGGTATTTTTTGTGCTTTCTCGGCATTTTTGAACAAATAAATGTCATCACGCTTCACTGGTGTGTTGATTGGAGCACCCAATTCTTTCCAGTTAGGGAATAATTCATCAAGTGCGCGGGTCTCAAAAACTGCACCTGAGAGCAGGTGGGCACCGACTTCGGAACCCTTTTCAACAACACAAACACTGATCTCTTGATCAGCTTCTGCGGCTTTTTGTTTGAGTCGGCAAGCGGCTGAAAGGCCCGACGGGCCTGCACCTACGATGACGACATCGAATTCCATAAATTCGCGTTCCACAAGCTATCTCCTGCACAGGGTGTTCATTATTTTATTATTAAAGGCACGGCGTATTTTGATACAGATTACGACTGTAGTTTGCATTATATCTATCACGGTGCTGTCTTCAAATGCAAACGCTCGTTTGAATTTGCAAAAACCCTGTTAGAATGAATCCACAGTTGCACAACAAAAAGACGGGCCAGCTCAGTTGACCGCTCCCTGAGTTACGTTCAAGATAACAAATCTTGTGTACTTATTAGATAAGTTAGTTATATATTCGACCAACTCGAATAAAGCGTGCCAAGCAGGTCTTGGCAATATAAGAATTTAATCACCCGAGATAACGAGGAATCCATGAAGGTTCTAGTAGCTGTCAAACGTGTGGTGGACCATAACGTCAAGGTTCGTGTTAAAGCGGACAATACTGGCGTTGAGCTTGCCAACGTAAAAATGTCTATGAACCCTTTCTGCGAAATTGGCGTTGAAGAAGCCATTCGCCTAAAGGAAAAAGGAATTGCGACTGAAGTGGTTGCAGTTACCATTGGCCCAACTGCTGCACAGGAGCAACTGCGTACTGCATTAGCTTTAGGTGCTGACCGTGCAATTTTGGTCGAATGTAACGATGAGCTGAATTCACTGGCTGTTGCTAAGCTGCTCAAAGCAGTGGTTGATCAAGAGCAACCGCAACTGATTATGCTAGGTAAGCAAGCCATTGATAGCGACAATAACCAGACCGGTCAAATGCTTGGTGCATTAACGGGCTATGCGCAAGGCACCTTTGCTTCTAAAGTTGAAGTCGACGGTGAAAAAGTCAATGTGACCCGTGAAATCGATGGCGGT
>DASROA010000046.1:0-2489 GCA_035647115.1 Thiopseudomonas sp. | reverse complement strand
CAAGTGGTCTGAGTACTTGGCCACCAGCACTTGAGCCAGTAAACCTGCAGTTGGAATGCCCTTGTCGATGACTTGAGCTGGTACTGGTGCTTGAATTAGAGTTTCGCACTGCGTGCAGGCCCATTTACCGCGAATATGGCGTTCCACGGTGAACTCGCCTGGCACGTAATCCAGCTTTTCACTGACATCTTCGCCAATACGCTTAAGCTGACAACCGCAGTTGCACTGGGTGTTTTCTGGCTCGTGGTGAATCAGAGTGCGTGGCAGCTCTGGTGGCAGCGGTGCGCGTTTGGGTTGTTTTTTAGCTTGTGTTGGAGCATCTACAACAGAGAGTTGAGCCAGCTCTATTTCAATAGCGGCAAGGTCACCCTCAACGAGTTCATCCAATAGGCTGGCTTGAAGATCATTCATCTGCTCGCTACGCTGAGCGTATTTATGACGCTTCAGAGTGGCCAGTTCATGGCTCAGTTTTTCGATAACCGCATCGCGATGTACGATCACTCGATCTTTTTGACTCAGTAATTGTTCTTTAGCGGCCAGCGACGCCATCAACTCCGTGGTTAAGGTTCGGAGTTGATCGGCAGAGAGCTGAGTAAGATCGAGAGGTTTTGACATGCCAGCAGTATGCCAAAACATAATCCTTGTGACGATTCGCCATGTGGATGATGGTCTGAAACGTCAGTTTATGGTTATAAAACTGAGATAACACCGGCTGCACCGACACGTTGCCAAGGCAGTCCTTGCACCAGAGCAGCCAGCTGCTCATCGTCCAACTGCAGTTGCTTGCCGCGCCACGTCTTAGCCCAATGAAACTTGCCTTTATTCAGTCGACGCGCGCAGAGCCAAATACCTAAGCCGTCATGAATCAACACTTTCATTCGGTTACCCCGCTTGTTGGCAAACAGATAAGCGCAATGCGGCCGCGCCGAACCAAACACCTGAACGACACGCGCCAATGCTGTGTCTGGCCCAGCACGCATATCCAGTGGTTCTGTTGCCAACCAGACTTCATCAATCCTAATCATTGCAGCACAGTGCGTATAAATATTGCGCACTGATGGGCCTGCTCCGCAGGCCACTCCACAATAATCGGCCCGCTAGGCTGGGGGATTTCAATGCGTATACAGTTGCTGTTTTTCACTGCAGGAGCAACTGCCGCTGGCAACTTAATCGGCACAAACGCTGGCGATAGCTGTTGACCTGCTTGCTTTGACTCAGTAATCCAGCGCCGTAGTAAGTTGGCGTTGAGATCATTATCCAAAGCGATGCGTGCAACAGAAGCTTCAGGCTTTTGGCTTTCAGCCACCAACTGGGCTTTGAATTCAGGGGTATATTGGCGACGCTTACGATAAGGCCGAGTTACTCTTACGTTGCTCATAGATAGTGTCCACTAGGAAATAAGTGGACACTATCTTGGCGGCTACGCCGCCAGGCTCAAGATGGGTTTACCGGACGCTTACCAGTCAGGTACTTATTGAGCTTGTCATATAGCGTATGGGCGAAGCGATTGAGTGGTGCTGACACCACAAAAGAAAATGCCACCGTCATCGCCAGCGGTACAATCCATTCAGGGATGGCAATACTGGCGACAATCAGGCCAAATTCACTGTAGTTGGTCAGGCTTAAGCTGGTTAAAAAGGCACTGCGGGCGCGAAGCTTAAATAGCACCATCAACCCGAAGAACAGTGCACCTTTAAGGGGCAAGGCAACGGCCATCACGAGTGCAAAAATAATTGCCTGCTGATCGGGTAAACCGCCAATGCCAATTTGTAAAAAGAAGCCCACTAAGAAGATTTCTTTAATGCTCCACAGCGCTTTGGATAATTCACTGGAGCGTGGATGGTTGGCCAGTAAGGCACCAAAGGCTAAAGCGCCCAGTTCTGAGCTTAAACCGACCTGTTCAAAGCCATAACCGCCGACGACTAGGGCCAGCAGTAAGCCGAGTAAAACCAAGAGCTCTTCGTGACCACTGTAATCCACTAAGCGATAAATCAGTGGGCGCAGTAGTGGGATACCAAACACCACTAAGGCCCACATTGAAGGCGTTTCTCCGCTGGCAACACTCATCACAAACAAGGCAATTAAGTCTTGTACCACCAAGATACCAATGGCAACACGGCCATGGAATGCGCGCAGTTCACGCTTGCCTTCTAGAACCTTAGCGGCCAATACGGTACTGGAAAAGGACAGGGCAATGGCCAGCATCAGTGCGGTGTACCAGCTGATATCTAAGAAAAACACAAAGGCTGGGGCAAGGATTGGAATGCTGATTAAAAAGTGCAGTAAGCCACCGCCCATCACTTCGGGCCGCGCTAAGCTTTTGACTTTAAGCTTTAAACCTACGGTAATTGACATCCTCCCCGACCTAAAGGACGGGGATTCCTACTGCTAGACGGCCATGCCCGACCGCGAGAATGTTACGTGCCGCGTTTACATCGCGATCGTGAGTGACACCGCACTCACACGTCCATTCTCTTATTCCAAGCCCT
>DASROA010000045.1:0-4766 GCA_035647115.1 Thiopseudomonas sp. | reverse complement strand
GATGGATCGCATTGTTGCTGCCCATGGTCGTGAACTCTATGAGGTGCCGGTGGGCTTTAAGTGGTTTGTTGAGGGTTTGTATCAGCGTGAACTGGCGTTTGCCGGGGAAGAGAGCGCTGGGGCGACCTTGTTAACTTTTGCCGGTGATACCTGGACCACGGATAAAGATGGGATTGTGCTGTGTTTGTTGGCCGCAGAGATTACCGCGGTGACGAGTTTAACCCCGTCGCAGTATTACGCCAAGCTCACCGAGCAATACGGCACGCCTTTTTATCGTCGTATTGATGCCGCCGCTATGGCTGAGCAGAAAGCTGCATTTAAGGCTTTGACCGCAGCGCATATTGTCGCCACTGAGTTGGCGGGTGAGTCGATTACGGCGGTTTTACTCAATGCTCCGGGTAATGGCGCTGCGATTGGTGGGATAAAAGTCTGTACTGAAAATGGCTGGTTTGCGGCACGGCCCAGCGGCACTGAGGCGCTGTATAAGATTTATGCTGAGAGTTTTATCAGTGAAGCGCATTTGCAGTTATTGATTGATGAAGCGCAGGAGTTGTTGGCGGGGGTGTTGTGAGGCTGGTTTAGGCACTGCGAGGGTGTAGGTTTTCTCGTCACTGCGAGTCGCGAAGCGACGTGGCAGTCCATGTTTTGTAGCTCTGTAGCATAATGCATTAATGGAATTTTAATTTTGCTCTGCACCTAGCACAAAACTTTCTATTCAGTCCAATCTGAAGTTTCTATCCCCGACCAACGTTTCCTAGTGTGTCAATGCATTAGGGGGTGCTTGTACTTTTAAGTGTCTTTTGTGGTCTTGTAATTCCTCTTGGAGCGAATAATTGTTTGAAATCAATTTTGGTTTTATTGCTCTCTTGTGGATAACAGGAGCTGATAATGCTTAGAAAATTTTCCGTTAAGAATTTTTATTCGGTTTACGAAAAGCTAGAAGTCTCATTAATGCTGAATCAGCGTGTACCAGAAGATTATCGCTCACTGGAAGGCATTGATGGCTCACGCATAAACAAGTTGATGGCACTTGTTGGTGCGAACGGCAGTGGTAAAACAAGCATTTTAAAGGCGCTAGCTTTTTTACACTGGTTTGTTTCGCATTCTTTTTTTGCTCAAAAACCGAATGATGAAATCCCTGTTGCATCGCATTTTTTGGGTGGAAACGAACCTACTGAATTCAGTGTTGAATTCGAGACTATGGGGGAAAGGTGGCGCTATGACTTAGTGCTTAATTCTCAACGTGTGCTGCATGAGTCGCTGCATCGCTATGGCTATCGTTTCATGTATGTTTTGAAACGTGATTGGAACGACAAAGACCAGGGCTACGATGTGGTGGCTAAGCCAGAATTTGATTTGCCTGAAAAAGAGGCGCTCAGAGCTCGTGAGAATGCATCGTTAATAGCCATGGCTGCACAGTTTAATGTAGAGCTTGCTGTGAGGCTCTCTCAGCTAAATGTGGTGAGTAACATCATTGCTATGGGCAAGTACAATCTGAGTAGTGTTGATCAGCTACTCAATGCTGCAGAAGCGTTGCATGGTCGGGAGGGTTCGTTGGCGACGGCAAGCCAGCTGTTAACTCATTGGGATTTGGGCTTAAGCGGTGTGACTATAGATAAGCAGCAAAGGCCTGATGGGAAAGGCCGTGAGGACACTTTGTATATCCCCTTTGGTGTACATGAGATTAAAGACAAAATTTATGAGCTGCCTTTATTTGATGAGTCAAGTGGTACTCGATCAGCTTTTACCCTGCTCAGTAAAGTGTTGCCTGTTTTAGAAGCAGGTGGCTTCGCTATCATTGATGAGTTGGAAAGCGATCTTCACCCGCACATGCTTTCAGCGTTTTTAGACTTATTTATCTCGCCTGAAACGAATCCGCATAATGCGCAGCTTGTATTTTCTACGCATAGCCACGAAGTGCTTAACTCGTTAATGAAGGAGCAGTTGCTGCTGGTTGAAAAAGACGAGAACTTAAATACGGATGCGTTCCGGTTGGACGAGGTAGAAGGTGTGCGTTCCGATGATAATTTCTATGCTAAATATATGGCTGGTGCCTATGGTGCTGTGCCGAAGATTTAGCAATGAGCAAGCAAAGAAGAGTAAGAAAGCAGTGAAACACGTTACTAGTAGTCGGTGAAGGACACACAGAGGTGGCTTTCTTAAACTATTTAAAAACGCTTTATTGTCGTGATCCATCCAGCGCCAGTGTTAAGGTAGAAAACGCGCATGGTAAAGGCCCTGAAAATGTTCTTAATACGGCTATTCGTCGACAAAAACGCGCGAGCTATGATCGCGTTGTTGCAGTGTTAGACACAGATATTGAGTGGACAGCCGCTTTTAAAAGAGACGCTAAAAAGCACGGTGTACTGCTAGTGGGTAATGAACCCTGCATAGAAGCTCTGTTTTTAGCATTACTGGGCCACAAGCCACCTTCAGATACTTTGCGTTGCAAAGAGGTTGTAGCGGTTACAATTAATGCAAACTTACTAAATAAAGATAGCTATGCGACTTGGTGTTCCAAAGTAAAACTTGAGGGTTTAAGGCAAGTAAATGACGGTCGGGATATTTTGCTGGAGTTGTATGAGGGCTGTTGGTGAATAGTGTTAGAAAGGTTATGAGCTAAAAAGTTTAGCGAGGTTGGTTTTTCATTAGTGAGTATTATATGAGTGCAAAGCAGAAGCGTGTCTTGCTCACCGGCGCAACCGGTTTTGTCGGTAGGGCTATCCAGCAGCGTATTTTGAATGATGGTGAATACGCTTTAAACATTGCGGTGCGGCGTGCGGTTGAAGTGCAAGGTGCTGTACGCATGGTGCAGGTGGCCGGTTTAACTGCAGAGACTGATTGGACAGATGCACTGCAGGGCGTTGATGTTGTTGTTCATGCTGCTGCCCGCGCTCATGTTATGCAGGATGAAGAAGTTGACCCTTTGGCTGAGTACCGCAAAGTGAATGTCGAGGGTACTTTAAGTTTAGCGCAACAAGCAGCCGCGGCAGGGGTTAAGCGTTTTGTTTTTATTAGCTCTATTGGTGTCAATGGCAATATCAATACAAGGCCTTTTATTGCTGATGATGAACCTAACCCCGCTGAGTTGGATGCGCAGTCTAAGTGGGAAGCGGAGCAGGGCTTGCAGGCGCTTGCAAAGGAAACTGGTTTAGAAGTCGTCATTATCCGCCCGCCTTTGGTGTATGGCGCTAATGCTCCCGGTAATTTTGGGAGTTTGGTTCGCTGGATAGAGAAAGGTGTTCCTTTACCTCTAGGCGCTGTTCACAATAAGCGCTCCTTGGTTGCTTTGGATAATCTAGTTGATTTGATCGTCACTTGCCTTGATCATCCAGCCGCTGCTAATCAAGTGTTTTTAGCTGGAGATGGTGAAGATCTGTCCACCAGTGAGTTGTTGCGAGGTGTGGCTAAGGCGATGGGCCGTCCCTCACGTTTATTGCCTGTTCCGGCTGGCATGCTGCAATTGGCGGCGACGCTAGTGGGTAAGAAGGCAGTGGCGCAGCGTTTGTTAGGTTCATTGCAAGTGGATATCAGCAAAACCTGTGAAGTATTGGATTGGCAGCCGCCGTTAACAGTTGAACAGGGCTTAGCCCGTTGTTTTGTGTCGGAGAAAAATACGTGATTCGTTTTCTGGATTTTATTTTTGCCTTGTTCGGCTTAGTGTTTGGTTTCCCAGTACTGCTGGTAATTTACATCATCGGCCTCTTTGATACCGGTTCGCCTTTGTTTTTGCAGGAGCGTGTAGGCCGCAATAAAAAGCCGTTTATCTTGGTGAAGTTTCGCACCATGAAGGTGGATACGGCTTCTGTGGCCAGTCATTTAGCTTCTAGCAGTTCCATCACCAAACTGGGAGGGTTTTTGCGTAAAACCAAGCTGGATGAGTTGCCGCAATTGTGGAATGTTTTGAAAGGTGAAATGAGTTTGGTGGGGCCACGGCCTAATTTATCAAGAAGAATTGATTGCCGAGCGTGATGCATTAGGTGTGTATGAGGTGCGCCCAGGCATTACCGGTTTGGCACAGGTTAATGAGATTGATATGTCGACGCCAAAGCTTTTGGCCGAGACGGATCAACAGATGATTCAAAGTTTAAATTTACGCGATTACTTCCGTTATATATTTATGACAGTGGCTGGTAAAGGCTCTGGCGATAGAGTCAATAAAAGGTAGTTACTATTAGCTGCGTACGTGTCAGCATCGTCGTTATACTCCCTCCCTCATATGTCTTTGTTATCGAGCTGTGACCATGCTTCGTAATTATCTGCTGAATTTACCCCGTCGTTATAAGCGTATTCTGCAGGTGGCCGTTGACCTGTTGCTGATTATCTTTGCGCTGTGGCTGGCTTTTGTAATGCGTGTGGGGTTCGATGATGCTTTCGTGCGCCTGAAAACACACAGCAGGCTGCTATGGGCGGCCCCTTTAATTTCTTTGCCGTTATTTATCCGTTTCGGTATGTATCGCGCGGTTCTACGTTATTTGGGGCAGGAAGCCTTACTGCAAATTTTTAGGGCGGTGACAGGGGCTGCGTTGCTGCTAGCATTGGCTGTTTACTGGTATCAAACGCCAGGAGCACCTGCTGTGCCACGTTCTTTTGTGTTGAACTATTGGGTGATCAGCCTTGCCCTTGTGGGTGGTTTACGGCTATTGATGCGTCAGTATTTTTTGGGCGACTGGTTAGCGGCAAGTCAGGCCATCATTCCGTTTTGGAAGCAGAGTAAAGAGCTGCCGCGGGTTGCTATTTATGGTGCGGGTTCTGCCGGTAATCAG
>DASROA010000044.1:0-4016 GCA_035647115.1 Thiopseudomonas sp. | reverse complement strand
CGCATGTTCCGCCAGAGCCATAAAGCACTTAAACCTGGCGGCGAACTTTGGATTGTTGGTAATCGTCATTTAGGATATCACGTCACTTTAAAACGTATGTTTCGCCGTGTGGAACAGATTGCAGCACATGCTAAGTTTGTGGTTTTTAAAGCCACTAAATAAACTTTGACGTCATGTGTGCAGCGAGTTGCTGCGTACTTTTCTAAGTTAACGACAGCTGCCAACGGTATTGATATACCGCTGGCAACTTTATAGCAAACAATCTAATTAACGGCGTCTACGGGCTTGCTCGTATAACGGCATCACTTTAGGTATGTTTGCCTGTAAGGTGGCAATGCGTGTAGAAGATGACGGGTGAGTACTCATAAACTCAGCAGGTTCGCCTCGACTGACCTGCTCCATTTTCTGCCACAAACTGATCGCAGCATTAGGGTTATAACCAGCACGTGCGGCCAGCTCGATACCGAGCAAGTCAGCTTCAGTTTCAGCACTGCGACTATTGGGTAGCATCATCCCATACTGTACCGCTGTATCAGCTATGGACATTGTATTTTGATCCACACCTAACACTGCGCCTAAGCCTAATTTAGCCATCTCGATGCCATAAGCCTTGGACATAGCCTCACGACTGTGTTCACGGAGCGCATGGGCAATCTCATGGCCCATCACCGCAGCAATTTCATCATCGCTGAGTTTTAACTTGGTGATAATGCCGCTATAAAAAATAATTTTACCGCCGGGGCCACAGCTGGCATTCAGCTCAGGACTGTTAATCAAACTCACCTGCCAATCCCACTGGGTAGCATCGCGCCTAAAGTAACCCACCTGACTGATTAAATTTCGACCAATATTTTGTAAGCGTTGAGCGTTATGACTGCGAGTATCCAACTTGCCCTGCGCCTGTGCTTTATCCAAGGTTTCCTTGTAGGCCTGCGCATAACTTTGATTGATCTCTTCAGTGCTCAGCATACTAAAGAAATACTGCTGTCGGTCCACACCTACTGCACTGTTGCCAGTGGTATTCACGGCCTGACAACCTGCCAAGACTAATGCTCCGGCCAAGACCATACATTTACGTAAAATAGCCAAATCTCACCTCATCCCACTCAATAGATAACAGCTCCATCGTCATCTCGATGGCATTTA
This sequence comes from Thiopseudomonas sp., assembly GCA_035647115.1. Classification (GTDB taxonomy): domain Bacteria; phylum Pseudomonadota; class Gammaproteobacteria; order Pseudomonadales; family Pseudomonadaceae; genus Denitrificimonas. Next base: position 2,870 of record DASROA010000044.1, on the reverse strand, counting down.
GACAATAGAGTTTATTACAGATTTGAACAAGCGCAATGAAATGAGTGCGCATAATGCCAAAAACAGGGTCAGGCAGGAGATACCCGCGGCTGCGATGCCGCAGGTTGCAGGTTGCAGGTCGGACGCAATGTGGAGTGACCCCCTACAGGGGTTAGTAGCTGGCTGCGGAGGCATTGCCTCCGCCTACCAAGTGCGCTTAGGCATTACCCACTAGGGTGATTTGTGCGTCGCGAGTAAAGTCTAGCATGCGCTGTAAAGGACGGACCGCTTTAGGAATGAGCGCAGGATCCACAATGATTTCATTGTCACCATTCTGCAGGCTTAGCAGCAGTGCTTCCAAAGTATTCATTGCCATCCACGGGCAGTTTGCACAACTGCGGCAAGCGGCGCCTTCACCGGATGTGGGTGCGGCAATAAAGGTTTTATTGGGGCTTAACTGCTGCATTTTGTAGAAAATGCCGCGGTCGGTTGCCACAATAAACTGTTCATTGGGCATTTCTTGAGTGGCTTTAATCAGCTGTGTGGTCGAACCAATCACATCAGCTAGCTCCAACACTGCAGTGGGCGACTCTGGGTGCGCCAACACCGCAGCTTCTGGATAGACTGCCTGCATATCCCTTAACTGCTTGGCTTTAAACTCTTCATGGACAATACAAGCGCCTTCCCAGAGCAGCATATCGGCTCCAGTTTCACGCTGAATATAACGGCCTAAGTGCTCGTCAGGAGCCCAAAGAATCTTTTCGCCGTTATCCATTAAGCTTTCAACAATTTCTAACGCGCAGCTGGACGTTACTACCCAGTCTGCACGAGCTTTAACCGCAGCTGAAGTGTTAGCGTAAACCACCACGGTGCGATCCGGATGTTGGTCACAAAACTCAGAAAACTCTTTAATAGGGCAGCCCAAGTCCAATGAACAGGTCGCATCCAGAGTTGGCATTAAAATACGCTTTTCTGGGTTAAGAATCTTTGCTGTCTCACCCATAAAACGCACACCAGCCACCACTAAGGTTTCAGCGTCGTGCTCAGTACCAAAACGTGCCATTTCTAGCGAGTCGGCCACGCGACCGCCACTTTTTTCGGCTAATTCTTGAATAACAGGGTCACAATAATAATGCGCCACTAAGACAGCGTTTTGAGCTTTCAGTTCTGCGATAATACGTTCTGAGTAATCCGCCTCTTGTTCAGGCGTCAAGGGCTCGATCTGCTTCGCAGCCAAGTGTGCTTGAACTAAAATACGTTCAGAAATTTGCGTCATTGATGCCAGTCCTCACAGCGCCCAGCGGCGCAATGTTAACAAGTGTATTGCTTAATTAATTGAAATCGACACCAGGCAATACTGACCAATAATTGGATGCAAACAGAGAAGTTGGTGGGTCGTGCGGGATTCGAACCTGCGACCAATTGGTTAAAAGCCAACTGCTCTACCACTGAGCTAACGACCCAAGAAGGGTGCGCATAATACGGCTTTTATAGCTCAGAGCAAGCATAATTTTAATTACTGTCAAAATATCGCGTTGGTTCGTTAATATCTGCGTATAAAAAACCCTGTTTTCGCAACTGACAGCTTTCACAGACTCCGCACGCTCGACCTTGTATATCAAGCCTGATAACAAGAATTCGTTAACGCATAGTCTACCACTAGCTGTATTCCATCCCAAATGATAGCAGTCTTGTTTAGATTTTGCAGGCACGCTTAAATGAAAACGGCCATTCAGTAACGGCAAAGACGGTATAACGCAGTCATTGGCTCGACTTTAGCCAGCAAAATCATAGCCCATGCAAATTCTGCAAACTAGATGTGCATCCGCTTAAAGCATTATCGGTTTGCTACAAATTACTAAACACAAACAGTCTGCTTTATTAAATGTATACAGAAGATGACGAATCACCACATTGGGTGATCGATAAGAATTTGTCTTGCATATAGCGCATCCCAAGGGTTGCGCATCACCATTAAAGCTTAGCTAAATCTTGCTGCGATAGTTGTGCAGCGGAGCTGTTTGGATATTGCGCAACAACTTGCTGCCAAATACCCCGTGCTTTTTCGATATTGCCCAAACGGCGCTCAACATCAGCCAACTTGTATAGAGCATCCGGCACTTTATTATGTGTTGGGTAATTATGACTGACTAAAGCGAAAGCCTTGCCAGCTGCCTGAGTATCACCCTGTACTAAATAAATTTCCCCTAACCAGTATTGCGCATTGGCGGCATACTGACTCTTGGGGTATTGACGTAGAAAAGCACTGAAAGCTTGCTGCGCCTTGTCAAACTCACGTTCTTTGATCAACTCAAAAGACACATCGTAATACAGCTTTTCCTGTTCGGGGTCAGCTTCAGCCGATGTGTTTTGCACACTTGTAGCAGGCTCTGCTTCTTCAGCAGCTATAGCCTGGTTCATCTCTTGTGCAGTTTGTGCAGTGCCATTTATGCGGCTGTCTAATACTTGGTAGCGCTCAAGGTTTTCTTGGCGCAACTGTCGCAACTCGTGTTGCTGCTCTTCAAGCATACCGCGCAACGTGGCTATTTCTTCTTGCATCTGTTGCAACTGCATAAAGAGTTGCGCTTGACCTGAAAGTGGTGCCGAAGCACCACCTTCAGTCGTAGCTCCATACACCCCTTGATCTATCGCTGCGTAGGATAGTTCCTGAGAATTCGCAGAACGTTCAATGACAGGTACCGCAGCCACAGCCAAAGTAGGCAAGCAGAGGGTCAAAGTTATCAAGGTTATACGGATCATTTTCATCGCTATTACTTACGCAGCTCTACACGACGGTTTTGTGACCATGCGTTTTCGTTCTGGCCCATTGCTACTGGACGCTCTTCACCGTAAGAAACCGGCTCTAACTGCGCAGGTGAAACACCTTGCAG
>DASROA010000043.1:0-45815 GCA_035647115.1 Thiopseudomonas sp. | reverse complement strand
TCGGCAAGCGCTGACATCAATCAGCAATTCAGCAATTAATCGATAGGCTGCTTGGCGCCGCAGTTCGGCTTGCTTTTGGTTGTATTCGATTAAGCGTAATAAACGTGGGCGCTGGCTATCGAGGACGAGACTTAAGTTTTCGTAGAGCCGTTGCTCACCATCTTGTGGTGGAGCAACAGAGTCAAAGCGCACAATCGCATGCAGCCCAAGGCGGGCCAATACGGTACGCCATTCAGTTTCCCGTTGATCGGCAGCATGCACAAAATTCAACACTGGCAGTAAGGGCTTGCCGCACATGGCTAAAATGGCCAATTCGTCACGATATTTAGCAAGCACAGGTTCACGGCTATCAATCACATAAAAACCGGCATCAGACTTTAATAGCTGGCGCAGGACTTTAGCTTCTTGTTCGAAACGTTGCCGTGCTTCACTGCTGTCTAAAAAAAGTTGGATGTGCTCAGGGCCATCTAAGCGCTGCTCAGCCTTAGGCAAGTCTTCAATGTATTCATAGAGCGCCACGGCGTCCTCAAAGCCCGGGGTGTCGTAAAGCTCGATAAGGGCTTCACCGTCCACCGATAAGCGCGCACCTTCCACATGTTGGGTGGTGCTGGGCCGTTGCGAGACCGCACCAAACTCCACATCGCGGGTAAGGGTACGCAGTAGGGAGGTTTTACCCACATTGGTGTGACCCACCACGGCTAATTTTAAAGGGGGCGGCTGATTAATCATCACCATGCTCCAACCAAGCCCAAGGTGCTGTGCGGCTATGGGGTAGGTTTAATTGATCCAGTTGTTCTTGCCAATGGCTTAAGCGAGCTTCGTCAGTCACTGTACCAGGGAGTAGCCAGATGCGCGTGTGTTGGGCGCAGCGTGACAGCTCAGCAATTAAATGCAGGGTGCCGCGATCTGCAGAGCGTTGTGGATTGCAGGCGATTAATAAACGCGCAGGTGGTTGCTGGCTGAGCTGCTCAAGGACTGCTCGACGCTGTTCCCGAGTATCAATTACCCCGGCGTTTGCAACTTGATCCGGCAACTGGGGTGGCCAGTCAATACTGTCATCCAGTTCAATGGCCAGCAACACCGCCGCCTGACCTGTCAACTGTGCGCCACTGCTGGCGCTGGGTAATGCGGCGGGAGCTGCATCGACGATACCGATGCGTTCGCTGCTGGGTTGGACGCGCTGTTGGTAAATATGCCAAACAGGGTCATCGGCATCTAAGTGTAGGTGTTGTACACCGCGTCGCCAGCGCCATTGGCAAAATAGTGCACAGACTAAGCGTGGCACAATACCGTAAATGATCAGCATGCCAAGTAACCAGCTGGCCCACACTTGCCGTGCATGTTCAGTATCTAGCGCCTGCATGCCACTGCGTTGAATAAGCTCGCTATCGGGTACCGCAAAACCTAGCCAAGCGGCAGGCGTGCCCAGCTTGCTGACTAAAACAATAAAGGCATCACTGGCCACTAAGGTGGACTCCCAGACAAAGCCATAGCGGCGGGTGGTCAGTAATGCCACTAAAGTGATTAAGGCTGTGCACAGCGTGAGTAACCACCAGCTGTGCAATAAGCGACCCAAAGCCCAACGTAATAAGTTGTGGCGTTGCAGCAATACCAGCAAAGCAGGGGCCAATTGCACGGCTTGAGCATCACGGGCGAGCGTATTGCTGAGCCATAACCAAATTTGACTTAATGGTGAATTATTAGGCCGCGAAAACACTAAACTAAACAGCCACACCAATAAGCTGACTAAATTTAAGCCGATCAGGCCAGTCAGTGCCCAAAAAATATTAATGGCATCGGGGGCGCCGCTCAGTGTAGTTTTTGCCAGTACAACACCGGTTAGCAGTGCGCTGATTAACAGCAGCCAAACAGCTAATTTCGCGCCTTGTAGCCAATGTTGTAAAGCTGTCAGTAAACCATCACGTTGCGCTAAGAATAATCCGCGTATTTGTAAGCGTTGCGCAAGACTGGCATTGCTAACACGTGCTTTACGGCAGGCCTCTCGGTCTTCTAACAGGCCCGTTTGTTGTTCGCGCAAACGTATCGCTTCGCAGAGCCAAAGTTGTTTTAAAGGGGAGAGTGAGTCAGTCACAAGTAATCCGTTGAGTCTTAGTAATGGTTCTATTGTGCCTCATAATACAGCTTGAAGAAGGCCACACTGCGCTAATTCCTTTAAGATAGCTTGAGTTTGTTGATAATTTTAAGAGACGAGTTTTATGACACATTCTTTATCGCTGAGTATGATCGTTGCCGCGACGCGCAATCAAGTGATTGGTCGTGATAATCAAATGCCATGGCATCTGCCTGATGATTTACGTTACTTTAAGCAGCGCACCTTAGGTAAGCCGATTATTATGGGTCGTAAAACGTGGGAGTCATTAGGTCGACCTTTACCGGGGCGCTTAAATATTGTGGTGACTCGTCAAATAGATGTTGAGTATGCAGGCGCAGAGGTATTTAGTGACCTTGCAGCGGCACTGCAGCGTGGCCGTGAGTGGGCCACACAGCAAGGCGTTGATGAGGTCATGCTGATTGGCGGCGGCCAGTTGTACCAGCAAGCCTTACCGCTGGCGCAACGTGTTTATTTAACCCGAATCGACCTTGAGCTTGAAGGTGATACGTTTTTTCCTGTGTTAGATCCACAGCAGTGGCACAAGACAGACGCACAAGCGCATGCGCCGCACAATGAGCAGCCGGGTTATACCTTTGAAGTGTGGCAGCGCATTTAATACGCCAGCTGATTAAAGTTTACTTAGCAAACAGCCTGATAACCTTCTGCATCAAGTAATTGTTGAAAATCTTCAGGGTTATTAGGTTGTATGCGGTAAAACCAGCTTTGGTATGGGTGGCTATTAATACCTTCAGGGGCATCTGTTAGGCCTTCATTGACGGCGACAACAGTGCCACTGATTGGGGCGTGAAAGTCAGAAGCCGCTTTGACCGACTCAACCACGCCAACCGGCTGCTTAGCAGTGATGGACGTATTAAGCTCAGGCAGTTCTAAATAGACAATATCGCCCAGTGCTTCTTGGGCATGATCGGTAATGCCTACGGTGACTGTGCCATCTGTTTCTAAACGAGCCCACTCATGGGTGCTGGCGTAACGTAGATCGGCAGGGACTGTGCTCATAGTGTGTTCCTTCTTTGCGGGTGCAATACTGTTATGTTTTTAGGCTGTTCAGTGTCGCAGGCTGAGTGATTTCCCTAGGCGCCGGCGACACTGTAAATACTGTTTTTTATACGCTCATATATAGGCTAAAGCGTGGTTGCGCACAAGATTAAATAAGAATTTTTCCATGGCGAACAAAACGTGGTTTAACCACTCGAACGGGGAACCATTTATGGCGAATTTCTACCTCGCCGCGATCAGTGGTATCGCTGGGAACTCGAGCTAAAGCAATGGCTTTGCCCAGTGTTGGCGAAAAACTGCCGCTGGTAATCACGCCACTGGTTTGTTGATTAATCCGTACCGGTTGCTTGGCACGTAATACACCGCGTTCTTCAAGGACTAAACCCACCAGTTTTTCGCTCACCCCGTGCGCCAGCTGTGCTTGCAATGCTTGACGGCCAATAAAGTCTCGAGACTCGGGTTGCCAATGAATCAAGTGATCCATATTGGCAACTAAAGGAGAGGTCTCTTCCGTCATATCAAAACCGTATAGGTTAAAGCCGGCTTCTAAACGTAAGGTGTCGCGAGCACCGATCCCAATGGGGGAAATACCGGCACCGACAAGGTCGTTCATAAAATCGATGGCTTGTTTGGCAGGTAGCATGATTTCTATGCCATCTTCGCCAGTAAAACCTGTGCAGGAAATCAACCAGTCACCGGCCAGTGCAGCGCTGTGTTGCTTGAGGTTTTTTACATGGGCGGCTTTGGCTGAGTTGAGTACCGCCGGTAAACGTTCTCGAGTTTCTGGACCTTGGATAGAAAACAGGCACAGATCATTACGCCACTCAACTGTACATGCATAGTTTTTTGCATGTTGCTCGAGCCATTGCTGTACGCGTTTTTGAGTAACCGCGTTGGTGACTAGGCGGTAGCCTGAGTCGGTACGAAAGAGCATGACATCATCAATAATCCCGCCTTGCTCATTGAGTAAAATGCTGTGTTGAACCTGTCCGACAGACTCGAGAAGTGCCACATCACCGCTCAGTAAATACTGTAAAAATGCTTGAGCCTTGGCACCTTGAATATCAAAAATGCTCATATGGGAGATATCAAAGACACCGCACTCACGGCGCACTTGATGGTGTTCTTCAACTTGCGAACCGTAATGTAGTGGCATATCCCAGCCGTTAAAATCAACTATTTTTGCACCAAGGGCCAGGTGCATATCATACAAAGGTGTACGCAATCCCATGGGGGTCTCCTAACCGGTCAAACGCAAAGGTTTGTTCCTGTGGGTTATTCAATCGGCACATAGTGTAGCGTTGTTCGTGAACCGCTGCACAGCTGCTTATCAGTATAGTCTTGTCTGGTTCAATGGGGTAATCATTGTCCAGGACGATAGGCTGAGCGGCGAATCAATAAAATTACTGGCAGTAAGCCCACCATAACCAAGGTCAATGCGGGCAAGGATGCACGAGCCCATTCGCCTTCACTGGTCATTTCAAAAATTCGCACCGCTAAAGTGTCCCAGCCAAAGGGTCGCATCAATAATGTCGCTGGCATTTCTTTAAGGACATCAACAAAAACAAGTAATGCTGCCGATAAAGTGCCTGGTAGTAATAAGGGTAAATAGACACGGCGAAATAAAGTGATGCCGCTGACCCCTAAGCTGCGTGAGGCTTCAGGTAAGGACGGTTTGATGCGCGCTAAAGCACCCTCCAGGGGGCCATGGGCAACCGCCATAAAGCGAATCACATAGGTTAATAATAATGCACTCAGGCTGCCCAGCAGGATAGGTCGTCCCGCGCCGCCAAGCCAACTGGACAATGGGATAACCGCGTGTTCATCCAAGTAACTGAAGGCTAACATAATTGCTACCGCCAACACTGAGCCAGGCAGTGCATAGCCGAGGTTGGCAAAGCCCACTAATGCATGGATACGTTTGGTGCTGTTGAGGCGTTTGGCAAAGGCTAGCAACAGCGCTGCAGACACTGTGAGCGCGGCCGCGATCAATCCTAGATATAGAGTATGGGTTATCAGTGCTGCATAGCGTTCATCTAAATCAAAACGGCCCCGCTGCCAAAACCAAACTAAGAGTTGTAAAACTGGAATGATAAAGGCGCACAGGAATACTAAGCCGCACCAGCTGGACGCTAACAGCGCTTGCCAACCACGTAATTTATATAAGGCTTTGCCCCTTGGGCGTTCATTGCTGGGGCGCACTGCACCGCGGGTGCGTTGCTCAGCAAACAGCAGCACAGCAACAAATAACAGCAATAAACTGGCCAGTTGCGTGGCACTGGATAGACTAAAAAAGCCATACCAGGTTTTATAAATAGCCGTGGTAAAGGTATCGAAATTAAACACTGAGACCGCACCGAAGTCAGCCAGTGACTCCATCAAGGCCAGTGCCACGCCAGCGCCAATGGCTGGGCGTGCAACCGGTAAAGCCACTCGCCAAAAAGCTTGCCAAGGGGTCAAGCCCAATACCCGAGCAGCTTCCATAAAGCCTTTACCCTGAGCTAAAAAGGCGGTACGTGCCAAGAGGTACACATAAGGGTAAAACACCAAAGTGAACACGGTAATCACTCCGCCGGTGGAGCGCACTCTTGGAAAGCTTACAGCAGAACCGAACCAATCGCGGAAAAGGCTTTGCACAGGGCCGGCAAAGTCTAATAAGCCAATAAACACAAAAGCCAGCACATAGGCTGGAATAGCAAACGGCAACATTAATGCCCAATCTAACCAACGTCGACCTGGGAACTCACAGAGGCTGGTGAGCCACGCTAAGCTGACTCCCAATAAGGTGACCCCAAGACCCACTCCAACAATTAAAATAACCGTATTGGAAATTAGGCGCAGCATCTGTGTTTCCCACAGATGACTCCAAATCTGTGTATCAACCGAATGCCAGCTCAGCAATAAAACACTGATGGGCAAGCAGACCAGTGCGGCAAAAAATAGGGCAATTGGATACCAGCGACGTTGGGCAGGGAGGGCCACAAAACACCTCGTTAAAATCAGTTAGGCAGTCAGCAATACAGGGCAGTATACCCTCTGAGTCAATTTTGGTGCTAAATGCGTTCAGTTGCGCGGTACAGTTGCAGGCTTGCTGTCAGTTCATCAGTCATTTAGCGCAATCAATCAGCAATTTTAAAAAAAATACTGAGTAATCAATAGCATTTAAAGCGAGTCTAAGCAGGCGCTAAACTGCGCTGCGAGATTAAGCATCAGCTGCTCATAGCCTTGCGCAGAAACTGGACTGTCGACACCTAAAGGGTCAAGCTCAGCAAGGGTGACAGGTAAACCATCGGCGAGAGTGTGGGCAAGGCGTGGCTGCAAGGGGGGCTCGCTAAACACACAGCTGGGGCCCGCTTGCTGTAAACGCTGGCGCATTTGCTGAACATGGCGAGCGCCGGGTTGCAGTTCACTGGAGATGGCAAACACGCCGCTATGTTGCAAACCGTAGGCGTGTTCAAAATAATTAAAGGCTTCATGAAAAACGAAAAAGGGTTTGCCTTGCACTGCTTTGAGTTGCTCCTTAAGCTGCTGATCCAGTGTAGTTAAGCGCTCAGTAAAACTTTTTAGGTTGGCGGCATACAGTTCAGCATTGCGTGGGTCGATTGCGCTTAAGTCCGTACTGATCTGCTGTGCAATAACCCGCGCATTGTGTGGTAGTAGCCATAGATGTGAGTCCAGCGCGCCGGGTTTATGTGCATGGTCATGCTCAATCAAAGGCTGCCCGTGAGCATGCTCAGCGGGGTGATCGTGCTGATGGGGCTCGGCGAAATACTGCAGGTGTAAATCAGGTAAGTCTTGTACGGCGATGCTCAACTGACTGCGTTGTGTGAGTAAGCGCGGTAAAAAATTTTCCAGATCAGGACCAATCCAGTAAAATAAATCTGCATTGTCGAGACGCCGCGCGTCAGAGGGGCGCAATACAAAATAGTGCGGTGAAGCACCAGGGGGCAGCAGTGTTTGTGGCTTACCTTGACCGTCTTGAATAGCTGCGGCAATCAGCTGTAAGGGTTTAATGCTGGTTAAAATTTGTACTTGCGCTTGTGCAGTGATGCCCCATAAAGATAAACAGCAGATACATAATAAGCGAAACATTTAAGGTACACCCCTCGAATAAAGTGTTATATAATAACGTTTCTTTAGAGGAGGTGCTACTGTTTATGTGCAAAACATCAGGGCTGTGCCACGCCAATCAACACCAGCATTGTATTGATCGAGCGCTCGAATCTGCTGAAGAGGTGTGTGCGCAACGTGGTGTGCGTTTAACGCCCTTACGCAAACGTATTTTAGAGCTGGTTTGGCAAAGTCATAAGCCCTTAGGCGCCTATGATATTTTGGATCAGCTCAGCCGTGAAGATGGCCGCCGTGCAGCGCCGCCCACAGTGTATCGAGGCCTAGAGTTTTTATTAAATAATGGCCTTGTGCATCGCTTAGCTTCGTTGAACGCCTATATTGGCTGCAGCCACCCGGAAGACCCCCATGAAGGGTATTTTATGTTGTGCAAACAGTGTGACAATGCCTATGAGCTGGCACAGCATGCCGCTATTGATGATGTGATTGATGAAACGGCGAAACAGATGGGATTTGTTGTGGATACGAAAATGCTTGAAATATTTGGCACCTGTGTCACCTGTCGAGGATTCGCATGAGCGTGACATTGCTGCGTGCTGAACAGTTAAACTTATCGCTGTCTGAGCAGAGTGTCTTAACTGATGTCAGCCTTGAGTTGACTGCTGGGGAAATTGTGACCTTAGTGGGTCCCAATGGCTCAGGGAAAACCTCGTTGGTACGTGTATTGTTGGGTCTATTGCAAGCGGATAGTGGCACAGTGTGGCGCGCGCCACAGTTGCGGATTGGTTATATGCCGCAGAAGCTTGAGGTGCACGCCACTTTACCGTTGTCAGTGTTACGGTTTTTACGCCTAGTACCGGGTGTGAGTCGTCAGCAAGTGGTGAGTGCCTTGGCAGAAGTGGGTGCCGCTAAAGTAATTAATAGTCCTTTACAACGTATTTCAGGCGGCGAATTACAGCGCGTGTTGCTGGCGCGAGCGCTATTGCGTCGGCCCCAGTTATTGGTCTTGGATGAGCCGGTGCAAGGTGTTGATGTCAATGGCCAGCTGGAACTCTACCAGTTGATCGCAGAGTTGCGTGAACGTTACGGTTGTGGCGTGTTAATGGTCTCCCATGACCTGCATTTGGTGATGCGCGCCACTGACCGCGTGATTTGCCTCAACCGTCATGTGTGTTGTTCAGGCCATCCAGAGCAAGTCAGTGGTGATCCGGCCTTTATTGAATTGTTTGGTTCACGGGCGGCCCGCGATTTAGCGGTATATTACCATGATCACGACCATCAGCATGATTTGCATGGGTGCGTGCTCGATTCAGATACTCAGCAACATGGGCCGGATTGTACACATGCCTGATTTTCTTTTATATGCGTTACTCGCAGGTTTAATGCTGGCGCTGGTTGCCGGGCCTTTAGGGGCTTTTGTGGTGTGGCGTCGCATGGCGTATTTTGGCGACACTTTAGCCCATTCGGCGCTGTTTGGTGTGGCCTTGGGTTTATTGTTAGATATTAATCTTGCCTTGGCAGTGATCATCGGCTGTTTGCTATTGGCTTTTGTGCTGGTGGCATTACAGCACCGCCAGCCCTTAGCATCAGACACCATCTTAGGTATTTTAGCGCACAGTACTTTGTCGCTGGGTTTAGTCACCTTAAGCTTTATGGAGTCGGTACGGGTCGACTTAATGGGCTATTTATTTGGTGACTTACTGGCGGTGAGCGCCTTAGATTTAATCTGGATTGGTGTCGGCAGCGCAGTGGTTTTGAGCTGTATGGTGTTTTTATGGCGACCACTATTAGCAATTACCGTGCATGAAGAGTTGGCGCAAGTTGAAGGCTTGCCGGTGGCGCAGTTGCGTTTAGTGCTGATGGTGTTAATGGCACTGGTGATTGCTGTGGCGATGAAAATCGTTGGTGTGCTCTTAATTACGTCACTGTTAATTATCCCCGCGGCTGCCGCGCAACGGCATGCCCGCAGTCCAGAGCAAATGGCAGTGGGCGCAACAGTGGTGGGTATTCTTGCAGTTTGTGCGGGGTTAGCCATGTCTTGGCATTATGATACGCCAGCAGGGCCTTCCATTGTGGTGTGCGCAGCTGGAGTATTTTTAATTAGTTTTATAGTGCCGCGATCACGCTAACGACACACTGCATTAAGCAATCCGTAGACTGCTGCGGGAAAAATAAGCATGTAACAGTTAAGGATCCAGTGTAATGAAAAGAATACTTCCCCTGCTATTCGTGAGCGCAGTGTCTATAGCCACAGCCGCGTGCAGCACAGGAGCTGCTCAGCAAGTGACTGATTTGCAAGAGATAGCGCCTTATCCAGCGGCAACATCAGGGCAGCAGCGTCATGTGATTTGGTTGCCTAAAAAAACTAATGAAGATTTACTGAAAGTTGAGTTAGTGCCCGGTCAAGTGCTGCAAGCTGACTGTAATACTCGGAGTTTAATGGCGACTTTGACCGCGCAAGAACTGTCTGGCTGGGGGTATACCTATTACGAGATCAGCGATGTAGTGGGCCCAATTACCACCATGATGGCTTGCCCAGAAGGCACTGAAAAAGAGGCTTTTGTTGCAGCCCAAGGTGATAACTTTACCCTGCGCTACAATAGCAAATTACCCATTGTGGTTTATGCTCCGCAAGATGTAGAAGTGCGTTATCGTATTTGGAGTGCTCAGCAAAAGTTACAGAAAGCCCTTCAGCAATAAGTTTAAGGGAATACTGAATAAATCAAAACCGGCACTGCGAGGAGTGAAGATCGTCGTTACGAGTGAAGTGGATGGTTATTGCGAGCGTAGCGAAGCAATCCATAGGCGCCAAGCACCCTATAGACTGCCACGTCGCTACGCTCCTCGCAGTGACAACGCCTCGTCATTGCGAACGAAGTGAAGCAATCCACCTTGCAAGCCACAAGGTGCTAAAGCCATAGACTGCCGCGGCCTAAAGGCCTCGCAGTGACGGTAATATGCTTGAACTAAAGCACAGTTCATTGCGACCGCGAGGAATCGAAGCGGGAAGCAATCTGGTTGACCTTGTATATCAGTACACTAGGGGTTGCCGCGTCGCTGCGCTCCTCGTAATGACGCGCGAACGAACTGAAGCGCTATATGTACAACATATTTAAGTGAACAGTATTGCGCAGTATCTTCTGCATCATTACTGAGCAGTGTAGACTGCTGGCTGTTTTGTTGGTTTTGGAGATATATGGCATGTCAGGAATTATCAGACGTAGTTTTTTAGTGTGCAGTGCCCTGCTGCTATTAACAGCGTGTCAGAGCCTGCAGCAGAGCAGCAGTGCAGATCAGGTTGATCAGTTTGCTGCCGCTGAGGCGCAGTTTGCTACGCACCTTGCTGACCAACAATTGGCTTTAGCAGGTCAACAACTTGAAGAGTTGAGCAGCACTCATGCTGAAGACCCACGCTTTTTAGAATTGCAGCAGCGTTTGGCCAACGCATGGTTAGCTAAGGGTGAGCAGGCGCTGCAAAATGCTGATATAGAAACAGCCAGCGCAGCATTAATCCAAGCCAAGCGTTTACTGCCCCAAGCACCGGCTTTAACTGAAGGTTTAAGTGCAGCGCTAAATGCTGCAAAAAAGCCTATTGAAGAAAAGCCGCCAGTAGCTCCTGCACCTGTTAAGCAAGCGCCTATCAAGCAAAAGCCAGCAGCGCCAGTTGAGCAAGAAAACACAGTTGAGCCGAGCCTTAAGCAAGCAGATACAGAGTCGGATGTTGTTGTGACACCGCCACCTCGGCGCACTATAAAAGCACGTTTAATTGATGCCAATGCAGCACATTCAGTGATACCTATGCCGATGCTGGATAACCGTAACAATTATCAGCTGGGACGTTTATTGGATGACGTGGCTGTAGACGTGGTGCGTTTTCGTGCAGCAGTGAGCATCGTAGTGGCTGATACACGCGACTTCCACTGGGTGGCTGCTCTATTATCAGCGCGGGTTAAAAAAATCGATGGCAATTTTAAGCCCCGCCTAACGGAAGTGATTCGCAGTGAAGAGCCGGCACAGCTCATTATTACCCCCAGCAGTACGCTGTAGATCGTTATATAGATAGATCTTTAAATAACTTTAAATGCTAAGCGATGCACGGCACACTGCCTGATGACATCGCCCTAACAAGGTTGAACCGTGATTGAATTCCACGCTGTGCATAAAGCCTATGCAGTAAACGGGCAAAGTATTGTTGCGCTACAACCCACTGATTTAAGGGTACAGGCCGGTGAGATTTTTGGTCTTATTGGACATTCTGGTGCAGGTAAAAGCACTTTATTACGTTTAATTAACCGCCTAGAAGAACCCAGTGGTGGGCGCATTGTAGTGGATGGTATCGATGTCACTGCGCTTGATGCGCAAGGATTACGGCGTTTTCGTCAGCGTTTAGGGATGATTTTTCAACATTTTAACTTGCTGGCCTCAAAAACCGTAGCAGACAATGTGGCAATGCCCTTAAAACTGGCTGGCGAACTGAGTAAAACTCAAATTAAGCAGCGAGTGAGTGAGTTACTTGAGCGGGTGGGTTTAAGCGACCATATCAATAAGTATCCAGCGCAATTATCCGGTGGACAAAAACAGCGAGTGGGCATTGCTCGTGCTTTGGCCACGGGCCCAAAAATACTGCTATGTGATGAGGCCACCAGTGCTTTGGATCCACAAACCACTGGTCAAGTCTTACAGCTGTTGGCGGAAATCAATCGTGAGTTGGGGATTACCATTGTGTTAATCACCCATGAAATGGATGTGATTCGTCGAGTCTGTGATCGGGTTGGAGTTATGGAGGCTGGAGTGATTGTTGAGCAAGGCTTAGTCAGTGAAGTGTTCTTGCATCCCCAGCACCCCACCACGCAACGCTTTGTGCAAGAGTCTGAGCAAGACTCAGACGTGTCTGTTGAAGACGATTATCAAAAAGTGACAGGACGTATTTTGCGTTTAACCTTTTTAGGTGAAGCCACTTATGCACCATTGTTAGGTCAAGTGGCGCGTAACACTGGGGTTGATTACAGTATTTTAGCGGGACGCATTGGTCGTATAAAAGATCAAGCTTGTGGCCAGCTGACGCTAGCTTTAACCGGTGGTAAAGAGCTGTTGGCTGAACAACAGCTACGTGATGCAGGGGTGCATGTGGAGGTGTTGCGGCCATGAGTGAGTTATTGATTAATATTGATTGGTACGAAATCTGGATCGCCACCCTAGACACCTTGCTGATGCTGGGCGGTTCATTACTGTTTACTGTGCTGTTTGGTTTGCCGGTGGGCGTGCTACTGTTTTTAGTGGGGCCACGGCAAATGTTTGAGCACCGCGCTTTTTATGCCATTTTATCCTTTGTGGTAAATGTGCTGCGCTCCTTGCCATTTATTATTTTACTGATTGTGATGATTCCCATTACCGTGGTGATGACTGGCACTTCTTTGGGTGTGGCTGGTGCGATACCGCCTTTAGTGGTGGGCACAACACCGTTTTTTGCCCGCTTAGTGGAAACTTCTTTGCGGGAAGTGGACCGCGGTATTATTGAAGCCACTCAGGCCATGGGGGCAACCACTTGGCAGATTATTTTTAATGCGTTACTGCCGGAAGCGCGGCCAGGTATTATTGCGGCCACCACGGTCACTGCAATTACTTTAGTGTCTTATACTGCCATGGCAGGCGTGGTGGGTGCCGGCGGTTTAGGTGATTTAGCCATTCGCTTTGGTTACCAACGTTTCCAAACCGATGTGATGGTGGTCACAGTGGTTTTATTGTTATTGCTGGTACAGGTTTTACAGACGGTGGGTGATCGTTTGGTATTACGTTTTTCTAGAAAGTAATTTATAAAAGCCGTTATTTGGCACAACTATCCAATGGAGCACTTTATGAAAAGATTATTACTCGCGCTAACAGCTTTCAGTGTTTTTGCTGTGCAAGCAGAACCTTTGCAAGTGGCTGCAACGCCAGTTCCCCATGCGGAAATTTTAGAGTTCATTAAGCCATCGCTAAAAGAGCAGGGTGTTGAGCTGGATGTTAAAGTCTTCACCGACTACGTACAGCCCAATGTGCAGGTTGCAGAAAAGCGCTTGGACGCGAACTTTTTTCAGCATCAGCCGTATCTGGATGAGTTCAATAAAACCAAAGGCACCACTTTAATCAGTGTAGCCGGCGTACATATTGAGCCATTCGGTGCCTATTCAAACAAAATTAAACATTTGGATGATTTAGCAACAGGTGCCAGTGTAGTGATTCCTAATGATGCCACTAACGGTGGTCGTGCCTTGTTATTATTACAGACTGCAGGGTTGATCACTCTAAAAGAAGGTGCAGGCATTACTGCAACACCACGGGATATTGCTGATAATCCTAAAAAAATTAAGGTGCGTGAGCTTGAAGCAGCCACCTTGCCACGGGTGCTTAACCAAGTGGATTTAGCTTTGATTAATACCAACTACGCATTGGAAGCGGGTTTAAACCCGAATAAAGATGCATTGGTGATTGAAGGTGCAGACTCACCTTATGTGAATATTTTGGTGACCCGTGAAGACAATCAAAATGCTGAGGCGGTACAAAAATTGGTCAAAGCGCTGCATAGCGATGAAGTAAAAGACTTTATCAATGAGAAGTATCAAGGTGCGGTGGTGCCAGCATTTTAATTGATGCAGAAACCTGTTGCAGATACCACATAAAAAACCCAGCAATTTGCTGGGTTTTTTATGGCGTTTAGTGAGAATTAATGACGGGCCGGAACCGCTTTATCATCATGGGAAATGGTGACCTCAACACGGCGGTTCATCGCGCGTGAAGCAGGTGTGCTGTTATCAGCAACAGGATAATCTTTGCCGAAGCCAATAGTGCGGATACGGCTAAAGTCGACACCTTCTTTGACTAAGGCGCGCTTCACAGCTTGAGCACGCCGCTCCGATAATTGTAGGTTATAGGCATCGCTACCCGTGCTGTCAGTGAAGCCCTCGACTAACACTTTACGTGTTGGATGCTCCATTAAAAATTCAGCCAATTTACGAATATTGCGGTACGCTACTGGCTTTAAGTCAGCCTTGTTCAAGTCAAATAGCACATCACCAAAGGTCACCAGAGCGCCACGTTCAGTTTGCTTGGCGCCGAGTTGATCACGAAGCTTTTTAATTTCTGCTTCCCGGGCGTCTAAGATCGCTTGAGCGCGTTCATTGGCTTTATTTTTTAACTCTGCTTCAGCAGTTTTCAGAACAATAGTTTGCTGGGCCAACTCAGCACGTTGAGTGGTTAAATAGGCCAACTGGTTAACGCGCCCTTCGTCTTTACTGGTGCGGTAGGCTTGTTCTGCCTGTTCCAGCATTTTAGCAGCATCTTTGGTTTCTAAAGGCGCGATTTTTAATGCATCAGGGTTGTTTTGTAATTGGCTGACATTGTCACGGGCTTGCTCTAAAGCCATGTTAGGTTGATTGGCACAGGCAGTAAGGCCGATGCTTAAAGCCAGTAGGCTAGGCACAACGAGTAATTTACGCATGGGAATATCCTTTAAATCTATAAAGTTAGCGGGCCTGGGTGACTGAATCACTGGTCGCGTAAACTTTCATGACGAAGGTCTTCTACGCCACGTTTTGCATCTTCGACGGCACGCTTAACTTTTTCCGCTTGCGCTTTACGCTCGGCCACTCGTGCATCCCATTCGGCTTGTTCAGCCAGATCTTTTGCTTTTTTGTAGTCTTTCGCATAGCCGGCTTGTTCAGCATCATGCATTTTGGTCCGTGCAGAGCGCATTTCTAGCGGTGCAAACTCAGTTGCGCCGGCCGTTTCAGCCGCATTGATGGCTCGTTCGGCAACAGCCATTTGTGTGGTGGGAGGATGGCCAGCACAGCCTACCAAGGCCAGCATACTGCTAGCCGCCAGTGTGGTGAGTAACAGTTTTGGTTTTTTTAAAAAAGATTGGGTGTGCATAGTGTTTAACTCCTAGCGAACTATTATGTGTAGCAGCATTTAAAAAACCATGTATTCAAAGTTGCAAAATCGCGTGCTTGCAGGCTTTCAAAAAACGCATAACGCATGTTGTTTTAAACACCACAGAATAACGAGTAATCTGTACAAACATCTTTACAGTAAACTCACTGCTAATCAATAAAAACTTAATTATCTTTTAATATCTGGGACAGGCTGGGCACTCTTTAAACAGAGTAGTAGTGTACCCATAGAGTACTTTTGCATACTTTTTAAGCACACTTGTGAATACTTGATCGCTATCAAGGGTCTTTATTAGTAAGTGTTTCTATGATGGACACGTATAACTCATTAGGAGGCGTCATGTCTGAAACATTTACAAAAGGTATGGCGAGGAATATCTACTATGGAGGAAGTCTGTTCTTCATTTTGGTGTTTCTTGCACTCACTTACCATACAGAAAGAACTGTTCCCGAGCGTACCAACAGCGAATTACTCACTGATGCAGTGATTCGTGGTAAGCATGTTTGGGAAGAAAATAACTGCATTGGTTGTCACAGCTTGCTGGGTGAGGGTGCGTACTTTGCGCCTGAGCTGGGTAATGTATTTTATCGTCGTGGTGGTGAGGAAGGTTTTAAATTCTTCTTACCGGCGTGGATGAATGCACAACCCACCAACGTGCCAGGCCGTCGACAAATGCCGCAGTTCAACTTAACTGAGCAGCAGTTGGATGATTTAACCGAGTTCCTCGAGTGGACTGCGAAAATCGACACCCATAACTGGCCACCAAACAAGGAGGGTTGATATGTCTGCTGGAACATTTATAAGCATTTACGCACTGTCAGCTCAGCGGTTTGGCAGTCTAAGGGGAACAGGTTATGTCCAATAATCCGTATGTAAAATTCACCTCGCAGCAGGTGGCCAAACCCTACTTAGTTTTTGCTCTGATGCTGTTTGTTGGGCAAATCCTATTTGGTTTGGTAATGGGGGTGCAATACATCTTCGGTGACTTCTTGTTTCCGCTGATTCCGTTCAATATTGCACGCATGGTGCACACCAACTTGCTGATTGTTTGGCTGTTGTTTGGCTTTATGGGTGCGGCGTATTACCTGATCCCTGAGGAAGCTGACCGTGAGCTACACAGTCCCAAGCTTGCCATATTTTTATTTTGGGTTTTCGCCATTGCTGGCGTCTTGACCATCCTAGGCTACTTATTTGTACCCTATGCTGGGCTGGCCAAAATGACTGGTAACGATCTGTGGCCAACCATGGGACGTGAGTTCCTTGAGCAGCCTCTGGTGACTAAGATCGGTATTGTGGTGGTGTGTTTAGGCTTCTTATACAACGTCGGAATGACAGTACTGAAGGGCCGTAAAACCGCGATTAACGTGGTGATGATGACCGGTTTAATCGGTTTGGCGGTGATGTTCTTATTCGCCTTCTATAACCCAGAAAACCTCACCCGTGACAAGTTCTACTGGTGGTATGTGGTGCACTTGTGGGTTGAAGGGGTGTGGGAGCTGATCATGGCCGCCATGCTGGCCTATGTATTGATCAAAATCACCGGTGTGGACCGTGAAGTGATTGAGAAGTGGTTGTATGTGATTGTCGCCATGGCGCTGATCTCCGGTATCTTAGGTACTGGACACCACTACTTCTGGATTGGTGCGCCAACCGTATGGTTGTGGGTCGGTTCGATCTTCTCCACCCTAGAGCCACTACCGTTCTTCGCGATGGTATTGTTTGCCTTTAATATGGTGAACCGCCGCCGCCGTGAGCACCCCAACAAAGCCGCTTCATTGTGGGCGATGGGCACTACGGTGACTGCGTTCTTAGGTGCAGGTGTTTGGGGCTTCTTGCATACCCTAGCACCCGTTAACTTCTACACTCACGGTACGCAATTAACCGCAGCCCATGGTCACTTAGCCTTCTATGGTGCGTATGCCATGATTGTGATGACCTTTGTATCTTACGCTATGCCGAAGTTACGTAACATTGGCGAAGCGGCTGATAATAAAGCTCAAGTGCTGGAAATGTGGGGCTTTTGGTTAATGACCATCAGTATGATCTTCCTAACACTGTTCTTATCCGCCGCTGGTGTGGTGCAAATCTGGCTACAACGTATTCCAGAGGACGGTGCAGCATTGGGCTTTATGGCCACGCAGGATCAGTTAGTACTCTTCTACTGGTTGCGTCTACTATCAGGGGTTATTTTCTTGATCGGCTTGATTGCCTACTTGTTGAGCTTCCGGCAACGGGCTCGAGCACAGTTAACTGCAGAGGTTGCTGCTGGGCACGCGTAATAATGTGACGTAATGTCATGTGATAAATAACATCGGCCCGGCTTGTATAGCGGGCCGATGTTGTTTTAGCCACAGCTGAAAATAAACCTACACAACGTTAAGTGAGGTTGAACATGGGTATTGGTGTAGAAGTTGAAGAATGGGCGGGCAGTGTCTGGCACAGGTTTATCACCCGCCGAGCGGATACAGGTTTTCCTGAGGCGCAGGTTGAGCTGGAAGACATGCAGCATTCTTTGGCGGTGTTGTTTCGTGCCTTGGGTGGTGCAACAGGGGTTGCAGTGGAAGCATCTAGCGAGCGGCAGATGGTTTTGCGTCGTTCACTGATTCAGCAAATTGCCGGTAGCAGTCAACAGTTGGCTGTGGCGTGGACAGACTCAGAAAATTTACGTTTGCCGGCCAGCTTGGCGGTGTATCCAGAGGCAGAGCTTAATCGTGATCTGTACCGTTGGTTAGCATTATTGGCCGCCACATCCGATAAAATGCGCCACTGGGGACGTGACAATCAGCGCTGGACTAAGAGGTTGCTGGACGAGTATCCGGCACTGCGCCCACGTTACCAGCGCTTATTAGAGGCGCACCTCGCATTGCGTCCTGATCCGCAAACCCTAAAGAAAAATGAAGCTGCATTGGAGCGTGCCTTACGTCAAGCCCTCCAAGAGCCAGGCAGCGTTGTGGACTTTCCTGTCACCGAGCGTGCTCCTTATCCATTACCTTTATGGTTATACCCTGCAGAAAACCTTGGTGCCCCACAGGCCAGTGAGCTGGAAAGTGAAGAGGACGATGGTGGGGTGATGGGAAGTGCCCAAGGTGAAGGTCGCGAAGTACGCAAGCAAGCCAACCGAGTGGAAGACAACTCAGGTAAAGAGGGCTTGTTATTATTTCGTTTAGAAAACCTGTTCAGTTGGTCAGAACACATTGATGTGGATCGCTGTGGTGATGATAACGAAGATCTCGATGCGGCGCGGGTGGCTGATGATTTAGATGAGATTGCTTTATCCCGCAAACGTAAGCGTAAAGGCGGTGGTTTAAAATTACACTTGGATTTGCCCCCTGCGGATGTGGATGACATTCCTTTAGGTGAAGGCATTAAATTACCAGAGTGGGATTTTCGTAAACAAGCTTTGCAAAAAGACTTTGTTAATGTGCAAATGATGCAGCCCCGTCATCAAGAGGCGGCACCTTTACCGTCACGTTTGGGGCCGTTAGCGCGACAGATTCGTCGCCAGTTTGAAAACTTACGCAGTGAGCCCCGTTGGTTGCACCAACAGCCGCAAGGTGATGAGCTGGATTTACAAGCCTACTTGGATTTCCATGTGGAACGTCAGCATGGCAAAATTGCTGAGCGCGGTTTATTTATGGATAAACGCCAGCAGCAGCGCGACTTATCGTGCCTACTCTTGGCAGACTTATCCATGTCCACGGACGCCCATATTAATGATGAGCGGCGGGTGATTGATGTGGTGGCCGACAGTATGCTGCTGTTTGGCGAGGCTTTGTCGGCGGTGGGTGATGATTTCGCCCTGTATGGTTTTTCCTCATTGCGCCGTCATCAGGTGCGCATGCAGGAAGTGAAACGCTTTGATCAGCGTTATGAAGATGGCGTGCGTGGCACTATTCAAAGTTTAAGGCCGGGCTATTACACACGAATGGGTGCGGCGATTCGTCAAGCCAGTGCTTTATTAAAAGACCGTCCCCATAAGCGCCGGGTGCTCTTATTGGTCACGGACGGTAAGCCCAACGATTTGGATCTCTATGAAGGCCGTTATGGGGTTGAAGACACCCGTGAAGCCGTGCTGGAAGCGCAGCGCATGGGCTTGATTCCTTTTTGTATTACCATTGATCGTGAAGCTGCTGATTATCTGCCGTATATGTTTGGTGCTAATGGCTATACGTTAATTCGTGAACCGGAACATTTGCCCACACGTTTACCGCAGTTGTATCGCCAGTTAACTCAATAGTGAGCAATGCTCTTAGCTAAAGGATAATAAGGGTTGTGAAACAAACGGCACAGTCACCGAAAAAACCACGTAAGCAACCCGCCAGCCGGTACTTATTCCCACTGGCAGCCGCTTATGCAGCGTTAATATTGCCTTGGTCCAGTTTGGCACTATTACTCTGGGTACCTGCTCCGGTGGGTTTATACAGCATTTTTGGGCATGCCCATGAGCTGCTGATTGGCTACGCTATGTTGGTGGTGGCGGGTTATTTGTTGGGGCCGCTGGAAAAGCGCAAACTGCTCTTATTAGTCGCGGTGTGGTTGTTGGCCAGGCTGGCCTTTTTATTTTACCCAGGCAGCTTATTGGCATGGGCGGGGGCTCTGGGTGTGGCAGGGCTAACTGCCAGCTGGATTGTGCCGCGCTTTGCCCGCTCGGCAAAAAAATGGCGCAATAAAACCATTGCGCCCATAGTCATTATTTTATGTGTTTTATTGGTGTTCGCTGCACAGCCTTACTGGCAAGGGCAAAAAATTGTTCTTGAGTTGCTTTTAGCGTTAGCTTTGCTGATGTTTTTTATGGGTGGGCGCATTATTGCACCTGCAGTGGCGGGTTATTTGCAGCGCCAGCAACGCACCTTACAGGCTCGGGTGCAGCCGCAGCTGGAAGGTGCCGTGCTGATCATGATGTTTGCAGCACTGCTGTTGTATCCTTGGCCCAGTGCGCTTACCGAGCAGGCAACTGGGGTGTTGTTGTTATGCTCAGGGGGGTTAACTGCAGTGCGATTATTACGCTGGCAGTTATGGCACTGCGTTAAACGGGCTGATTTATTATTACTGGCGTCTGGCTATTTATGGTTGGCGTTGGGCTTGCTGTTAATTGGCAGTGCCATGCTGTTTAAGTCCGGTTCGCTCAGTGCCGGCTTGCATGCGCTGACGGTGGGGGCCTTAGGGACTTTGACCTTGACGGTGATGGCGCGCACACAGTTGATGCAGCGTTATCGTGATCCCAATGCGCGGCCATTAAGTCATTTAGCGGGAATCTTAATTAACGGTGCTGCGCTATTGCGGGTTTTACCAGCCCTGTTTGGCCAGCAAAGCAACACTTGGTTGTTGAGCGCCAGTCTGCTTTGGGCGCTGAGCTTCTTACTGTTATTGGTGGTGTTTTGGCAAAGCTGGAGTGATCCACAGCAGCGAGCTTAATCGCTACTCAAATGAGTCTAGCGAGGCAGCCAAAAAATCATAATGGCGCAAAAAATAGTTAAGGCAATCACAAACAGTTTAAAACGTGTCAAACGCCGAGCAGCATTACGCTCAGTATGCTGGGGCAAATTCATGCCACAGTTGTCGCAAATACTTTGCTCGGCAGAGTTTTCATTCTGGCAATATAAACACACTGGCATCAGTACACCCTCTTTTGCATTCAAGCTTGGCATAGATTGATTGGTAAAGGGCTTGATAGCTATCAAGGATGTTTTATTCGTAATTCTCCAGCTTGTCGCGGTCTAAAATACAAATTAAGCGGCCTTCCACACGAATAATGCCTTCATCACTGAGGTGATGAATAATGCGTGAGAAGGTTTCTGGCTGTATGGATAAATGCCCCGCCACTAAGCGCTTCGCGATGGGCAATTCAAAACTGTCAGTGTTGCAGCGACTGCAGGCACGTAGTGCTTGTGACAAGATATAGCGAATCACTCGATGGGTAGCGTTTTTCATTGAAAGAATTTCAATTTCATTCAAACGCTGATGAATACGCATTGATAAAGCACCGAGCAAAGCCATGGCAGTATCAGAGTTTTCACGGAGTAAGCGAGTGTACGTTGCATTGGATAGCATGAGCAGCTGGGTTGGTAATACCGTTTGTGCGGTAACCACATACTGACCACTGTCCATAAACATCATGGCTTCCGCAAAAGCGCTGCGTTCGCCAATCACCTCGAAGACTTTTTCTTGTCCGTCAGAGCTCAGTCGGTAGACTTTTACGCTGCCAGAAATGATAAAGCCAAAGCTATGGCAAGGATCACCTTGACGAAACACATAGGCGCCTCGTTCGAGGTTGAGCAGTTGGCTGTCTTCGAGTAATTCGGTCAGCTGTTTGTCATTAAGCGTTGCGAATAAATGATGCTCTCGGAGAATTTGTTGATAGAGAGGATGTGGTTCCATTTTTACGCTCCACAGTAAGGTTCAATCGCGACTTGATCAATAGCCGCTTAGATACTGCTAGCGTAGCATAGTTTTTTTCAGTGCTGCTGATTGCTGGGCGATTGCCATTCGCAAAAACAGCCTACTGCTAGGGTGTTGGCAGCAGTTACCGGGCGATTTTCCAGTAATGCATCCAGCACAGGTTCAATAAAACTGTTACTGGAGTTGCACACCGCACCCTCACTGTAAGGGCCAAAGTAAGCTAAGTCACCGTGGTTGTTCCAGATTGCTACAGCTGGGCTGGCCGGTAAATCTTCAGCGCCAGGTAAACTGCTTAAATGCTGCATAGAGTTCAGGGCTTTGGGAAGTTGGCCACTGCTACCAGGCTTGGGAAAATGATAAAAATCAACGGTGTCTTGATAGGCTTCCATCATTTCCACTAGGTGCTGTTGGGTACCCACGTTGCATGGACAGCTGGGGTCCCAAAAGTGCACGAAGCGAATCTTTCCTGCGCCAACCATATTGCTAGGTAAGCGTAATTGTTGTCCGCTAAATATGGCAGTGGTTTCACTGAATGGGCGAATAAAACGCGTTTTATACCACCACAGCCCAGTGGCCATGGAGCCCAGCCAGAGAAGAAGCGCGATGCCAATCAAGGTTTTTTGCAGAATAGATCGTTTCATATATGTCATTCACCTAAGTTGTTATAGGATGACAGGTGTTGCTGAGAAAACACACGTTCAAAATGTCGCAGTGTCAGTTAATTAAGAGAGTTGGGTTATGGCTAAGTTCGACCCGAAAATATTACGCAATAGATTACCAACCTTAGAACGTAATAGTGTTGACCCAGAGCTGGCAAAAGCTTGGCGTCGTTTTTATCAAATTGACTTTGCGCAGCGTGATACAGATTTAGACTGCCGGCTCGGTCATGTTGATGTCGCTGGTTACCAGATTGCCATGCAAGTCTGTCGTCCGGTGCAAGCAGTTGCAACACTCCTCGTACTGCACGGTTATTATGACCATATGGGGCTTTATGGCCACGTGTATGACTGGGCGTTACGGCAAGGTTTTGCGGTATTAACTTGTGACTTGCCCGGACATGGTTTATCCAGCGGTGCACCGGCGAGTATCAACTCTTTTCAAGAGTATCAGCAAGTTTTGCAAGCCTTACTGGCTAAAGCCAGCCAGCTGCAATTGCCGCAACCTTGGCATATTCTTGGGCAAAGTACAGGTGCTGCGATTGCCTTAGATTACTTGCTCAGCGAGCAGCCGCTCAGTCAATTGGGTGAAACGATTTTACTGGCTCCTTTAGTTCGACCGCGCGCATGGCAGCAATCAAAATTGCTGTATCAGCTGGTCAAACCATTTCGTGCCAGCGTGCCACGCCGCTATACAGACAACTCCCATGATCCAGCCTTTATTGAATTTGTCCGTGAGGACCCATTACAAGCGCAAGTTTTGCCCACTGCTTGGGTGGGGGCCTTAGCTCAGTGGATTCCATACATTGAACAGGCCAGGCCCAGCACCCGCAGCCCGATTATTGTGCAAGGTGAGGCGGACATGACCGTTGATTGGCAGCATAATTTAAATGTATTAACCGATAAGTTTGCTGAGCCAAGAATATTGCGCTTACCAGATGCACGGCATCACCTTGCCAATGAGCAGCCTGCTACTCGGGAATTAATCTTTAATTTTTTGAATACACAGCTCGCTTAAGCTGTGGTAATGCTGCAGCTCAGTACTCGTCAGCCAAGCTGGCTTGCAGCGCTTTTAAGGCCGCTTGGTAATAGGCTTGGCCAGCAGTTGATTGGGCAAAGCTAACAAACTCTTCCAGCTCAGCATCAGTCAGATCTCGATACACATGCAGCAAGGTATTGTCGATATTGGCATCAATCTCGGCGACAATTCGCTGGCGCTGAGTGCTGAGGAGCGCCGAGGTTTGTGTCGAGGTAATCAGTCCCGGCAGCATTTGGCTGAGGCTGTTGGCAGCAACACTGCCTAAAGCTAAAGTGACTTCCGCACCCGCCTGACTGGCAGGCAAGGTGTTACTGAGATGGCGAATCAATAAGCGACGGGTTGCATCAGCCTTGATGGCGGGTAATCCAGCTGCATAGCGGTTGAGTTGCTCAGGATGAGAGGCCGCCACTTCTGCAGCAGCGACTTTTTTACCCGTTTCAGATTCGAAAAAAGATAACGCTGCCGCTGGATTGTCTAGCTGCCGCCGTAATGTGGTTTCGCCGCGCTCCAGCATGGCGTTTGCAGCAAAACGTTTATTGCTGTTATCCACTAAAGTTTGGTAGATAGCGCTGGGTAAAGTACTTTGGTAGCGCAATTGGGTTTTTTTTAGCACGCTGGAAAAATGTGCTTGTTGCTGTGGCCAACCGGCTTTTTGGTAAAGCTCAGCATAGACATCAGCAAAAATGCTTGAACTGCTCAGCAGCGTGCAGACTAATAATAAAAAACGCATGGAGAACCTCAATAAACAGTATAAAAGCACCTTTACATCCTTGCAGTGGTCTTTTTAGGCGGTTACGCAATGGTCATACCGTTAACATGTAGCCAAATTTACTCAACCTAGTATGCAGCAACAGGGTATTGCTGTGCTGTATTTATATGCATCAAACAGTATTTAACATGCACAATACAAGAGTTTAATTGTGCGGCAGCAAGGGAAAGATTTCTACAATTCAACAGGCCTGTTGACCATGTTGGGGTGCATCAGTTGGATGTTTTTTGAGTCTGGTAATCGGCGGGCATTAAAAAGGAAGGCCGAAGCCTCCCTTCTGATGATGCAAAATGCAGTGCTTAGTAGAGAACACGGCAGCGCATAGTACCGTCCACCTTTTGCAACTCTTTTAATGCTAACTCAGAGTGTTGTGCATCAATATCGATGACCACATAACCAACGGTTTCGTCAGTGCGTAAGAACTGGCCAGAGACGTTGATTTTGTTATCGGCAAATACCTTGTTAATCGCGCCCATCACACCAGGGATGTTTTGGTGAATATGCAGGATACGGTGTTTACCAGGGTGCGACGGTAGAGAAATTTCAGGGAAGTTTACTGAAGTCACTGAAGTACCGTTATCACTGTACTTAACCAGCTTTTCCGCCACTTCTAGACCAATATTGGCCTGTGCTTCTTGGGTTGAACCACCGATGTGCGGGGTTAGAATGACATTATCAAAACCCCGTAGTGGGCTTTCGAATTCTTCCGCGTTGGAGCGTGGCTCGACTGGGAATACATCGATAGCCGCGCCAGCTAAGTGGCCGTCTTTGATGGCTTCAGCCAGTGCGTCGATCACTACCACGGTACCGCGCGCAGCGTTCATTAAAATACTGCCTTTTTTCATGGTGCGAATTTCTTTCTCACCAATCATCCATTCGGTGGATGGCAACTCTGGAACATGTAAGGAAACGATGTCAGAGATGGACAGCAGCTCTTCCAAGGTTGCAACCTGGGTGGCATTACCTAGCGGTAGTTTAGCCATAATGTCGTAATAGTAGACATCCATACCTAGGGCTTCAGCTAACACGGAGAACTGTGTACCAATAGAGCCGTAACCGATGATGCCAAGTTTTTTGCCGCGGATTTCATAAGAGTCGGTAGCGCTCTTCATCCAGCCGCCACGGTGGCAAGCAGCGTTGCGCTGAGGAATGCCGCGAATTAACATAATGGCTTGCGCTAATACCAACTCAGCAACTGAACGGGTGTTGGAGTAAGGCGCGTTGAACACTGCAATACCACGCTCACGGGCAGCATTGAGGTCAACCTGGTTGGTGCCGATGCAGAAACAACCCACTGCAATCAGCTTTTCTGCACACTCAAAAACCTCTTCAGTTAATTGAGTGCGCGAGCGGATGCCAATAAAATGGGCATCAGCGATTTTTTCTTTTAATTCTGCTTCTGGCAGGGCGCCGGTAATATACTCAATATTGGTATAACCAGCCGCATTTAGTGTATCAATAGCGTTTTGGTGAACACCTTCAAGAAGTAGAAAACGGATTTTGCTTTTATCAAGCGATGTTTTACTCATCTGCGTAGACCTGTTGTCCTAATGTGAATGCAAGTTGACGGACAGTGAGAACTGACCGGAACGGCAAAAAATAAAGCCGGCCCGGGAATCGGCATGAGGCACGACTAGCGGGACGTCCATGCTACCATATGCAACAGAAAAAACAGCCAGCCTTATGACCTGAAGTGTCTTCAGGCAGACCATGAATAGTTTGAGAGTTAACAAAATGACCGATCTTGCCCTTATTGAAGAGCTTAAAACCCTTGTAGATGCTGGAAAAGTACTGACTGATGCGGACTCGTTAGATGCTTACGGTAAAGACTGGACTAAGCACTTTGCCCCAGCACCTTTAGCCATTGTATTCCCTAAGAGCACTGAGCAAGTGCAAGCCATCGTACGTTGGGCTAACCAGCACAAGGTTGCCTTAGTGCCGTCCGGTGGTCGCACAGGCTTGTCGGCGGGTGCCGTGGCAGCCAACGGCGAAGTGGTGGTGTCCTTTGATAACATGAATCAAATTCTCGCTGTTAATGAAACCGATCGCACCGTGGTGTGTCAGGCAGGTGTGGTCACCCAGCAATTACAAGAATTAGCAGAAGAGCACGGGCTGTATTATCCCGTAGATTTTGCCTCGGTGGGTTCCAGCCAAATTGGCGGCAATATTGGTACCAATGCCGGCGGTATTAAAGTCATTCGCTATGGCATGACCCGCAACTGGGTGGCCGGTATGAAAGTGGTCACTGGGAAAGGCGATGTACTGGAACTCAATAAAGACCTGATCAAAAACGCCACTGGCTACGATTTACGTCAGTTATTTATTGGCGCCGAGGGTACTTTGGGTTTTGTGGTGGAAGCCACCATGCGCTTGGACCGTGCTCCGAAAAATCTCACCGCGTTGGTCTTAGGCGTACCTGATTTTGACTCTATTATGCCGGTGCTGCATGCCTTTCAAAGCAATTTGGATTTAACTGCTTTTGAGTTTTTCTCCGATAAAGCCTTAGCTAAAGTGCTTGAGCGTGGTGATGTGCCTGCACCTTTTGAAACCGAGTGTGCGTTCTATGCGTTGCTTGAGTTTGAAGCCGTTAGTGAAGAAGTGGCTGAGAATGCATTAAATACGTTTGAGCATTGCATGGAGCAAGGTTGGGTGTTGGACGGTGTCATGAGCCAGAGTGAGCAACAACTGGAAAACCTTTGGAAACTGCGTGAGTATATTTCTGAGACCATCGCTCCATGGGTGCCGTACAAAAATGATATTTCAGTAACAGTCGGCCAAGTGCCTGCATTTTTACGGGATATCGATGAGATTGTTGCTAAAAACTATCCAGACTTTGAAGTGGTGTGGTTTGGTCACATTGGTGATGGCAACCTGCACTTAAATATCCTTAAGCCGGATAACCTCAGCAAAGATGAGTTTTTTGCGCAATGTGAGGTGGTTAATCAGTGGGTATTTGAAACCGTGCAGAAGTACAATGGTTCAATCTCTGCAGAGCATGGTGTGGGCATGACTAAACGTGATTATTTGCATTACAGCCGCTCGCCAGAAGAGGTTGCTTATATGCAGGCGGTGAAAGCAGTGTTTGACCCCAATGGTATTATGAATCCAGGTAAAATATTTCCCGTTTAAATGCAGGCTGGCGTGCATAGCGCGCCGCTTGTTTCTAGATATTTAAGGGTTTTTTATGAGCTATCAACATCAATATACAGACGGTACTCGCATTCACTTTCCTTTGGGCAAAGTGGTATGTGTGGGGCGTAACTATGCAGCCCATGCTAAAGAGCTAAATAACCCAGTACCGACTGAACCGCTGTTGTTTATTAAGCCTGGCAGCTGTGTGGTTTCAGCAGAAGGTGGCTTTAATATTCCTCAAGGGCGTGGTGCGGTGCATTATGAGATTGAGATTGCGGTACTGATTGGTAAGCCTTTATCGCGACAACCCAGCGAAGAAGAAGTGCTTGATGCTATTTCTGGCTATGCACCGGCTTTGGATTTAACTTTGCGTGATGTGCAAGATGAATTAAAAGAAAAAGGCTGGCCTTGGGAAGTGGCTAAATCCTTTGATGGTGCGTGCGTGCTGGCGCCCTTTATTTCGGGTTTTGCGGTTAAAGATGCCACCAAGCTGGATGTACGCCTGACCATCAATGGTGAAGTGCGCCAAGATAGCAACAGCGCGGAGATGCTATTTCCGATTGTGCCATTGATTCAGCATATTGCGGGGCAGTTTGCCTTACAGCCCGGTGATGTAGTGTTAACCGGTACGCCTGCAGGCGTTGGTCCACTGCAAGAAGGTGATGAGTTGCTCATGGAGTTGCCAGGACATACGCAGTTTAATACCCATGTGTTAGTGCGTAACTGACTGTGCCGGAACTCCCTGAAGTTGAAACCACCCGCCGTGGTATCGCACCACACTTAATCGGCCAATGTGTGCAGCGGGTAGTGGTGCGTAATCCACGCTTGCGCTGGCCGATTCCTGAAGATTTGGACGTGCGCTTATCTGGACAACGGATTGTCAGTGTCGAGCGCCGTGCTAAGTATTTACTGATAGGCGCTGAAGTGGGCACCCTAATCAGCCACTTAGGGATGTCCGGTAGTTTACGTATGGTTAAGCAAGGTACTCCGGTAGAAAAGCATGACCATGTGGACATTGAGCTGGAATCAGGCTGGGTGTTGCGCTACACCGATCCGCGGCGTTTTGGTGCCATGCTGTGGAGCATAGAGCCGCCTTTGCAGCATAAGTTGTTGCAGAGGTTGGGTCCAGAGCCCTTATCCGATGAGTTTAATGTTGATTACCTGTTTCAGCGCTCGCGCCGCCGTAGTCTGCCGATTAAGCCGTTTATTATGGATAACGCAGTTGTGGTGGGGGTGGGGAATATTTATGCCAGCGAAGCTTTATTTGCCGCGGGGATTGATCCGCGTCGTGAAGCGGGTAGCGTTTCTAAAGCACGTTATGGGCGACTAACCGATGAAATTAAGCGGGTGTTAGCGGTGGCCATTGAGCAAGGTGGCACCACCTTACGGGACTTTGTCGGCGGCGATGGTAAGCCCGGTTACTTTCAGCAAGAGCTGTTTGTTTACGGGCGGGCGGGTCAGCCCTGTTTGTCTTGTGGCAGGGCGCTTCGGGAAGTAAAGCTAGGACAAAGGGCCAGTGTATTTTGTAGCCAGTGTCAGCGCTGAATTAAAACAATAGATTAAAGTTATTTTTGTTAACTACTCACTTTTAGTAACGCTGACAAATGTCAGCGCGCTGTATATAGTCGCTAGTACCTAATCAAAACTTGCTGAAGGATCGCTGTTATGAATATGTTCCGCATCATTGCTGCAATGCTCGCTCTATCGATGAGCTTTATGAGCGTGCCTGCATTTGCAGGTAGTTCTAATGTCAGCGGCAACCCAGAGTATGAGGTGAGCGCACCACCGGCCTATGCGATGGTGGCTGATGCAGTCATTGCTCGCCCACTATTAATTGCCGGTACTATTATTGGTGCGGGCATATTCGTGGTCACTTTACCTTTTACTGCCTTAGGTGGTGGAGTTGATCGTGCAGGTCAAGCTCTGGTGGTTGAGCCGGGTAAGGCTGCATTTGTGCGCTGCTTGGGCTGCACCAAGTCCGGTTATGAGAACTTCGACGAGTGAATTTCATCACAGTTGCAAGTCATGGCTGTTACACAGTAGTCAACAGCCTTTGCTAATAGGTTAGACCGAATATTGATTAATCCTGTGTAGCACAGCTTCGCCTGCTGCACAGTCATTCTTTTTGTAAAATCTTAGAATAAACGCTTTGCAGGTTCGGGCGTAATCTTCTTTTTTTGATGTATTGTTTACGCTTGGGTGAATAGAATGGATAAGCTTAAGTTAATCTTGCTGCCTGCGCTGACGCTGTCCGTGTTGTCCGTTAGTTTCTGGTATAGCTCAGGCTGGTTGCAACTCTGTGCGGGTTTAGCGCTATTCTTATTTGGCATGCAGTGCCTTGAAGAAGGCTTAAAACAGCTGGCCGGTGGGCGTTTAGAGCAGCTATTAGAACGCAGTACTGCAACACCCTTCAAAGGATTCTTGTTCGGGGTGGGTGGCACCATGGTGCTGCAATCCACCACCTTGATGTCGTTACTGACCATAGCTTTTATCAGCACAGGGCTTATTCAGCTGGCCGGTGGTATTTCCATTTTATTGGGTATTAATCTAGGTACCAGTGGTGGTATTTGGTTATTAGCCGCTGCTGGACAAAATTTCAGTTTAAGTCCGTTAGCTTTACCTTTACTGGTGTTCGGTGTGCTGGCTGGTTTCAATGGGCCCAAAAGTAAAGCTGCTGGGCGTATTGTGTTGGGCATTGCGTTTATTTTTCTCGGTATTGACCAAATAAAAGGCGGTTTTACTGCCTTTGGCAGCACTATTGATATGACCGAGCAGGTGTCCAGTGGCTTACTGGGTCAGTTGGCTTTTGTGGCCATTGGTTTGACCTTAACTGCGATTTTACAATCCAGTCATGCCACTTTGATGTTGATTCTTGCCGCTTTAGCCGGTGGGCAAATTGAGTTGTGGCAAGGCATGGCAATTGCTATTGGCGGTAACCTTGGCAGCAGTGTTACCACCGCTATTGTTGGCTGGCTCGGTGGTGATCGAGGTGGGCAACGTTTGGCTTTAGTGCATGTGTTATTTAATGGTTTAACTGGAGTTGTGACTTTATTGCTGCTGACACCCTTGGCGTGGCTGTCGCAGTGGTTGATGAGCGGGCTGGGTTCGAGCAGTAACACCTTGCTGCAGTTGGCGATGTTTCAAACATTATTTAACGTCATTGGTGTCTTATTGTTTTGGCCTTGGCAGCAGCGTCTCGAAGTGCTGCTGTGTCGCATTTTACCCGACCGTACAGAGCCCAGTATATTGATTGCCGAGAAACAGACTGGTCAACACTCAGTGGTAGAGCTGCGTAAGCCACTCGTCACCCGTGCCCGTTATTTAAGTGATGCTGCATTGGCTTCTGTGGACACTGCGTCCCGTGCTGTGGTGCACGAGTTACAGCATTTAGGGCGTTTAAGTTTGGAGGTGATTTGCCATGCGCTCTATCAGCCCATTTCGCAGCTGTTGGATACACGAGTTAATGAGGCTTACCTTACTGCTCGACCTAATGAAGCAGAGTGTTTAGATGCAGAAGAGCTGTATCAACGACACATTAAGGGTGTTTACTCTGAGCTATTGGGTTTTATGAGTCGTCTAGAAGCAGAGATGGATGATGAGCATCAAAAGTTTTGGATGACTTGCCAAGTGGTGGCTTTGCAACTGGTTGATGCAGTGAAGGATGCTAAGCATTTACAGAAAAATTTAGGACGCTATTTGCGTGATGAACGCTCCCATGTGCACAACCATTACTTAGAACTGCGTCGCCATTTACTGTGGGTATTGCGTCAGGTTCGGGAAGTGGGTCGTTTAGATTTGCCTGACGATGTGTGGCGCAGTCGCTTAGAGTGGGTGGATGGGCAATCGGCAAAATTTGATGCAGATTTTCGTCACCGAATTTTTAGTGAAGTGCGTAATCAGCAGCTGGATAACTTGCAGGCCAGTTCACTGATGAACGACCTAGGTTATACCAGTCGAATCACTCAAAGTTTGCGTAATGTTTTAGAGCTGGGTTTGGTGGGTGAAAATGAACTGTTGCGTGAAGTGCGTCGTTTAGGTGGTGCTGAGGATGAGGACTTTCCGCTGATTAATCTATAGTCAGTAGCTCAGACTCGTGCCTTGGCCACGAGGGTCACTGGCTGCAGCACTTTGCCCAGATTCTTTATGCCACCACAGCACTTGCTGGTTTCCGTAGTTGCGGGTTAATTCGCGTAATTTATGACCTTTTTTGGTCAGGCGTTGTTGCTGTTGTGGAGTTAAAGCACCGGGCTCAAAACCCAATACATCAGGTAGATACTGATGGTGTATGCGTGGACTGGCAACCCACTGCTCTGGCTGCTTACCGGCTAAGTGCTCAAGCATCGCCAACACATTCATACTGGGAATACGGCTGCCGCCAGGGGTACCAAACGCAGAAAACTCATTGGGACCTTCTAAAAAGCTTGGGCTCATGGAGGAGAGTGGACGTTTGCCAGCTTCAATTTTATTGGCGACGCTGCCGGTGAGGCCGTAAGCATTGCTGCCAGTTAAATCAGCAGCAAAATCGTCCATTTCATCATTCAAAAGCACCCCTGTACCGGGCACGGTAAAAGCAGCGCCAAACATCATATTGAGCGATAAGGTGGCAGCTACGGCATTACCTTGCTGATCCAGTATCGCAAAATGGGTGGTGTGATCACCTTCATGGGCTGCGCTGCCGGGTGTTAGGCTGGCACTGGCTGTGGCTTGATCCACTTGAATGCTGTCGGCCATCTCAACAATATGCTGGCGGGCCAGCAAATCTTTGACGGGATTGTTAATAAAATCAGGATCACCCAGTAAACCGCGGTCACGGTAAGCACGACGGAACACCTCAGCAACATAGTGCGCGCGCTGTGCAGGCTCAGCTTGCTGCCAAGGTAAACGTTGCAGCATCAGTAAACTTTGCGCAATGGCGATGCCACCAGCGGACGGCGGTGGTGCGGTAATCAGTTGCCGCTGTTCAGCTAAAGGCACAATTAAGGGCTGGCGCCATTTAACACGGTACTTGGCCAAGTCGGGTAACGACCAAATCCCACCGGCTTGTTGTACGCTTGATACCAGTTGCTGAGCAAAAGCACCTTGATAAAAACTGCGCCCACCTTGCTTGGCAAGCATGCTTAAAGTGTTGGCCAGCTCGGGTTGCCGTAATATCCAACCTTGTTCTGGTATCTGCTGTTGATCGAGAAAAATACGTGCAGACTCTGGATTTTGCTGCAAGGCGGTTAAACGCCAACCGGCACGTTCTTGATAAACTGTATCGATGGCAAAACCATCACGGGCTAAGGCAATAGCTGGCGCTAAGTTGTCTGCCAGGGTCAGGCGCGTATGTTGTTTGCTGAGTTCATCTAGTGCAGCTGGAATGCCGGGAATTGCTGCAGCTAGTGCGCCATTTAGTGAGAGCTCAGGGTCAATATCACCATCCACCCGATATAAGTCAGGATGCGCAGCAAAAGGCGCGCGTTCACGAGCGTCAAGAAATTGATACGTTGGCTGTTTATGGGCTTGACGTATTAAGTAGAAACCGCCACCACCTAGGCCAGAACCATAAGGTTCAACTACGGCTAAAGCTGCGGTCACTGCAATGGCAGCATCAATGGCATTGCCCCCTTGCTTGAGCACTTCAATGCCTGCTGCGCTAGCTAGAGGGTGCGCGCTACTGACGTAGGCCTGCTGTGGTGGTTGCTCGGCATGGATAACAACCGACCAGAGCAGAACTACATGACATGCTACTGCAGATAACCAACGCATAGTGCGAATTAAGCCTGGCCGGTAATGATTTTATACTTTTCCATCAGCTCTTCTTGGCTTTCTACATTGTTTGGGTCGAGTGGAATGCAATCAA
This sequence comes from Thiopseudomonas sp., assembly GCA_035647115.1. Taxonomy (GTDB): domain Bacteria; phylum Pseudomonadota; class Gammaproteobacteria; order Pseudomonadales; family Pseudomonadaceae; genus Denitrificimonas. The sequence goes on along the minus strand of DASROA010000043.1, from coordinate 12,851 downwards.
CTGGGCAAACTTCAACGCACTGGGGTGTGTCGTAATGCCCTACGCATTCAGTGCATAGGTTTGGATCAATTTCATAGATCTCCTCACCTTGCGAAATGGCACTGTTTGGACATTCGGGCTCACAAACATCACAGTTAATGCAGTCATCTGTAATCATTAGCGACATGGAACAATTCCTCTTAGGAAGTAAGGGCACAATCTACTTTGATATTGTGCCGCAATCTAAATCGGTGCGCAGTATTAATCAGAGGCTGACTTGCTGTGCATCACTTTTTAAAGCGTTCAGTCAAAGCCTTGCTCACCGATGGGTGTACAAATTCAGAAATATCGCCATCTAAAGTGGCAATTTCACGCACCAAGGTGGAGGAAATAAATGAGTATTTTTCCGATGGGGTGAGGAATAAACTTTCGACATTGGGTGCCAGCTTGCGGTTCATGTTAGCCAGCTGGAACTCATACTCAAAGTCCGACACAGCACGCAAGCCGCGCATCAGTATATTGGCATCCATTTCTTTGACAAAATGAGCGAGTAGATTACTAAAGCCGACCACCTCAACATTGGGTAGGTGAGCGGTAACTTCTTTGGCTAAAGCGACACGTTCTTCTAGGCTAAAGAGTGGCCCTTTTTTCGGGCTCTCTGCTACGGCAACAATCACATGATCAAAAATACGCGCAGCACGCTCAATAAGATCACTGTGGCCACGGGTAATTGGATCAAAAGTACCCGGGTATAAAACACGGTTCATTGCGACATCCTTAAGGCGTGTATAAGAGCAGCAATGTTAACGCAGCAACATGAGGAGCGCAAAAAAGGTTTATGTAGCCGGGCGGGCTTGTCTACTAGTAAAGCCCATAGGTTATTAGAATAAAAAGCCCGCGGCTCTGCATACATTACAGAGGGCGGGCTTAGTGTGATTAAACTGAGACTTAGAAACCAATCACTTTACGGTTTTCTTCGAGCAGCTTGCTTCCCATAGTTGCTGGGTTTGCTGCTGTGATGCCGTCACGTAGGTCGTCTTTAGCATGACCTGTATTAGGTAGGTAGAGTGCGCACACTGAAGCGGTAGCGCCTTTTTTAATGGCAGCGTCTAAGAGTTGTGCTGGAGTAACATTATTAGGCTTGAGTACTTCACCTTCAGCGCCTTTTAAAGCGATATCACCGGCTTTATCGCAGAGTAAAATATCAACCTGAGCGCCTTGTTCTTGCATTTGATTGGCTAATACCATCGCCATACCTTGTGCCATCGTACTGCCAGAAGCCAAAGTAACAGTAACTTGTTGCTGGTCGGCCGCGAGGCTGTAAGTGCTAACAGCAGCTAAGAGGAGGGCTAAGAATGTTTTTTTCATGGGTAATCTCCAATAAATGAACCTGTACATACTATACGTAGATGTAAATTAATTGGAGTGGGTTATTGTCGCAGGCGAGCCGTCATCGGCCATGCGGAGTGACCGATGACGTATATGTTTAGCTGGTGCTTTCTTCAGGATGCACAATTACGTTGGTATAGTTTTCGGGTTCGATTAAGGCACGGTGCAAAGCAATAATAGCTGCGTCGTAGTCACTTTCCTGAACGGTAATCTGCATCTCTACTTGGCGGATGGTTTGCTGTAGCGCCTGCACACTGATGCCTGCATCAGCCAAAGCGGTGGCGGTTTTAGCCAGAATACCTTTGACCTTCATGTTAGAACCAATTGCGGACACAATGGCTACGTTGTGTACCGTTACTTCGGCGCTGGCATAATGCTCTTCAATTAAACGTGCTGCACGGTTAATAATCTTGCGTGAACCTGCACAGTAGTAAGTAATACTGTTGGCATCGCGGGATTTGTTCACTATATAGAGCTTCAGCTGATGAAGGATACCGGTGATTTCACAGTCGTAGCGTATATCGCCCAGCATTTCCTGGTCAAAGACTTCGATACCGAAAATATCTTTACGACCGGCAATAATCTCCACCCGTGGTTTTACGCTGGCGTAATCTTGAGTGATTAAAGTGCCTGCATCTTCAGGTTCAAAGGCGTTTTTAATGCGCAGCTCAACTCCAGCTCGACGTAAAGTTTTACCAGCGCGCGGGTGGATGGCCTCCATTCCTAAGTTAGACAGTTGATCGGCCACATCGTAGTTGGTCATGCCGATGGTCACCACATTGTCTTCGCCAACTAAATTGGGGTCAGCGGTACTGAGGTGGAATTCTTTATGAATAATGGCTTCTTTAGCACCGGTCGCTGCAGCTATTTGCGCAAAAGTGATTTCTGTATAGCCGCGATCAAAGGTGTTCATTAAACCTTCGGTGCAATGGGTATAACCTGGGGCAATGACCATTTCTTTGCTGAAATCGATGTCTTTAAAATGGTGTTCGATCATCTCTTCAAAAGGCATGGGCTCGCTGGCTTCCCACCCGGTTAAATCAGCAAAGCGTGCGTTAATGCCTTTGAGTTTTAAGGCTAAGGCAGTATTAAATGCACTGTGTGCTTCACCTAATGAAGCCAGCATTTCGCGCACTTTCATGAGGTGCTCAGCCAGCTGGAAATGGCCGAAATGGCAGAGCTGATGCAGGCTGTGCATCACCTCAAAGCAGTCATTAATGCGACTGTTAATAAACTGATTGGCTTGCTCTAAAGCATGGGTGTTGTCGCTAAAAATCTCGGTGTTTTTCGCCAGCATGGCTTCGCGAACTTTTTCTAAGGGTTCTTGCCACGCTTCTTCACCACTGGCTTCTGCAAAGCGCTGATAAACGCCGGGTTCGCCAGTTTTTTTGTGTTCGAGCAGTTGGTTAGTCATGCCGCTGTAGGCTGACACCACGAAAATGCGTTGATAAAGACCGTGCTTAGGGCGTTCGACTAAGAAAATATTCTCTAACAGGTCTTTAAAGCAGCTCATTGAAGTGCCGCCAATTTTCTCTACGGTATGCATCTGTGCGTCCGTTCTAAAATAAGTTAATCGATGAAGGAAAATTTAGCGCAGGTGAGTGGTTCAGAGCACTTGAGTGCCGCCTGTCAGCGCTATAGTGAGGCGGTGACGTTAAGTGTAATAAAGCAGCGCCGGAATAACTACAGCGCTGCTGATTTTTTATATGCAACCACTATAAATGCAATTAGAGTGGGTATACGCCATCTTCATCGTGAACTTCTTTACCATGCAGCGGCGGGTTAAAGACGCAGGCCATTTTCATGTCTTCGCTACCACCACGTAATAAGTGTTCATCGTGCTTATCGAGGATATATAAAGTACCAGGCTCGATTTTGTACACTTTACCGTCGGCCAGTGTTTCAATCTCACCATTACCGCTCATGCAGTAGACTGACTCCAAGTGGTTTTTATACCAAATATGGGTTTCAGTATTGGCATAAATCGTGGTGATATGGAATGAGAAGCCCATGTTGTCATCTTTTAATAACATGCGGGTGCTTTCCCAGTTCTCTGAAACCACACGGCGTTCACTGTTTTCTGCTTCTTTAAGGGTACGAACAATCATTGATTACTCCTGTAGCCACTGCAGGCTATAAGTCGCTGCAGTGGTCAAAATTTGATTACTTAATATGAGTGCTAATAGATTTAATTAAGATGTTTTTACGGCCTTGTGGTTGGGCAGTACGGCGGCAAAGGCATTGTCCAGAATAGTCATGGCTTGATCGATTTGCTCATGGCTAATGGTTAACGGACACAGGCATTTAACAACTTCGCTGTGCGCGCCACTGGTTTCAATAACTAGGCCGTTTTCAAAAGCGTGGCCACAGACCTCTTCAGCGATCTCACCATTTGGGCAAGCAATGCCGATCATCATGCCGCGGCCTTTAAAGACCAGACCGTGCTCGCTGTGGCGCTGGGTAATTTGCTGCATGCGTTCAGCAATGATGGCGCCTTTTTCGCGAACAGTTTTAGCGAAGCTATCGTCTTGCCAAAACTCTTCCAGTGCAGCTGCAGCGGTAACAAAGGCATGGTTATTACCACGGAAAGTACCGTTGTGTTCACCAGGCGTCCACTCATCTAACTTGCCACGCATTAACAACACAGCAAAAGGTAGACCATAACCACTGATGGATTTTGACAAAGTGATCATGTCAGGCTTAATGCCCATATCTTCAAAGCTGAAGAAGGTACCAGTGCGTCCGCAGCCAGCTTGAATGTCATCGATAATCAACAGCATGTCATGCTTGCGGCACAGTTTTTCGATACCGCGCATCCAGTCTGCAGAGGCAGCGTTGAGTCCGCCTTCACCTTGCACCACTTCTACAATGACTGCAGCAGGCTTATCGATACCGCTGCTCGGGTCGGAGAGCATTTGATCCATCATCTTGACGGTGTCTATGTCCTCGCCAAAATAATTGGAGTACGGCATGCGGGTTACATCTGACAAAGCCACGCCAGCTGCACCACGGTGATGTTGATTGCCGGTAACTGCTAGCGCACCAATGGTCACACCATGGAAGCCATTGGTGAAACTGATCACGTTATTACGCTCTTTGACTTTACGAGCCAGCTTGAGCGCAGCTTCAACCGCGTTGGTACCGGTTGGACCGGTAAACTGCACCAGGTAATCTTGCATACCTCTTGGTGTTAAAATCAGACGGTTAAAGGTGTTTAAGAATGTCTCTTTGGCGCCTGTGTACATATCCAGACCATGGGTTAAACCATCATTCTGAATATATTCAAGTAAAGCTTTTTTCAAAACCGGGTGGTTATGCCCGTAGTTTAAGGTACCGGCACCGGCTAAAAAGTCGATGTAACGTTTACCTTCTTTGGTAATCAGCTCTGCTCCCTGGGCTTGCTGGAACATCACCGGGAATGAGCGGCAATAACTTCTTACGGCAGATTCGTTTTTTTCGAAATTCTGTTCGAAGAGTTTCATTTCTAATCCTGTAGTTTTTTTACTTATTGGAATCCATGGGCAAAGGGCCCGCACGGTACAGCACTTCATCCTCACTTTGCCCAGCAAAATGCTTTTGGCTTGAGAATAAAACTGAGGTGCTGTGTGAGATTCTTAGTTGATTAAAGGCTTTTAAAAATAAAGCCTGAGAGGCGGCGTTGTTTGGGGTAATAGTGGTTTCTATAAACCGAACGCCTTGAGCGGCAACCCGTTCAATCAGGGCTAACAACATGCGCAGCGCTAAACCTTGACCGCGCATACTGCTGTCAACAGCAACTTGCCACACGAAAAGGGTGTCGGGGCGGGCTGGGGGGCGGTAACCGGAAATGAAACCAACCAGGTTTCCATCGGCGTTTTCCGCAGCAATAGCAGTATCCGCAAAATCAGTGCACTGAAGTAAATTGCAGTACACCGAATTGGTGTCTAGGGGCTGGCAGCGAGCGACCAGTTGATTCAGGGCATGGCCGTCACCGTCAGTTGGCTGACGGAGTTTGACGGTAGCAAAACTCAAAATAATTCCTTGTGGTTATTGGTTAAGCGTTTATAAGGGTAAGCAGCTTAAAAAATAATAACAACCGTGAAAATCGTTGAAAACGCTCAATTGCAGTTAGGAAAAGTAAAAAAATTGAGCAGTCAGAAATGCGCTTTCAGCTAGCTATAGCTTGCCGAAAAGGGAATCTTGAAAAAGTCGGAAAAGCACTTTATCAAGGTTTTAAAAAAACTTTATTTTTCTGATAAAAAGCAAGATTTTGATGTTTAAAAATACTTAGCAGGCTAATTGTTTGGTTGAAAAATGATCAAAAAGTGCCTTTTAAAGCCCTTTATGGTGCCCAGCCGGGTACCCCTTGGCGAATAATTTGAGAGTAGTTTTCACTCTTGAGTGCTTGTTTTGAGCGCTCAGTAATGCGTCCAGAATGACGCAGTTGGGTTAAATCAAAACCATCTATCAGACCGTCCAGTTCTTGCACATAACTGGGTAAATAACCGGTCAGTAACAAGCGTGGGTCAAGGGGTAAGCCGCCACTGATATGCTGCATCATGCCAAATACCAAAGTAGTGCAATTTGCGGTCACTGTATTGTAAAAGCGTGGCTGCTCGATGAGTTGATTGGCTTGTTCGATATAAGATAAAAACAGCTGACGTCGAATAGCCTCAGGCATATCAATGCGGTACAAGTAGGTATCTTCGCCACGCACATTCGGACGTACGGCTATCGCGTCGCGTTCATCGGTGGCCAGGATACTCAGCTCATACTGTTTAAAAAAGCCGGCGATTTCAGAAAACTGCTGGCCTTGCTTTTTACGGATTTCCACAGAAAAGGTAACGAATTGACCATCACTAAAACCAAAGGAAACAAGCACGTGGGCAATTGCATCCATACCCCAGTGGGAGGTCAGCATATCCACTGACTGCAGTTTATTGAGATCGTAGTGGCGTGTTTCCCAGCGTGGGGTGTAGTCAGTTTCAGAGCGCCAGTCAAAGTTACGCACATTAAACAGGGTGACCGTGTTACCCGCTACAGTTCCAGAGGTCATCTGAGCGACATCATCTTGCCACTGGTGTTGATTAGAAGGGGTTAAACTGGACCACCACAGTAATAAAGTTGCATGTACAACTAAATAAAACAGTGCTCCACGTAGCACGCTGTTGCGCCATAGGATACCTAACGCACTGATGGAGATTGCCGCCCAAAATAATAAAGCCAAGCTGAGCCAAGGCATGGGTAGCGGTAATTGATAGTAGAGTGCTAAACCGCCCCAAAGCGCGGCAACTAAGATCAGCAGTGAAATAAGGCATTTGAACATGCTTGAGCAAAAGGATCTTAGATTAATTGACATAATAGACTCCATTCGTAGCGGCTAAATGCTTATGCAAAATACGTCGTACTTCGACAATAGCCTCAGGGGTTTCTTGCACACTGTGCCAAGAGGGAATGACTTTCTCGGATTGCGCCCCCGCTAAGTGCGAGCTTTTATAAGGCACTACACCGTCACTGGACTCTATTAAATCTAATTTAGGGGTGTTATTACCAATAATGGAGTGATAAGGCACCTGTTTGGAAATGGGTAGATCGGCTGCTAAGCGAACAAAAGGATCTTGATCACTGAGGTTAGAAATACTGTTGAGCGGTCGAGTAAGGGGTTCGGCATTGGCAGAGCTTGGCAACACTAACAATTGCGCTATTTCGGTTATCCGTCCCAACATTGATACTGGGAGTTTTACAATGCCTGCTGCCCAGCGCGAAAAGCGGTTTTCCGCAAAAGGTGTACCACGGTGTGGAGCGGCAATAAAAACGGCTCGAGTCACTTCAGGCATGGGTTCAAACCACGCATAGTCACGCAGCTTTTTACGTGCTTGTTCTTTACGGTCGCCTTTCAGTTTATAGGTTTTTACTAAAGGGTCCCATAATCGATCTCCGGACTCTGAAACCAGTAGGCGCGATAAGACGCCGCCCATACTATGGCCAATCAATACTATATCTTGTGCTGCGCGGTGTTCAGCGGCAGGATCAAAATGTCGCAAAGTATCTTGAATGGCTTTTCGAATGGCGTGCTGGTTAAAAGCTAAAGGCGCATTGGTTGGGTAATACACTTGCCAAATTTGGAAGTTTTTACGTAAAGTTTCGTCGCCCAATACTTCATTAGCTACATTAATCCACGCCTCTGGGCTGCTGGCTAAACCATGTAGCATAATAATCACTCGACGTTTGGGGTCATAGGGTTGCATTAAGTACACACGAGGTTTTTCTAGGACTTCACCACGCCCCACTAAAGTCAGTAGTGATTGTTGAGCAAAGCCAGAGCGGGCCAACCATAAGCCATAGCCTGAAGTGAAATTGGCCGCTAAAGGTACTTGTGTGCCGGCTAAGCGCACGCTGTTTCTTCGGTAAGGGTCAAACATCAACAGCTCAACCTCTTGGCTGCTAAGCACTTCTGCCAAGCTGTCACCGCTAAAACGTAATACTGCAGTAATCGCAGGGAAGGGGGTTTCGCTGAATGACTGCTCAGAGCTTTGTGTGCTGACTACACGTTTGGCCGTTGCCGCCACCAGTTCTGCGCCAATCCCATCGCGTCGGTATTGGTTGCGCAACCCTTTAAAGGTCAGTGATGAAGCAGGGATCAGTTGTTCTGGAATCAGTTGGCTGTCGGCGAGGCGTACTTCATTGAGCTGGCCGGTAATTGACCACTGGCTGGAAACAATACTGAACTGACCTTGCTCATCAACGCTATCCAGTAAGCGCTGATGGTGATGGTTAAAGGTGCGGGTGATGGTTTGTTGTACTGCGAAGTTATAGTAGTCGCGTACTTGTGTTTGTCGATCTTCTAGAGCGCGTTGACTGGGTGAGCGTTCAGTTAAAAATAAATAAGCATACGCGTGACGGGCACTTTCTAAGTAAGCATTAAGCACATCTTCAGCCAGCACACCTTTATTAACTCTTTGATCGAGGGCCAATGCTTCTTGCAACCATAATTCGGCTAATGCAGACACCCGCTGCTCATTATCCAAACCAATATTGTTTGTTAAAGTCCGGCGACATTGCTGCAGTGCGTTACGGCAGTGCTTATCGCTGATGCCAGCCACTTGTAAGGCGACACCTGCGGCTGAGCTGAGTTCGCCAGTGGTTAAAATATCACCACGGCGCTGCGCCACGTAGTCATTGGTACTAACAGTAACTGTTTTTACACCAGCACAGCCGCTGAGTAGGGTAATTAACAGCAGTACCAGGTGGAGACGGAGAGATAAAAACGAAGTGAACACACAAAGTGCCTGCGCAGTAGTGAGTGGGTAGAATCTTAAATAAGGCGTGGAATGTCTTACAGTGTCTATACAGGCTATTTTGAAGGCTAGCAAATAATAAGGCTATATCTGCGTTATCTGCGTTGCATAATTTTTGCAGTACCCTATGGTCATAAATCAGTTTGCAAGGATGGAGTTTATCAGCACTGTATTTTTCTAGAGGTTAGCGATGTCAAAACAAACAATCCAGATCCCCCAAGCATTGCGCAGCGCTCTGCACGATGCCAAGCATATTGTGGTGTTTACCGGTGCAGGTGTCTCTGCAGAGAGTGGTATCAGCACCTTTCGTGATGCATTGACTGGTTTATGGGGCCGTTATGATCCCATGCAATTAGCAACGCCTGAAGCATTTATTGCAGATCCAGAATTGGTGTGGGGGTGGTATGAGTGGCGGCGCAAGTTATTGTTGAAAAGCCAACCTAACCCAGCTCACCATGCCATTGTTGATCTTGCTCGGCAGGTGCCAAAGCTCACCGTAGTGACGCAAAATGTGGATGACTTACATGAAAGGGCTGGCAGTGATGATGTGATTCATTTGCATGGCAGTATTTTTCAGCCCCGTTGTTTTGATTGCGCACAGCCCTATGCATTGACTGCAGCACCTCAAATGAGCCATGAGCAACGCTTAGCTCCGCCACAGTGCCCAGCGTGCCAGGGTTTAATCCGTCCTGGCGTGGTGTGGTTTGGTGAGGCTTTGCCACAGGGAGCGATGCAAGCTGCTTTTGCAGCCGCAGAACACTGTGATGTGTTGCTGTCAGTGGGAACTTCTGGAGTGGTACAACCCGCTGCGCAAATACCTCACATTGCTTTGCATAGCGGGGCTTGGGTGGTCCATGTAAACCCTGATCCAGTGGCCAGTCAACACCCTAAGGAGGTCAGTTTGGCGGGTGCTGCAGGGCAGGTTTTACCTTTATTGGTACAGGGCTAAATTGCACAGGCAAAGCCAGCTGTTATTGTGTCAGTTCAGTATCGGCTGGCACGTAACTGTCAGTTAATTCCACCAAAGTTAATGTATTTGATTTCTAAATACTCATCCAAACCATACTTAGAACCTTCACGACCGATGCCCGAGGCTTTAATGCCGCCAAAGGGTGCAACTTCATTAGAGATCAACCCGCTATTGACCCCCACCATGCCGTATTCTAAGGCCTCGGCGACACGGAAGCAGCGGCCAATATCACGGCTATAAAAATACGCTGCTAAACCAAACTCAGTGTCATTGGCCAGCTGAATCACCTCATCTTCCTCGCTAAAGCGCATTACAGCAGCCACTGGACCAAAGGTTTCTTCGCGGGCTAAGCGTGCATGGTGTGGCACATTGGTGAGTACTGCGGGTTGTAAAAAAGTACCCACAGTAACTTGCCCACCGCAGTGCAAAGTTGCGCCTAACTCTACGGCATCAGCAATGTGCGCTTGAGCTTTAGCTACTGCAGCTTGATCAATCAAAGGACCAATACTGACACCTTCGGTACGTCCATCGCCCATTTTCAGTTGCTCGACAGCAGCAGCAAACTGCTCGACAAACTCATCATAAATACTGTCATGCACATAGAAACGGTTGCTGCAGACACAGGTTTGTCCGGCATTACGAAATTTTGCAGCAATGGCACCACTGACCGCAGCTTCAATATCGGCATCAGCAAATACAATAAAGGGCGCGTTGCCACCCAGCTCTAAAGACACCTTTTTAATATCATCAGCGCACTGGCGCAGCAGGGTGCGACCCACTTCGGTTGAACCGGTAAAGGACAGTTTACGCACGAGAGGGTTGCTGGTCAGTTCAGTACCAATGGCGCTGGCACTGCCGGTGACTACGGCTAATACCCCGTCGGGTACCCCTGCGCGTTGTGCCAACTCCATTAATGCTAAAGCGCTAAAAGGCGTTGCTGAAGCGGGCTTAATGACCATGGTGCAACCGGCAGCTAAAGCGGCGCCGGCTTTACGGGTGATCATGGCAGCAGGGAAGTTCCATGGGGTAATTGCTGCACAGACACCCACTGGTTGTTTAATAACCATTAAGCGTGCGCTACTGTTTGGGCTGGGCAAGGTATCGCCGTAAGCTCGTTTGCCTTCTTCAGCGAACCATTCTAGGAATGAGGCACCATAAGCAATTTCACCACGTGCTTCAGTTAAAGGTTTGCCTTGCTCGAGGGTCATCAGCAGTGCGAGGTCGTCTTGATTCTCAAGCATCAGCTGATACCAGCGGCGTAAAATCTTTCCCCGTTGTGCCGCAGTTTTATTGCGCCACGCAGGTAAAGCTGCATTGGCGGCGGCAATGGCCCGCTGGGTTTCAGCAGCGCTCATATTGGGTACTGAACCAAGCAATTCACCGGTGGCGGGGTTATGCACTGCGATACTTTGCTGGCTATCAGCTGTACACCATTGGCCATCAATAAAGGCGTGTTGGCGAAAAAGCGTAGGATCGTTGAGTTGCATGATGACCTCCGGTAAAGCTGGGGGAAATTTAAGAGTTCGTTTGACTTGGCGCGCGATAAGCCTCGCCAAGTAACATAAAGACGCTGGTTAGACCGACTCACTATGCGACTGCAGTGCAGTATATTCAAGTCAACAAAATGACAGACTATGGTTTAGTGGGTGATGAGCGGCTTAGTCTTTAAAAAATACGCTTATTCATTCGCGAATAGCTTCAATAGTGCTAATGTGAGTGTGCAGCTGCTCAGCAAGATGAGAACAGTATGCTGTGCTGTATGACGAATGATAAAAAACATGTTTTTAAAACGGGTTTCTTAAAGTAATGCTGGGGCAAAAAAACATTGCATTGTCTGTTTTTAAATTACTTTCTGCGCTGATATTGATGGTGCTGTTAGTGTTTGCCTGCTTAATTAGCTATGTGTGGTATTACGCACAAGAACGCCCGGTTAATCCAGCACCGGTGGCGATTGTACTGGGTGCCGCGGCCTGGGGGAATAAACCCTCACCGGTGTTCAAAGAACGCATTGCCCATGCTGTGCATTTGTATCAAAGCAATACCGCTCAAAAGCTTATTTTTACCGGTGGCGCGTTGCGTGATGACGTGCCCAGTGAAGGTGAAGTCGGTGCGCGGTATGCCATCAAACTGGGTGTGGCTCCGGAAGACATTGCCTATGAAGCAACCTCGCGGGATACGTGGCACAACTTAAAAAATGCCCATGTTATTTTGCAGCAGCAACAGGTTGATTCAGTGATTTTAGTCAGTGATTACTTTCACTTGGCCCGCGCAGGTATTATGGCCCGCGACTTAAATTTGCAAGTTCAATTATCGCCCACACCCACTTCAAAATTTAATCGCTTTTCAACAGCAGATAAGTTCAAATTGTACTTGAAAGAAAGCTATTTAATTATTGGCCACCAACTGCGCAAGCTACTTGAGCCGGGCTTTTATGACGCTGAGCTTCCCACCATGGAAACTGCCCTGCCCGTTAGTTAGTAGTTATAATTTCGCATTTGTGGATGGTATGTTGATTACTGCCGAAGAATAGAAAATGTTTTGTCGTGACCGGTTGAACACACTCTCTGTTGGGACAAAGATCACCGTGGCAGTTTTATGAAATAAATACAAAACACAGGTAAAACCCATGCAAAAGCAACACTTAGCTTTAACCGACTTTTATAAATCAACCCAAAAACTGGAACTCTTATGAAACCTGGAGCAAAAGGGATTCGCCGCTTAATCCACGCAGGTCGATACTCGTGGCAGGGTTTAAAAGCCGCTTGGAAAAGTGAAGCCGCTATACGTCAAGAGGTGTTAGCCTTGGTGGTGTTGCTACCTATAGCTTTGCTCGTTCCCGTCAGTGCAGCAGAAAAAGCACTCCTGACTTTTAGCGCTATCTTGCTCTTAGTAGTAGAGCTTATCAACTCAGCCATAGAGGCTGTGGTTGACCGGCTGGGGACTGAATATCACGAGCTTAGCGGTAAAGCAAAAGATATAGGTTCAGCAGCTGTTTTGGTTACTTTATTAGCAGCCGTTATAGTCTGGGTAATTATTTTATTACCTCTTTTAAGGCAGTATTTAAATTAAACCCAAGCCATTACTTAGGGCTTTGTGCTCCTGCGAACTGAACCAACTGATGTACAGTAAAGCGTTCGCACGATTGATTATCAGATCGGTTTTTTACTGTGATGATAGTATCGCGCCCTGAAATACAGAAAAATAGCTGAATAAACTATGGCTACTCAATTAAAGCT
>DASROA010000042.1:0-11134 GCA_035647115.1 Thiopseudomonas sp. | reverse complement strand
AGATAAATCTAATTGGAATAATATGGCATTAAAAAATTTTGAGACCATCCTGTTTTTAATCTAACACTACGAAAAACAAAGCAATAAAAACATTAACCTAACAACAAAACAGCCCCGACTATCAGCTAAATTATAACTTTTTATATGTCAGGGCTCACCCCTATGCTTAGGGCGAAAATTGTTATTTAGAATGGCGCTAAAGCGTGTTTTGCGATGTTTGATCCTTAGCAAGGTGATACCCATGGCGTATTTTGAACATAGCGATACGGGACGAATACCATTGCGGATGAGCCATCGTTCTAGGGCCGAGCGGCCAGAAAGGGATTTCACTTCAACCACCCATTTATCGTTATTAAGTGGCAGTTTGGTTTTTTGTCCAGCTATCCTGCACAACGGCTGTGAGCAAATAATCCGGCGCAGCATCATGGGTCGTGGAAATCTGCCCGACTAGATCCGCATTAAAACGACGATTTGTGATCGCAATACTCTCGTCATACAAGTGCGTAATATAGGTTTGCTGATGCAGTTTACCCGCAGCTGCATCTTGGCTCTGGACATATTCATTTTTATATTGAAAGCTGCTGCCTGACAAATTACCTAGTTCGGGAGTTGAACAGTCCAAAGTGTAATACAGTGTTACTTTTGGGTCGGGATGATTCAGAGTTAACTGAAAATCTTTAGTATAGAATCCCGACGCATGGGAAAAAACCGGTGGTGCTAGCGTTTGTACCGCAAGAGCCACACCGCTGAAGAAGAGCACGAAAATAAAAAAATCAGTTTATATGCTAAACAGCTCAAAGATCTCTGAAACAATCTAGGAAATATCATTTTTAATTCTATAAAAAGCGAGCATTACGTAAGCACAGCACCAACCACGCCCAGCACAACTCAGAGTTGGCGGCCAAGGGGGTAATCCCGTGCTAATTTACAAACTTTCAGCTGGTTAGGAACCCCCAACATGAAACTCGCACCCATTGAGTTAAAAAATTTTCGAGGTATGGAAGACATTCGTTTGTCTCTGGCAGAGAATGGTACTGGTAAGTCAATAGTGGTGGATGCTGCTGCTCTTATGTTGAGTTGGGTCGTTGCTCGTATACGTCACGCTAGGATTTCAGGGCGTGCAATACCGGAAGAAGATATCAATAACCAAGCTAACGAAGCACAGGTTCGGGTTACCACTACAAGCGGTAATAGTTGGGCACCCAGTAAAACTCGTAAAGGTCATGTCAGGCAATTTGCATTTTTTCAGGAATTGCCAGCCTCATTACCTCCGGCCCACCGAGTGACGGCAACCTCTTTAGGGTGAGGAGGATGTCAAGATGGTACTGCATTCGAGTTGTTTGATGAGAATGGCCAGTCTGTTAATATTATTTTACATAACAATTAAAAGTTGAACATATGATTAATAAAACAAAAAGCTTTTTAAAGGCCCAGCTCAAAAAGCTCTCATCAACGCAGCGGTTTAAAAGTGCGCCTATAATCAACAGTAATCATCCAGAACCAGCAGACTTGAAAGATGATATACAGTTTTTTATTGACACGCTCTCCAGAGGTCCGGTGAATGACTGTCTTGAACTAGAAGGTTGGCTGTATAGCGAGGTGTCAGCGTTTAGTTTATCGGTTGAGGTCAATGGCGGCGTTATTGCTACCTTTCAGCCAGACTATGTGCGTCATGATGTTTGCTCGGTTTTTCCTAACATGGAGCAAACCCGCAACACCGGTTTTAAGCTGCAGATACCGATTAATGGCGAGCACTTTAGTTGCCGCGGGGCGAGTGACGTTAAATTGTACTATGTCAGTAGCGACATTAAACAGTTGCTGGCCAGTAGTGTCGTATACCATGCAGACAGTTACCCAGAGTTCCAGACAGAGGCCAGCAACGTATTTTATTTTACCGTGGCCAGTAGCAATATCAACTTAGGTGGTTTTGGTGACTTTAAAGAGAAACTCGCACCCTTTGCCATCGGTCATTGTCAGCTAGGTTTTATGGTCCCGGTGCTATACATGCGCAGTACCTTAGGTGCAGAACATGATTGGCAGTTTGATGTGGATTTTGATGAAACTCGTACCCAAGCCAATGGCAAGTTGGTCTTGGCGGACTCCTTGCGCAGTATTTTAAGTTACGCAGCTGAACAGCAGATACCCTGTGTGATAGGCCTCAATGGCGGGATATGGGGTGATGCAGCCGGCAGTTGCCCAGAGTGGGATTTAACTGACCATTTAGAAGAAGAGGAAATAAATTGTCAGTGGAATCAGCGCGATGAAGTGATGCCCGATGACTATTTAAAACACCTGACGGGTGCAGAATCAGCTCCAGAATTGTCCCGCGCTTTAACTTTAAATCATTACAACGGCACCGTGCGCACTTATAAAAAACGCAATTTACAGCAAGCTGCGCAGCACATTGTTGAGTTTGCTCAGCAGCACCCACAACTTTATTTAGGCAGTAACCTCGACCCAGACTGCTATCACAACCCTTTTTTTGAAGGCGAGCAGTGGTACGATTTTAACCCCCAAACCCTTCAGCAATTTAGGCATTGGTTAGCAGCCACCGGTGTGTACGAACATGAGCTTAAACACTGCATACAGCACACACCGTGGAGCCTCCAAGGTCTTAACCAGTATTTAGGTACGACCTATACAGACTGGTCGCAGGTTGAGCCACCCCGCCATCTACATTGCTTGCCTTGTAGTCATGGTGATGCAAAAGCGTTGACACTCTGGGAGCAGTTTAGACGTCACTTGGTGCATCGTCATTACACGGATTTAAGCAGCTGGCTGGTGGCTGCAGGATTGCCAGAGCGGATGATTTTTTCTTCGCAGGGCTTTACTTCACCCCGCGGGCGAATTGATCCTTTTGCGCTGCAGCTTAATAGCCCATTAAAAAACTATGATTCAGGGGGCATGTCTTTAGAGGGCAGCAAACCTGAGCAAGGGCACGTTGGAGCAATTTTATATGGGGAAAGCGCACGTAATACAATTCAGACTGAAAACCAGCTGCCGTTTTTTGAAAATGTTCGTCAATTAGACCCAGACTGGGCGGTGGTTGAGTTTAACCCGGCTGATCTACGCGATGCTGCCCAAGCGTTGCCCAGTTATGGGTACGCATGGGAGTGCTTGCGGGAAATGTTCAACCATGGCGCGCGCTTCGTTAACTTAATGGCCTGGAATGGCAGCAGTGGAAACGATCACGGTAAACCAGGTTTCAATGCGCATATGGCCTTGCGCGATACTTCATTAGAGCAAGCGGTGATTGATTTTATGTTGCTGTATGCCGATATTGCCCGCGGTGAACAATGCTATACATTTGGTACTCAACGTTATGCGTGTTTAGATGGTTGGTCAGTTTCAGGCGGCAAGCTTACGCCTACAGAGCAGGGGTTACAGGTAGATTTTATTAGAAAACGCATAGAGCTTTATGCGCCGCAGCCGTATTTATATTCCGGAGCAAGTTTCATTGAGGTTGACTGTGCCGGGCCTGTGAATAGTGACCTTAAAATCAAACTGGTAGTAAATGGGATTGCCATTGACTGTGAGCAGCACATACAACAGCTAGCCGCGGGCGATTTGAGTCGCTATAGACTGTCTATTAAGCACGCATTACCCAGTGAAATAGCCTATTTAACACTCCAAGTTACAGCAGCAAATGCAGTTAAACAGCTTCTGCTCCATCGAATTGCTTTTAAACGTAAAAGCTCGGCGACGGTAATAAATTAAGCGATCTTCAAGTTGTTAGTGCTTTAATTCTTCTGGTAATAGCTCGTTGTAATAGAGTCCGGTTTGCGAAAAGTACAAGGCTACCTCACCCAGTTTTAATGTTGAGTCAGCAGGGCATTTGAATGTGATGTCCAGCTGGCTGTCATCTTTGGCAATGCTTTCTAAATGAAGTGTGCCAAAAGTTAACGTCAGTGGTGCTTTGGGTCTTTTTAACTGCATGGATGAATACCAAGTATTGTGTTCTTTATCTGAATAAGTGAACGCCACTTTCTTGCAGTCCCTGTCTATTTCTAAAACATCAATAGAAATAATAGGTGTTCCTGCACGTTTTTGCTTGGGAATATTTTTCCAAGTAATGCTAGGTGTTTTCATCAATGTCGTGGCTGACCCAATCAGTGGGTTATTTGAAAACCCTTGATAATCTAGGTTTTCCAAAGGTGCTTGTAAGGCTAAATGCGTTATGCCCTTATCAATGCGTGGCATC
Organism: Thiopseudomonas sp.; assembly: GCA_035647115.1. Taxonomy (GTDB): domain Bacteria; phylum Pseudomonadota; class Gammaproteobacteria; order Pseudomonadales; family Pseudomonadaceae; genus Denitrificimonas. Next base: position 6,933 of record DASROA010000042.1, on the reverse strand, counting down.
AGTGGCGCACTATAGCGTTGGTGCAATGAGCCTAGAGTAATACCGAGTAAAACAATCAGCAGCGCACTCCCAATAAGTTTTTTATTGGCGCGTTGGCGCAGCAGTTGCGCAGCGCCCAGAGCGGCCAGCAAAGTTAAAGGTAAATCGAGGGCACCGATACTGTAGCGTTGATTGTACATCGCTGGCACGTGCACAGCGGTCACGTACAGAAAGGCACAGAACAGCATGACGACGATAAGGTTTTTTCTGTAATAAAAAACGCCGACTCCAGCGAGCAATAAGAGAACTATTCTAAACGTCCGTTGATTTAAGACCTTTAACTTTAGATTGGCTTGGCTAAAAAATAAAATGGCCCCGAGTTTGTTTATATAAAGCTCCGCCAAGTCCTGTGTGGGCATATCTTTAAGCATGTGTTTTGCGGCGAAACTCAGCCGGCGATCATTGTGAGGGGTTAAGTGACTATTAACCCTATCGGTCACCATCCACTCATCGTGAATCATATTAAAGTAAGGTGGTTCATAGCCTAAGGTGACTGGATTGCTGCCGAAGTATAAGGCACCGCCACTGCCGGTAGCGATCATCGGGGTGTCGTGTACCTGCCAGTTATAGAATGTGTAGGCACCGGCACCTGCTGCGGCAATAAGGTGTGCAGCGAGAATGCGGATACCTAGTTTCTTCAAGTCTAAATTTTTTGAGTAGACATAAACGAGTAAGCAGGTAACAACGGCAGGAAAGAGCCAATAAAAATAAATGGCGCGGGTCAAAATAGACAGTAACAACGCAAAGCCTGCAACAAGCACGGGCCAAAGCTTATCTTGCTTATCACCAATGAGCACCGTACTCCACAGCCAGAGAGTGGTAAAAAAAAGATACGGCGGTTCGTTTAGTGTAGGAATCAGGACGTGCAGAAGCAGCGGTGAAGTACAGTAGAGTAAAGCACCAGCCAGGCCGGCATAAATACCGCCAAGCCTGCGGCATAAGTCAAAGATAAGTAACGCCGAACAGACCGCCAGTACAATATTTAAGATGAAAATTCGCGCAGGCTCGGCACCGGCCAGTGCCATATAAAAATAACTGCCCGGTGCCACAGTCACTGCTGCTGGCTCACTTAAAATTGCGAGAGGGTTTTCTAACAGTTTAGTTGCCAAAGGCAAATACACTACAACTGCATCTGGCATGAGAAACCCAAACAGTTCGGACGAGAGCATGGCATAAATCAAATAGCCGACACTGCCAAGCAGCGTGAGCGCGCTCAATAGGGTGGTTAGGGGTGATACCGGCTGAGGTGCAGAGTTAGTTTTCTTCATGTGAGTGTGCTGGTAGTTGTGGCGCTAGGGGTTCAGTAGGAATGTTGCTCATGTCATGCTGCAAAAAAGCAATTAAAAATTGCACGCCAAGGATAATAGGTAGTGCTGCAAGCATTACAGTACCGCTGGATGAGAGCTCACCGGTTAAGGTGCTTTCTAGCCAGTGAGACAGGCCAAATATTGAACCCATGCATACCAGTAAAGTGCCTAAAACACTGTAAATCGAGGCAATGTTAAAGTCGCGTAGCCAGTAGTTATAGCCGTAGCGTCGAAACATCCGCGATAGATTACTTTTTAAAAACTCAGGCAGCACTGTGGTGATTTTTAGATTTGACTCTTCATCCTCATATACCGCATCCATGGGAATATCGCGCACCACTGCACGGACAGTGTTAAGCCGAAACAACATGTCCGTCTCAAAGAAGTAGCGGTTAGCAATTTTGTCTAAAGGCAGCTCACGCAACACAGAGCAGTGGATGGCGGTATAGCCATTGGTGGGGTCCATAATATTCCAATAGCCGCTGCTGGCTTTGGTAATAAAGGATAGCGCCGCATTACCCCATAAACGCATTTTTGGCATGCCTTGCAGGGAGTCAAGCCGGAAAAATCGATTGCCTTTAGTATAGTCGCAGCGACCTTCAAGAATAGGCCGCACAAAGCTAGGCAGTAGACTGGGTTTCATTTGCCCATCGCCATCGATTTTCACCACAATATCCATATTATCAGCAAGGGCTTGCCGGTAAGCACTCAGCACTGCGCCACCCACACCGCGGTTGCTGCTGTTATACAGTACAGTAACCCGAGGGTCTGTGCAGTGCTCTTCAATAAACTGGCCGCTGGCTTCTGGGCATTTGTCATCCACTGCATATATACGTTGTACAGAATCAGGGATTTGCTCAATAACCTCGAGCACATGCTTACGAACTTTATAGCAGGGGATAGCAACAGCAATCTTCATAGAATTTTCCAATCGTCCTAATGAACTACGCTTAGGCTGACACCAAGAATAATCAGGGCGCCACCGATAAAGGTTTTAGTGGAGAGCGGCTCGCCTAAAAAGTAATAGCTGAGTAGCGGCACAATAATAAAAGCCAGCGCCATAAAAGGATAGGCAATATGCAAAGGAGCGTGCCGCAACACCCAAATCCATAGCAGCGTAGCAACGCCATATAATGCCAGCGCCGTAATCAACCAACCGTTCAGCAACCAATCCATAAGCTGCGGGTTGTTAGGCAGATGCATGGCGGCTTTTTTAAAAAGGATTTGCCCCGATGCGATGCCCAGTACACACAGCAGTGTAAGTGCGATAATAGCTATAGACATAGATGGACTCTGTGTTAAAAAAGTAAGTAATAAAGTTTATCGGAACGCTAATTATCAGTTTTGCGCGACAGCCTCTTTAGCGCGGTGAGGTTGTCAAACGGTATAGAAAAGCCAGTCCACCCATAATGCTGTAGCACAAGATAAAAGAGCTGATCCAAAACCAAAGATAGTGCGCGCTTAAAGGGGTTGCGCCAAAGATCTTGGTCCACAGATCCCAGTAGAGGTTTAAAAACACAATATGACCAAGAAAAACAGCAAAAGAGGCAGGCGATATCCACAATAAAAAGCGTTTAATAGGGCCTGAGATATAGCCGCTTAAAATCCATAAAGCTAAAGGGCCAAACACGGTCATCGCTTTTAAATAGTAGATGAAACCAGGGTGTTCAGGGCGTAGCGCGTAAGCGGTTAACAGCAGCAAAGCCACAGTAAAACCAAACAAGTAGCCCAAGTGCCAAGCAGGTAGGTTAAAGCGCTTAAGTTGTTCAGTTAAGCTTGGCTGGTTGCTTAAAAACAAGCCGATCAAGAAGAAACCGTAAATATCAATGCGATGAAAAAAACCTAAATTGATTCCTTGCACAGACATATAAGCAATCGCGATTACCCCGATAGCGGTTGCGATTTTACTTTTAGAAATTTGAAATAGAATAGGGATTAATAAAAAGCAGGTAAAGAGCTCTCGTAAAAAATACAGGGGAGGATTGGCCGGTATTCTAAACACAGCAGTTAAGCTATACAGCCACTGTTCTAGATTGAAGGGGTATAAAATGAGATCTTTTCGAAACGTTCCCCCTTGCGATTGTAAATTGTAGATAAATAGAGCCATAACTAGATTCCAGAACAGCATGGGCACAATAATCCGAGGGATCTTTTTTTTAATGGTGGTTAAATAACGGTATTTTTTGTATGTGTATGCGCCCAGATAACCTGAAATTATACTTAGTAAGGGTAGAGCGCTGACGGCCAGTGAGCCACTTAAAAAAGCGTGGATATAATTGTCTAAAGTGAAATCTAGATTTTTCAGATCAGCTCTATAAAGGTTGCCTTGGATGTGGGTGCTTACAATTAGAAAAATCAGTACGGGTCGTAGCAGGGTTATTCTTTCCGAGTTTGTATTGTGCATGTTTAAGTTCGTTCTTTAGTTCTTTGAATAAGAGCATCAGTGAGTAGAGTCTTTTCCTGAGCGCAAAGGAAGTCTGTTCCGCCCCGGTATCTAAATTAAATCAAGCAAGCTTGGCGCATAACGATAATATTATGGCTGGCTGCTGGATGGCCGAGATGGAATAAATGGAGAAGTGTAGCCGTTATACGACTTGTTATGGGAGGCGTGGCACCATCTCAGTGCTCCACATACAGCACAGCAGTCGTTGCTAATGATAATCTGTGCGATTTTTATGAGTAAAATAGAGTTTGCCAAATAACTTTTGATAATAATAACTCTAAATGTACCAGCCTGCTAGGCTATTAGTAGGGTTTTCGACTGTTTGGCCGCCAGTTTCTGAGCGCAACACTGAGCTAACAGCAAGTTAATGTGCTGAAATATACGGTCAACAATATTTTCGCGGTCGGGCAGGGCGTCTAGCGGTAGGGGTCCCACCGTTTTAAGCGAGTGAGTATTACATCATCAAGGTTAATAAATGAATTTAAAGCGCTTGGTTGAAAAAATTAAAAAGCAATGTTTAAAAAGGTCTGTACAGCAGCGCAGCGACTATGCTACAGCGCTAGAAAACCTTAAAGGCAATGTTATTGTTACTGAGGTGTCTAACGGCTCAGAGGTTATTGATGAGTTGTTTTACAAAGTGTTCGGTCACCCGGCACCAAGGCACGGCACTCAAGTGGTGACTTTTTGCCGAATGAATGACGGTAGTTATCGGGTGGCTAACTACGTAAACTTTTGGATTCGAGAGGGTGCTTGTTATATCGGTGGGTTAGTGACCGATAAAGATTTATTCAAGCATCAAGTGAGCAAAGAACTGCAGCTTGCTATCAGGGAGCAAGGCGGGCTGGGTAAAATAGCGATGATGTATGTGTTAGAGCGTAATAGCGATAAGGTTGACGTGTTTTTTGGGCATACATCAATCCCGCGTGCTATAGAGATTATTGATGATCTTGGTTTTAAAAATACCGAACAAGAATATCTGTATGCGAAATGGAAGCCGGCCACGTCAGCTCGCCAACAAAAAAAACTACTGGCGCAAGCCGCTAAAGTGGGTGCGTTTTAATGCGTATCGCAGTGCTGTGTTATCACAGTCAAAATATTCAAGGCAACAGCTATGAGTTAAATGATCATATCGCTTTTGCGCAGGATCTTAAAAGCATCAGTGCCAGAAATATTCCTATAATCAGCGTTACTCAATTGGTCAAGCATCTGCAGGGCATTCAGATTTTAGACATTCCTGCAGCCGTCGTTTTAACCTGTGACGATGGCACCACACTAGACTGGCTTGATTACCAGCACCCAGAATTTGGCTGGCAACAATCGTTTCGTAATATTTTGCGCGATCACTTTGCTGGGATTTTACCTCAAGAGGTGATGACTTCTTTTGTGATTGCCTGCCCAACCGCTCGCCAGCACATTGATCAGGGTTGCTATGGCGGCGCTGCGTTATCCACAGATAACTGGTGGCTGGAGGCCGCACGCAGTGGTGGCTGGGCCATTGAAAATCACAGCTGGAACCATTGGCATATATCATTACCCTATCAGTCCGCTGCAGACCAGCCTTTGGGGCAGTTTTACAGCGTTGATAATTACTTACAGGCCAGCAAACAAGTGCTGCAGGCCAGTCGTTTTATTAACCGCAAACTGGCACCAGCAGGTAAAACGGTTCGCTACTTTGCTTACCCTTACGGCCATGCGCCAGACTACCTGCAGAGCTATTATTTACCCCGTTACCAAGCTTGGCATGGTATACAAGCAGCGTTTACCACGCACCCTAGTTTTGTTTGCGCGCAATCCTCTCTTTATGCTCTGCCCCGTTTTGTGTGTGGTGAGGCGTGGCAGGGGACAGAACAGTTCGAAGCGCTCCTTGAGCAGCTGGTGAGTTAATTTATTGTTATGGTGTGTTCACCTTAAAGGCGTGTTATGCAGTTCGACTCCATCACTTTTTTAGTGTTTTTTATGGCCCTGCTGGCGATTTACAATTTACCTGCCTCTTGGTCCAGTAAGAAAAACCAACTCCTATTGGGTAGCTATATATTCTATGGGGCTTGGAACCCGTGGTTTTTACCCTTGCTGCTGTTTACCACCACCCTAGACTGGCTGCTGGCCATCGCCATTGATAAAGCACAGCAGGCCCATAAAAAAATATTTTTAACCCTCACCGTGGTGGCCAACCTCAGTGTTTTAATATTTTTTAAATACATCGTATTTTTCTTTGAAGTCATTCAGGACTTTCTAGCGGTTTTTTCAATCCACATGCCTGATTATGAGTTTAGTATTATTTTGCCCTTAGGCATCTCTTTTTATACCTTCCATTCCCTGTCGTACTGCATCGATGTCTATCGCGGCAAGTTTAAAGCAACCCGTAATTGGCGGGATTACGCCCTCTATGTGTCTTTTTTCCCTCAGTTGGTTGCTGGGCCCATTGTGCGCTGGACTTTTATGCGCGAGCAAATTGAAACACCGCGTAAAAGCAGCCTGCAGGGCCTAACCGTGGGTCTGGCCTTTATGGTGCTGGGCATGTTTGAAAAAGTGGTGTTATCGGACAACCTGTTTGCGCCCATTGCCAATCAACTGTTTGCTTTAGAGAACGTCAGTAGCGGCCAAGCTTGGCTGGCCACCGCGGCCTTTACCGGGCAGATTTTTTGTGATTTTGCCGGCTACTCAACCTGCGCTATTGGTGCTGCCTTGGCGTTGGGCTTTCGTTTACCGATTAACTTCCGTAACCCCTATGGCGCACTGGGTTTTTCGGATTTTTGGCAACGCTGGCACATATCGCTCTCCACATGGTTGCGCGATTACTTGTATATTCCGCTGGGCGGAAATCGAGGCAGCGCGCTCTTCACCCACAGAAACCTCATGCTAACCATGCTCATTGGTGGGTTGTGGCATGGCGCCGCATGGAACTTTATTGTCTGGGGTGGCATTCATGGTCTGTTGTTAATTATTGAGCGACTTGTAAAGCAGTTGCTGGGCGGTATTTTGCAAATAAAAGTGCTGCGTCCGCTTAATGCCATAGTGGGTTGGCTACTGACCTTGTTAGCGGTCATGTTTGCTTGGACATGGTTTCGCGTGACCAGTTTAGAACAGGGTCTCAACTGGTCACAGAAGCTATTAAACATAGCCGAGCTCATGGGTAGCGCTCGA
>DASROA010000041.1:0-7169 GCA_035647115.1 Thiopseudomonas sp. | reverse complement strand
CATTGCTTTGCCCATCAAAGATGCACTCTTGCACCTGCCAGTATTGTTTTGCCTTCCACGTAATCACAAAGAACTTGAACCGATAGTAAAGCTTGCGTCTCAATCCTCTCAGCGCCTTACTCAACTCTTAATGCACTTAATTAGTAGCTAGGCATCATTCAAAAAGCGTATTAAGAACGTTACGCTGGTTTCGTTTGTTGATAGTAAAAGGAGCTGTGAGATCATTTAATTTTTGCCAGACGAACATTCCGCAAAACAAATAATATTGCAGTTTTCTTGCCATCAATAGCTATGTTTGCCATGGTTACGGTGACTTTAAGGTTATATGGATCAACCGCTCACAACTTTATGGAACAGGTTATGACCTGTTTAAAATGCATATAAATACAAACAAGGGGAGGCATTGAAAAGCATAAAACACTGTCAGCTTTAATAGTGTAAAAGCTGGAAAATAAACCAATACGCTCCATACAGTAAAATAAAACCGAACATCCTGAAGGAGAAATTATGAGCATCTATAAAAAACTGTGCGCTGCTGCAATTTTTAGTCTTGCTGCAGTGACTGGTATGGCAAGTGCAGAAACATGGCGATTTGGCCTCGAGGAAATCGAAGGCAGTGTCCAAGCAAAATATGCAGAAGCTTTTAAAGAGCTCATCGAAGAAAAAAGTAACGGTGATATCAAGGTGCAACTGCTGCCCTATGGTAAGTGGGGCTCCAGCTATTCAGAGCTGTACGACGCCATCCAAGGCGGCGCTATCCAGATCGGCTTTGGTTCTGGTGCTTTAGGTGGAACCGTACCTGAGAGTCAGCTGCTCAGCCTGAACTTCGTGATGCCTAACGACCAGTTAGAAACCGTTAAAGTTCTCAACTCCCCAGAGTTTATCGACAGCGAACCGTGGCAACAGTCGTTCCGCCAACGGGGACTGGTACCTTTAGCTGAGCTCGCAGAAGGCTATCAAGTATGGACCTCAAATAAGGCCATTAAGACCCCTGCTGATATGAATAATCTGGCGATCCGCGTGATGGACAACAGCTTATTGCGCGCCACCTACAAGGCCTATGGTGCATCACCGATCACTATTGCCTATGGCGAGCTCTACAGTGCGCTGCAGCAAGGGCAAGCGCAGGGTAATATTCAGCCTGTATTTGCCCATGAGGAAATGGGTTTCTATGAAGTACAGAAACACATGATCTTCGCCGGCCAAGCTCAATTTGTCGCCACTCTTATGGGTAACCTAGACTGGTATGAAGGGCTTACAGAGCAACAGCAAGCCATGCTCAAAGATGTAACCAAGCAACTAGTGCAGACCGGTCACGATATCCAAACCGCATTTAACAATGAGCGTTTAGATATCATCAAAGCAAAGAGCGATATTAATATTATCGAGCTCAATGCCGAGCAGCAGGATGCATTCCGCAAGCTGGCTGAGCCTGTGCGTCAAGTCTTTATTGATGACGTAGGCGAGCGTGGCAAACAATTGCTAGATATTTTATTACGCGAGTACGCTGCGTCCGACTCCTGAGACAAAGCAACAATCTAGGCAGTACCTGCCTGAAACTAAAGCCGATGGTGCTGACTGATTCCCAGCACCATCGGCTTTTTTATTACTGCTAACCAATTGTTGCCAGCTAACCGCCCAGCGAAGGTAGGAAAAGCGAAATCTGCGGAAACATGATCAGAATAACTGTGGCCAGCAACAAGATAAACACAAAGGGCGGTGTGCCGCGAATAACGTCCATATAAGGACGGCGAAACACAGCAATGGCAGTAAAAATGTCGCAACCAAACGGCGGGGTTGCCGAACCGATCGCCGCCTGCAGCGTAACGATTACCCCAACGTGAATGGGGTCCAAGCCTGTGGCTTGAATCAATGGCTTAAAAATCGGCACCAGAATAAGAATCACCACAATGGGGTCAACAAACATACAGCCGATGAAGAACGCAACAGCAATCAGTAATAACGCGAGGGTTTGACTGTCCCCCACACGCTCGATGGTCGGACCAAGCAACTGTTCCGGAATACCAGCAGTGCCCAGCGCTTGGGAAAAAGCTGCACCAACGGCCACTAGAATAAACACCACCGCAGTAATCATTCCAGTTGACAGCGCCAAACTACCGAGATCGCGGATGGCCACTTTTCTGAAAATCACCACCTCTAACAACAGTGCATAAGCAACAGCAACAGCTGAGGCTTCCACAGCACTGAAATAACCGCCATAGATCCCGCCAACGACAATAATCGGGAAGCCCATCGGCAAAATAGCCTTACGTAATGCCTTAAAGCGTTCCGACCACGATGCTTTCGAATCTGTGGGCATGCCTTTGATGCGCGCCCATAAGTAACAGTAGGCAGAAAACATCAGCATGATCATCAACCCCGGCAAAATCCCCGCCAAAAACAGATCACCGATGGAGGTCTTCATAACCACACCGTAGATGATGAAACCTATACTTGGGGGGATCAGGAGCGCAATATCACTGGCATTAATGATCAGTGCCAGCGCGAAAGAGTCTGGATAACCCTTAGCCAGCAAGCGTGGCCGCATCGGCCCACCCATCGCCACAACAGTCGCTTGAGTTGAGCCAGAAACCGCACCGAATAAAGCGCAAGAAATTGCCGTAGTGATTGGTAGCCCACCACGTATATGACGGACAAAGGAATCAACTAAATCGAGTAATCGATTGGCTGTATACCCCTTAGTCAATATATCAGCGGCAAAAATAAACATCGGCACGGCAGCCAGCACCCAACTGCTCACACCATTTGCCATCCAGCTTACGGCTTGATCTGGACCAAAAAAAGTCATCTCCGTAAACATCATAAAGAGGGTACCCACAGCCAAAGGCACCATCATCGGAAAGCCAAGCAAAAGCAGTACAGTCATGATTATGAGCAGTAAAGTCAGCATTGTTCGCTCCGGTTCAGCCTGTTATATGTTTTTTGTTATGGACCGAGCTGCCCTTTAGGCAGGTGTGATTGTCGCCGTTTTCGAGCGGTACCTTCGAGTATTCTTCTTTTTGGCGGAAAGTACGGTAAATATCTTTACTGATGAGATTGCGTATGGCGGTCAAACTGTACTGAATACCAGCCAAAGTAAAACCCGCAGGTAAGGCTAGATTGATCACCCACATGGGAATATGCAGCGCAGAACTGGTGCGCCCGCGCACATACAAGGCAAGATCGTATTGCGCTGACTTATAAGCCAAATAAAACATTAAAACGGCAGAACCCACACTGATAATGATCAGCAGCGTTTTACGCACACGACCTTGGAGAAGATCATACACCGCCGACATACGAATATGCCGTGCGTGGCGAGCAGCATAGCCCAGGCCTACGAAGGTTATAATCACCACCAACATTTCTGTGACTTCGTAAGTGCCGGGAATACCGCGATTGAAAAGAAGATTGCCTACCACGTGGGCGCTCATGAGAAAAGCCATCAGCAGTACGCTGCTGGCAATAATCGTTCGCTCAACCCAGCCGAGCCCCCGATCGATTGAATCAAGAATTTTAAGAAAGGTATTACGCTTAAGCCTTTCTGTATTTCCGTCTGTTTTAACCGAATCGTCCATATTCTCCCTCGTTTATTCAGACGGCCTTAACACTGTTAACGCTTACTGCGCCGCTTCAGTGTCGCACTCGAATAAGCCAAAAAACCATCGAGCTAGACCTAAATATACTAAGAAGGGTACAAGCAACAGACTGCAATCTCCACCCTCTTAAGTTTCATAGGCTTTGCGATAACTACCTTGATAATCAAAAATACGCTCCTGCACTTGCCAATAATGCTTTTTTTGTTTGCGGGCAATCACAAAGTCGGGCGCGGGCAGTAAAGCTTGCACGGCCAGCACTTCATCAAGTGTGCTAAATGTTTGCGGGGTCTGCGCATTGGCTAAACGTCGACCAAACAACCGGTTAAAAACATGGCGCTGCGCGGGCTTGCTCAAAGCAAAGGTTTCACTGAGTTCTTCGCCATCTTCCCCGTGATAAATGATCTTTAGCTTGCCTTGATTGTTACTGACAGTAATACCAGCACAACGAATCACCATGGCATCTTTCAACTTAAGCGCATCACGCAGCTGATCATCAGGATCAATAATGGCTTTTTTACACTGCTGACAATTGCGTGCCGCGATATCATTTTCGTCCCCGCAATGTGGGCACTCTTTAAAACGGAAACGGTACGTGCATTGTTCAGGACGCTGGTCGTGCTCTGCAGCTTCATCCTCTGCATCGGCACCTAACAGCCCCTGACAACGCCGCCCATAATGCTCAATCACCTGGCCTTGACCGTCTGTTTTACCCCAATAGATATTGGCAAATCCACAGCTGGGACAAAATACCTGCACCGGTTCACTGTCGGGATTGGGCTTCTTCTCCCCCACTTCAGGGTGGTACAAGTTGACATTATTGCCAGCGTAATCAATCACCAAACAATCCTGTTTACCGTCATCCAGCCGCAGACCGCGCCCGACGATTTGCTGGTACAAACTAACCGATTGGGTCGGCCGCAAAATCGCAATAAAGTCCACATGGGGCGCATCAAAGCCGGTGGTGAGTACCGACACATTCACTAAATACTTTAATTGACGCTGCTTAAAACCTTGAATCAACGCATCCCGCTCACGCTGATCAGTGGCACCGGTAATCAACGCGGTTTGCGCTTGCGGCAAATAACCGGTGATTTCCTTGGCATGCTCCACGGTGGCAGCAAAGATCATCACCGCCTGACGCGTAGCTGCCAGCTCCATCACCTGCTCTATAATGGCGCGGGTGACCCGTTGATGCTTACCCAGCAGCGCATTCACATCGTTTGCCGCGTATTCACCAAAGCGGTTCTGCGCCAGCGCCGAGAAATCATATTGCGCCACCGCCGCGTCAATGAGCTCGGGCTTAGTAAGATAGCCGCGATTAATCATATAGATCAGCGGCAACTCATAAATACAGTGCACAAACGGCTTGTCTTCTGCACTGCGCACAAAACCCCGGTAGTGATAGCGGTAAATCCAACCCATGCCTAAACGATAGGGCGTGGCGGTGAGCCCCAGTACTTTAAGGTCTTTATTTTGCTCACGCAGTTGCTCGATAATACGCTGGTACTGGCTATTATCCTCGCCACTGACTCGGTGGCATTCATCAATAATGATTAATGAATACTCATCTTTAAACTGCTCTAAATTCGCCGCCACCGACTGCACACTGGCAAAAGTCACTTGATGATGATGGTCTTTACGGTTCAACCCGGCAGAAAAAATACCGCCTTCCACCCCATAGCTCTGGTATTTGGCGTGGTTCTGCTCAACCAGCTCTCTAACATGGGTCAGCACCAGTATTTTGCGTCGCGCCAGACGGGCCAGCTCGGCGATCACCAAGCTCTTACCGGCACCAGTCGGCAACACAATCACCGCCGACTCAGTGGATTTGCAAAAATGTTTTAAAGTGGCGTCCACGGCTTCCTGCTGATAAGGCCGCAATGTAAAAGGCGCATTCATTGTGCTGTGTTTAACGTAGTTAGGATTAAAACAGACATACTAGCAAATACCCACGCACCGCACTGACGTTGTGCTACAGCCTACGAAAATTAGCAGTGTTGCCGTAGTGGCCATTGGTAAAGAGTTCGATGTTGGTGTTTGCGTACGGCGTTTCGACTTTTATCTGTAAAACGGCAAGACCTTCACAAAAAGCCGAGCCCGACTGCCTTACAGATCAATCAGGGGCATCGGGGACAACAACCCTGACGTATCTGAGTTAACGTTTAAACTACAGAACGCACTAAAGGGTAGCGCTCAAGCACGGTATAGACAGAACCGCTCAGGCCTTGCCGACTTTCAAAAAGCACGAACTCATCCACCTGAAAACGTCCAAAAAATGTTGCACGGTGCTCGTCTAGTAAGTGCTCAACCGAATCGCGCTGACCTTTGAATCGGGCCAAAGTGAGATGGGGACGATAAGCACGCCGCTCAGTTTCTATGCCAAGACTTTCCACTCGGCTTTTAATTTCATGATGCAGGCTGATAACTGGTGCTTCTGGCTCAACCCCTGCCCAAAGGATCTTAGGCGCATGGGGCTGACCAAAACACCCTAAGCCCACAACATCCAACGAAAAGGCCGCCAGAGAAACATGCCGCGCGGCTTCGCGCACCGCGACTAAACGCTCTTTGCCTAGATTACCTAGAAACAACGACGTCAGATGCAGCTGCTCAGCACTTTGCCACCTGGCACCGGCCAGCTCAGGTCTCACTCGCAACAAGCAATCTGTAATCTCTGCGGGGATTTCCAATCCGAAAAATACTCTCTGCATACTTTACTCCGCACAACTCATCTTAAGCATCCGTAATCGAACAGCTCAAGACAAGAAGCGTCTTAATCGGACAGATAGTACTCCACCGTAGAAACCACACGCACCTTCTTGATATGTGGATTACTCCGATCGCGCTCTTGAACGCTAAACTGTCCCTGCGAGGCTTGTTTAATTTTACCCAGCTTACTCTCAGAGTCTTTAGCGAACTTTTCTCCCACTTCTCGGGCATTGCGCGTTGCTTCTTCGATCATATCGGGCTTAATCTGATTCAGGCCAGTGTAAATATACTCTGTCTGCGACTGATAACTATCGCCGGTAAATACAATTCCCTGCCTACCGAGCTCCGACAGCTGACCCATCACCGCGCGAACGGCCTCTACATTTTTCGAGTACAGAGTAATCGTTTGAGTGGCGGTATAACGAAATTCGGCCCTCTCAGCACCGCTCCACTGCTGGGCCAGCTTGTCTGTTATAGAAGGTGATGCCACCGTTATTTCCTCTGGCGCAACACCATTTTTGATTAAAAACGCTTTGATTTTTGCGGAGTGTTGCTCCATTAATTCATACAGCTCTTCCAGCTGATTGCCTGCTGCGGCAAATTCAATCGGCCACAAAACAATGTCCGCAATGACATCCCTTTCCGCCAAACCCTTCACCGTTACGCTTCTTTCATACTGCTTCACCTTAATGGCCGCACCCGCTAACTGATAGCCCAGCACACTCAAACCCAAAGCCAAGGTTAGGCCTAACACCCAAGCGCTTCTGATATTCAACGCATTCATGTACATGCTCCTATTTATGGTTTCACCGTCAGTGTACAGAGTTTGAGCCTACGCACGAGCAAAAACACCACGACTGGAAC
>DASROA010000040.1:0-3771 GCA_035647115.1 Thiopseudomonas sp. | reverse complement strand
CACTATTCCAATGATGAAAAAAGTCGGCTTTTCTGCAGAAAAAGCCGGCGCAGTGGAAGTTGCCTCCTCTGTGAATGGACAAATCATGCCGCCAGTAATGGGTGCCGCGGCCTTTTTAATGGTGGAGTACGTGGGTATTCCTTATGTGGAAATCATTAAGCATGCATTTTTACCTGCAGCCATTTCCTACATTGCCCTATTGTATATCGTGCACTTAGAAGCCCTTAAGCTAGGCATGCAACCCATTGGTCATTATCAGCCGAAACCTTGGCTACAACGTTTAGTGGGTTTTGCATTTGGTAGTGCATTAATCTCTGGCATTTCTCTCATTGTGTATTACGGTTTAGGCTGGTTAAAACCTGCTTTGGGCGACCATGCACTCTTAGTTATAGGTATTTTATTAGCTCTTACCTATTTCCTACTGCTTAAAATTGCCGCCGGTACTCCACCCCTAGCATTGGACGATCCAGATAAGCCCTTAGAAGAACTGCCCAAAACCCGCGAGGTTTTATTGTCCGGTTTGCACTTTGTGCTGCCTGTGGTGGTGTTAGTTTGGTGCTTGATGGTGGAGCGCTTATCCCCTGGCCTGTCAGCATTTTGGGGCAGTGTTATCTTGATTTTCATTTTGCTAACCCAACGTCCCATCTTGACCTGGATGCGCAAAGATCACAGCTATCACCATGGCGGCTGGCTAGATGGTTTTGTGGATCTACGCGAAGGTTTAATTACTGGCGCACGTAATATGATCGGCATCGGGATCGCCACAGCAACAGCTGGGGTCATTGTGGGTGCAGTATCACAAACCGGTGTAGGGCTAGTTTTAGCAGATCTGGTTGAACTGCTATCAATGGGGAACCTACTGCTTATGCTAATTTTTACAGCAGTATTCAGTTTGATCCTAGGTATGGGACTACCCACTACCGCTAACTACATCGTAGTTTCCAGTCTATTAGCGCCGGTAATCATCACTCTTGGCCAGCAAAATGGTTTGATTGTTCCTTTAATTGCCGTGCACTTATTTGTCTTTTATTTTGGCATTATGGCTGATGTCACACCACCGGTCGGCCTTGCTTCATTTGCCGCTGCTGCTGTATCAAAAGGCAATCCTATTAAAACGGGGGTACAAGCCTTTTATTACAGCTTACGCACCGCGTTGCTACCCTTCCTATTTATTTTTAATACCGATTTACTGCTCATTAACATTGACTTTATGCACGGCGTATTAATTTTTGTGGTCGCCACTATAGCTATGCTGATATTCGCCGCAGGCACACAGGGTTGGTTTATTACCCGGAATCGTTGGTACGAAAATATATTACTGCTGTTAGTCGCCTTTACCTTATTTAGGCCTGGCTTTTGGATGGATATCATTCATGACCCCTACCAAGATATTCCACCCAGCCAACTTGTCCAAGTTTTAGGCGAAGTTGATGAGGCCAGTAAATTACGCCTACAAATTTTAGGTCAAGATGGTTATGGTGATCCCCATGAGTTCGTTATTCTATTGCCTGTACCTAATGGTGCCAGCGGTGAAGAGCGTTTGCAGGCATTGGGTTTAATGCTCTATGAGGACGACGGAAAAATCTTGATTGATAATGTTGCTTTTGCTAGCCAAGCTGCAGACTTAGGTTTAGAGTTTGATCAAGAAATTCTAAAAGTACGCGCACCTACGGACCGCATGCGCAAAGAAATCATGTGGATTCCAGGTTTACTATTACTGTTAATCATTAGTGTACTACAGTGGCGTAGAAGGCCTGCTATTAACGAGAAAATTAATGCACAAAAACCACAAGCTATTCTTTAATTTAAGAGGCCTTTGAAACTCATGAAACAATCCATGCTCGTCACTGGTGGCGCTGGCTATATCGGCTCACACACAACCTTAGCTTTGCTTGAATCCGGTTACGAGGTCGTTGTTTTAGATAATTTAAGCAATAGTTCGTTGGAGTCGTTACGGCGTGTTGAGCGTATTTGTGGTAAGGCGGTAACTTTTATTGAAGGTGACATTCGTGATCGTGCCTTGCTCGACTCCATCTTTAGTCAGCACTCAATTGCAGCGGTATTGCATTTTGCAGGCTTAAAAGCAGTTGGAGAGAGCGTTCAACAACCATTGGCCTATTATGAAAATAATGTCAGCGGCAGTGTGGTGTTATTTCAAGCGATGGCTGCAGCAAATGTTTTTAACTTAGTATTCAGTTCTTCAGCCACAGTCTATGGTGAACCTGAGCAAATACCTATTAGTGAAAGCTGCCCAACCGGTACTCCAACCAACCCCTATGGTCGCTCAAAACTAATGATTGAAGAGATTCTGAAGGATGTCAGTGTATCGGAACAACGCTGGAGTATTGCTTTATTACGGTATTTTAACCCTGTAGGGGCACATAGCAGCGGTTTAATTGGTGAAGACCCCAACGGTATTCCCAACAACTTACTGCCCTATATCAGTCAGGTGGCTGTGGGTAAATTAGAGCAGCTCTCGGTCTTTGGTGATGATTACCCCACCGTAGATGGTACCGGGGTCCGTGATTATATCCATGTTGTCGATCTTGCCAATGGCCATTTAAAGGCATTAGAAAAAATCGCGAGCTCACAAGGTGTCCATATCTGGAACTTAGGTACCGGCCAAGGTTATAGCGTATTGCAAATGATTGATGCCTTTGAAAAAAACTCAGGGGTTTCTGTTCCTTACACTATCACAGCGAGACGCAGTGGTGATATTGCTGAATGCTGGGCAAACCCAAACAAAGCTGCCAAAGAACTCGACTGGCAAGCTCAGCACAATTTAGACGATATGATGCGTGATACCTGGCGCTGGCAACAGCAGAACCCAGACGGGTTTACTGATTAAACATTCGATAAAGGTCAGCACAATACGCTGACCTTTTTATTTCCAGCAGTAAATCAAAACTGTCAAAGTCACAAAGATAAACTGTACTGCTGCTTTACATTACAACTAGGTTCCATTTTGTATTAGCTCACCTGTGTAAGGTTTATTAATGCTGCCCATACAGCTGCTCAACAAGTACTGTGCATTGTGGGTTACATCCAGCTTTACAAGTCAAAAAGAGTCGCCTGAAAAGTTTGCGGCATAACCTAGCTCTGTAGTTGAGCTCAGATGGGCTCAGGCAACGAAACAGCCATTGTGAAGTACGCCCTGCGCGGGGTTTCCTATATGACTGTAAAGACGTTACTTAAAATTTGTGGCATGCCGTACTGCACTACCGCCGTTCTTCCCTCAAAGCGTCATCCTGACGCTATTCGGGCGCTTCGCCCTCCATAGCTACGCTTGCTGCAGCACTCTTAAGCAAAGGTGTTGTTAGCACGGCCGCTGTACGGCTCGCAAAGAACTAACCGTGCAGTGCAAAGCAGACACTTTTTACTGAATTTCAGGCATAAAAAAACCCCAGACCATTGCTGATCTGGGGTTTTGCTGTTCAAGCTTGACGATGACCTACTCTGATTCGCACCATCCATGGTGCTCACCCTGCGGGCAGGCTAAAGCCTGTCCAATTTTGCTCCAGACAAAATTGTCACATGGGAGCGCCAAGCGGTGACAATAGGATTATAAAAATGACAAATAAAAAAAGGCCACCCTATACAGGGTGGCCTTTCTTATTTGAAGCTTGACGATGACCTACTCTCACATGGGGAGACCCCACACTACCATCGGCGATGCATCGTTTCACTTCTGAGTTCGGGATGGGATCAGGTGGTTCCAATGCTCTATAGTCGTCAAGCAATTCTTTTTGAAGAGCCGTAGTTTGCCGTGGC
>DASROA010000039.1:0-36804 GCA_035647115.1 Thiopseudomonas sp. | reverse complement strand
GCTGTTTATTTACTTAGAACTGGGCGCCATGGTTGGGATTTACTTTAAAACCAACCATATGCCGGTGCGCTTTTTAATCTATGTGGCAATCACCGCCTTAACCCGACTGATGATTTCTGATATTTCTCACCACAACGAACCTAGCATGGGCGTGGTCTATGTATCTGGGGCTATTTTATTGTTGGCCTTAGCAGTACTGGTGGTGCGTTATGCTTCGGCGCGTTACCCAGCGGTTAAACCGACCAATAAAAACCAAAGAATCAGCGATGAAAGCCATGAAGGCACAGAGGCCGATTAACAGCAATTACTAGCTAAACCAAGGCCAGCAGGCAAGTATGTGCTTTGGCTTGCTGGAAACGCTGGCCCTGATGATTATGAAACTTACTTAGTGGGCATGGGCATCGGGAAAGGCGTCACATTACCTGCCGCCTCGCTGATCCGCGCCACACCTAAACGCTCCACCTCATCAATACGCACAATGCAATGCATCGGCACATAACTGCGGATCACCCCTTCAAATTGGTTTTTCAGTTTTTCCTCACTGGGGTCAACCACCACCTGACTGCGCTCCCCAAAGACAAACTCTTCAATCTCTAAAAAGCCCCAAAGATCACTTTGATAAATCGCTTTTGCGTACATTTCAAAGATCTGATCCTGATTAACAAAGATCACTCTAAAAATTGGGTTTTCGCTTTTACTCATGACCACATAAAACTCATTGGAAAACGGATGCGCAGTTTAGCATATTTACACTGACAATCAGCTGCACAGTTGTTGTCCTTTATCAGCAGCTGATCTGCTTATTAAGATATTTTTAAAACAACGCTACGGACTCAATAAAAACTCGCACTTAAAATCGCAAATAAGAACCATTACTATTAAAGCCATTGATCGATAGATCAGCTGACAGTTCACTGTGGAAGCATAGTGAGTCGTCTCCTTAATTAGGCTATTGCAACTTTGACCCGCTCTTATGCGGGTCTTTTTTTGCCTATATTTTTCCTTACCTTTGCCGCAATCAATCACCCACAAAAAAAGCCAAGCGTTCAAGGCTTGGCTTCTTTTGATTAGCCTATATGGACGGTGCTAAATAAGAGCCACCGTCACTGCATGTGCTGATTAACGCACGCCTGAGCGACGCAAAGCAGCTGGGGTGAAGTCACCGGCGCTGGCTTTAAAGCCAAACTCATACGCCTGACGCTCTTCGTTCTTCATACCTAAAGCAAGGTAGCGACCGGACTGCAGGTCATACAAAGCTTCCAGTGAGTACCAGGGAACTTGCTTATCGTAGTAATACAGTGAGTGGGCTTCTGCTACACGCCACAGGTTACCGCGACCATCGTAATGGTCAATCTGTGCTGCTTGCCAAGTATCTTCATCAATGTAGAAGTCACGTTTAGCGTAGATATGACGCTCACCGTCTTTGAGGGTTGCGGTCACATGCCACACACGGTGCAATTCATAACGGGTTAAGTCTTGGTTAATATGACCCGCTTTGATGATGTCATCGTATTTGCGGTTAGGTGAATCCAACTCGTAGCTGTTGTACGGAATATAGATTTCTTTTTTACCGTGCAACTGCCAGTTGTAGCGGTCCGGTGCACCGTTGTACATATCGAGGTTATCCGAGGTGCGCATACCATCGGCTGCGGTACCTGGTCCATCATAGGACACCTGTGGTGCACGACGCACACGACGTTGACCGGCGTTATACAACCACGCCATGCGCGGCTCTTTAATCTGATCCAAAGTTTCGTGAACCAGCAATACGTTTCCGGCTAAGCGTGACGGTGCAGTAACTCGCTGCTTAAAGTAAAACAGCACGTTACTGGCTTGGGTTGGGTCATAGTCTTGCAGCTTGTTCGGGAACACGAACTCATCGTCAAAGTAAACCAGCGAATACGAACCATTGGTTTGCGGCGTGGCTTGGGTTACATGACGACGCACACTGCCACCGCGGTAGCGAGTGATGTGGTTCCAGATCACTTCCAAACCGTTTTGTGGGATTGGGAACGCATTGGCCACTTGGAAGTTGGCTAAACCGTTACCGCCCTGCACCATTTTGGTGTTGACTGCGTTAGATTTAGTGGCTTCAACCACCTCTGCAGGCATGTTTATGGAACGGTGGGTTTTGTACACAGGAATGCGGTAGCTGTCAGGGTAGCGCTTAAACAGCGCTTGCTGGCCTGGGGTTAGATTATCTTTGTACTGCTCCATATTCTGCGCAGTAATCACAAACTCCGGCTTTTCACCGGCAAATGGGTTGCCTAAAAAACCACGGCTATCCACAGGTGCAGCATTGGCAGCGATACCACCGGTCCACTCAGGGATGGTACCCGCGGCATTACCGGCTTTTTCCGCACCAAAGGGCGTTAAAGTGGTGCCTAATTTTGCTGCTTCCTGCGGAGAAACAGCCGCCATGACACTGGCAGCAAACAGCGACAATACAAATGCTGCTCCAGTTTGCATTAAAGTTTTTTGTGTTTTCATTGATCTAGTCTTCCTAAAAAATAAAAAAGCTGGGAGACACACAGTGCTCAGTGCTGCTCCCCCCACAGCACTGAGCCACATACTTAGAAACTCACACCAAAGCTCAAGGATATGAAGTCACGGTCCTTTAAGGTGTTGTAACGGCCATCAAAGAAGTTGGTGTAGGACAGGCTGGCGTTGTAGGTGTTCTGGTAGTCCGCATCTAAACCAAAGCTGACTGCTTTTGCCCCTTCGTTAAACTGACCGTTCGGACCATAACCGTCTACGTCATGGGAGAATGCCATATTGGGGTGCAAGTTAATCCCAGCAATGGCGTTGCTGTAGTCTAAGATACCCCGCACACGGTAGCCCCAGGAGTTTTTGGTGACGAAGCCGTGCCAACCGTTTTTCTCAGCTGAAGTAGGATCATCTGGAATAATACTTGTTGGCGAACCATAAATAGGGTCACGACCGTAGCGGGTGCTACCTA
This sequence comes from Thiopseudomonas sp., assembly GCA_035647115.1. GTDB lineage: Bacteria > Pseudomonadota > Gammaproteobacteria > Pseudomonadales > Pseudomonadaceae > Denitrificimonas. Next base: position 33,845 of record DASROA010000039.1, on the reverse strand, counting down.
AACCACCGACATGGGTCCAGCCCACTTCACCAACCACTGTGGCGCGACTAGCGCCAAGCACTTGATCAAAGAAGTGAGTAAAGGTGGTTTGAATCTGAGTGACCTCTTTACGGTCATAACCACGATGGAACTTGCCGCCCTGAGCTAAACCTTGCGCTAGGTTTTGTTGAGCCAAAGCTTGCAAGGCTCCTGCCTGCTGTAAATTACCAGCTGCAGCAGCCGCCCTTGCGGCATCTCCATAGGCTTGCGCTGCACCCACGCTGCCACCAATACCTGTAGCGAGTTTCAAGGTCATATCTTGGGTATTAATTTGTACCGGCATATTTGGACGGTAGCTGATCTCACCCTGCCATGCAGTGCCTGTAGGCAAAGTAGTGGAGAAACTTAAACCATATAGGCGAATATCTTCTGGGTAGTCCATAAAGTAATTACCGTTACCTACAAGAACTGCAGCAGCGCCTAAAGGTGCAGCTTGAGGACCTAGAATATTACCTACGGCATTACTTGCTGCACCCAACTTATCCAGCATAGCCATATCCATTTGAGTATTTTGCATACTTAGGAAGGGTGTACGGCTGTGATAGTTCATAAAGTAGGCACCGTACTCGGTATTATCACCGAGCCAGCGGAATGCGGTACCCCACTGCCCACTGTCACCGGCTTTATTATCTCTACCACGAGGAATCATCAAGCCTTCTTTAGTGTAATTAATTCCTAGGCTTTCCATGCTCGGAGCCCAAGGAACACCAGCAGCCGCCATTTGATCAATACCTGCTAATAAACCATTCGTTAAATCACCGTTAAGAATATGGTAATTATCATTACATCCATCTGCCGCCACATCCGCACTGGAGAAGAAAGTACCGCAGTTATCCACCACGGTTTGCTTCCAACTCAGCTGATAAAAGGCTTCCATGGACAGCTGATCAGTCAAGTTCTGTGAGACAAAGAACATATTGACCGGAATCAGGCCTTCTTTCAGTTCTGCACCTGGACGACGGAAGGCAGAGACATCAATCGGGTTAATCGAGTTGATGGAGTTCATGATGAAGGTACTTTCACCCCAGCTGACCACTTGCTTACCCAAGCGCACGGTACCGGGCTGGTCGAGGATGGAGTAATTGTGGTAAACGAACGCATCGAGCAATTCAGCACCACGGGTTTTAGCGCCCTCTTTGCGGCCTTTATTGCTGATATCTTTGTGTGGACGGTTACCGTCTTGTAATTCAGTGTCGTACCAATACTTACCCCGTAAAAACACTCCAGAGTCTTTGTAGCGTAACTCTAGGTCATGTAGACCTTTAAAAATTTGCGAAAAAGTTTTACCACGTTGAAAGTTCAAGCGTCCATCGTCACCGGTTTGTGTAAAACCAGTTCCCCCATTGGCATTACCGATAAAACGCTTATCGCGCTTAGCGGTGGACCAGCTGGCACCCACGGATAAAGAACTGTCAAAGGATCCCTGCACTTCACCAAGATCAAACGTAATGGCTGAAGCAGGCGCCGCTAACAGTGACGCTAAGCCGATGGCCACTGGCAACTTTGCCAAGCGCCATACCTGTTGTTTTTTTGTAATCATGGATGCAACTCCGAATGTTATTATTTTGGCTGTTGACAGTATATCCAACCAATATTTTAGACCCATCAACCTTAAGGCTGATTTATCAAACAAACCGCTCTTATTCGGCGGCTTAATACCTTTCTAACATACCCTGCAGTTAAAGCAATGCAGTAAATATGCCAGCTAAACAACTGACTAATAAGTCATTTGCGCACTGCTTCTCATATCTGGCTTACTAATAGAGTAAATTGTGCGAGTTTTGTTTATTCCTCCACAAGTTCTTGACGAATGCGCTTCTTATCCAACTTGCCCACACTGGTTTTGGGTATTTCGGTAACAACTGTTACCTGACTGGGTATTGCCCACTTACTGAGCACGCCCTGCTCAACATAAGGCGTGAGGTGCTCTTGAATACCTTGTGCGTCCAAGTGCTGATCGGCCTTTAATACTAATAAGGCAAAAGGCCGCTCACCCCACTGTGGATCAGGCACACCAACCACTGCCGCTTCATGCACCGCAGGGTGGCGACTGATCAAGTCTTCCAGCTGTAAAGAGGACAGCCATTCACCACCGGTTTTAATCACATCTTTGATGCGGTCACGGATTTCGATAAAACCCATCTCACAGATGCTGGCCACATCACCGGTGTGCATCCAACCGTGCTGCCACAGCTCAACGCTTTTTTCAGGTTCGCCCATATAACTACCGGTCAGCCAAGGTGCGCGCAGTACCAATTCACCTTGCTGCTCACCGTCGTGGGCTAAAAACTGACCGTCCTCATCCATTAACGCCGCCTCAACCAAAGGCACAGGCACGCCGGCTTTAATCCGGTAACTGATTTGCTCATCTGCGCTGGCCGCGCGCAATTGATCATTGAGCACTGCAGCTGAGATCAGCGGACAGGTTTCCGACAGCCCATAGGCGGCGGTCAGCTGGATACCTTGGGCCTGCGCTGCATCATATAAAGCACGGGGCAAAGCACTGCCGCCAATGATCAGCTTCCAGCCTTTGAAATCCCTACCCTGCGCTGCCTTGGCATCTAAAATCATTTGCACAATGGTGGGTACACAGTGAGAAAAAGTAACGTTTTCCGTTTCCCACAACTTCACCAGTACTTCTGGATCATAACGGCCCGGATAGACTTGCTTAAGCCCCAACATGGTCGCCACATAGGGCATGCCCCAGGCATGCACATGGAACATGGGGGTAATGGGCATATACACATCATCGGTGCCACACAGTCGCACGCTATCGACACTGCCCACCACTGAAGCCATGGTTAAAGTGTGCAACACCAACTGACGGTGGGTGAAATACACCCCTTTGGGGTTACCCGTGGTGCCTGTGGTGTAAAAAGTGGTGGCCACGGAGTTTTCATCAAACTCTGCAAATTGATAGTTAGGCGAGGCAGCAGCCAGTAGGCTTTCATACTCACCGACTGAATCGATCAACTGAATATTTTCGTGGTCTTGTTCATCAGTGAGCAGCAAAGTGCGTTCAACGGTGCTTAAGGCATCGGCAATGCTTGCATAAAGTTCTACGAAATCGCTGTTAACCAAAACAAAGCGGTCATCGGCATGGTTCATGGTGTAGAGAATTTGCTGCGGCGATAAGCGCACATTGATGGTGTGCAGCACTGCACCCAACATGGGGACGGCAAACATGCACTCTAAATAGCGATGGCTGTCCCAATCCATAACGGCCACGGTGTCACCAGCTTTGACGCCCATCTCTGTAAGCACATTAGCAAGGCGTGCCACCCGTTCCACAAAGGTACGGTAGCTATAGCGCAATTGATCTCGATAGACAATTTCCCGCTGACTCTCGTAGCGCACGCCAGACAGCAGCAGGCTTTTAATCAATAAAGGGGCGGCATGTGCCTGCTCTGCAGCGGGCAGAATACGCGTCTGTAACATGTCAACACCTATTGTTATTTTAAGTTTGTGTAGAACAAGTCGACCAGTCCACCCAATAAACAGGTGCACTGTTAACAGCGACACGCTAGAACCGGCACGACTCCACAGAAATGCCTGCCCCAGCGCGATACTGCGAATTCAATGTTTCAATGTATAGAACAACTCTAGCTAAGTAGCAAGAACGTTATTTGCCAATCCACACTAAACTGGCAAAGCGGCCAGTTACAGATTCGCCACGGTAGGAGTAAAAACGCGGATCAGTCACAGTGCAAAAACCACCGCCATAGACTGCTTGCACTCCGCAGGCGGCTAAACGAATACGTGCCAACTGATAAATATCGGCCAACCAACGGCCTGGGTTGTGACTGGGCACAAAGGCCTGTTCAGTCGCCGCATGCTGCTGCAAAAATGCTGCACGCACTTCAGGCCCCACTTCAAAGGCTGCGGCGCCAATGGCTGGTCCCAACCAAACCAAGATGCGTTCAGGCGCAACCTGCATGCTGGCCAGAGTCTTTTCTAACACTCCGCCCACTAAGCTGCGCCAACCGGCATGGGCGGCAGCCACGCAGCTACCGGCTTGATCAGTAAACAATACCGGCAAGCAATCGGCACTCATGATGCAGCAAGCCAAACCTGGGGTACGGCTTATACTGGCATCTGCGGTTAATACCTGCGTGGCATCGGCTTGCACAATTTGGGTGCCATGCACTTGATTAAGCCAAGTGGGCTGGCAGTTCAGTACTTGCGCCAAGTAGGTACGATTGGCTTGCACCTGCGCTAAATCATCGCCCACATGTTCAGCCACATTAAACTGGGCAAAAGGGGGTTGGCTAGCACCGACACTACGGGTGGTGACACAGCTGTGAATATGCTCAGGGGCCGGCCAGTCAGGACGTAACCAGTCTGCCGGCCATGCAGATTGTGTTGTAGTCACCCAGTGTAAGCCTCGCGATCTTGGCGCAATAAACTGATCAACCAAGTAAAGTCATCCGGCAGTGCAGCCTCCCACTTTATGCGCTGACCTGTGGCTGGATGCTCAAGCTCTAAAAAGCGTGCATGCAAGGCCTGCCTGGGAAACCCTTTTAAAGCCTCCAGCAAGGTTGGATTCACCCCAGCGGGAATACGAAAACGGCCACCATAGACAGGATCGCCCACTAAAGGAAAACCTTCATGGGCCATATGCACGCGAATTTGGTGGGTGCGCCCAGTTTCTAACATCACCCGAGTATGGGTGTGTAAGCGAAAGCGCTCTAAGACGCGGTAATGACTAACCGCCGGCTTACCATTGTCCGTCACCGCCATACGCTGACGTTGCTGACCATGGCGACCAATGGGCGCATCAATGGTGGCGCCGGAAGTGATCACCCCCAATACAATGGCCTCATAGGTGCGACCCACAGTGCGCGCCTGTAACTGCTCCACCAAACTGGTGTGCGCTTCTAACGTTTTTGCCACCACCATTAAGCCTGTGGTGTCTTTATCCAGTCGATGCACAATACCAGCGCGGGGCACTTCGATTAATTTGGGCACATGGTGCAGCAACGCATTTAATAGGGTGCCATCAGGGTGGCCAGCTGCAGGGTGCACCACTAAACCTGCGGGTTTGTTGATCACCAAAAGATGTTCGTCTTCATAAACGATATCTAAAGGTATCTCTTGAGCGACCCATTCCCCTTGCGCTTCTCGCTCTGCAGTGAGTTCAAGTTGTGAACCGCTATAGACAATATCCCTTGGTCGTAATACTTTACCGTCAACGGTAAGATTATTATCTTTAATCCAAGCGGATAAGCGGGAGCGGGAATGCTCAGGGAATAGCTGAGCAGCCACCTGATCCAAGCGTTTACCGCCCAGTTCCACAGGCACTGTTGCTGATAATTGAATTGTTTCGATCGTCTTTGTCGGCATACTCTTCTACATAAGAGTGCGTAGGCTTTGGTTTCAAGCGCACGCTTGTGGTTAAATACAGCATTCTTTGCCCTGAATGGTAATTCAGGGTGTTCACTATAACAGGACGGCTCACTGCAAGTCAGCCGACCGTTTTAACCGGCGTACTCAATCATGCATCTAAGGCACCTGCTATTTATCGCTCTGTTCACCTTGCTCAGCGCTTGCGCATCCAAGGATATTGATGAAAGCTTAAGCGAAACCGCGCTCTACCAGCAAGCGCAAACAGATCTTGAGAAGAACAGATTTTCATCAGCCATCAGCAAGCTCAAAGCATTGGAGTCACGTTACCCCTTTGGCCGTTACGCAGAGCAAGCACAACTCGAACTGATTTATGCGTATTACAAAAATATGGAGCCCGAAGCGGTGCGCGCCTCGGCAGACCGTTTTATTCGCTTACATCCACAGCACGCCAATGTTGATTATGCTTATTACATGAAAGGCTTGGCCTCTTTTGAGCAAGACCGCGGTTTATTAGCCCGTTTCCTGCCACTGGATATGTCACAACGTGATCCTGGTGCCGCCCGCGACTCCTATAACGAGTTTGCCCAGCTTACCAACCGCTATCCCAACAGCCGTTATGCTGCTGATGCAAAACAGCGGATGATTTATTTGCGCAACCTATTGGCTACCTATGAAGTGCATGTGGCCCATTACTACTTAAAGCGCCAGCTGTATGTGGCAGCGCTGAACCGTGGCCGTTACATTGTTGAGAACTTTCAAGAAACCCCAGCGGTCGCTGACGGCTTAGCGGTGATGACCGAGGCTTATCAGCATTTGGCCCTGCATGACCTGGCCGCCAACAGTTTGCAAACCCTGCAACTCAACTATCCAGAGCACCCTAGCCTGGCCAGTGGCAGCTTTAAACCCCGCGAGAAGGATACCGACAACCGCACTTGGCTCAGTAAAGCCACTTTAGGTTTTATTGGCGGCAAGCAAGATTTACGTCCACAGCAAACCCAAGCCAGCAAAGATGTGATTCGTCAGTATGAAGATGCCGCAGAAGCCTTGCCAGACACTGTGCGCAGCGCCATAGATAATGAACAGCCTAAGCGCAGCTGGTTAAACCGCTTAACTTTTGGTCTGTTTGGCAAGTAATTGAGTCAGCTGGCTATAAAAGAAAAGGAGGCTTTAAGCCTCCTTTTTTATTGCAAACACTCCACCATCAAGCTTGCGTGTCATATTTTTTCAAACACTGAACCTGTAGCTACCCAGAACGCGCTAGCCTTGCTGCGCGGCTAAACCTTCCTCTATGGCTTTTAAGACCTGCGGGTCGTCCGGCTCAACGCTGGGGGAAAAGCGTGCTAATACGCGCCCTTCACCGTCCAGCAAAAACTTTTCAAAATTCCAAGTCACCTCGCCAGGAAAATCAGCTCCCTCGCCCGCTAGCAAGCGGTACAACAGATGATTATCCGAGCCATTGACTTGTAGTTTTTCGGTTAACGGGAAAGTAATAGAAAAACGCTCGGTGCAAAAGGTGCGAATTTGCTCTGCAGTGCCCGGCTCTTGTTTGCCGAATTGATTGCAGGGCACACCTAACACACTAAAACCCTGCGCTTTATAGCGGTCATGGATGGCCTGCAAACCTTCATATTGCGGGGTTAAGCCGCACTCTGAAGCCACGTTAACCACTAACAGTAACTGATCTTTAAACTGCACCAGTGGCAGCTGACTGCCGTCCAGTGCGGTGAGCGTTAATTCATGAAAAGCACTCATCCTATGCCCTCTTATGCAGCTGTCCGAAATTATCTTGTGCTGCGGATTATTGCAGAGTCTTAATACTTATTCATCCCGCTGCAGCAATGCTTTTCACAGACTACAAGATTGCGCCTTACTTTCATGCAGGCACAAAAAAGGAGCAAACCTCTACAGGTGCTCCTTTAATGTGCTCTAAGCAACAGTTGTGCCGTTGGTTCAATCGATAACCGGGTTAAGCTATCGAGCTTGCTGGAAAAACACGGGGTAACATGTTTTTACCGACTTCGCCTCGATAAAGGCTCGGCCTATGAGCTGTGTATCTGACAAGCTGCGAACTGGACTTTAGTGTACACAAAGCTGAGCAAACAATTATTGCGAACTTTGCAAAAAAACCGCACTATACGCAATAAACAACCAATATAAGTTAACTTATAGCAAGTTACCACTAGAGCTTGCTAGCAACGAGCAATCAGCGAGGTGCTTTATGAACAATCTTGACCGTTATGACCTGCGCATACTGCACGAGTTACAGCATAACGCCCATTTATCCAATCAGGAGTTAGCAGAGCGTATCGGCCTGTCGGCGTCCCCCTGCTCACGACGGGTTAAAGCCTTAGAAGATCAAGGCTATATTCTTAAGTACGTGGCTTTATTGGATCGTAAAAAACTCGACCTGACTCTAACAGCCTATGTACTTATAGGTATCGACCGGCACACTCCAGAACGTTTTGAGAATTTTCAAAATCAGATCAGCCAGTGGCCGGAAGTGCTTGAATGCAGTCTGATTACTGGCATGGATGCAGACTATCAATTGAAAGTCATAGTGCCAGACATGGACCATTACCAGAAGTTCTTGCTGGAAAAGCTCACCCGGGTGGACGGCGTGACCAGCGTGCGCTCCAGTTTTGTGCTCAACCATGTGCAGCTATCCACTGCTTTGCCATTGAGCCACCTGAGCAACGCTCCTTTGTCATAGCAAGTAAAGGAATGCGACCCTTAATGAGAATCGGTCAGTCTTTTCTTACGATTTTTTTGGCGTACAATGTGATTATCAATTCGGGTGCAGCACGCGCAACACAGCGAGCTGAACGCAATGGGCTCAGTTTTACAAAATGAACTGGGTAGCCCCTACTTATTGTTTGGACACACTATGGAAACTGAAGTCTTTGAAGAACTGATGGTGACCCTATTAGTTGGCGGCCTCATCATGTTTATGGCCTTTATCGTTTGGGATTTGGCTAAAAAATCTAAAGCGGGGCGTTATGGTACTGCGGTGCTGTTTTTTGCTTTAGGTTTGGGGGTGTTTGGTTTTCTAGTGAAAACCATTGTCATTGCTATGAAAGGCTTATAAACACCGCAATCAGCACACCGGCTGCAGACTTTTCTGCAACCCTCGAGCCACTCACAAGCACCCTAGAGCTTAATCTCACGCCACTGGCCACTGGCTAAATCGGCTAACTGCCAATCACCAATCTGCACCCGCACCAAGCGTAAAGTGGGCAAACCAACAGCAGCTGTCATGCGCCGCACCTGCCGGTTACGCCCTTCATAAATGGTCAACTGCAACCATGCCGTGGGTATGCTTTTACGCTCACGAATCGGCGGCGTACGCGGCCACAGCTCCGGCTCATCAATCTGTTTCACCTGAGCAGGCGCAGTACGACCATCTTTTAATTCAACACCATCCCGCAAGGCCTGTAATTGTTGTTCTTGCGGCTCCCCTTCAACCTGCACCCAGTACACTTTAGCCAGCTTATATCTGGGTTCTGCTATACGCGCCTGCAAACGCCCACTGTTGGTAAGCAACACCAAACCTTCGCTATCACGGTCTAAACGCCCTGCGGGATACACGCCGGTAATGGGCACATAGTCTTTTAAAGTGGCGCGGCCCTGTACGTCAGTGAACTGAGTCAGTACGTTATAGGGTTTATTAAGCATAATTAAGCGTGGCTGCGCGGGTTCTGCTGCGCGCTGTCTGTTTGGTTGACCTGCACGCGACCTGAATCTTTGCTGACTACGCGATTTTCTTGCGCGCGGTGGGTTGGATTTATTCACAACAAGACCTAATCCGTACTCAACAAAGCGGCAAACTCTTCCAGCCAAGGCTCAGCATCATCTTCCGGAGTCACTGTTTCACTGGCATCTAAACGCAACATCTCTTGTATTTCCACCACGCCCAGCTCTGCAAATAGCTCGCGAATATTCTCGCCGCCGGCACAAAAGTCTTCACCGTAACACGCATCGCCCAGCCCAATCACTCCACCGAGCTTACCCTGCCAGTTTGGCATTTGCTCATACAAACTGTTGACCAACGGCTGCAGGTTTTCTGGCAATTCGCCCATACCGGTGGTGGAAGTGACAAATAACAACACATCAGGTTCTAACGCCAACAGCTCAGCACACTCGATATACGGCTCATAGGTCACCTGCAAACCTAAATCCGTCAGCAACTCCGCAGCGTGATAAGCAACACCCTCAGCGGCGCCAAAGACTGTACCGGAAACAATGACCACATGGGTTGTCATGGGAAAAGCGGCCTCATTCATAAAGGATTAAATATTCAAGCATTGTGGGTTTCATGTCGACCGAGCACACAGCTGTGCTTATTGATCAGACTAATCACCCAACGTTTGTAGGTTGTACTCAAATGCACTCTAGTATAGCTTTATCTGCCCTCAAGACAGCATTCTTAATATAAAGCATGCTGATGATAACTGATTTAGCATAAGGGCTTTTGATGAGCGATAACGCTCCCATTTTAATTACCGGTGCTAGCCAACGGCTTGGCCTGCACTGTGTGCGACGTTTTTTAGAGGCCGATCAGCCACTGATTATAAGCTACCGCCAACCACGCCCGATTGTGGATGAGCTGCGCCAATTGGGGGTGCACTGCATTCAGGCGGACTTTTCCAGTGAAGCGGGCATTTTGAACTTTATTGCAGCAGTCAAAGCCCACACCTCAACATTACGCGCCATCGTGCATAATGCATCACTCTGGATCAGTGAGGATGGCCCTGATACAGCTGCTTTTCTGCAGATGCACAATGTCCATGTCTTGGCACCTTATTTAATCAATCATTATTGTGCACCCTTACTCAGACAATCTGCACAGGCTGATATTATCCATATCTCAGATGATGTAACCCGCCGCGGCAGTGCCAGACGCATTGCCTACAGTGCCAGTAAAGCCGGCTTAGATAACTTAACGCTATCGTTTGCCGCAAGCTTAGCACCGCACATTAAAGTCAATACAATAGCCCCCGCACTGATTATGCTGCATCCTGATGATGATGAAGACTACCAGCAACACGCCACTGCTAAGTCCGTATTAGGCACTGTGCCTGGACCGGAAGTGATTTACCAAAGCCTGCGTTACTTACTGGATACACCCTATGTGACCGGCACAACCCTGACTGTAAATGGTGGCCGGCATCTCAAATGATGCTTGGCTTGGAGAGCTGACCATGAGTGAAGAATTAATCAACCATTACCGAGGCATTTTACAAGGCTTAGGTGAAGATCCTGAGCGCGAAGGTTTAAAAGACACCCCTAAACGCGCTGCAAAAGCCATGCAGTATTTATGCAATGGTTACGAAAAAGACTTAAATGAAATCGTTAATAACGCTTTATTTGAGTCAGACAGCGAAGAAATGGTGATTGTCCGCGACATCGAGCTGTACTCGTTATGCGAACACCATTTACTGCCCTTTATCGGTAAAGCCCATGTGGCCTATATTCCCACAGGCAAAGTGATCGGCTTATCAAAAGTGGCGCGGATTGTGGATATGTTTGCCCGTCGCTTGCAAATTCAAGAGAACCTCACTCGACAAATTGCCGATGCCGTACAAGAAGTCACAGGTGCAGCTGGAGTTGCCGTGGTGATTGAAGCAAAGCACATGTGCATGATGATGCGCGGTGTGGAAAAGCAAAACTCAGTGATGACCTCATCAGCGATGCTGGGCGTTTTTCGCAGCTCAGGCACCACCCGTCAAGAGTTTTTACAACTGATTCGGAGTCGTTAATTTATGCAGTTTTTAGAACCGGGCATGGCGCGGATTCACATTAAGGATCTGCGATTACGCACTTACATTGGCATCAATGAAGATGAAATCCGTAACAAGCAGGATATTGTAATCAACGTCACTCTGTTCTATTGCGCCGAAGATGCTGTGCGCAGCAATAGCATTGAACATGCTTTGAACTACCGCACCATTACCAAAGAAATCATTGAACACGTTGAAACGAACCGTTTTGCTCTGCTGGAGCGCCTCACTCAAGAGGTTTTAGAGCAAATCATGACCCACCAGCGCGTGCAGGCTGCGCAAGTGGAAATTGATAAACCCCACGCGCTGCGCTTCTCGGATTCTGTTTCTGTTACCTTGCATGCTCGACGCGGTGATTAACAGATGCCGTTAACTCAGTTTCTTAACAGTATTCAACAGCCTGAGCATTGTTTCGCAGACACCTTAGCGTTTATTGACAGGCATTATCAATACAAGCCAAGCGCATTTGATAATGCTGGACTGCATAACCCTGCTGGTAGCAACCAAGGCTCATGTAAGATTCTTGGTTTAGCGCTGCTGGAACAGCTCACCACAGAGCAGGCGTTACTGGCGTTTGGTGAGCATTATCGCTGGGTGCTGGCCCATCCAGATCATACCGAGCACGCCAATATTCGCCAGCTGATCAAGCACGGTTTAGAGCAAGTGACTTTTAGTCAATTACCCCTCAGCCGGCTTGTTGGCTAAAGCCCATTGGTAGAGTGCGTTTTTCCGCGCCCCAGTGATCTCAGCAGCCAAGCTGCTGGCGCGTTTTAAGGGTAATTCCGCCATCAACAGTTTTAACACCCGCTGCGCTTCTAAAGGCACCTGCTGTGCATCGGTTGGTGCTTGATAGCCTTCAATCAGCAGCACACACTCGCCGCGCTGCTGATTGGGATCTGCGGCAATCCAGTCATGCAACTCTTGCAACGGCAGCCCATGAATGGTTTCAAAGGTTTTCGTCAGTTCACGGGCCAACACCCCATGACGCTGAGCACCAAACACCTGTGCCATATCTGCCACACTGTCTAATAGACGGTGTGGCGCTTCATAGAATATTAACGTGCGAGGGTCATGCTGCACCGCTTCAAGTCGCACCTTACGCGCGGCTTGTTTAGCCGGTAAAAAGCCTTCAAAAACAAAACGGTCCGACGGCAGACCGGCAGCCGATAAACCCGCAATTAAAGCACAAGCACCCGGCACTGGTACCACCGACACTTGCGCAGCACGGGCTTGACGGACTAAATGATAACCAGGGTCAGAGATTAATGGCGTGCCAGCATCAGAAATCAGTGCCACATCATCACCAGCCAGCAGCCGATTAATAAACCGCCCGCCTTCTTCCCGTTCATTGTGTTCATGGCAAGCGGCTAAAGGGGTACGAATACCAAAGTGCTGTAACAAACGCGTCGAGTGTCGTGTATCTTCCGCTGCTATCAAGCTGACCTCAGCTAAAGTCCGCAAAGCCCGCGCACTGATATCATCAAGATTACCGATCGGTGTAGCAACTACATACAAGGTGCCAAACCCGCTAGACTGAGGTGTAGATACACTCACAAAACGCTCCAATAAATAAAATAAAACATGATTGTAGCCTGACAAGATCGCACCGCGTCACGGGCTTGGGTACAATTAAAACATTCATTCTACTGTGCTTGGATTGCTTGTCTATGAAAACTCCCGTACGTCTTTTGCTCACCCTTTGCTTGACAGCTTTTTTAGTGGCTTGTGCCAGCTCACCCAGTGATGGCCTAGGACAATTGCCGAGCAGCAAACACACTGACCTAGAAAATCTACTATTGCAGGCCAGTAAGCGCTCTGGCAGCCAAGCGGTAGGACTCAATCTCGCTGCCGCTGACTTGGCTTGGCAGCAACAGCAAGCGCTACGTGCCCGTGAAATTCTCGAGGCCATTGATTTTGCTGAGGCTACCCCCGCCCAGTTGATCTTTGCCAAAACCCTAGAAGCTGAACTGGCCGTTTTTCGCAATCAAGCCAAAGCTGCTTTGACAATTTTACAGCACCCCAGTCTAAACCACTTAACGCAGATGCCCATTGAGCAGCAAGCACGCACCCAGTTAGTCCGCGCGCAAGCTTTACAAGATACAGGTAAACCCTTGGCGGCAGCTCGGGAACGTATCTTTATTGCCCCTTTATTGGAAGGTCAGCAAGCCTTTGCCAATCACCAAACTATCTGGCAGCTATTAAGCGACTTACCGCGCAACCAATTACAAGACAGTGGTGAAGCTGATTTAGATGGTTGGTTGGCCTTGGTACGCATTACAAAAACTGCCAGCACCCTAAGCCAGCAACAAACCAGCATTCGGCAATGGATAATAGCCAACCCAGAGCACCCTGCAGCTCAACAGCTGCCTGAGGCTGTGCAACAGTTGCAACAATTGCAAGTAAAAGACATTCAAAACCTAGCTTTATTGCTACCCTCCCAAGACCCTAATCAAAATGTCGTCAATGCATTACGCAATGGTTTTTTTGCCGCCCACTACCTCGCTCAAGCAAATGGCAACCCCACGCCAAACATTCGCGTGTATGACAGCAGCGCTATAAATTCACTGGATGACTTTTATCAGCAAGCCGCAGCAGATGGCATTGAGCTGGTGGTGGGTCCATGGGAGAAGCCTCTGGTTCGACAATTGGCGAGCCGCGCTAACTTACCCATCGACACCTTAGCTTTAAATTATGCCGATGATCACCAACAAGGCCCAGCTCAGCTGTTTCAATACGGTCTCGCTGCCGAAGATGAGGCTCGAGTGGCCGCCGACCGCGCTTGGGCGGATGGTTTACGCCGTGCCGCTGCTTTAGTTCCCGCCAATGCTTGGGGCGAGCGCGTTCTAAATGCGTTTAGCAACCACTGGCAAGCCTTAGGCGGTGAAATGATTGCTGCGCAAAAAATTAACCATCCTGCTGAGTTAGCTGGACAAATTGCCGAGCTTTTTCAATTACGCGAAAGCGAACAACGGGCCAAGCAACTGCAAGCCACCTTAGGCACTCAGCTCGACGCACAACCTGCTCGCCGCCAAGACATTGAGTTTGTGTTCGTGGCTGCCAGCCCGCAGCAAGCTCGACATATTAAGCCCACCTTGGCCTTTCAGTACGCCAGCGATGTACCTATTTACGCCACTTCAGCGGTCAACCCGAGCTCTGGACAAGCTACTCCTGAACTGGATGCCATTCAACTCAGTGAGATGCCATGGTTTATTGATTTAAACCACAGCTCCCGCCAACACATTGTCCACCATTGGCCGCAAGCTCTAGGCCCCATGGGCCGTTTCTACGCTATGGGTGCAGACGCGTACCAGCTCGCCAATCACTTGCAACAACTTAAAGTATTGTCCAACGCTAATCTTTCCGGTTTAACCGGCACCTTAAGAAAAGGACCCGGACAACGCATCGAGCGCACCCTCTATTGGACGCAGTTTGTTGACGGCAAACTTGAGCAGCTCAAGGAAACACAGTTTGAATGAGCACCTTAAAGCAGGCCAAGCGGCTGAGCGCGCGGCATTAAGCTTGTTGCGCGAAGCAGGATTAATTCAAGTTGCGGCTAACTGGTCATGCCGTTTTGGTGAAATTGACCTAATTATGTTAGAACAGAGTACTCATACTCTAGTCTTTGTTGAGGTGCGCTACCGTAAACACACCCATTTTGGGGGCGCACTCGACAGCATTGATCAATCTAAACGTAGTAAATTGGTTAACACTGCTGAATATTTTTTAAATAAATACCCCCATTGGTTAGAACACTCCTGCCGCTTTGATGTCATTACTGCACATCCGAATGCACAACAGGACGTTACCCTCGACTGGATTCAAGATGCATTTGAGTCCTAAGTATATTTTTAATTAAGGCTGATCCTATGCAATCCCGTATTCAACAAATGTTTCAAGCCAGTATTGAAACCAAACAAAGCGCCATGAGCGTCCTTCCTCAAGCCATTGAAAACGCCAGTTTGATGATGGTCAGCTCGCTACTCAATGAAGGCAAAATCTTAGCTTGCGGTAACGGTGGCTCAGCTGGCGATGCACAACACTTTTCATCTGAGATGCTTAATCGCTTTGAGCGTGAGCGCCCTAGCTTACCGGCCATTGCCATTACCACCGACAGCTCCACCATCACTTCGATTGCCAATGACTACCATTACGATGAGGTGTTTTCTAAACAAATCCGTGCTTTAGGGCAAACTGGCGATGTACTCTTAGCCATTTCCACCAGCGGCAACTCGGCTAACGTCATTCAAGGCATTCATGCCGCCCATGACCGCAATATGCACGTGGTAGCCCTCACCGGTCGTGATGGCGGGCAAATTGCACCCCTACTCCTGCCTGACGACGTGGAGATTCGTGTGCCATCCAATGTCACCGCACGCATCCAAGAAGTCCACTTATTGGTTATTCACAGTTTATGCGATTTAATTGACCATCAGCTATTTGGGAGCGAAGAATGATTCGAAATATTCTTACTATTGGTATTTTCGCAGTACTGCTGACCGCTTGTGGCGCCCGCAGCTTTGGCAATAAAATTGATGACCAATTTATTGGCCCGGAAGTGCTTCGTGCTATTAAAGACGCACATATAGACCTGCATACCACAACGTCACGGATTGTAGTCACCAGCTACAACGGCATTGTCTTAGTGGCTGGGCAAACCCCTCGGGCCGAGCTTAAAGAGTTGGCAGGCCAAGCTGCAAACAGCGTGACTAGTGCTAAAAAAATCCATAACGAATTGCAAATTACTACACCCACCTCGGGCTTAGTGCGCAGCAATGATGCGTTACTCACCGCTAATATTAAAACCCGCATGTTGAAATACAATGACGTCCCCGCTTCTAAAGTGAAAGTGGTCACGGAAAATGGTGTGGTTTATTTATTCGGGGTGATCAGTCGCGCAGAAGCCAACCGTGCCACTGCTGTAGTGCAAGAAGTGAGTGGCGTGCAAAAAATTGTGCGTTTATTTGAATATCTAGACTAAAACCTGCATTGCACAGGCAGTAATGCTTATCTTATGACACCCTTTGTCGGCTCACAGGCGCCGCAAAGGGTGCATAAAGGTTTACAGCTTACTTAATAACTCGCAAGCTTGGCCGGCCTGGTGATGGCGGCGTGGGCGGCTCATCATCAGGGTCGGTGGGCAGATTTGATGTGTCTTCTGAGTCAATTATATGCAAGGCTGGACCCTGTTCTGGCAACTCGTCCTCGATTGTTTCCTCTTCAGCTTTTTCACTCTCGTCAACTTCTGTCAACTGCTCTTCTTCATCACTTAACAGATCGGAGCCGGCATCAAAAAACATGCCTTGCCCATTTTCACGGGCGTAAATTGCTAATACAGCTTCAATCGGTATATAGAGTGAAAAAGGCGCACCCGAGAATAGCGCTTCAAAACTGACGGCTTGATTGTCAATTTCCAAATAACGAACTGCTGCCGGTGACGTATTAAGGACGATTTGTCCATTTTCTGTATAACCCGGCGGCACTTTTACTTTGGGGTAACTCGCATCAACTAAGAGGTGCGGCGTGCATTGATTATCAACAATCCACTCATGCAGCGCACGCAATATATAAGGACGACTGGAGTTCATAATTGACTCATTCTCCTTAAGGACGCATCAAACGCTCAGCCTCAGACAAACTGGCCTGAAAAGCTTCACGGGCAAAGTTACGCTCCATGTACTCAAGCAAGGGCTGTGCAGCCTTGGGTAGTTCAATACCCAAGACAGGCAAACGCCATAACAAGGGCAGCAAGTAGCAATCAACCAAGCTGAAGTCATCACTCATAAAGTACTCCATGCTGGCAAACACAGGTGCAACACCGGTGAGGCTTTCGCGGAGCTCTTTACGTGCTTTAGTGCGCGCAGCTTCCTTGGTTTTCTTATCTAAAATCAAATCTGCCAGTGCACTCCAGTCGCGCTGCACACGGTAGGACAGTTTACGTGTTTCAGCACGGGCAACAGGGTATACCGGCAAGAGTGGTGGATGTGGGTAACGCTCATCCAAATACTCGAGAATAACAGTTGAATCGTATAAAGCCAGATCGCGATCAACCAGAGTGGGTACAGTAGCGTAAGGGTTTACCTCAGCCAAATACTCCGGAATTTCACCATCTATAACATCCATGATTTCAGCAGTTACTGCTTTCTCCGCTAGCACCAAACGCACACGGTGCGAGTATTGGCACTCAGGATCAGAATAACAGCCCAACTTATTGGGTGCAGACATGCTTTATTCCTCCACTAAAAATATACATTAAGCACAAAGACGCACGCGCCCATTGGGGCGCGTGCGTCATTCGGTTTTCACGACGCTGTATCAATCAATGCACATCTTTCCAGTATTCACGCTTCAACAGATAAGCGAATACAAAGAAGACGGCGAGGAACAACAGGACGTAAGTTCCGATACGCTGGCTCTTAAGTTTAACAGGGTTTGCTGAGTACTCGAGGAAAGTTACCAGATTTTTAATTTTCTCGTCGAACTCTGCCTCACTCAAAGTACCTGTATTAGGCTCAACAACCAACTGGTCACACGCTTCTTCGGTGATTGGTGTACCAGTCAACGGATCAAATAGCTTTTTACCGTTTTCAACAACCTGCACTTGCTTGCAGTCGATGATTTGATTGCCTTGTAAACCAACTAGAACGTTCGGCATACCAACATCTGGAAAAGCCTTGTTGTTGGTACCATATGGACGCGTTGGATCTGCATAGAAGGTGCGCATGTAGGTGTACAACCAGTCTGCACTACGCACTCGCGCCACGTTAGTTAAGTCAGGCGGTGCTACACCAAACCATAACTTACCGTTTTCTGCAGTCATGCTGGACTTCATATGGTCGCCATAACTGGCACCCGTCAGCACTAAATTATCCATCATCAGCTCTTCACTGATACCTAAATCAGTGGCGACACGCTCATAACGCTGGAATTTTGCACCATGGCAACCCATGCAATAGTTTACAAAGGTTTGTGCGCCATCTTGCAAGGCAGCTTTATCAGTAAGGTCAATCGAAACCTTATCCAGAGGATAGGCAGCAAATCCAAAAGTCGGAATTGCTGCAAATAGTAATGCAATAATTTTCTTTTTCATTAGCCAGTCACCCTTTCCGGAACCGGTTTAGTCTTCTCCATTCTGGTATAAAACGGCATCAGAATGAAGTAAGCGAAGTATAGAACAGTACAGATTCGTGCAACCAAAGTACGTGTTTCTGTTGCAGGCAGTACACCCAACACGCCTAGAATCACAAAGCTGATGCAGAATATTAGCAACCAGACTTTACTCATCCAGCCTTTGTAACGCATTGATTTAACCGGGCTGCGGTCTAACCAAGGCAACACAAAGAGCGCAGCAATGGCACCACCCATGGCGACAACACCCAGCAACTTATCAGGTACTGCACGCAAAATTGCATAGAACGGGGTGAAGTACCAAACAGGGGCAATATGCAGAGGTGTTTTTAACGCATCTGCTTGTTCAAAGTTAGGCTTTTCGAGGAAGTATCCACCCATCTCTGGGAAGAAGAACACCACGATACAGAACACGAACAAGAACACTACAACACCAACGATATCTTTAACGGTGTAATACGGATGGAAAGGAATACCGTCTAGAGGCACGCCATTTTCATCTTTATGCTTTTTGATATCCACGCCGTCTGGGTTATTAGAACCCACTTCATGCAACGCCAAGATGTGCAGCACTACCAGTGCTAACAAAACAATGGGTACTGCCACAACGTGCAAAGCAAAGAAACGGTTTAGGGTGATGCCTGAAATCAAGTAGTCACCGCGGATCCACTCAGTCAACTCAGGGCCAATCACTGGTATCGCACCAAACAGTGAAATAATCACCTGGGCGCCCCAGTAGGACATTTGTCCCCATGGCAGCAAGTAACCCATGAAGGCTTCCGCCATCAAAGCGAGGTAGATCAGCATACCAAACAGCCACACCAGCTCTCGGGGCTTCTGGTAGGAGCCGTAGAGCAAACCACGGAACATATGCAGATAAACCACGATGAAGAACGCTGAGGCACCGGTGGAGTGCAAGTAACGCAAGATCCAACCGTACTCAACATCACGCATGATGTACTCAACAGAGGCAAACGCCCCTTCAGCTGAAGGTTCGTAGCTCATGGTCAGCCAAATTCCAGTAAGAATTTGGTTAACCAATACTAACAATGCCAATGAGCCGAAAAAGTAGTAAAAGTTAAAGTTTTTTGGTGCGTAATACTTGGATAAATGGTCTTCCCACATTTTAGTGGCGGGAAAGCGCGCATCAATCCACTCCATGAATTTACTCATTAAGCTGTCTCCTCATCGACACCAATAATGACCACATCATCCGACTCAAAAGAATACGGAGGAACAGGTAAATTCAGCGGTGCAGGTTGTGCTTTATACACGCGACCAGCAAGATCATAACGCGAACCGTGACACGCACAGAAATAACCGCCGACCCACTCTGGCCCTAAATCCGCTGGTGCAACCTCAGGTCTAAACGTTGGCGCACAGCCTAAGTGCGTGCATAAACCAACGACCACAAGCAATTCAGGCTTAATAGCACGACCTTTTGGGTCAACATAGTCAGGTTGCTCTGACTGCTGTGACTGTGGGTCAGCTAATTTAGACTCAACTGTTTTGAGTCCTTCCATAATTTCCGGTGTACGGTGCAAAATAAAAACCGGCTGACCACGCCACTCAGCAACGATTTGCTGACCTGGTTCTAGTTTGCTCACGTTCACCCGCACTGGTGCCCCCGCGGCTTTCGCCCTTGCACTGGGATACCAAGACCCCACAAACGGGATCGCAGCCCCTACCGCTCCAGCCGCACCCACCACAGAGGTGGCTGCCACTAAGAAGCGACGTCGGCCTGAATTCACGCCGTCATTGCTCATTAAGTCGTCTCCCATCAGCTGTTTGACCTGTTTTCAGGCCTTATAGTAAGAAAAAAGCTACTCACATTCTTGAATGAAACAAATGGTAAAGAAAAGGTCTCAACTTGACAAGTCAATCCCCCCGCAACACTTGCCTAATTAGCAAGCAAGCACTTAGCCCCAGCACAGTGACCAATTGCCACAGGCTGCTTTAGATACAAAAAAACGCCCAGAATCCTTGTGGAAACGGGCGTTCTTTCTTTCGCAAGGATCGATTAGCGCTTAGAGAACTGAGGACGCTTACGTGCTTTACGTAAACCAACCTTCTTACGCTCAACAGTACGCGCATCACGGGTAACAAAGCCTGCTTTGCGCAACTCTGGACGTAAAGTCTCATCGTAATCCATCAACGCGCGTGTTATACCGTGACGAATTGCTCCCGCTTGACCTGTGGTACCACCACCAGAAACGGTGATCATCACATCAAACTTCTCTAGAGAGTCAGTCACTTCTAGCGGTTGACGAACAGTCATACGAGCTGTTTCGCGACGAAAGTAATCATCTAGAGTGCGGTTATTAATAGAAATGCTGCCTGTACCCGGACGTAAAAATACACGTGCGGATGCAGCCTTGCGACGGCCTGTGCCGTAATTTTGAGTCGCTGACATAATCAACTATCCCGTTAAATCTTAAGTTCTTGGGGCTGCTGTGCAGCATGCGGGTGGTTACTACCAGCATACACTTTCAGCTTGCGATACATGTCGCGGCCCAGCGGATTTCTTGGAAGCATACCTTTTACCGCAGCTTCAAGAACACGTTCAGGTGCTTTATCAATTAGTTTCTCAAAAGTAATTTCCTTGATACCACCTGGAAACCCTGTATGAGAGTAATAGACTTTATCTGTTGTCTTTCTACCAGTCACACTGATTTGTTCGGCATTGATTACAACGATGTAATCGCCAGTATCAACGTGCGGTGTGTACTCTGGCTTATGCTTACCGCGTAAACGGCTGGCAATTTCAGTGGCCAAACGACCCAGTGTCTGGCCTGCAGCATCGACGATATACCAGTCGCGCTTTACAGATTCAGGTTTTGCTGTATAAGTTTTCATTCGCTTATGGCCTCAGGGCCGTCTTAAAAATAGACGGCAAATCCTAATGAATAGTATTGTCTTTGACAAGTCAAAGTCAGCTCATATGACAGACGCTACTTCGGGGGCTCGGGTCTATCACGTCTGCTATGGCTATATAATTTTATTGGCAAATTGGCATCACTTTGCCGCCCCTTCTGCGTTGGCTAGGCATTACCTGCACAAAGAGACGCGTAAGTATGCCTGTTAGTGAGAAAAAAGCAACTGTTCAATCATTATTCAAGCACAATCGAGCTGCTGACAATTCACTGCCACAGCATTAATAGCAGCACCAGAAGGGTTTAGTTTCAGCCTTTCCAAGCACGCGCTATTCGCCATAACAGCATTAAATTTAGTAGGCTAGCATTACCTGCCCAGCATAGGTCTATAATAACTGGGTATGCACTTGTGGAGCCATTATGTACTTTCCGCCTTTATTCTCAGCTTTACGCCAGTCATTTGCTGAAGGTTATACCCTTCAATCATTACGCGGTGACATCAGCGCCGGTCTCACCATCGGCATTATCGCCATTCCCTTAGCCATGGCCTTGGCCATTGCAGTGGGTGTTCCGCCCCAACACGGACTCTATACCGTCTTGATTGGCGGCTCACTGATAGCCTTAACCGGCGGTTCGCGCTTTAACGTGTCCGGTCCAACCGCCGCTTTTGTCGTGATATTGCTGCCCATTACCCAAGAGTATGGAGTCGGCGGCTTATTACTTTGCACATCCATGGCTGGAGTGATTTTAATCAGCATGGGGGTTTTAAGGGCTGGTGCTTTGCTGCAATTTATCCCCTACCCCGTCACCATTGGTTTTACCGCTGGGATTGGTGTGGTGATTGCCACCCTACAAATTAAAGATGCCTTTGGTTTAACTAACATTGAGCCCGCCGCGAACTACATCGAACAAATCAGTGTACTGGCTCAAGCTATGCCGAGTATTCAGCTGGGGGACACTTTAGTTGCGGCAATCACCTTATTAATTTTGATTGTGTGGCCACGTTTTGTACCAAAAATCCCTGGTCACTTGGTTGCTTTAGCAGCGGGCAGCCTGATTGGCCTAGCCTTAACCAGCGCAGATATTAGTGTTGCAACCATTGGTGATCGCTTCAGCTATCAAGTTGATGGCGTCAGCCACCCTGGTATACCTCCCTTTTTACCCTCATTTATGTGGCCTTGGGAGCTGCCTGGGCCAAACGGCGAACCTCTCGTAATGTCCTTCGAACTGGTTCGCCAACTGCTGGCACCAGCTTTTGCTATCGCTATGCTCGGCGCTATTGAGTCTCTGCTGTGCGCTGTGGTATCTGACGGTATGGCAGGCACCAAGCACGACCCCAACGGTGAGTTGCTCGGCCAAGGCATAGGTAATATCGTCGCACCTATGTTTGGCGGCATCACTGCGACCGCGGCCATTGCGCGAAGCGCAGCCAACGTTCGAGCAGGCGCCTACTCACCCATTGCCGCTATTATTCATGCCGGCGTGGTGCTGTTGGCCATGGTCTTTTTAGCACCAATGTTCAGTCACTTACCCATGGCTGCACTGGCTGCGCTACTGTTAATGGTCGCTTGGAATATGAGCGAGCCCAAGCATGTTATTCACAGCTTGCGCATCTCACCACGCAATGACGTGATGGTATTACTCACTTGCCTTATTCTTACTGTCTTATTTGACATGGTACTGGCCGTAGGTGTCGGCCTGCTCCTAGCTGCCGGCTTATTTATCAAGAGCATGAGCAACTTAACCGATACAGCCAGCGTTACCCTTGATGATCAAGATTTTGCTGACTTACCCGACTCGGTCTCTGCTTACGCCATTCGTGGTCCGCTGTTTTTTGGTGCTGCAGAAAAAGCATTAAGTGTACTGCGTAAGTTTAACCCTGAAATTCGCGTCGTTATTATCGATTTACGTGCAGTCCCCATGCTGGACATGACTGCACTGGCTACACTGAGTAACGTACTAACCGATTATCATAAAAACGATATTGGCATTATATTTTTAGGTGCTTCACCGAGTGTTCGCCATAAGATGCGCCGCGCAGGCCTTGGTTTAACTCACGATAAGATCTCATATGTGCCTAACTTTAAAATGGCCCGTGAGCGCGCACTAAGGTGGCTAAATAATGCAGAGCAAAAAGATACTGTAGCCTCTGCTGAACAACAGGGCTCTACAGATCAAAAATCATCTAACACCGAGTCTTAATCCACATACAAGGGTTATCACAACAGTCTGTGCTGACCCTTGTTCATCCATGGTAAACTTGAACATATGAATACATACACTTCTCGCCCCTCTGTTTTGTGCTTATCGGGTCACGACCCCGTTGGTGGTGCAGGTTTACAGGCAGATATTGAAGCGTTAATAGCTCAGGGCTGTCATGCCACTCCAGTGATTACTGCTCTGACTATTCAAGACACTGTCGATGTCAGCGATTTTAAAATTCTTGACCATGACTGGGTTATTGCTCAGGCACAAGCCATCACCCAGGATCTGTCCGTTGCGGCAATTAAACTCGGCATGCTGGGCTCCCTTGAAATGGTGGATACCGTGGTGCAAATTATTCAAGGTTTGCCCAATACGCCTTTTGTTTGCGACCCTGTATTGCGCGCTGGCGGCGGAGGCTCACTAGGCAAAGACGAAGTAGGCTACGCACTACGTGCCAAACTGATGCCACTGGCCACCATTGTCACGCCCAACTTACCAGAAGCGCAGATTCTAGCCGAGCTACCTGAGGGGACTGCTGACGAGTGCGCAGAAGTGTTACTCAAACACTGTAAAAACCTATTGATCACTGGCGGCCACGGCACCGAGAGCGAAGTGCATAATCGCTTGTACTGTGCGGACGGCAGCAGCCACACTTACACGTGCGCTCGCTTACCTGGTGAATATCACGGTTCAGGTTGCACTTTAGCCAGTGCCTTAGCTGGTCGCCTTGCCTTAGGGGAAGAGCTGGTCAGCGCAGTAGAATCCGCCCTCGATTACACTTGGCGCGCCCTACGAGACGCTGAAGCACCGGGGCGTGGCCAATATATCCCACGTCGTTTGCCCTTAGATTTTTGCCGTCCATGAGCAGCAAACTGAAGACATTACGCGGTTTATACGCCATTACTGACCCAGTATTACTGGCTGATGGTCGCTTATTGCCTTATTGTGAGGCGGCATTGCGCGGCGGTGCAAAAATTTTACAGTATCGCGACAAGTCCACGGATACAGAACGTCGATTACAAGAGGCCAAGGCTTTACATAAACTCTGCCAAGACTACGGCGCACGTTTGATTATCAATGATGACCTTAACCTGGCTGTAGAACTTGGCGCTGACCTGCACCTTGGCCAAGAAGATGGCAGCTTACTCAAAGCACGCCAACAACTTGGTGAGGCAGCCATTATTGGTGCCACTTGTCATGCAAGTTTGGATTTAGCCAAACAAGCCATTGAGCAGCAAGCCGACTATATTGCTTTTGGCCGTTTCTACAGCTCACTCACCAAACCCGGTGAAGTGCTAGCAAGTCACACTCTGCTTGAGCAAGCTCAGCATTTGCAACACCCTATTGTTGCCATTGGCGGGATAACTTTAGACAACGCGGCACCGCTCATTCAGCATGGAGCGCATATGCTTGCAGTGATCCATGGATTATTTGCTGCAGACTCTGCTGCAGCAGTTGAACAACGTGCGCGCACCTTTAGCGCGCTTTTTAATGCTTAACTTTTCGCAGCGCTACACTCACTGCTTTTTTAAAAAAGAGGTTTTTAATGTCACGTTCAGCATCTTTATTTGAACAAGCTCAAAAACACATCCCCGGTGGCGTCAACTCCCCAGTACGTGCATTTGCAGGCGTGGGCGGCACACCCTTATTTATCAAACACGCTGAAGGCGCTTACATTATCGACGAAGATGATAAGCGTTATGTGGACTATGTTGGTTCTTGGGGTCCAATGATTCTTGGCCACGGTCACCCAGATGTGCTGGATGCAGTGCGCAAACAAGTCGATCACGGTTTATCCTACGGCGCACCAACAGCTCTGGAAGTAGAAATGGCCGATTTAGTCTGCAGCTTAGTGCCATCTTTAGACATGGTGCGTATGGTCAGCTCCGGCACTGAAGCCACCATGAGCGCCATTCGCTTGGCCCGTGGTTACACTGGCCGTGACAGTATTATTAAGTTTGAAGGTTGCTACCACGGTCATTCCGATAGTCTGTTGGTTAAAGCCGGCTCTGGCGCCCTGACGCTCGGTGTGCCCAGCTCACCCGGTGTTCCTGCAGCCTTTGCACAGCACACCATTACCCTACCCTTTAACGACTTGGACGCTGTAGCCGAGTGTTTAGCGGAAAAAGGTGAAGAAGTGGCCTGTATTATTGTTGAGCCCGTGGCCGGCAATATGAACTGCGTGCCACCTGTCGCTGGCTTTTTAGAAGGCTTACGCGAGCAGTGCGACAAGCACGGTGTGGTGCTGATTTTTGATGAAGTGATGACCGGTTTCCGCGTTGCCCTCGGCGGCGCACAGGCACATTTTGGCATCACCCCTGACTTATCCACTTTCGGTAAAGTAATTGGCGGCGGCATGCCGGTCGCTTGCTTTGGCGGTAAAAAAGAAGTGATGTCACATATCGCGCCACTGGGTCCTGTTTATCAGGCCGGTACTTTGTCCGGAAACCCGCTGGCCATGGCCGCAGGTATTGCCACCCTAAAGCTGATCAGCCGCCCTGGCTTCCATGCTGAAATAACTGATTACGCCAGCCGTCTCCTACAAGGCCTACAAGAACGTGCTGATGCGGCAGGCATTCCTTTTACCACCACTCAAGTTGGCGGCATGTTTGGTCTGTACTTCACTGAGCTGGACAACATCACCAGTTTTGCCGATGCCACCAGCAGTAACGTCGAGCAATTCAAGCAATTCTTCCATTTAATGCTAGAAGGTGGCGTGTATTTAGCGCCCAGCGCTTTTGAAGCCGGTTTCGTGTCCAGCGCCCTTGGTGAAACTGAACTAAAAATCACCTTAGATGCTGCAGAAAAGGCTTTTGCTAAAATGGCAGCTTAAGCACGCTACTGCTAGATAACACTAAAAACGCCCGTTGATTCGGGCGTTTTACATTCTGTAAACGCTGACTATAAGCGTATGTGCATCGCATGCTACGGAGCGGGTGTTTATCCGTCGATGAACCCATCCAGGGTTCAACTCCGGCGCTTCGCCATCCCTGGCTCCGCTCGACACACCCACTCCGCAGCACGCATTAATCATTTGTATTGCTTGCATGATTGTACCTTCAGCAACCAGCCAACTTTTGCATTAATTCTGCTGAGCAAATAATGCAAAAGCTTAAACAGCACTAAGCTATTCACTACTGGCCCATACAAAAACTTTCATACAACATCAATAGTTAAGCAGCGCCCGAATGAGGATCAGGACGATCCTTTGAGGGAAGAACGTCACCAGTGAGGAGCGCCGGCACAATTACTGAACAGTTAAGCCCTCACTGTATAAGGCTACTCGGCCAGCCGCTTAATCACTTCTGGCAATTGCGAAATCCGACTGATCTCAGCATCTGGCTGATGCTCCCCAGTCCAGACCAACTGCTCAGGATTAAACCAAACCGTACGCATCCCCACCTGCTGGGCCCCCAGCACATCATGCTCAGGATGATCACCAATATGAATACTGTGCGCAGGCTGCACTTGGGCACGTGCCAATGCTGCTAAAAACACCTGTGGCTCAGGCTTAGCCACACCCAACATATCGGCATTTAACGCAAAAGAAAAATACTCAGCCAAGCCCACCCGACGCACATCCGCATTACCATTACTTAACGCACCCAACATATAGTCTCGACGCAACTGCTCTAAGGTGGGCAACACATCGGCAAATAAATCAACATTTTGCCGCGCTGTTAAAAAAACCTGAAACGCCTGTTCAGCAATCTGTTGCGCTTCACGCTGGGCGTAACCCGACTGCAATAAAATGCGCACTAACACTTGATAACGTAACTCACTGATCCGCTGTTCCAAGTCAGGCCGCTGCTTCACCAGCTCGCGACGCACATTCTGCAAGCGCTCCACCGACAACTCGCCCAGCCCTCTAGCATTGGCCGTCAACCAATCACGCAAGGCTTGATCAGCGGCCCTAATCACTGGCTGAACGGACCATAAGGTGTCATCCAAATCAAAAGTAATTAAACGAATACTCATTTTTCTGGTTTACGCCTCGCTCGTGGATGGGCTTGATCATAGACTTGCGCTAAATGTTGAAAATCAAGATGGGTATAAATTTGTGTCGTGCTAATATCCGCATGTCCGAGCAGCTCTTGCACTGCGCGTAAATCATGGGATGACTCTAAAATATGGCTGGCAAAAGAGTGGCGCAACATATGTGGGTGCAAATGCTGCCCAAGCTCACGCTCACCAGCTAGACGCACCCGCTCGCGCACCAACTGTGGGCTTATTCGTCGGCCCCGCACCCCGATAAATAAAGCAGGTTCATCGGAGCTGACTGGGCCGCGTACGGTCAGCCAACGCTGTATTGCGGCAATCGCTTTACTGCCCACCGGCAGCATGCGTTGTTTATTACCCTTACCCAGCACCACCACTAAGCCTTGCGACAAGTCCAAATCAGCCACATTTAAGCCAACCAGCTCGGATAAACGCAGGCCCGAGGAATAAAACAACTCTAAAATTGCATGATCGCGGCACGCCACAAAATCATCGTCCACGGGGCTGTCCAATAACTGCTGTGCGCGGTCCACATCCAGTACCCGTGGTAATTTACGCGGCCCTTTCGGCGGTCGAATCCCCGCAGTTGGGTCATGCTTACACAGGTTCTCGCGCAGTAAATACCCATACAAGCCGCGCATCGCCGATAACAATCGCGCAATACTGCGTCCAGCTAAGCCAGCATTATGCAGTTGGGCAACCAGCTGACGAACATCAGCAGGCTTTAAGCTCGACCAACAGGTTATATGTTGCTGCTCAGCAAACTCTAAAACTTTTCTCAAATCAGCTTGATAAGCACTTAAAGTGTGTGCCGACACCTGTCGCTCAGCATGCAAGTAATCAAAGTATGCAGTTAATTGATCTTGCATTGCCTAACCCCCATGACAATCACTTACTTAACTGAACGCAATGATGCTAACAGGTCCGGCACTAAACGCGATAATACATCGGCTAGATAGGTTAAAAACAGGGTATCAACGCTACTATTGTACTGTTCCAAGTTATCACTGCCTATGGCCAACACACCATGTATACCTTCATGCTCCAGCACAGCCACAGCGACCGACTTAATCTCTTTAGCTTGTTCTTTACCAAATAAAAATGCTAATTCTTTAGGGCGCAATACTCCACGCAGGGTTTTCCCAGCCAGTATCCCACCTATATTTTTCTGAGCCTTTTTTAAAGGTTGCTGACGTCCTGCATTGATCGCTTTATCGGTAAATAAGGTTAACCCTACAAAAGGCACTTTAAATGAGCGATGCAAGCTGTCATCCACCACGCCTATCAGCTCATCGATACTCTGCGCATCCAGCATTTCTAAGATCAGACGTCGCGTTTTATCAAATAGGCGGTCATTATCGCGGGCCACATCCATTAAGTGTGTTAAACGCTGCTGCATGTTCGCATTGCGTTCGCGCAATACCGCCAACTGACGCTCCACTAAAGATACCGCGGTGCCGCGCACGTGCGGAATGCGCAGCTGGGTTAACAGCTCATCTTGCGTCAGAAAGAAGCGTGGATTGTTCTGTAAGTACTCCACCACCTGCTCGGCAGAAATTGTGGAGGCTGGCTGCTGTTGATTACTCATATACGAATTTGCCCTTCATAAACACGGGTTGAGGCACCGGTTAAGTACATATTTTCCTCGCTTTCCAGCCATTGCAGCCAAGCCTTTGCCTGACCACTCGCAAACTCAAGGCGCACCTGTCGGTTCACTTTACCTTGCTTGATGATAGACGCAGCAGATGCACACAAGCTCGGATGAAAGCCTTCAATAGCGCCCTGTCCTAACTGCCAAGTTCGCACTTCAATGGTACTGGCATCGTGCACTTGAACTGCGCTAAGCGTAGTGCCTGCTGGAATCCCTGGCTGCTGCTCAAGATAAACAGCTAACTCGGCCATAGGCACTTTACTGAGGTCTTTGACTAATAAAACAGCGTGAGGACCATCCATAGACACCATTGTCACACTGTTTTCGAGCAGCCATGCTTGGCTTTCTTGCTGCTGAATTAGACTGTGGGGCAGTGCAACGCGCTCAGCATGAAACTCCGGCGGCGTAATAGGTACCGACACTGAGCCATCAAGATGCACTTGCACATCCAGTACGGCATGCCGCATGGCTACGCGCATCTGCGCTTTAGAGATGAGGCGTTTATCTGCCACTAAACGGGCCACGCAACACAGATCGCTGACAAGCCAATCAATTTCTACGCCGTCTGTATTAAACATCCGGCAACTAAAATCGTCATCCGGATGACGTGGCACTTCAATCAATGCCAAACGCTGAAAACCCACCCCAAAACGGCGATCACTCCAAGCACGTATCTGCTGCGGCTGGATATAAGCATGCTGGCTAATTAAGTCCAACACCATTAAATCATTGCCCAGACCATGCATTTTGGTAAACCGCAGGAGCATATTAAGACTCCGGCAGTAAACTTTCGTGCGCAAAAAGCTCAGTTAAGGTTTCTCGGCGGCGCACTAAGTGTGCCTGTTCACCATCTACAATGACTTCTGCGGCACGGCCACGGCTGTTGTAATTCGAACTCATCACAAAACCATAAGCCCCTGCAGAATCTATTGTTAACAAGTCACCTTCAGCCAAAACCAACTCACGATCTTTAGCTAAGAAATCACCGGTTTCACAGACTGGACCCACCACATCATAGGTACGCGGCATACCAGAGCGCGGCTTCACCGCCTGCACGCCCATCCAGGCCTGATACAAGGCAGGGCGCAGCAAATCATTCATTGCCGCATCAACAATGGCAAAATCTTTATGCTCAGTGTGCTTTAGGTGCTCGACTCGCGTTAATAAAACACCCGCATTGGCCACAATATAACGGCCTGGCTCAAACACTAAAGCCAAGTCTCGATCCGCCACACGCTCGCGCACAGCGGCCATATATTCGCCAGCTGTAGGTGGCTCTTCGTCTTTATAGCGCACCCCTAAACCACCACCTAAATCCAAGTGTTGCACAGTGATACCGTGTTTGGCTAAACGATCAACCAGCAATAACACTCGATCGAGGGCATCTAAGAAAGGCTCAAGAGTGGTCAACTGTGAGCCGATGTGGCAATCCACGCCTTTAATGGCAATATTGCTTAAGGTGGCTGCGCGCAGATAAATAGACTCAGCGATATTAATATCAATACCAAACTTATTATCTTTTAAGCCGGTCGAAATATACGGGTGAGTCCCTGCATCCACATCAGGATTGACCCGTAAAGACACAGGGGCAATCACTCCCAAGTGCGCTGCCACTTCTTGCAGTCGATTCAGCTCATCCACTGATTCAACATTAAAGCAGTGTACGCCCACTTCTAAGGCACGCTGCATTTCTTCGCGGGTTTTCCCCACTCCAGAAAACACCACTCGTTCAGGTAACCCGCCAGCGGCCAGCACGCGCTCCAACTCGCCACCGGAGACAATGTCAAAACCGGCGCCTAAACGCGCCAAAATATTAAGCACGGCAATATTGGAATTGGCTTTAACCGCATAACAAACTAAATAGTCGACACCCTCTAGGGCGTCAGCATAGCTGCGGTATTGCGCTTCAATATGCGCTCGTGAGTACACATAGGTGGGTGTACCAAACCGTTTGGCAATTTCAGAGAGCGCCACACCTTCTGCGTGCAGCTCGCCTTGTTGATAGGTAAATGCTTGCATCTGTGCCTCCCTTAAAGTTCGTAACGGTCTTTACGGTGCTCATGGGCCGCTTTCTCATCATCGGGATCATACAGCGGGCCTTTTTGACCACAGGCACTCAAACCTAACAACAGCATCGATAGCACAACAAATGGAAGCAGAATACGCTTCATAACAAATCCTTAATCAAATTTATAATTGCCTTGAGTATACCGTCACCTCATAATCTTGCCTATGCGCAGAATAGACGAGCAGCACCCAGATAGTTATAAAAAAGACGTGCTATCATCCATTCATTCTCTTTTTCATTACTTATCCCAGTCGTTTGCTGCAGACTATAAAGGAGTGCTCAATGAACCTGACTAACAGTCAATTTCACGATCTTGTCGATGCCACACAAAGAAATCTTGAAGACATTATTGATAACGGTGATGTCGATATTGACCTTGAAAGCAGTGGCGGCATCCTGACTTTAACGTTTGAGAACCAACATCAAGTTATTCTCAGCCGCCAAGAGCCCCTTAAACAACTCTGGCTCGCTGACCGCAGCGGTGGTTTTCATTTTGATTATGACAGCGAAAAAAACGCTTGGTACTGTGCCGCCACTGAGCAAACGCTGGTACAAATGCTCAGTGAGATTTTGCACGCCCACACCCAACACAGCTTTGATTTAAGCAGCCTCTAAGCAACGACCCTCAGGCACTGCTTGATTTGCATATTGAGTGATCTATGTTAGGTTGAACCTAACGCTGCAAAGTATTTAGCAACGTATCACACACTTTAAAACCTCGTCATTTGGCGAGGTTTTGTCTTTTTTATCACTGTTTAAAATCTTAGGAGTGCAATACACACTATGAGCAATAAGCCCGTGATCACCGTCACTCGTTTAGATATGCAACGTCTTGAGCAGATGCTCGACAACCTCGATGACTATGATGCAGCCGCTGAAGCCTTAGAAGCAGAGCTGGCCCGCGCTACTTTTATTGGCCACACAGATATAGCTGACAATATCGTTACCATGAACTCTAAAGTTCATTTTTATGAAAAAAACACCGCCACTGAACATCAGCTGACCCTAACCTACCCAGAACAGGGCGGCATAGAAGGCAATGTATCAATTCTGGCACCCATTGGCATGGCGCTACTGGGCTTAAGCGAAGGACAAAGCATAGATTGGCAAACCCCAAAGGGTAAAGCTCTGCAGCTGAGCGTTAAAAAAGTCATCTATCAACCCGAAGCCCAAGGCGAATACACGCTTTGATCGGCATAGGGCACGGCAGTGAGCCGCGCCCCTGCCACACCACCTCGCATAGGGGCCGCATGAGGTGGTTCGAGAAGACAAGCTCAGCTGCAATACTTTAAGAGGCAAGCCAAGCTCAACCCAGCTGCTGGACAGTTTTACACTGCCCAGCCCCTAACTGAAACTAAGACTCTTCTGGAAGCTGTGGCAAAGCACGCAATGCTTGCTCATAAGCTTGCATATTAAAAGGCCTATCGGCCCGCATCATCTCACTGATTTGCCAAGCTAAAACTTGGCTCATCATGTACACAGCTTCATCCCGTGAATGCCCCACTAAAGTCAGCTTATTAAGAACTGCTTGGGTTGCCGCTGGTTGCTGGGCAGATAACTGGTTTTCAATGGCTTGAATCAGCTCATCTGCAACCAATTCTTCATCTGCCTCGGTGTTCTCATCTGTCGCCATTTCTGTAACCCCTTGTGCTGACTCTTGCTGCGCCACCTTGACCTGCTGGCTTACAGGCGCAACGCCCCCATCAAGCTGACACAGCAGGCAATCGTCCACATCACCTTGATTGGTTTCCACATAGCGCACCCTGCGACTGGCAGAAGTACGGTCTGCTGACACTTGATAACGTAAATCCCTCGGCTTATCAGACATTCCAGCCTCCACAATACCTCTGCCAATCCACCTTGTTTAACGACTGCTTAATAGCGCTCGTCCACGTTGTACCGCAGCACGCACTTGTGCAGGCGCAGTGCCACCGATGTGATCACGGGCATTCACTGAGCCCTCTAAGGTCAACACCTCAAACACATCATCAGTAATTTCAGTGCTGAACTGCTGCAGCTCTGCCAGACTCATTTGTGCTAGATCTTTCTCGTTTTCAACCCCGTAACGCACTGCTAAGCCAACAATTTCATGGCAGTCGCGGAAGGGCAAACCTTTACCCACTAAATAGTCAGCCAAGTCTGTCGCGGTAGAGAAACCACGCAGCGCCGCTTCACGCATCATCTGCTGATTAGGCTTAATCGCCGGCACCATATCGGCAAAGGCGCGCACACTGTCGCGCAAGGTGTCAGCTGCATCAAACAGAGGCTCTTTATCTTCTTGGTTGTCTTTGTTGTAGGCCAGCGGCTGACCTTTCATCAGGGTTAATAGACCCATTAAAGCGCCAAAAACTCGACCGCTTTTACCGCGCACCAGCTCAGGCACATCGGGGTTTTTCTTTTGCGGCATGATGGAGCTGCCCGTGCAGAAACGGTCTGGCAGCTCAACAAATTGAAACTGCGCTGAAGTCCACAGCACCAACTCTTCTGAGAAACGTGATAAATGCATCATCGCCAAGCTGGCGGCTGAGCAAAACTCAATGGCAAAGTCACGGTCAGACACACCATCTAAGGAGTTGCCAGAAATGCCTTCAAAACCCAACAGCTCGCAGGTCAGTTCACGATCAATGGGGTAAGTGGTTCCAGCCAGCGCAGCACTGCCCAAGGGCATACGGTTGGTGCGCTTACGACAATCCACTAAACGCTCATAGTCACGGCTGAGCATTTCAAACCAAGCCAACATATGGTGCCCAAAGGTCACCGGC
>DASROA010000038.1:0-3661 GCA_035647115.1 Thiopseudomonas sp. | reverse complement strand
GGCCGTATCTGCGCCATTAGCTCAAATACAAAATACCCACGCTCGTAACATTCTTGCGCAGGCTCATCAGCATCAACGGCTTGCTTGAGCCAATACAGTTCATCCCAGAAACTAAGCTCATGCAGACAATCTGCCAAGGTATGCGGCATCAGCTCAGGATGCTGTTTAAACCTGTCTGCAATGCCTGACCTGTCGCTGTCCATCAATCCAACGTCCACGCCATCCAGCACACGGATAACCCACCGCTCGGCCTCGGTCATTAAATCAGGATCATTACCAAACCTTGCCGCCGCCTCATGCCTTAGCAGCGCTGTGGCTTTGGATCTCTTCACATGGTCTTCAATATCTGCAAAACCCATTGCGCCAAACGCGGCAAACATACTGCCGCCATTCTTGCGCAGGTGACTGGCATAACGGGTTTCAATCTCAGCCAATGGCGTTTTAATGTTACCCACTGCTTGCAATGCCCTGTCGATTGCCAGCGGATCACCAGTAGCAATAACTTCCCTAAGCCATAGCACCGCATCAATTTCTAAATCACCCGTGACGGTGCGCTGTGACGGCATCACAAAGGCTGCTAGCTGGGTGCTGGCGCTGTGTTTGATTGCAGGCAAGGTAAACATCAGCCGATGCTTTGGGTTGTCCGACAACGTACCCGAACGCCTGACGATAGTACGCACTGTGCCAAGTGGTAGACCGGTGATTGCAGCCACCTCGTTATAAGAATGTTTGCGCTTCAACTCCAGCACTTGGGCGCGCTGCTGGTCTGTGATTGTTCTTGGTCGTGCCATTGAATTAAACCCGCTGAATATATGGATCAATTATAACACTCTATTGAATATAGTGTATTCAATATAAGAGGCCTATTGCCTCGCGTATGAGTCCGAATAAACCTTGGGTGCGCATAATGACTTCAATAAAACCTTGCTGATCGTAGGCTGCTCAGGCTGTGGATTGTTAGCCAAGCTGGTGTGTGGGCAAACTGTGTCCAAACTGTCTGCCCTCCTATAGCCCGCATGTGTAGGGCATTACAGGCCACTGTGTCCAAGTTTGGGCAAGCCTTCTGCCCACGTCTAGCCTTAGTGCCCCGTGACTTACAGCCAATTTGTCCAAAAAAACACGCTAATAGAGAAAAAAAAAGGGGGGGGAAAGTACAGATACAGATATTAAAACGTAAAAAATAATAATTTTCTGCCCTATATGGCTCTAGCCTTAGTGCCCCGTGGCTTTGACGTGGGCAAATGGCTTGGACAAGTTTGGACACGTTGGGCTGTAACCCGCGCCGTGCGTGGCTTTGACGTGGGCAAGTGTTTTGGGCACGGTTGGACACGATGCCCACCACTCCAGCATGGCTAAAGAATAATAAAGCCCCGCGGTTTTAATGCGAGGCTCCCAGTGCTACTACTTTGCTCGGTATCGTTTCCTTCTCCCGTCATCAATAAATTCGAGCCGTTCTTTTTGGATTAACTCAGCAATAAGGTCATCAAATAGATCACCGCCTTTATGTTTGCTCTGCACTTCTTGCCACTCATTAGAGCGTGTGACCGCCTTTTTAAGTGCTGTAAGTGTTGCGCCTGATCTTGGTGACGCTTGCTTGAGTACTTTTAGCGCAGCAGCTTGCTGCACCGCCGTCTTGCTTGCGCCCTCACCCTTAGCCATTGCTTGTTTGATCAAATAACCAATGTCATCTATTGAAGATGTCACTAAAGCATCAGCGTAGCGGGCGTGCTCAATGTTTATCACGCCTGATTCTATTGCCAGTAGACCTGCCACTTTGAATAGGTGCTCGGATGCACGGCGATAGATTGCGCCTAAATACTCGCAGTTGCGCTGCTCTTCTTCTTCAAAGTGTCTGCTTCTACCCCTTAAGTATTGGTCGGCTTCATCAGTGGCGGTGATTAGGCTTGTTGATCCTTTAATGCGTGCCAGTCTGTGACTAATGTCTGCCTGCAAGATATTGGCTTCAGCTGTGTCTAGGTCGAGTCTTAGCGGCTCAGCACCTTCAGGACAACGCACCACCAATGACCGGCCTATAAACCCGCTGGCAATGTTATCAGCGCTACTGGCGAACTTATCGAGCTTCTCAGGTACTGAATGCCCCATGATGGATACGAAAGGGTCAGGCCATCCCTCGTGAATATGCTTAATCTGTCTCTCTAGCTTTGCTTTTGTTCTAGTAAGCATTTTGAACTTGTCGCCTGTATCACCATCGGGCATTTCAGATAATCTGTTACTAACTGCGGCCAAGTCTTTCTCAAAGAATGGCACAAGAGAACGCTTCTCAGCACCTCGGAATGTATAAAGCCCCGTGGTGGTCATCTTCAGAATTTCGGCTTCGGTCTTGGTCTCATACGTTGCCGCATTCTTAGACCTCATACTGTCTAGCGTGCTGTGAACTTCGTCCATGATGTATAGGTTTTTGCCGTCGCCATCAATCAAGTTGATTATCATCTCTCGAAAGCTGCCCATATCTGAATGAATGTGCCCGCTCAAGTAGCACTCGCTAGCCAGCTTTTTGATAACGTCTTGCGCTGTCTCCTTGCCCGCTGCTGTGGAGGCGATCCCTAGCGTTATGATGTTTAGCTTTGACGTGTAAACAGTAGGGCGGGCACTGCTCACAAGTGCGAGCATGTGTAGCGCGGCTAACGGATACAGCTCAGGCCGGTCACGCCTTGCCCTTGCTGCTATCAATCGGCATATATCGCCTGCAATGCTTGGGGGCGATAATACGTCTGCTTTTTCCGTTTGCTGTTTTTTTGCTGGCTCAGGTTTTGCAGTTGCAGCGCTGAAGTTTTCAAACTCAGTCGCCGCTTTAATGCGCTCCTGTTCTTTTGCATACTCCCGCTGGCGCTGGTTCTGCCCATCAGCATCAACTAACGGCGCGTAGTACTTAACCATTGCCGTCATATCGTTATTAAAGTCTAAGGCGCAAATAACGGCTGGCAAATCCAGAGCATGCCCGCCATGGTTTAACGCGCTTAACGGATCATCTGCGCCGTGGTGCGAGTAGCATCTGACCTCTGGCGTGCCTTCGTCAAATAGGCGTACAGCTGGCGCTCCAGAACTGCTGTTGGGGCGTAGCATCTTGCCTACATTGCCTTTGTATTGGCGCTGCTGTAATACGCCGCGCAAATCGTGGCTGTGATATTCGGCAATCTTGCCAATGATTCCAGCGCCCTCGGTGTTGCTTGGTTTTAGTGTTTTAGTCGGAGCTGATTGTGCTGCTGTATCATCTTCTTTTTCCGCTTCGATTGCCTCAAGCTCTGCCCAGCCTGCCATAACCTCAACTGTGAACGGGTGCGCCTTGTCTTCAATATCCACCGGCGGGTAGCTGTCCAGCTCATTAATAACAGAATAAGGCGCGTCATCAATTAGCTTGTGTGGAGCGTAAAAGCCCTGCTGTGTCCTAGCTTGTGCTGTGTCTGTGCCTAGTGACTGTGCAAGCCCTCTGCTGATTTTGCCGTGTTGTTCTGCATCGCATGGAGCTGCTAAAGGAATAACTACCTTCCAGCGGGGTGCGTCATCAGTGTGCGAGCTGGTAGTAAATGCAAGGTATGGCACTTTGAGCGCTGCATATATCTGACGAATATCAGACTCGCTTTTGTTGTCGTCGTCATGGTCTTGCACCACTACTGAATAACTAGCTCGCTGAGCTGCTGAG
>DASROA010000037.1:0-2508 GCA_035647115.1 Thiopseudomonas sp. | reverse complement strand
GCTTATTGTATTATAGCTAACTATTATAATTACATTTGTCATATTTTTTATGCGTTAATTGCATTTAGCTATATAAATAGTTATATAAACGGGGGTTTTAGATGAGAAAAGTACCTTTTGCTTTAATTTTAGCCTGTGGTTTGGCCAGTGGTTCGGCGTTTGCTGCGACACAGGGCACGGTTACCATTAATGGTGAAGTAGTTGCTGAAACCTGCGCAATTGTTGCGGGCGATGTAGATAAGACCGTCACGCTAGCAACGGTTCCTGAGTCAGCTTTTACTGCTGCAGACCAGATTGTAGCACCACAAACATTTACGATTGGCTTGGAAAATTGTAATGCTGGTGTGGATGTCTATGCGGCATTTTCTGCGCCAATAGCAGATGTAGATTCAACTACTTATACCCTGATTAACAAAGGTACCGCGGGTAACGTCAACGTAGTATTAACTGAGCAAGATGACACTAAAATCTTATTGAATGATGAGACCTATACATTAACTACGGCACAGACTGTTACTACAGTGGCAGACGCTAATACTTTAACCTACCGTGCGGCTTATTACTCCACAGATGCAGCTGTTACAGCAGGTACAGTCACAGCCACAGCAAACTACGTTATTGCTTATCAATAAGCATAATTGATTTACAGAAGGGGTCTTCGGGCCCCTTTTTGCTTGATGGAGTAGTTTATGCGTGTTTTGCTGATCTTTGTTGCTTTGTTATCATTTGTACAGTTTTCTCACGCATCTGTGGTGATTACCGGTACGCGAGTGATTTATCCTGCCGATCAGCGTGAGGTGAATATTCAGTTAAGCAACACCGGTGATGTGCCCGCTTTAGTGCAAGCCTGGGTTGAGCCGTACACTGATCCTAGTGCGCCCGTGCACGATGTAAAAGAACAAGATATTCCCTTTGTATTATCGCCCCCAGTTTTTAGAATAAACCCTAAAGAGGGGCAAACCATTCGCTTGATGTATGTGGGTGGCGATTTACCGCAGGATCGTGAGTCGGTTTTTTATTTTAATGTCTTAGATATTCCGCCGGCGCCCAGTGCTGATAAAACAGATAATTTTTTACAGTTGGCGATTAATTCAAAACTTAAATTATTCTACCGTCCAACTGCTGTTTCAAAAAACTTGAGCAAACTTAAAGATGAATTGCGCTTTAGCCTGATTGAAGCCAATGGTTATCAGCTCAAGGTGGATAATCCCACAGGTAATTTTTTTACTTTGCTGGATTTAAAGTTTTACTCAGCAGATAAGAGTGTTGCTGGGCCTGAGATCGGTATGGTGGATCCAAAGTCCAGTCGTACTATTGCTATTCCAAACAATAAAGCCTTTATCAGCCAGGCCACGCGCTTGGAAGTTAATTATGTTGATGATTACGGCGCTAAAAGAAAGATAACTTATAATTTAGACTGATTAATCAAGGACATGCTATGGCCTTTAGAGGTCTAAAATATTTTATTTTTTGTACTTCTTTGTGCCTAGTGCAGGTTGCTTGGGCGCAGACGGAACAGCAAGAAGTTAAATTAGATGTCTCTGATGCCGAGCTGCTGGCACAGCGTGCTGAGCCCATAGTTTTAGCCAATAGCGATTACCAGCCTGTTGCAGTCACCTTCGACCCGGCTTTTTTACGGGGTACGCCTTACGCTAACATTAACGTCAGCCAGTTTGAGCAAGATCAACAGGTGATTGCCGGCCGCTATATGGCCGATCTCTATGTTAATGATCGCTACCAAGGCAGCGATGAGTTTATCTTTAAAGAGTTTGCTGATAGCGAGCAACCACGCCTGTGTGTCAATAAAACAATTGTTATGCAGCTGGGTCTCGATGAAAAATTCGAGCAACCCGCATTAACTGCGGTGGGTGATCAATCCTGCGTGGTGATCAGGCAGGCTTTACCGGGGGTAAAGTATGCCTTTGACATGAAAAAACTGCGTTTGTCTTTTTTTGTTCCGCAAATTATGTTGTCAAAAACTCCACGGGGTTTTATTGCGCCGGAGCTGTGGGATAAAGGCCATTATGCTGCCGCGCTCAGTTATGACCTCAACTCCTATGTAAATAAAACCGACGGTTACGGCACAGATAAGTCGCACTTTGCCAGTGTGCGCGCCAGTGTACATATGAAAAGCTGGGCGCTGCGCCATGATGGCAGTTGGAGTGAATCTGATCAGCAGTCAGGGCATTATCAGCGCAATAATACCTATTTAGAAACCGAGATAGCAGCTTTAAAGTCCAGCTTTAAACTGGGAGAGTTCTATTCAGGTATTGAGTTTTTTGATGGCGTCAAAATTCGCGGGGCCCAGTTAGCCTCTGAAGAACAAATGCTGCCGCAGAGTGTGCGTAACTATGCGCCTGTGGTGCGTGGTACCGCAGGTTCTAACGCCAAGGTGACCATTCGACAAAATGAACGCTTAGTCTATGAAACAACGGTCGCTGAAGGTGCCTTTGAAATCCGTGATTTATATCCGTCAGGCTCAGGTGACTTTGAGGTTACCGTTGAAGA
>DASROA010000036.1:0-3055 GCA_035647115.1 Thiopseudomonas sp. | reverse complement strand
TTTACCGCGCTGACCCCCGCCAGTGTTGCAAAAGAAGTGTCTTTGGCTGTCAGTAGAAAATCCCTCATAAAAGCAGCATCCAGCATATCGGTGCGCACCGCTGCATACAGGGTGGAAAACAACCCGTTCTCACCTAAACGCCGCGCGCTAACATAGCCTTTGGACGTGTACTCGTGCATCGCCCAGTTCGGTAAGCAACAGACCCCACGGCCACTGGCCACCAGTTGCATCATCATCACAGTTAATTCAGCAGTGCGTATCTGTAAGGGATCAATGTCGGCTGGATCTAAAAAGTGATTGAAAATGTCTAAGCGATCACGGTCCACTGGGTAGGTGATTAACACTTCCTGTTGTAAATCTTCGGGCACAATATAAGCTTTTTGTGCCAATGGATGTTGCTTGGCTACCGCTAGCAACGCTTCATAAGCAAATAATGGGATATAACTGATGCCGCTTAAATCAATGGGGTCAGCGGTGACCACTAAATCCAAATCGCCACGGGCCAGTGCCGGGAGCGGGGCAAAGGAAAAGCCTGACGCCAAATCCAGTTCCACTTCGGGCCATGCATCACGGAACTGATCAATGGTGGGCATTAACCATTGAAAACAGCTGTGGCATTCAATGGCCATATGTAAACGACCCGCAGAACCACCTTGTAAGCGTGAGATATCGCGCTCCGCACTGCGCATCAAGGGCAGCACTTCATCGGCTAATCTAAGTAAACGCAATCCAGCACTGGTAAAGCGCACCGGTTTGGTTTTGCGCACAAATAACTGCATCTCCAGGCGCTCTTCCATTTCTCGAAATTGGTGAGATAAAGCGGACTGAGTGAGGTGCAGACGTTCTGCGGCTTCCACTAAACTGTCGGCATCACGCAGCGCAGCAATGGTTTTTAGGTGACGAATATCCAGCATGAGCAATCCTTAATTCGCAATGTGAGCAAAACTAATAATGAACAGTAATTTTTTTAGTTTGTCTCATTATGGCCCGAGTGTCCACAATAGCCACATTGAAAATTAAGGAGAACAGTCGTGGCCGTAGCACATAACTTAGGATTTCCCCGCATTGGTGGCGATCGCGAATTAAAAAAAGCCGTTGAAGCCTACTGGAAAGGCGACATCACAGAAGACGCTTTGCAGCAAGTGGGCCGTGAATTACGCGCAGAACACTGGCGGTTGCAAAAAGAAGCGGGACTGGATTTAGTGCCTGTGGGTGATTTTGCCTGGTATGACCAGGTGCTGACCCATTCGCTGACTTTCGGCGTAG
The DNA here is from genome assembly GCA_035647115.1 of Thiopseudomonas sp. Taxonomy (GTDB): domain Bacteria; phylum Pseudomonadota; class Gammaproteobacteria; order Pseudomonadales; family Pseudomonadaceae; genus Denitrificimonas. Next base: position 1,789 of record DASROA010000036.1, on the reverse strand, counting down.
TGCCAGAGCGTTTTGCTAAGGCCGGTGAGAAACCCACATTGGATACGTTATTTGCTATGGCCCGTGGCGTGGTGGAAAGCAGCTGCTGTGGCGGCGCCCATGCCCAAGAAATGACCAAGTGGTTTGATACCAACTACCATTATTTGGTACCCGAGCTTACCGCAGACCTTGAGTTTTCTTTAAGTTGGGAACAATTGTTTGACGAAGTCGATGAAGCGTTGGCGCTGGGGCATAAGGTGAAACCAGTGGTCATCGGTCCTTTGACTTGGTTGTGGCTGGGTAAGGTGAAAGGCGAAGACTTCGATAAACTGGACCTATTGGAAAAACTACTGCCGGTGTATGGCCAAATTTTTCAGCGCCTTGCTGCACAGGGTGTGGAGTGGGTACAGATTGATGAGCCAATTCTGGGTCTGGACCTGCCGCAAGACTGGAAAAATGCCTTTGAGCGAGCCTATAACTTACTGCAGCGTGAGCCGTTGAAAAAGCTGGTGGCCACGTATTTTTCTGGCCTAGAAGATAATCTGGGGCTGGCTGCTGGTTTGCCAGTGGATGGTTTACACATCGACTTGGTGCGTGCACCAGAGCAATACCCCACCATTCTCGATCGCTTACCTGCCTATAAAATTTTATCGCTGGGCGTGGTCAATGGCCGTAACGTGTGGCGCTGTGACTTGGAAAAAGTACTGGAAACCCTGCAACACGCACAACAGCGTTTAGGGGATCGTTTATGGGTGGCGCCTTCCTGTTCATTACTGCACAGTCCAGTGGATTTAGCCCGTGAAGATCAGCTTGATGCAGAGCTGAAAAGCTGGCTGGCCTTTGCCGTACAGAAAACTGAAGAAGTAGCCCTCTTAGCCGAAGCACTGAACAATCCAGGTAGCGCCAAAGTGCAAGCTGCGCTGGAGCAGAGCCGCAAAATTCAACAGAGCCGCGCCAACTCGCCACGTATTCACAAGCCTGAAGTACAAGCACGGCTCGCGGCAGTTACGCCCGCGGACAGCCAACGTAAATCTCCTTTTGCTGAGCGCATCAAGCTGCAGCGTGAGCGTTTGGATTTACCGCTGTTTCCAACCACCACCATTGGTTCCTTCCCGCAGACTCAAGAGATTCGCGCGGCACGTTTAGCTTTCCGCCAGGGCAAGTTGAATGAAGCCGAATACAAACACGCCATGCAGAGTGAAATTCAGCATGCGGTTAAAGTGCAGGAAGACCTAGGGCTGGATGTGCTGGTACATGGTGAAGCCGAACGTAACGACATGGTTGAGTATTTTGCTGAGCAATTGGACGGCTATTTGTTCACTCGCTTTGGTTGGGTGCAAAGCTACGGCACACGCTGTGTTAAGCCCGCCGTGATTTACGGTGATATTTCCCGTCCGCAAGCCATGACTGTTGAGTGGATTAAGTACGCCCAGCAGCAGACGGACAAAATCATGAAAGGTATGCTGACTGGCCCTGTGACCATGCTGATGTGGTCATTCCCCCGTGAAGACGTGTCACGTGAAGAGCAGGCGCGGCAATTGGCGCTGGCGATTCGCGATGAAGTGGTGGATCTGGAAGCGGCTGGCATTAAGATTATTCAGATCGACGAAGCCGCCTTCCGTGAAGGTTTACCGCTGCGCCGTGCCGAGTGGCAAAACTACTTGGACTGGGCCACCGAAGCCTTCCGCCTCACCGCCAGCGGTGTGCGTGATGAAACCCAGATTCACACCCACATGTGCTACAGCGAGTTTAATGACGTGATTGATTCAATCGCAGCCATGGATGCCGATGTAATCACCATTGAAACCTC
>DASROA010000035.1:0-3090 GCA_035647115.1 Thiopseudomonas sp. | reverse complement strand
CTAATCAGTCTGACCTTCTGCAACCACCTCACCACCGCGCCACAGCCGCCATTCACCTGGCTGATATAAATGCCACTGCTCATCCCCCGTTAATGGCTCAGTCGCCAACACAGTAACAATGTCATTGGGCGTGGTTTCAGCATGAAAATCCACACTAAGGTCCGCATCTTTAAGGGTGGCTGGCCCAAAAGGTGCACGGCGAGTAATATGTGCCAGTTTAGTGCTGCAAAAGCTAAACAACCAATCCCCATTACTGAGCAAACAATTGAATACCCCTTTCCTACGGTATTCTTGGCAAGCTGCAACAATGATCGGCAAAAACTGCTCTATACAACACTGCTCAGTACAGCTTTCACGCAAACGGTTGAGCAAGTCACAAAACGCTGCTTCACTGTCCGTATCGCCTACCGCTTGATAGATACCTGGTTTCGGTGAAAAATCAGCCAGCTGACCATTGTGGGCAAAACACCAATTACGCCCCCACATTTCCCGCATAAATGGGTGGGTATTAGCCAAACTTACCGCACCCACATTGGCTTGCCGAATATGGCCAATTACAGTTTCACTTTTAATAGGGTAACGCTGCACTAAACGGGCTACTTCTGACTCTGCACTGGCTTGCGGATCTTGAAATAAACGCAAACCACGGCCTTCATAAAAACCAATCCCCCAGCCATCCCGATGTGGTCCGGTACGCCCACCCCGTTGCATTAGACCAGTGAAACTAAACACCACATCAGTGGGCACATTGGCACTCATGCCAAGCAATTCACACATCTTTAGCTCCCTTAGCGACGGGCCACCAGATCAGACGCTGGGCTGTCTTTTTCTAAGTCCATTATTTGTTGCAAAGTTAAACGCGGCTCCTCTGCTGCTGTTTCCGCCGCAGCCTCTTGCGCTGCTTGCTGCTCAACCTTAGCAGTGGCTTTATTACGCCAGAGCAGCCAGCGTAGCACTACAAAAACAAAATAAAGCGCAACTGCTATACCACCATACACCACTAGATCCGCAACCGAGCGCCAAGCGTCATGGCCCACCGTAAATAGCAAATCCATCGAGGTCATCGCAAGCGCCGGGGTATACAAACCTCGCGCAGGATCGATAACTGTCGGAGTAAATAACAGCACTGCAGCTATAACGCGCAAAGGCTCGCGCAAGTAACGCCACATCCAGCCGGTAAAATAAAACCACACCCACAAACAGCCTAATGCGGCTGCAATGTAAATGGCCCAGGCTAATTGGTAATCATTTTCTGTCATGGAAGCTCAAAGCACTAGAGTCAAAAGGGTCGAGTATCATAACGTTTTTTAAACGGCTTGGCTCGTCAGCTTGCTACATTAACAACTTCACTCAACAGCCTCGCCACAGTGTCATAAGTTTAACCGCTTAATAGCTCCACACGCATTTACTGATGCTGCTGCAACGCCCAGCGTACATGTTCTTGCACTAACTCAGACGGATAATCTAAACGCGCCTGCAGCGCTTCTAAAACTGGAATAGTCGTTGGCGCATTGCCCAGCCCTATAGCCAAATTACGCAACCAGCGTTCATACCCCGTGCGCCGAATGGGTGAGCCCTGGGTGCGCTTTAAAAACTGTTCTTCGCTCCACATAAACAATTCAGCCAAACTGCTGTTATCTAACCCATGACGGGGCTGAAAATCATCTTCTTGGGTGGGTTTTGCAAAACGATTCCAAGGGCATACTAATTGGCAGTCATCACAACCAAACACACGATTACCCATTAACGGCCGCAATTCTTCAGGAATAGACCCTTTTAACTCAATGGTTAGATAAGAAATACACCGCCGCGCATCTAAAATACGCTCACCAACAAAAGCTTGTGTCGGACACACTTCTAAACACGCCACACAACTTCCACAGTGGTCCCGCACATGTGGCTCATCTACGGGCAACGGCAAATCCAAAAATAATTCACCTAAAAAAAACCAGCTGCCCGCCTGACGGTTTAAAATTAAGGTATTTTTTCCCATCCAGCCTAAACCTGCTTTTTGCGCTAAAGGCTTTTCTAACACAGGCGCACTGTCCACAAAAGCACGGTGACCAAAGGGCCCCACTACTTCGGTGATTTTTTCAGCGAGCCTCTGCAAACGTTTACGAATCAACTTATGGTAATCGCGCCCTAAGGCATAACGGGAAATATACGCCTTGTCTGCTTGGGCAAGCACCTGCGCCTTCTCAGTATTTTCTGGCAAGTAATCCATACGCACTGAAATCACCCGCACAGTACCGGGCACCAACTCGTCAGGACGTGTACGTTTAGTGCCATGGCTGGCCATATAAGCCATTTCTCCATGATAGCCCGCCGCCAAATACGCCTCGAAGCGCGCTTCATCCGCACTTAAATCAACATCACTGATACCCAGCTGCTGAAAACCCAACGCGCTGGCCCATTCACGAATGGATGCAGTAAGTGCAACAAGATCGATTTGCGCAGCCGACATTCAGGGTAATCCTCCAAAAAATTGTTACACTATTACTTATAGTGCTTTGAACAGCGGTACAAAATAATGGCCATTAACAATTCTATCCGCAGTATACACGCCGGTAACCTGCCGCGCCTTGCGCCTCGCGCTCCAGACACCCACAAAGGACAACTGGGGCATGTTTTGGTGATTGCCGGTGATCTTGGCATGGGCGGGGCTGGTTTACTGAGCTCAGAAGCTGCGTTACGCTGCGGTGCGGGCATGGTCAGTTTAGCCACCCGTAAGCAACATATCAGCGCCAGCCTAAGCCGTTTACCCGAAGTCATGGCGTGGGGTGTAGACTCAAGCGCAACGTTATCCAAGCCATTACAGCGGGCCAGCGTTTTAGTGGTAGGTCCTGGTTTGGGCCAGTCAGCATGGTCACGCTCACTGCTCGGTAGTGCTGTACAAGCCGACCTGCCGCAAATCTGGGATGCAGATGCGCTAAACTTACTGGCCAGTGGTTTTTGCCAACCTGCCAAACACTGTATTTTAACTCCACACCCCGGCGAAGCAGCACGCTTACTCAATATCAGCAGCGCACAGGTGCAAGCCGATCGAAACAGCGCTGCATTGCGCATTGCGGAACGTTATAATGCAGTGAC
>DASROA010000034.1:0-10760 GCA_035647115.1 Thiopseudomonas sp. | reverse complement strand
CACCAGCTGTCGCTGTACCCTGCAGTGGCTTGATGTCTTTTTGGTAATTGATTTTATTGGCTCTCAGGCGGATACGATCTGGCCTGATATATTCGCGTTCATAAAAGTGCCGTAACTGTCTGATTGTTGGAAAGTTTTCTTTGAGTTCATCAGGATTTGCTGTTTCAAACATATCTTCAAAGCGGCGGTGCGCATAAGGTAGAGAGTGGCTTTTCTCTGTTAAATAATAACGATCAAGCACAATACGGAACATGCGCTCAGTGCTGCTATCAATAATTGCTCCTGATCCTGGCGATATACTTCTAGGGCGGCCTAACTTTTTATTAGAGGTTGTACGCTTTTCACCGGGAGCGCCTGAGTTATCATAATCCGGTAAAAGTGCATTTGGGGTACAGCCGCGCTGCCAGTATTGGCGAAGGTGTGCGTACAAGGTTTTTTTAGCTGAGCCTGATGCTTCAACGGCTTTATTAATTAAGGCACCCCTACCGGATCGATAATAAATCTCAGGATGATTTATTAGTATTTCAATGGCAGCAAGACGCTTGTCACGGACCTTCTGCGCAGCTGAACCCTGTTCTGGGAGTTGTGCTGCAAGATGCATAAAAGGGTCATCAACTTTTCTTAAGGTTTCCGATAATATTTCTGCGTTAACTTCTGATAGAGATATTTGCTCTGGAAAAGCTTTATCTGAGTCGATATTTATCCAAGTATATTGAGTATCGGAGACGACAAGAATTCGGTAGCGCGTGTCTACATACATGACGACATCATTGATTCGCAGCATAGCGCTCCCTCAATGAATGTATGTCGGATGACGCTTGCAGCTCACTAACGGTCAACGATGACCAAACCTTGGTTATATCAAATAAGAAAACTCGCAAAGCTAAGAGCGAGCGGATTTTTTGTAGTGATTCGCCAGGTGCCAGTGAATATGCTTGGTCAAGGGTCATTGCGGCTTGTGAAATCTGTAAGGTTGGATTTTGTAGGAAAAAATTTAAATAGAATGCCGCCATGCTTAATGCGCTCTCAAGTTCATCGAGAGCAACCTGCGCGGGATAAAGCCAAGCGATATTTTGTATGACTATCTTGGGTATTTGCTTTTCTGTTAGCAAATACCACGGGATATTTTTCTTAGCCCAATACCGTCGTTCAAGCTCAAGCTTCTCTATCGTTCTAGGGTTGCATAGGTCAGCCGATGTTTTAACTTGAATTGCCACCCTTGGTTGGTGAGGCATATTCGTATCAATGAGAAAGTCGCTAGACATAATCTGCACTTGCCCTTTAAACGCCGGATGGCGAATACCGGCTTGTGCTGCGAGTTCAAGAGTATCTTCTAGCCTGAGAGGGTATTGTTCACGAATATCGGTAGCGAATGGATTCCAGTCAAATAAAAAGAAAGCGGCTAGCTCTAAATCTGAAAGCAGGTGGTGGGTACGCTGTGTTTGAAATCCCCAGATACGATGAGAGCGGCCAGAAGAGGGTAAATCTCTGACCGTTAGCCAAGGTTGATAGTCTTTTCCAGAGCCAGCCCCTCGCCCTTGTTTTATCCACTTCAAAGAACGTGAGTCAAGTATGCTGTTTGCCATGCTCCGCACCTCAATTTTGAGCATTAAGTGTATGGAGCAAAGTTACCAACTATATTGTGAAGTTACCAACTATATTGTTTGGTTACCAACTTTATTGTCATACTACACACTGTATCTACAGTGACCTAAAAATTATTCGACGGTTACTGATTTGGCTAGGTTTCTGGGTTGATCCACATCGGTGCCTTTTAATACCGCCACATGGTAGGCCAGTAGCTGCAGTGGAATGGTGTAAAGAATGGGTGCCAGTGTGGGGTGGATGCTAGGGATGTTGACCACTTGGCTGTGTGCATCGTCACTGAGCTGCGCCTCTACATCGGCAAACACCAATAACTGGCCGCCACGGGCGCTGACTTCTTCTAGATTTGATTTAAGTTTTTCGAGCAATTCATTATTGGGTGCCACTGCCACCACGGGCATGTCACTGTCCACTAAGGCCAACGGGCCGTGTTTGAGCTCGCCGGCTGGATAGGCTTCAGCGTGGATATAAGAAATCTCTTTAAGCTTTAATGCGCCTTCTAAGGCCACTGGGAATTGTTCGCCACGGCCTAAGAAGAGTGTGTGGTTCTTATCGGCAAATAATTGTGCTTTGGCTTCAATGGTGTTGCTGCTGGCCAGTGTCTCACTAAGGGTGCTGGATAGGCTGCGCAGTGCGTTAACAAGTTCAGCTTGCTGCTCAACAGCTAAGGTTTTGCGGGCGCGGCCTATGGCTAGGACAAGCAGTAATAAGCCGACCAGTTGGGTGGTGAAGGCTTTGGTTGAGGCTACGCCAATTTCAGGGCCGGCGCGGGTGAGTAAAACCAAGTCGGACTCGCGCACCAAGGAGCTGGTACCCACATTGCAAATGGTCAGGCTGGCCAAGTAGGCGTTGTTTTTGCGGTGGCGTAGGGCTGCGAGGGTGTCAGCGGTTTCTCCAGACTGAGAAATGGTCACAAACAGGGTGTCGGGTTGCACGGCCACTTGTCGGTAACGGAATTCGCTGGCTACTTCCACCTGGCAGGGGGTATTAGTGAGGCTTTCCAGCCAATAGCGAGCCACCATGCCAGCGTGGTAGCTGGTGCCACAGGCGACGATCTGAATGTTTTTGACTCGGGCAAACAGCTGGTTGGCTTCTGCGCCAAAAGCCTCTGGTAACACATGATCGCTGGCTAAACGGCCTTCTAAAGTGCGTTGTACGGCTTGCGGTTGTTCGTAAATTTCTTTGAGCATAAAGTGACGGTAGCTGCCTTTTTCGGCGCTTTCTGCCTGCTCATGGTAGTGCACAATTTCACGGCTGACGGCTTGGTTTTGTTTGTCCCAAATTTGCAGCTGTTCACGCTGAATAACCGCAATATCGCCTTCTTCTAAGTAAATAAAACGATCAGTGACTTGGCGTAAAGCCAGCGGGTCTGAGGCGAGAAAATTTTCTTGAATACCTAAGCCAATCACTAAAGGACTGCCACTACGTGCGGCGAAAATGCGATCCGGTTGTTTGCTGCTGATTAAGGCTAAGCCGTATGCGCCTTTTAATTGAGTGACCGCCACTTTTAAGGCGTCCAGTAAGTTTGGGTGTGTTTTTTGTAAGTGGTGCAGCAAGTGCACGATGGTTTCGGTGTCGGTTTGCGAGGTGAACGGGTAACCCTCTGCTTGCAGCTGGCGACGCAATTGTTGGTGGTTTTCTATGATGCCGTTGTGCACCACAGCGAGCTCGCTGCTAGAAAAATGCGGGTGGGCATTGGCTTCACTGGGTACTCCGTGAGTGGCCCAGCGGGTGTGGGCGATACCTATTTGGCCGATGAGAGGTTCGCTCTGTAAGGCCTGTTCAAGCTCAGCCACCTTACCGGTGCGGCGTAAGCGTTGCAGTTGTTGTTGCGCGTTATAAACCGCCATTCCCGCGCTGTCATAACCGCGGTATTCTAGACGCTTGAGGCCTTCTAATAAAATGGCACTGACGTTACGTTCGGCAATGGCACCAACAATTCCACACATAAAAATCTCCAATGGTTGAGCGTGCAGGGCACAAACCTAAGAGTAACATTGATGGGTGGTTTTCTATTAAGGTTTATTTTGTAGATTGATGAGAGTTTGCACGGTGCTCGGATAGCTCGTGCCCTTAGGCCAACAATATTAATATTCAGGCCCAGGCAACGGTGTAGGTATTGGACCGTTTTTCACAGCGATGTTGGGCTAAGCCGCGACTCCAAGAAAGGAGCGCGCGGCTTGGTGTTAGGGTTAAATATTTTTGTGGGTGATGCGGCCGTTGAGCAGGGTGTAGCGCACTGCGCCTGGCAGGTGGTGGCCAATAAAGGGGCAGTTTTGCCCTTGTGAGTACCAGTTTTCACCGACTACGGTTTGGCCTTTGGGGTCAAAGAGTACGATGTCCGCTGCCGCGCCTACTGCGAGGCGGCCGGCTTTGAGTTTTAACGCATCGGCTGGGCCTGTGGTTAAACGCTCTAGGGCGGTGGGCAGGTCGAATACGCCTTCTTCTACTAAGCTCATGGCCAGCGGCAAGAGTAATTCAATGCTGCTGATGCCAGGTTCGGTGGCGGCAAAGGGGTCCAGTTTAGCATCGGTTTCATGGGGCTGATGATGGCTGGCAATGGCGCTGATCACCCCGCTTTTGACTGCTTCACGCAAACCTTCGCGATCTTCTAAAGAGCGAATTGGCGGTTGCACATGGTAAAAACTGGAGAAATCCATTAACGCATCTTCAGTGAGAATCAGCTGGTACATGGCTACATCGGCAGTGACCGGTAAGCCACGGGCTTGGGCTTTAGCAATTAAACGAGCACCACGGGCGGTGGTAATTTGGCTAAAGTGCGCGCGCACGCCACTTTGTTCGACCAGCAATAAGTCGCGGGATAAGGCTACGGTTTCAGCGGTTTCTGGAATTCCAGCTAAGCCACGGAAGGTGGCCACTGGGCCTTCGTGAGCGATACCGCCTTCGGCCAGCGAGGCATCTTGTGGGTGCAAAATCACCGTTAATTCAAAAGTGGCAGCATATTCTAGGGCGCGGCGTAGAATACGGTTGCTGACAAAAGGCGTTAAGCCATTACTGAAGGCCACGCAACCAGCCTTGCGTAAGGTAAATAGCTCAGCCAATTGCTCGCCTTTCAAACCTTGGCTAAAGGCGCCTAAGGGGTAAACTTTAGCAAAACCTTCATCGCGGGCTTTATCAAGAATTAAATCGGCCACTGCGGGGGTGTCTAAAATGGGCTTGGTATGCGGCGTGCAGCACAAGCTGGTAATGCCACCTGCCGCTGCGGCGCGGGTTTCTGAAGCAATACTGCCTTTACGGCCATAGCCAGGCTCACGCAAGGATGCAGAAATATCCACTAGGCCAGGGGCGGCAATTAAACCTTTGCCGTCAATCATTTGATCGGCAGTAAAATCACGCGGGGTATCACCGATGGCGACGATTTTTCCATCGCGGATGAAAATATCCGCTTGTCGATTCATTTGGCTGGCAGGGTCAATTATGTGGGCACCGTTAATTTGAATGCGCATCAGTGGGCCTCTTGCTTATCTGCGTTAATTTGACGTTGTTCATTTTGACCGCTCATGGTCATCGACAGCACTGCCATACGCACCGCGATGCCGTAAGTGACTTGGTTAAGGATCACTGAGCGCGGGCAGTCGGCCACTACTGAGTCAATTTCCACACCGCGATTGACTGGGCCGGGGTGCAAGATAATCGCCTCTGGGTGAGCTAAGGCTAAACGCTGTTCGCTTAAGCCGTATAAACGGTAAAACTCACCTTCACTGGGCAGTAAGCCGCCTTGCATACGCTCCCGTTGCAGGCGCAGCATAATAATCACATCAACCCCTTGTAGGGCTTTGTTGACATCGGTATAGACATTAACGCCGTATTGCTCAAGGCCAATCGGTAATAGGGTTTTGGGCGCTACCACACGAATATCAGGACAGCCAAGGGTTTTTAATGCCAGCATATTGGAGCGTGCTACCCGAGAGTGCAGAATATCCCCAACAATCGCCACTGAAAGGTTTTCAAAGTCACCTTTGTGACGGCGGATGGCCAGCATGTCCAGCATGCCTTGGGTGGGGTGCGCGTGACGGCCATCACCACCATTGATAATCGCCACATTGGGACTGACGTGCTCGGCGATAAAATGGGTAGCACCGGAGTCGGCATGCCGCACCACAAACATATCTGCGGCCATGGCTTCCATGGTGCGTAGGGTGTCGGTGAGGCTTTCGCCTTTGCTGGTGGATGAGGTGGAAACGTTTAAGGTTAGCACGTCAGCGGATAAGCGCTTGGCGGCCAGCTCAAAGGTGGTACGGGTGCGGGTGGAGTTTTCAAAAAACACGTTACACACGGTCATTCCGCGCATTAAGGGTACTTTTTTAACCGAACGGGCGCCGACTTCTAGGAAAGAGTCAGCGGTGTCCAAAATTTCGGTCAACATAGTTTTGGATAGGCCGTCGAGGGACAGAAAGTGGCGCAGGCGACCGCGGTCGTTCAGTTGCAACGGGCACTTAGGCGATTGAGGCATCATTGCGTGGGTCTCACAGGTGGTCGAGGGTTTGCAGTTGGATAGCTAAAGGCTCAGGGCCGGTTAATTTTACCCGTTGATTTTGCTCAAGGGAAAGAGTGGCGCCAACAATATCTGGGCGAATGGGTAATTCGCGGGCATTTAAATCCAGCAGGCAGACTAAAGTGACGCTGGCGGGGCGGCCATAATCAAATAATTCATTGAGTGCGGCGCGGATGGTACGGCCACTCATCAACACATCATCGATCAAGACCAAGTGTTGGTTTTCAATGTCAAAGGGCAGTTCGGAGGGGCGCACTTGTGGGTGCAGGCCACGGCGGCTGAAGTCATCCCGATAAAATGATACATTAAGTACCCCAAGCGGGCCTTCATGTTTGAGTTCTTCAAGCAGTTCCTTGGCCACCCACACGCCACCCGTATGAATTCCCACGTACAGCGGGTTATCAATTTGTTGCGCTTTGAGGTGAGCTTGCAATTGTTTGGCAACTTCAGGAATTAATACAGCAGGACTCGGTAAGTTCATTTAATCCACTCCTAGCATTTATTAAGAACCATGGTGGTGTTCCAGCCAGCCTTGCAGCAAGAGTGCGGCGGCTAGGGCATCAACCGGTTGTTCTCGATAGCTGCTTCGTTGCTGTCCTTGAGATAAACGCTGACCTTTGGCTTCAAAGGTGGTGAGGCGTTCATCATGGGTATGGACAGGTAAGTTAAAACGGCCATTTAAGCGCCGGGCAAATTTTTCGGCACGCACACACATATCGCTGGGTGTGCCGTCCATGTTCAGGGGTAATCCTACAACAAGCGCATCAGGCTGCCACTCTTTTATTAGAGCTTCGATATCTTCCCAGCGTGGAATACCATCGCGGGCAGGTAAAGTGCACAGTTCGCGAGCTTGCCGAGTGACCATTTGTCCCACTGCGACGCCAATTTGTTTGGTGCCGTAATCAAAGCCTAAAAGTAACTGGGGTATTGTTTCAGAGTTGCTCATGAATGGCCCACTTGATGACTGAGGCGTTCTAAGTCCACGCCCAGTAGAGCAGCAGCGGCACTGCGTCGTTCTTCAATGGGGGTGTCAAAAATAATCCGTTGCTTTGCGGGGCAAGACAACCAGGCATTACCACGCAATTCATCTTCTAGTTGACCAGCGCCCCAACCGGCATGGCCTAGCGCAATTAAGCTCTGCTCGGGACCTGTGCCATCAGCAATCGCCAATAAGGCATCTTGCGATGAGGTGAGCGCCAGTTCGGCAAATTCGCTGGTGCCTTTATACTGAACGCCTTTGTTGTGCAGCACAAAACCCAGTTCAGGATGTACCGGACCGCCATTAAAAATGGGCTGATTAAATTCATCGGCCAAGGTCTCGCGCTCGGGTTGCAACTGTTCTAATACATCGGCCAAGCTGAGCTTGCTGGGACGGTTAATGACGATGCCCAGTGCGCCTTCTGCATCGTGTGCTAGTAAATAAACTACCGCAGCATTGAAAAAAGGGTCGGTTAGGCTGGGCATGGCAATTAAAAAATGCCCAGCTAACGAAGAAAACTTAGAAGTCATAGGCTGTATACGTCCTCAATCATAAGCGAAATTAGAAAGGTTGCCCTAGAGGAGCAGGTTGATTATCGCAGATTATTGACTGGAAAGGCGGTCGCCACGTTCAAAACGCCAGGTACGAATGATTTCCACTTGATCATAGTTGGCGGCTAATTCGCCGGTAAAGGGGGCAAAAGGCGCGGCAAGACGCACAATGTTTAGGGCAGCTTTATCCAGTACTGGCTGGCCGGAGGACTCGAGAATATTCATCCGCTCGATACTGCCATTGCTGCGAATAATCACCAGTACCCGCAAACTGCCATACAATCCTTGACGGCGGGCTTCTTCTGGGTAGTTTAAGTTACCAATGCGCTCTACTTTTTTACGCCAAGCATCGCGGTACCAAGCACTGATATCACGTTGGGTGGCCATGGTGTTTTGCCGGTTGATTCTGGGGCGTTTGGCATATTGCTGGCGCTCAAAGGCCTGCTCGGCTTCTAGACTGGCAATTTCTGCAGAGAGTTGTTCGCGGTTAAGCACGGGAGCTTTACGCACTGGCTTGGGTTTGGGTGCAGGTTTAGGAGTGCTCAGCACTTTTTGTGGTTGTGGCTTTGGGGTGCTGATAACTTTTTTAACTTCTGGAGTCTCGGGCGTGGGTTCTACGCTGCTTTCCACTTGGACTTGCTTCACTTCGGTGTCTTGAAAAGGCGCCTTGTCGGTAGTTTTTGGAACTTCTGCTTCTTCTAAGGTGCCGCTACCTTGTTGGCTGGTTTGAGCAATAAAGTCGGCTTTTTCCGGTTCTTGCTCACTTTTAAAGGTTGCTAAAGTGACATCGAGTCCTTTGCTCTGATCTGGCAGTTTTGTGCTGGTAAAGCTTATGCCAAAAATAATCAGCAGGTGTGCCAAGGTGGCCAGCAATAAGGTGAACCCCAAACGATCAGCGCTGCGAGCGCTGGCTTGCTGGTTGAATGGAGAGTGAGCAGCAGAGTTGTTCATAAGAGTCTTGGCAGCGAGTCAGAAAGGGCAGTGTGTCGCGGCACAGGGTGAATGTCCATGGGTAGGTTTGCACAGCGCGGCTAAGGCTGTGCAAACTTGGTAGCTTAATTGCCAGTGTTTAGTTTTTTGGCAATGGCATCCATCAACTGTTCACCAATTTTGGTATCAAATGCCGCATCAATTTCACGGATGCAGGTGGGGCTGGTGACGTTAATTTCAGTTAAGTGATCTCCAATGACATCCAAACCAACAAAGAGTAAGCCGCGTTTACGCAGCTCAGGACCCACTTGCTCAGCAATCCAGCGGTCTTTGTCGGTCAGTGGTTGTGCCACTCCTGTACCACCGGCGGCAATATTACCACGGGTTTCGCCCTGTGCAGGAATACGCGCCAAACTGTAGGGCACAGGCTCACCATCAATCATTAAAATGCGTTTGTCCCCTTGGCTAATCGCCGGCAGGTATTTTTGCACCATGATTTGCTGGGTACCATGGGCGGTAAGGGTTTCCAAAATCACAGACAGGTTGGGGTCCCCTTCACGGTGACGGAAAATCGATGCGCCACCCATGCCATCAAGGGGTTTGAGAATCACGTCACGGTGTTCAATGGCAAACTCGCGCAGAATGTCTGCACGACGACTGACCACTGTAGGTGGGGTGCATTGTGGAAATAAGGTGGCAAACAGCTTTTCATTGCAGTCGCGCAGGCTTTGCGGGCGGTTGACTATTAAGCTACCGGCGGTTTCCGCTTGCTCGAGCAAGTAAGTGCTGTATAAAAATTCGCTATCAAAGGGTGGATCTTTACGCATTAAAATAACGTTGAGGTGGGCTAGCTCTTGATCTTGCTCGGCACCTAATTCAAACCAATGCTCAGGATCATTAAACACTTTAAGGGGGCGCATCCGTGCACGGGCTTGGCCGCCTTGTTGATAAAGGTCCTGAGGTTCCATATAAAACATTGACCAGTCACGCGCTTGGGCAGCCAGTAACATGGCTAAAGAACTGTCTTTTTCAAATGAAATACGATCAATAGGGTCCATTATTACCCCAAGACGAACTTGCATGACGGAGTCTCCAAATAAAAATCAATAAACAATATTGCACCCTTGTTGGGGCGATTGACAGTAATAAATTGATCTGTAGCTATGTACGAGATTAATAATTCGTTCAGTATAGGTTGAGTGTATAGATTGCAGCAAAAGAGTGTGTTAGGTATGACAGCGTACCCAGGTCGTTGCAGACTATTCTAATCACAATCCAGCTTTGATGCTGCAAACAATGGCGTCACCCTTAAATGGTAGGAAAAAATGGAAGATAAATCAGAGCGCTTAAAGGTGATGGTGATCGATGATTCGAAGACGATTCGTTGCACGGCAGAAACATTACTTAAAAGAGAAGGCTGCGAAGTGATTACCGCAGTGGATGGTTTTGATGCGCTGGCAAAAATTGCTGATTCGCGACCTGATATTATCGGTTTTGCGCGAAAGACCCCGTACTTTTAGTGCGGGGATGGATAGCGCGGGAAGCGCAGCTTCCCCTTGGGTTTAATGTGTAGCACTGGTATTATGTACAGCATGAATAAGCAGGCCAAAACATTAAAAGTCCGAGTGCGAGACAGACACTGTGCTCTGCTCAACAGTATGGCTAAAAGTGTTAATTTCGCTTGGAACTATGTGAACGAGCTAAGCCAGCGCTCTATTAAAGAGCGTGGCGTGTTTTTGTCTGCTTATGATATGCACCCTTACACAAAGGGCGCTGGTAAAGAGTTGGGCTTGCATAGCCAGACCTTGCAGTGCATTGCTGGTGAATACGTTACGCGCCGCAAGCAGTTTAAGAAGGCGAGGTTGAATTGGCGTAGATCAGGTGGTGTTAGGCGCTCATTGGGCTGGATACCTGTTAATACAGGTGCAGCGCAATGGAAAAATGGGCAGGTCTATCACAACGGCCACTACTTTAAAGTGTGGGACAGTTACGGCTTGAGCCAATACAAATTCCGCTCAGCCAGCTTCAATGAAGATGCTCGTGGCCGCTGGTACTTCAATGTGGTGGTGGATGTCGAGGTCGAGCCAACCAAAGGCCAAGACCGTATCGGTATTGATCTTGGGTTGACCGATACCGCCACCTGCTCGGACGGTACAAAGTTAGAAGCTGGCCGCTTCTA
>DASROA010000033.1:0-6864 GCA_035647115.1 Thiopseudomonas sp. | reverse complement strand
CATGTACGCTGACTACCGTTTCGCTACCATTGGCGGCGAAAGCGTTAAAGATATGATCAACGACCAAGAGTGGAATGCTAACGTCTTCCTACCCACAGTTGGTAAGCGTGGCGCTGCAATCATTGAAGCCCGCGGTCTGTCGTCTGCAGCATCTGCTGCCAATGCGGCCATTGATCACATCCACGACTGGTGGTTAGGTACTGATGGCGAGTGGACCACCATGGGTGTTCCTTCTGACGGTTCTTACGGTATTCCTGAAGGCACCATGTTTGGTTTCCCTGTAACCTGCGCCAACGGCCAATACGAAATCGTCCAAGGTCTAGAAATTGATGAGTTCAGCCAAGAGCGCATCAACATCACTTTGGATGAGCTTGAGCAGGAAAAACAAGGCGTTGCCCACCTGCTGTAATGGTTCAGTAGCGCTCGACCTTAGAAACTACGCTGTCACCCACTTTTAATAGTGACAGCGTAGTTTCATTACCTCCGTCTTCTTCAAACTGCAGCAACCAGCCCCTTCTACTGGCTGTGTTTGATGCCCACTGGCCGCACTAATTAACTGGCTCACCAGCAACACTGACGTGTCCCACCTCTCCTTCTGCGTTCAAATTATATCCTCATAAATAGAGCATCAAAGCAAACCAGCGGCGAAATAAAACAGCTGTTTAGTTGACCGCCGCACACCAGCAACAAGGCTAAGCAAAACCCTCGAGGTGTTTATTTCCATAAAGCATCCCGATCAGCCGTACCTAGGATTAGTTAAGTCTGTTTCCAGCAAAGAACCGCAGTGGGAACAGGTCATTGCAGTTGAACAAATATCAGTAAACCCTAAAACCCAGCAAAGCCCTTTCACGCTTGCTAGGTTTTAGACTGTGGGCAACTGCACTGTTTTTTAATAACAGGGCGCTTATTCACCACGCCACTGCGGATGGCGTTTTTCAACAAAGGCACAAATACCTTCTTTGGCATCTAAGGTGTCTAGGTTTTCAGCCATCACCTGGGCGGTGTAAGCGTAGGCATCTGCCAAGGGCATAGCAGCTTGAGTGTAAAAAGCTTTTTTGCCGATGGCTAAAGTTTTAGGCGATTTGGATGCAATAAGCTCAGCCAACTCAAGGGTTTTCTTTTCTAGCTCATCAGCTGCCACAACTCGATTAACCAAGCCTATTTGCTCAGCCCTCGCAGCAGAAATCATCTCTCCGGTTAACAGCATTTCCATCGCATGTTTAGCATGCACATTGCGGCTTAACGCCACCATGGGTGTTGAGCAAAATAAACCTATGTTCACCCCAGGGGTCGCAAAGCGTGCTGTCTCTGCGGCAATTGCCAAATCGCAGCTGGCCACCAGTTGGCAACCGGCAGCAGTGGCCACCCCTCCCACACTGGCAATCACAGGCAGCGGTAACTCAACAATCTTTTGCATAACTTCACTGCAGCGCTTGAACAAAGTCAACTGGGCTTGATGGTCACCTAACTGTCCCTGGACTTCTTTTAAGTTGTGCCCAGCACAAAACACGTGACCTGCAGCCGTTATCACAACGACTTTATAGTTTTTATTTGCTGCAGCCTCATCTAAACGCTCAGCCAATAGATCCAGCATCGATAAAGATAAGCTGTTACGGCTATCCGGCTGATTGAGGGTAATTAAAGCTACGCCTTGGCCAACCGCAGCCAGCGTTATTGAGTTATTTGAGGTGTTTGTCATTGCGAACTCTCCACAGGTTTAGTTGTTATTCATTATTAAGAGAATGCGCAATGAATAACACCAGACAATGGTTGAAACAAGACACAAAAATGCTTGCTAGAAGTGGTGTTATAAGACGCTTGAACTCGCCAGCCAGCCGCTTGCGCGCTGTAACATATGGGCTAGATGCATATTTTCTAAACCTGCACTGTGAAAATTTAGCCCAGCGGCGTTATACCCGCCTCAGTGTTCTTCCAGTGTGTGTCGGCATTTTCCATCAAGCAGCAGTTATTCATTGCATCAGCAGCAAGCTTCTAGGAGGGTATTTCCAGACAGCTCACTTGCGAGGCAGGCACTGCTCAGATAGTCTGAAATACAACGATTGTCGTGCCTGCCTTGGCAGCCTAGGCCTAAACTCAGGCACAACCCACTGTTCTGTTTTTGATGGGGGATCCAATAATGACTGCTAAGCAACACAACATTGTAATAGATCCCAATGGCGACTTACGTGCGCAGACCGATGCGCTGCGCCAGCAGCATGCTGTGGTCAACAGTCAAAGCGGTGAATGGATTGTGCTGCGCCATGCCGATGTTAAAGCGGCAGCTCTTGATGACTCGCAATTTTCCAGCCAAGTCTCACGTTTTTTGCAAATACCCAATGGCCTTGATGGCGAGGAGCACACGCGCTTTCGCGCATTAATTGAACGCCATCTCAGCCACGATGTATTGAGCCCTTACTTACCTATTTATAAAGAAATCGCCACCGAGCTTGTGGACTCTCTGCCTACAGGCACCACGTTAAACGCGGTCAGTGACATTGGTGCTGTGTTTGCGGTACGAGCCCAGTGCGCTTGGTTAAACTGGCCAACCGAGTTGGAAGCTAGATTGTTACAGTGGACCCAAGACAATCACACTGCCAGTCGTTCACAAGAAACTCGCAAAATGGCTCAGGTCGCTGAGGATTTTGATGAAATTATCCGCTCGGTGATTCACCCGCGGCGCAACCCCAGCCCTGCCAATCAGCACCTGTTTGATGTCGATGATGCCACCAGTCAGTTGTGCCGCGAACGCATCGATGGCCGTGAATTAAGCGAGGCTGAACTGGTATCTATTTTACGTAACTGGACCGGTGGCCATGTCGGTTCTATTGCCTTATGTGTCGGGGTGATTGTGGCCTATCTGTTGCAGCACCCTGAGCAGGCCAGTAGTTTAGCAACTGCCGCAGATGCGGAGCTGGACGCTGTGATTGATGAAATTCTACGGCTGGACAATCCTTTTGTCTCCAACCGGCGCATCACCACCTGCCCTGTGACTCTCGGTGGTCAGCAACTACCAGCCGGTGCCCGCGTGCAATTAAACTGGACCTCTGCCAACCGCGATGAATCGGTATTTGGCAACACTGTCTTTGACCCGCAGGCACATGCTGCCGATAACCTAGTCTACGGCATTGGTAAACATGTCTGTCCAGGCCGACTCTTAGCCACTTGGCAGCTGAGAATCATCACTCAAGCATTATTAACCCGCAGCAAACATATCACCTTAGCCACTGACCAAGGGCTACAACGGGAGCGCCCACCGTTAGGCGGCTACCACACTGTGCCTGTGGTATTAAGCTGAAGCCAAGCACAGCAGCGAACAAAAATTGAATCTCATCGGCAAACTGATAGACTTATGCCGGTTTTTGCACAGCAGCGCCAAAACGCACTTGCCGTCTATACACCAGACACTGTTATCAGTGCGAGCTTTACACTCTGCTCAGCTGCAGACTATTTGCCTCTGCAAAGCCTTACTTTTTGTTTTCTTCAAACCCCGACTGATCCTGTTCAGTATGACTTAAGCCTGACCGCACTCCGCCGTCAGCGCAGCACGGATTATTTATGTTTAAAAATATGCGACAAGAATGGTTTTTCAATATACGTGGCGATCTGTTGTCCGGTCTAGTTGTGGCGCTGGCCCTGATCCCCGAAGCCATTGCGTTTTCTATTATTGCCGGTGTTGACCCTAAAGTGGGTCTGTATGCGTCCTTCTGTATTGCGGTGATTATCGCCTTTGTCGGTGGCCGCCCAGGGATGATTTCCGCGGCAACCGGTGCCATGGCACTGTTAATGGTCACTCTCGTTAAGCAACATGGCTTAGAGTATCTATTGGCCGCTACCTTACTCACCGGGGTTCTGCAAATTATCGCCGGCTATTTAAAGCTGGGCGGGCTGATGCGCTTTGTTTCTAAATCGGTGGTGACCGGCTTTGTGAATGCCCTCGCCATTTTGATTTTTATGGCGCAGCTGCCGGAACTGACCAATGTCACTTGGCATGTGTACGCCATGACTGCCGCGGGTTTAGGTATTATTTACCTGTTTCCACTGCTGCCTAAAATTGGCAAAACCATCCCCTCACCCCTAGTGTGTATTGTGCTGCTCACTGCTGTTGCCATCATTTTAGGATTGGATATTCGCACCGTGGGCGATATGGGTGAACTGCCTGATACCTTGCCTGTTTTTCTATGGCCCGATGTGCCACTGAATCTAGAAACCTTACAGATCATTCTGCCCTATTCAATTGCTCTGGCTATTGTTGGCCTGCTGGAGTCTTTGATGACAGCAACCATTATTGATGAGCTGACCGACACCACCAGTGACCGCAACCGTGAGTGTAAAGGTCAAGGCATTGCCAATATTGGTTCTGGTTTACTTGGCGGTATGGCCGGCTGTGCAATGATTGGTCAGTCGGTGATCAACGTTAAATCCGGTGGCCGTGGGCGCTTATCCACATTCGTCGCTGGTTTCTTCCTGTTGATTATGGTGGTGTTCTTAAGCGATTGGATCAGGCAAATTCCTATGGCGGCCTTAGTGGCGGTGATGGTCATGGTCTCCATTGGTACCTTCTCTTGGAGCTCGGTCAGGGACATTAAGAAATTCCCTCTGTCCACCAACATCGTCATGATCAGTACCGTTGCTGTGGTGTTAGCCACCCACAACTTGGCTTTAGGGGTTCTAGTTGGCGTGCTGTTATCCACCCTATTCTTCGCCAACAAAATTGCCCGCTTGCTGGTGATTAAGCAAGAACAGCCTGAAGCTGAAAACCAGTTACATTACCATGTGATTGGCCAAGTATTTTTTGCCTCTGCAGAAAAATTTACGGCTTCATTTGATTTCTCCATCGCCGCCGACAAAGTTGTTATCGACTTAACCCGCGCGCATTTCTGGGACATTACAGCTGTGGCAGCACTGGATGGTATTGTTATTAAATATCAACGCTTGGGTGCTGAAGTCAGCGTGATTGGCATGAATGAAGCCAGCAAAACTGTGATTGATAAGTTTGCCGTGCATAATGACCCCAAAGCTGTTGAAAAAATCTTAAGTGACCACTAAGGACTAAGCCATGCAAAATATTATCGCCTGCATCGATGAATCAACCTGGTCAACCAGTGTGCAAGATGCTGCTATTTGGGCGGCTGGACAGCTCAATAGTCCCTTAACCTTTCTGCACAGTATCGAAAAGCAAGCAGTGCCCGACAGCAATGATCTGTCTGGGGCTATTGGCTTAGGTGCGCGCTCTAAATTACTCAGTGAAATTGCCTCACTGGATCAGCTGCGCGCTAAAGTCGCTTTACAGCTGGGCAAAGAGCTATTGGAAGCTGCCAAACACAAGGCAGAAGAAGCTGGCTATACGCAAGTAGAAACCATCCAGCGTCACGGTGAGTTTATTAGCTCTTTACTGGCCCTCGAAAGCACCGCGCGCCTCATTATTATGGGCCACTCTGGAAGCCAAGCAGATAAGAAGTCGAGCGTCTTGGGCAGCCACGTGGAAAATTTGCTGCGCCAAGTCAGCACCCCGGTGTTAATCACGCCCCATGAGTTCAGCGCACCGAAAAACTTTATGCTGGCTTTCGATGGACGCGCTACTACCGAGCAAGCGCTGGAGAAAATCTTAACCAGTGACTTATTGCGCGGCCTAGAGTGTCATCTGGTCACTGTTAAAAATAAACAAGACAATCTAGCGGAAAAGTTTGCTCAGGCCGAGCAGCGCTTAATTGAAAATGGCTTTTCGGTGACCGCCAGCTATTTGGAAGGCAATATCTTTAAAGAGCTGCTCAACTACCAAAAGAGCAATGCCATTGAACTACTAGTGATGGGTGCCTTCTCCGGCACACGCTTGCGGCAGTTCTTTGTGGGTAGCAATACCCTGAAAATGCTTGAGAGCAGTGACTCTTCTATTCTGGTCATGAAATAGGTACCTGAGCCACGCCCTTGTACTTGACACCTTCACCGCCTGCCCAAAGTGTGCTGCACCTTGGGCAAAGCGGGCCATTTTTTTGCTCCCTTTTGCGCTGAATTTTAACCGCGCACAGCCAGCTGGTCTTCTTCTGCCGATACGTCTTTAACAGCGCTGCGCACCTTCTCTGTATCAGCTGTTGCGCCACTGTGTCACCTTCACTTGCCTTGTCAATGACTCCACAATCGGCACATAGTTTTGGCAGCGGAATTGATAGGAAAAAACTATCAAAGCTATCGATTAATAATAGTTTATTATATTTTTCAGCATGCTATATTGAGCACAAGTTAAATAAACAACCAAGGAGAAACACCATGCAAACCACTGATACTGAAGTGTACGGTTTACCACGTTTAAACGAGCGTGCACCTGAGTTTAACGCACCCACCACAGACGGTGTTAAGTGCCTCGATGACTATAAAGGTAAGTGGCTGGTGCTGTTTTCACACCCGGCTGACTTTACTCCAGTGTGCACCACCGAGTTTATTGCTTTTGCTAAAGCAGAGCCTGAATTCACTAAGCGCAACTGTGAGCTATTAGGCTTATCCATTGACAGCCACCACTCACACGTAGCTTGGATGCGCAATATTGAAGAAAAGTTTGGGGTAAAAATCCCATTCCCAATTATTGCTGACCTGAAAATGGATGTGGCCCGTGCTTACGGCATGATTCACCCCGGTGCTGATGACACTTCAGCGGTGCGTGCGACCTTCATCATTGACCCCAATGGCATTTTGCGTGCCATGGTGTACTACCCAATGAGCAACGGTCGCTTAATTGACGAATTTATCCGTCTGCTGGATGCCCTGCAAACCAGTGATGAGCACAAAGTTGCCACCCCTGAAGGCTGGAAGCCCGGTGATCGCGTGATTGTGCCACCTGCGGCAACCGCCGCTGAGGCCGATGCACGGATT
>DASROA010000032.1:0-3447 GCA_035647115.1 Thiopseudomonas sp. | reverse complement strand
TCAAAGCTGCGCAGCTGGAAAAGGCAGCTATCAAGCTGTAATAGCGCTGCAAAGCAAGCCACTGAGCCTGATAAGATATCTGAGCTGTACGAAAGGCGAGATCAGTTAGCGATATTGATTGAGCAGTGTAACGATGACTATGCAGATCTGCGCCACACTTACGCCAGCACTGCGCACAAGGCTCAAGGCAGCACGTTTGATGTGGCAGTGATAGATTGGGCAGATTTGCAGAAAAGCAGCGATATAGCAATGCTGTGCAGGCTTCTTTATGTTGCCGTAACACGACCGAGTAAGTATTTGGTGGTGGTGGTTTAAACCACTTGCAATACTCGCGGTATCGCGTATTATTAACCCGTGCCAAGATTCACCGGCTAAAGCGGTGCTAAGTCAGCCTGACTAAACTGCCATGCTCCTGCTCATGTAAAAAAGCAGGCTGTATCAGTAGGCGGCTCACAAACATTTCCGCGTTTGGGTTCGGTAGCCACGGGCCGTCTACTAATACAGTGAATGCCAAGGCTGATTGGCAACGTAGTAAAACGACTAGCCACTAGATTGAGGGATTGGGTGGTAAGCGTCCCTTGAGGCAGGAGATCAGTACCTGCCACTGTATTCGAGTCACTGGCGTAACCAGTGTGTATTGATGATTGCTCTAAACAACGAAAGGCGCAAGGGCTGCGGGGAATCGCCGCAGTTAAAAGAATCAGTGACTTAGATTAGCTAGCTAAGCAGACATACCTCCTTGTATTTAGTTTTAGTAGTTGGGGTCCTGTGCACGGGACCTTAGAGCAATCTTCAATACAGTGAATGCCAAGGCTCAAGCGGTGCTAAAGTCAGCACAGACTAAAAAGCCGGCTCACTGGCGTAACCAGTGTCCATCGATAAGCGCTTTATATGAAGAGCGCTTATCGGTGAGTATGTTTGACATCCTTTAAACTCACCTTAATAAAGACAAAGGGCGCAGCAAATTGCGTTATAGCCATGTTCCTGCTCATGTAAAAAAGCAGGCTGTATTAAAGGTTGCTCTGACTGGCAAGCGGTGCTTAGCAGTTGTAGGGGTGATGACCTGCTGCTACTGCCTTATCAGCAGAATGAGGTTCAATTCCGAACAGAGCCACCTTTAATGCAGTAACGGTAATGGCTGCGGCCTACCTGACCGGCTGCATTCGATTCACTCCCGCAAGGAGTGTGAAATATCCGTTAGCTCATAATCGGGATGGCAGAAATTGAGGGTCCGGAATAGACGTAAAAGCCGAGTCACTGGCGTAACCAGTGTGCATTAGACCAGTCATTGCCAAGAGCGACCCATTGGGTGCAGTAGCTTGGATAACAGTGACTGGCCTAATGCAGTGCGGCGCGGAAAGCAGACGCGCGCCAGTCCCAAGCGAAATCCGGAAAACGCTTAAATGCGCTCGCAAGAGAAGTGCGGCGATTGTTCCGTCAGTAGGCTTGGAAGCGCCCGGTGGAGCGGGCAAGCATGAGTAGCGCCATGCCATTGCATTACTCATAAGCTGGCTGGTTCCATTTTGGAACGAACCACTCAAGCACATACCCGTCATGCCTCTGACCATATTGCGAAGATGCGCGAAATGGTTACGCACAAATCGAGCGGGTATTTAACCTGACCCGCGCCTCTGCCAACTGGTACGCACGTGGTTTTCAACATGAAAGGATGGTGACGTATGAAGACACTCACAGCGATACCGATCAGCGAGCTAATCAAGAAGGCAGGCAGCAAACGGCGCGTTGCTCAGATTGCAGGCATCCAGAACTTGGGTAGCTTGTCGCATGAGTCTGTGTTGATCGGAGACAGGATGTATCGGCCAAGCATTTCAACTGCTGACTGGGCTAAGGTGTCTAAAGAGCTTGTGGAAAAATGACATACAAAATATTAGTACCCGTTAGCGGCGGCAAAGACTCGCAAACATGCCTAAAAATGGCGGTTGAAAAAGTTGGAGCTGATAAGGTTTTGGGGCTTTTTTGTGACACGCAGTTTGAGCACCCCAAAACATATAAGCACGTTGAAAAAATGGCGGCCATGTACGGCGTTAAAATTGAGACCGTTTGCGGCGGTTCTGTAGTTGAAGAAATTCTACGGTTTAAAAGGTTTCCCGGCGGTGGTGCGCGGCATTGCACAGATAAGCTAAAAATCAGAGAAACAAAAATATTTTGCAAAGCTTTGGTAGAAAAGCAAGGCGGTTTTGAGGTTTGGTACGGCATGAGAAGCGGCGAATCACACGAAAGAGCAGTGCGCTATGAAAACAAGATAGATGAAGAGCTTTATCACCCGCACGAAATAATGCCCTCAAAGTACCCCAAGTATCTCGGAGAAATGGGTGTAAGGTTTAAGCTGCCAATATTGAGCTGGAGCGACTCAGAAGTGTTTGATTATATAAAGGGCGAAGAAAACCCATTGTATAGCGAGGGCTTTGGCCGCGTTGGTTGTTTCCCATGTCTAGCAGGTGGGGATGGATGGAAAGTCTTGGCTTTTGAGCATGATGATTTTGGGCGCGAGCAATATATAAAAGTTAAGCAAATTGAAGAAGAAATTGGAAAGAGTGTGTTTACGAGCGGGGTGGGAGATAGATGGGAAAATGCAGGTCAAGGCTGCTTAATATGCTCAATTTAACAAATACCGAGCAGAGTTCGGTGTAAAGTGGGCGTTATTCTGCATTAAAAACAGATAGCCGTATTGTGGTATAATCAACCCGTCGTGATTGGCGGCTATCCACAAGCTAGCTGCGCTCGCGCAGTGTGCCCAGTGCAGCGATTTATTAACTGGCGACCAACAAGAGAGTGAAAAAATGGAGCAGACAAAACTCACATCACTAATTGAGACACTAATGAATACCGCGATTGGGTTTGCTATTTCGTTTGTTGGCTGGCCGGTAGCTGCCGCCATGGCAGGCATCGAATATAGCCACGGGCAACATTGGACGGTAGTGGCATTTTTTACAGTGATAAGCGTGGCGCGAGGCTACGTGATAAGACGGTTTTTTAACAACGGTTTGCATTTGGCAGCCGTGAAACTGGCCAAGCGATTAGCCAGTTAACAACATCATGGGTAGCACTATGGACTTAGATGCTTTTGAGTTAGATGAGAGCGCACTAGCAGAAGCTGAGCAGCGCAGAGAACAGAAACTCGCAGACGATGAAGTGCCGGTTGAGGCTGACAATGACTGTGGTGATGCTTGTAAGATTTGAGGATTAAATTATGGCCGAACAAGACAAAAGGCCAGTTGGTCGGCCTAGCAAGTATGATGACGCTATCCAGAAGATCGCTGAAGATTACTGCGAAAATTACACTGGTTATGGTGATGTGGTGCCAACGGTGGTAGGGCTGGCGCTTGCAATGGATGTGGCAACTAACACTGTTTACAATTGGGCGAATGAAGATAACCCTGATTTTTTGCGCATCTTTACGCGCGTAGAGCAGTTGCAGCACAAAGG
>DASROA010000031.1:0-8100 GCA_035647115.1 Thiopseudomonas sp. | reverse complement strand
AATGGAGATTAAACAGCTCAATCCTGTGTTAGCTGAGAGCTACGAGTATCTGTGCCATGCCACTGGGCATGCTGGCTTTTTACTGCCTTTGGCCCGTGGCAGTGACCCACAAGTGCGTGAGGGCTTGATGAAACCACGCTTGGGACGAGCCATTGGCGTGATTTACCGACCGCAAACAGAACGTACCAGTCATTACTATGAAACGATTCTGCCGTAGCAGTTTGATGAGTATATTTGGGTTGAAGACAGTCAGGCGGTAACACCTCTGGATACTCAAGCGCTTGCTGGTATGCCAGACACGTATCCCTTTGCTACCTAATGTTGTCTGGCTATAGAGATAAAACGAAGCGGTAGCTTACCAGTTTGCGCGAAATGCCCCGTACTTTTAGAGGCTGTCGCAAATCATTTAACAGTTCATGATGAAATAGTTGCTCGGTGAACAGGGCAGTACACCGAGCACTATAGCCATACAACTCAGCTTCTTGCAGATTGTTACAGGCGGTGCCGTGGTTTGAACGGGCGCGCTTGAACTGCAGGGTATTAGTTGAAGGCTGACGTATCTACGCTAAGGCCTTGCTCTGCAAAAATCTCTTTAGCCACTGCTAAGGCGTTGAGTACGCTAGGGAAGCCTGTGTAAGGAATCAGGTGCATAATGCAGCCGACAATTTCTTCAGGGGTTAAGCCCACCGTGAGTCCGGTTTTGATGTGCATGCCAATTTGTGGCTTGCCTTGCGCAACGAGGGCGGTGATGGTGGTTAATACTTTCTGTTTGTTATCCAAGCCGGGGCGCGAGTAAATACCGCCGAAAGCAAATTCAACGACATATTTTTGTAAATCAGGGGCGATATCCTTAAATTTTTCACCAATATCCATTTCACCTGTAGGGTTGTCATCCGGTGACGCAGTGAGTTCTTGTATTTTCTTAATACCTTTCTGATATAAATCATCTGACATTGCGAGTGTTCCTTTAATCAATTGGCTGTTTTGCGGGCTGTTGCCGAACAAAACAATAGAGTCAATGTAGAGCAGCAGACTACCTAAAACCGCTGAGAATTTACAGGTTGCCCTGCTAGAGAGCTTTAACAATAACAGCCGTAAAATAGAGTTTAATATAAGCAGTAAGGGATAAATTCAGCGCGTATCCTATAAAGTTGACTGCAGGTGGAGCGGCTGGCCAGCCATTACGGATCAATTATGTTTAAACACATTCGCCATTGGCGCGAAAATAGACGCATTAAAAAAATGGCTTTTAGTGCCGCACAATGGGAATCAGCTATTGCTGATTGGCCAGTGGCGCAGCGCTATCAAGGCGCTGAGCGTGATGCTTTGCGGAATATGACTTTTAGGTTTCTCGCCCAAAAAGATTTTACTTCTGGAGCAGGCTTTCAGATTAGCGACGCCATGGGTTTAAAAATAGCCACCATGGCTTGCGTGCCAATTTTGTATCTGGGGTTAGATTGGTATCGGCGCTGGCGCACCATCATAGTGTATGAGGGTGGTTTTGTACCTAACCGTCCTTATCGCAGCAGTGACGGCATTGTGCATCTGCAAGGACCTGCGCTCAGTGGTGAAGCATGGTTTCGCGGACCCGTCATTCTAGCTTGGGATGCGGTGCAGCACAGTGGTGCCCAGGCCAGTTTAGGCAAGGCCAGTAATGTGGTCATTCATGAAGTGGCGCACAAACTGGATATGCTACGGGATGGCGCCAATGGTGCACCGCCCATGCATCCAGATATGCGCGCAGGTGAGTGGCAGAGGATTTTTACAGCCGCTTGGAATCGATTACAACATGATTATCAGCGTCATCGGCCATTACCGCTGAATGATTATGCTTTGACCAATCCAGCGGAGTTTTTTGCAGTGTGCAGTGAAACCTTTTTTGAGGCGCCGGCCATGCTGCACGAGCATTTGCCTGAAGTTTATCGCTTACTGTGCCAGTTTTATCGCCAGAACCCATTGCCCTGACTTTTACCGAAAATAAAAGCGCCGGCTAGAAAAACCTTTGCTGGCTGGCGATGAGTTGATAGCAGTGCTAGGCCCTGAATTTATTTCATTGGCCAGCGGCAAACTTGTTTTAAGTCCTTTCTAGATGCAGGTCAGTGCTTTAGACTTGTGCGCTTTATTCGAGACTTAAGCTAAAGGGCCTTCATGAATAGGATAACAGCAGCATCAGCGCAGTTTAGCCGGCGTGATGTATTTGCATTGGGTTTTATGACGTTTGCACTATTTTTAGGCGCTGGGAATATTATTTTTCCTGCTGCATCAGGCTTGCAGGCTGGTGCTATGGTGTGGCAAGCAGCCATTGGGTTTTTATTGACCGGTGTTGGATTGCCCTTACTCACTGTGGTGGCTTTAGCCCGTGTTGGCGGAGGCTTGGCTAGCTTAACGCAGCCATTGGGCAAAATAGCAGGTACAGCATTGGCAGTGGCTGTGTATTTGGCCATAGGCCCATTTTTTGCTACACCGCGTACTGCAGTTGTGTCCTATGAAATTGGTGTTGTGCCATTTTTTGGGGATAGCAGCGCTGCGCTGCTGATTTACTCTACATTGTATTTTGCGCTGGTTTTATATTTAGCCATTACCCCCAATAAAATTATTGACCGAATTGGTACTGTCATCACCCCGGTGCTTTTAATTGCCTTGCTGATTCTCGGGGGCGCTGCTTTTTTAAAGCCTGCTGGGCTTGTTGGTCAGGCCATGGAGCTTTATCAGCAAGAAGCTTTTCTGCAAGGTTTTTTACATGGTTATCTCACTATGGATGCCTTGGGCGCTCTGGCTTTTGGGGTGGTGATTGCGACTGCTATACGCAGTAAAGGTGTGCAGGCAGAGCATTTGGTAACACGCTACTCGGTGTATGCAGGGTTGATAGCTGCATTAGGTTTATCGGCAGTTTATCTTTCTTTGTTTTATTTGGGTGCAACCAGCCAAGACATTGCCAGTGAAGCACAAAATGGTGGTCAGGTTTTAGCGCTCTATGTGCAATATATATTTGGACCATGGGGTAATTTACTGTTGGCTGTGGTGATTGCATTGGCGTGTTTAACCACAGCTGTGGGTTTATTAGTCGCTTGCGGTGAGTATTTTAGTGAGCGTCTGAATATTGCTTATACGTATGTGGTGATCTTTTTTGTGCTCTTTAGTTGGGCGGTATCTAATCAAGGTTTAGAGCAGTTGATCACAGTGTCAATTCCGGTGCTAACCGGTTTGTATCCGCTGGCAATTGTGTTGGTTTTACTGAGTTTGCTGGACCGTTTTTGGCGCTCCAATACGCTGATGTTTCGTGGCACCATGGGCATTACGCTAATCTTTGGTGTTGCTGATGGTTTGACTGCGGCAGGCTTATCAGCATGGGTGCCAGAGTTTTTTAATCACTTGCCTTTTGCCAAGCAGCAAATGGGTTGGTTGCTGCCCACCAGTGTTGTGGTGTTGCTGTTATTTGTGGTGGAGCGCTACTTTTATAAAAGCGTTGCTACGGGAGAATAAGCAAACAAAGGCATATGAGGCGAGGTAGCTGTTAGCATCGATGCTGCACAGTGATGATGGGTTTGTTTCTGCGGTAGCTTTGGTATGCATACGGATTATTTAATAACGCTTTTTGTGGTGCTGCATGCGCTGCTGGTGCTTGCTTTTACTATACGTATTTTACTGCGTGATGATCTCTCGCCACCTGGGCGCTTGGCATGGTTTGTGGTTTTAAACCTGTTGCCGTATTTCGGTAGTGTGATCTACTTTTTATTTGGTGAAATTGATATTGGTAATCACGCCCGAAAATGTCACGATAAGGTGTTTGATGAGATTAGAACTCATGGAGCACCCTTAATGGGGACAGCGCACAACAGTGAAAAGCTCATTAAGCGGATTTATCGGCCCGCTTTTCAATATGCGGGTTCGATAAATGGCTTTTATCCGCTGGGTGGTAATACGGCGCGATTGATGGCCGATGCTGAGGATACCGTCAATACTCTGGTGGCGGATATTGATGGGGCCACAGATCATGTGCATGTTTTATATTACATTTGGCTGACGGATCAGACCGGCACAGCAGTGGCTGAGGCTTTAATTCGAGCAGCACAGCGCGGAGTCGTGTGCCGTGCTATGGCGGATGGTTTAGGTTCGCGTTCACTGATTAAGTCCAGTTTGTGGCAGCGTATGCAGGCGGCAGGCGTGCAAGTGGCGGTTGCTTTACCCATCAATAATATTATTCAAACTATCGTCACCAGCCGACTTGATTTACGTAACCATCGAAAAATTACCGTGCTTGATGGACGTATCACGTATTGCGGCAGCAGAAACTCAGCGGATCCAGAGTTTTTAGTTAAAGAAAAATATGGGCCATGGGTTGATATTATGGTGCGCTTTGAAGGGCCTGTGGTGATGCAAAATCAACTATTATTTGCCAGCGATTGGATGCAGGCCACCGGCGAGCCGCTGAAGGTGTTTCCGCTCAGTCTAACGGCCCAGCCCGCAGCACAGGGTTTCCCTGCGCAAGTGATGGGCGTAGGACCCACCGAGCGTCGTGGGGCAACACCGCAACTGTTCGCCAACTTATTTGCTTGCGCGGAAAATGATTTAACCTTAACTACACCTTATTTTGTTCCTGACGCAACAGTGCTAGAGGCGTTGTGTGCTGCAGCACACCGAGGGGTTGCGGTCACTTTGCTGTTTCCTAAGCGCAATGATAGTTGGATTGTGGCCGCAGCCAGTCGCAGCTACTACCGCAGGCTCTTGGATGCAGGTTGTGTGATTTATGAGCACACTGAGGGTTTATTGCACTCCAAAACCTTAACGGTGGATGCCAAAGTGAGCTTAATTGGTTCTTCAAATCTCGATTTACGCAGTTTTGACCTCAACTATGAAAATAATATCTTGCTGCAGGATGCAGAACTGACCCAAGCCATTATCGAACGGCAGCAGCAGTATATTGATGAGTCGGTCAAAGTGAAGTTGGATGAGGTGTTAAAGTGGCGTTATTACCGCCGCGTTTGGAATAATGTCATCGCCACCATAGGCCCAGTGCTTTAAATTAATCAGCTGCGCTGCTGTTCAGCTCGCGGCGCATCTTAGTTGTGTTGTCGTGGCAGGTTTTTAAAGGCAGATAAAGCCCGCTCACGACTGGCAGCTAGATCAACAATGGGTTTGGGGTAGTTAATTGTGCACAATAAATCAGCAGATGGTTGGTGAATGTCTTTGGCATTGAGCTGCTTGAGCTCCGGCAACCAATGGCGAATAAAATCCCCTTTAGGGTCAAAGCGCTTGGCTTGGCTGGTGGGGTTAAAAATACGAAAGTAAGGCACTGCATCGGTACCAGTGGAAGCGCTCCACTGCCAGCCGCCATTATTGGCAGCCAAGTTGCCATCGATTAGATGTTGCATAAAAAAGCGTTCGCCCAGACGCCAGTCAATCAATAAATTCTTGGTTAAAAACATCGCCACCAGCATACGCAAACGGTTGTGCATCCAGCCTGTTGCCATCAGCTGACGCATGGCCGCATCAATAATAGGGAAGCCGGTGCGGCCTTGTTGCCAGGCCAATAAATCTTTTTCTGAGTTGCGCCAAGGCAATGCTTCAGTTTCCGGCTTAAAAGCACGGTTGCAGGATACCCGTGGGTAACCCACTAGAATATGGGTGTAAAACTCGCGCCACAGCAGCTCATTAATCCAAGTGACTATGCCTTGCCGACCTGAAGCAAACTCCCCTTGATTGACAGTTAATGCGCCATGTAAGCATTGGCGAATGGAGATTACCCCAGCAGTTAAGTAAGGTGAGAGCTGACTGGTGCCCGCTAGGGCAGGAAAGTCGCGTTGCTCTGCATAGTCGACAATAGTTTGCGCAGTAAATGCAGCCAAGCGCTGTTGAGCAGCTTGCTCACCGGCTGGCCATAGGGCTTGTTGTTCAGCGGCTATGGATTGAAAGGGCTTTAGACTGCTTGGGATGGGTTCACTGGCTATGGCACATGGCGCTTGTGCTTGTGGCAGGTGAGCTGGCACAGGTAAATGCTCATATAAGCGCTGATAACAGATTTTTTTAAACTGACTGAACACCTTAAAGTAAGTCCCACTTTGGGTCAGGATACTGCCGGGTTTAAACAGCAACTGATCCAGATGGCTGTGAAATAAAATCCCTTGATCAACTAAAACTCTGCCCACAGCCGCATCGCGCCGGGTTTCATTGACACCGTATTCAGTGTTGACATGCACCGCAGTTATTTTGTGCTCATGGCACAGCTGAGCAATAACATCAGGGGCATGCTGCCAGAATTCAGCATGCCGGATCAGCAGGGGTACATTTAAACGGGCAAGGCTTTTTTGGAGCTCAAGAAGATTGCGCAGCAAAAAATCAACTTTACAGGCGGCATCATTATGATCCAGCCATTGTCTGGGGCTGAGGATAAATACAGCAATTGTTGGTCCCGCCTGTAATGCTGCGGATAAAGCAGTGTTGTCATGGCTGCGGAGGTCATTGCGAAACCAAATGAGTTGCTGCATGGATTTATCCTTATCAACGTTGTAAAAGGTTTAGCATTAGCAAACTTTTAAGGACTTGCCGTGAGTTGTTAGCGCAGTTTTACTGTGGAGCCGTCAACAGCGGCCCAGCGGCTAGTGTAAGGCACAAATGCGAACAGTTGCTCGCTGGCAGTGCTACTGAATGAAGAGTTGAGTGTCGGTTATAAAGCATTACGCAGGCTAAGATTTTCCGGGTGTGGCTGCAGGTACACTTGATCGGCAATATAACGATCGGGGTGGCGTTTAAAATGATGTTTAATCAGGGTCAGAGGCACCACTAAAGGCACTATGCCGGTTCTGTACTGGGTGATGACATCTTGTAACTCGCGCTTTTCATCGCTGGACAATGAGTTTTTGATATAGCCACTGATGTGTTGCAGCGCATTCGTGTGCGAGCCACGGTTGGCTATTTTTTTCAGTGCCGACATAAATAAACTGAAATACTGGTCAGCTAAAGCGTTTAGTGACGACTGTTGGGGGCTGGCAAGAATACGCCCTAAGGCGCTACAGTCGGTTGGGCTGTTGGCCATCAACTGGTACTTGTAGCGAGCATGAAACTCATACAGCTTTTGTAATGACAAGCCACTGCTGAGCAGCTTGCGCCATTCTGCGTAGGCAAATACTCGAGCAACAAAGTTTTCTCGTAGCACGGGGTCATTCAGTCGACCATCTTCCTCTACAGGTAGATGTGGTTGTGCCTGCATTAAGGCTGCGGCAAATAAACCGCGACCACTGTGTTCAGCCGGGTGTCCAGCAGTTTGGTACACCTTTACTTTTGCCATGCCACACGAAGGGGACTTTTGCATCAGAATATAGCCACATAAGTCTGTGAGCTGTGCAGCTTTAGTTTGTCCGTAAGCGGTCAGTGCTTCAGTCACATCGAGATCGGGTGAGACGGTGCCCACCGCCCGTGGGCTATTGATATCACCCACTAAGTGAATAGGCTCACGGGGTGTACCTAAGCCAATAGCTTCTTCAGGGCAGATGGCAATATAGTCAAAGTACTGGCTCAGCACGTCTTGACACAGTGAGGATAGCTTGTGGCCACCGTTATAGCGCACGGGTGCGCCGAGCAAGCAGGCACTGATTCCGACTTTAATTAAGTTGTTTGGAGTACTCATAAAAAACGTATAGGCAGCAGAATGTAACTGTTAGCATAGGCTGACAGCTGTGGAGGTCAATGGTTTTATTTGATTTTCAGCGAGCACCGAATACAGTGGGTAAATTATGTGCTGTGCTGACGTATTATGAAGTCCAAACAGCGTTGAAAAATGGCTGTGAAGAGCCCGCACAACTACTAAGGAGCAGAGTGCGGGCTAATTGGAATGGCTCAGCGGTGATTAATCTTCCGTGACTTCATCCAGCTTAGCTTTAGCGGCATCAATTATTTCTTTGTTGTCTTGTTTGATCTCTTCGACTTTTTCCATGGCTGTGTCTTTTAAGTCTTCAAGATTGCTTTGCGCCTCTTGTTGCGTCTCAGCTAATGCTTCTGCACTTTCTTCAGCAGCGTCTTTGCTGGCTGCAGCGGCATCATCAAGTGCTTCTTTAGCTTTTTCTTTAGCTTCTTCGCCTTCTTCGATAACTTCATCGAGCTTTT
>DASROA010000030.1:0-26591 GCA_035647115.1 Thiopseudomonas sp. | reverse complement strand
AACTTTAGCCTGTCAAGCCTCTTTTTAAGAATAACTCCTTAAAAATCAACTTGTTACGTTAAGCGCTGTTACTTTGTTTGCCTAACGAGGAGCGCATTCTACAGACTTTAAATGTGATGTAAAGGCCTATTTTGAAAATAGCTGTTTTCAAACTCAAATTTTCCAATCTCGCGGCCAACCTACTCATTTTTACTTTCAGCAAGCGCAGTCAGTGGCCATTGCAATACAATGCGGGCGCCACCCAAACTCTGACTTGTCTCAATCTGTATTCGGCCTGCATGCCAATACATAATGCGTTTGACTATAGCTAAGCCCAACCCATGCCCGCCTGACGCTCGAGTGCGGCTATCATCTAATCGTAAAAAAGGAGTGAGCACTTTTTCTCGCAACTCTTCGGCTATACCAACACCATCATCGTCCACTGCTATATAGCAAAACCCGTTATCAATACCACTCGCTACAGAAACACGTCCTTTAGCATAGCGCTGAGCATTACTGATTATATTTTGCAAAGCTTGCCGCATATAACGTTGCTCCGCATCCGCCCAACACTCTTCTACCCCGCTCTGCGTATTTACTATAGTTGCTTCTGGACGCAATGGAGCCAACTCACCAATGACCTGTGCAATTAAGGCGTTTACTTCAACCGGCTTAAAATTGATTCTTGGCATCCCTGCTTCTAAACCTGCATAGGTCAACATCTCATTAAGCAAAGCATCCATATCCTCAATGTCTTGATCCATGCTTTTTAAGTATTTACTACGCACTTGCTCATCTTTGGCGCTTTCTGTCATATCCAGGCCAAAACGTAAACGCGCCAAGGGGGTGCGTAACTCATGGGCCACGGCGCGCACCATATCGCCTTGTACATTAATAAGAACCTTTAAACGTGCGGCCATATCATTAAAGCGTGCTGCTAAACGCCCTACAGAATCACTGCCACCCTCAGTTACCCTAACCTCCAACTGCCCTTTCGCAATACGCGATGCTGCCCGTTCTAAATTCTGCAGCCGCTGCTCGAGCTGCCGAACCAACCAATAGACTATTGCTCCAATCATGCTCAATCCCAACGCGGCTATGAGCAAGAGCAATTGCGCTGGATAGGGATTAACTTGACGCACAGGCCCCAACATAAGCACCCACGGGGTTTCATTGACGCCCGCAAAAACCCGAATAGCATCACCGCCACGGTCAAGCGCCATTACGGTGTCACCCTCTTCAACTCTGCGCAACTGGTCAGCATCCAAGTCGGTTTTACTGACCGTTAACAAGCTTAAATCGAAACCAAAGCTATGCTGCTCTGCAAGCAAAGCTAAGCGCGCTGCTTGCTCGGCAGCGGGATATCGAACCAATTCATCAATCAACAAATACACTGTGGCGCGCGCTAACTGCTCGCTAACTCGGCGCACCTCCCCGACTAACACTGTTTGCTCAGCAGCATCGACCAAGCTATATATTTGCGCTACCGCAGTATCTTTATTTTGCTGCACAAGCACACGTCCACGCTGCAATCGTGCCAACTGCCCTCTGTCCAGCGGCAAGTTAGACGACTCTTTAATCTGCAAGCGAATCCCCAATAAGCGACTCCACAGTGCTATGGATCGCTGCTGCTCTACGACATCAAGATCCTTTAGGTTGCTCGACATTAGATTAAAAGTACCGCTTGCTAGACGCTCACGATGTTGCTCTGTGCGCACCTCGTTAGTGAAATGAAGCGCCAGCACGCCAAACCCAGCAGTCAAAACAAGTGCTGCGAGCAAGCCACCATAAACCCTAAAAAATATTGAATTCACGACAGCTCTTGCGCTGCTTCACGCACAAACAAATAGCCTTTATTGCGAATGGTTTTAATAACCTTAGGCTGCTCGCCATCATCACCTATACGCGGCCGTATTCGCGATATCCGCACATCAATAGAACGGTCAACACCGTCGTATTCAATGCCACGCAACTCATTAAATATGGTTTCTCGTGACAAAGCAGTGCCCGCATTCACCGCTAACAACCACAGCAAGTCAAACTCTGCACCGGTCAGCTCAATAGGTTCACCCGCTAAAAACGCACAACGTCGAGCATGGTCAATGGTGAGCTGGCCAAACTGCAAAACATCTAATGCTTCTTGACGGGCCTCAAGCCCATCAGCGCGACGCAACAATGCTTTGATTCGCGCCAGCAAAACAGGTGGCCGCACCGGCTTACACACATAATCATCAGCGCCTTCATCAAGACCTTGCACCTGGTCTGCATCAGCAGTGCGTGCGGTTAACATTAAAATCGGCCCTTGATAACTGTCGCGAACCTGACGGCAAATTGAAAACCCATCCTGCCCAGGTAGCATTAAATCTAAAATGACGAGATCAGGCTGTTCTTTGATGATCCTTTGCACCGCTTGCTCACCGTCACACTCAAGCTGTACTTTAAAACCTTGAGCCTGCAAGTATTCACTGGTTAGCTGGGCTAAGCGCAAATCATCTTCAACGATTAGAATAGTACTCATACCACCCCTACAAAACACTTTGAGCTAACCGCACAAAATCAAATTATCTCAGTAATGACCAATATTTATGGATCCACAACACCCTAATTTCAGCGTCCAACGACTGGCAAAAAACCAGCACACTTTGCTGCGCAAGTTTTACCGCGATCATAAAAGCTCAATGAAGATCACTCAAAACTCCGAAGTCTGGGTAGTGCGCGCCCCTACAATAATTGCTGGAGTTTGCCTTTCTCCAATAGATAATGGGTATTGGCTGACCAGTTTATACACTGCTCCTGAGTACCGTCGACTCGGAGTTGCCAGTTTACTTATCAAGCATCTCCAAACAGTTTACCAAGGGTCGCCTATCTGGCTGTTTTGCCATCCAAACCTACACGACTTTTATCACTCACTTCATTTTACCGAAGCACGGCAGCTACCAGCGGCACTCAGCCAACGCTTAACACGTTACCAGCAACACAAAGCACTTGTCGCAATGTTGTACGCCCAGCAAGGAACACAGGCTATATAGCCTTTTGCCACAGTTGTACAGCATTGCTATGATCGGCCCGGATTTTAAAAAAATAATAAAAGGTTAAAGATATTAACGATTCATTTGGACATCGAGTGGGCGATCAGGTCCCCATTGACTTCGTCAGAATTATCAAAGCCGCCGTGCATCAAGATGACCAACTCTTAGGGCAAAGCTGCAAGTAGCATGCTCAAAACCCAGCAACTGCGCGCTTAGAGCTGCAGCTGCTATCTTATGGACCGAGTTTTCCATACTATATTCTGTATCTTGTTTACTACACTTACTTATTAGGCCTCTTTTATGTCGATTTCCCCTGGGCTTATCGCGCTGGTCGCGCTGGGTTATATGGCGATTTTATTTGCCATTGCGTTTTACGGTGACCGCCTCGGTACCAATGTCAGTCCTCGTATGCGCTCTACTGTTTACAGCTTATCATTAGCAGTGTATTGCAGCAGCTGGACATTTTTCGGTTCAGTTGGTCAAGCGGCTGAGCAAATCTGGTCTTTTCTACCTATTTATATCGGCCCTATTTTATTGCTGACCTTCGCCCCTTGGGTGTTAAAAAAAATGGTCATCATCAGCAAGCAAGAAAACATCACGTCAATCGCTGATTTTATTGCTGCGCGATATGGCAAATCTCAACGCTTAGCTGTTGTAGTTACTTTGATTGCCATGGTGGGTGTGCTGCCGTATATCGCCCTGCAATTGAAAGGCATTGTGCTGGGCGTCAATTTACTCACAGGTACATCAGCCAACTCCACAGGCATGCATGCCCAAGACACTGCCTTAATCGTTACTGTTGCCTTAGCCTTATTCACCATTTTATTTGGCACCCGTAAGCTTGATGTCACCGAGCACCACCGTGGCTTGATGTTTGCCATTGCCTTTGAGTCTCTAGTTAAGCTGATGGCTTTCGTGGCCGTTGGGCTCTTTGTAATTTACGGGCTGTACAACGGTTTTGGCGATCTTTGGCAGCAGGCCAAGCAGGCCCCAAAACTTGATGAGTATTGGAACGAAGCCACAAATTGGCCTGCCATGATTGTGCAAACCTGCGTAGCGATGATGGCTATTTACACCTTGCCGCGCCAGTTCCATGTCACTGTGGTAGAAAACAACGACTATGCAGACTTACGCGTTGCACGCTGGGTATTCCCCGCTTACCTGTTAATCGTTGCTTTATTTATTATCCCCATAGCGCTGGCTGGCCAATTGCGTTTACCGATTTCTGTGGTGCCTGACTCTTTTGTAATTAGCTTACCACTGGCCGAAGGCTACCCAAACTTAGCCATTCTTGCTTTTATTGGTGGTGCTTCAGCGGCAACTGGGATGGTTATTGTGGCTGCTCTAACCTTAGCCATCATGATCTCCAACCATATTTTATTGCCTTCAATGCTTGCCGCCCGCACCACTGATCGCCCCTTTGAAGCATTTCGTTACTGGATGCTAACTGCGCGACGCTTGAGCATTATCATCATTTTACTGCTGTCCTACACCAGCTACCGCTTGCTTGGCGCCAACACCAGCTTAGCCACCATTGGACAAATTGCCTTCGCCGCACTGACCCAGCTGGCACCCGCGATGCTCGGCGCCTTGGTTTGGAAGCAGGCTAACCGTCAAGGGGTTTTTGCCGGTTTAATTGCAGGCTCTTTACTATGGGCCTACACACTGGTTTTACCTTTAATTGCAAGCAGCTTTGACTGGTCGCTGGCCTCATTTCCAGGGCTGCTATGGTTATCCAATCAACCCTTCGGGCTACCCTTAGACCCATTAACCCTGGGCGTCTCTTTATCACTAAGCGGCAACTTTATACTGTTCGTGGTCGTTTCGCTGTTCTCTAAAACCCGCGTTTCAGAACATTGGCAGGCCAGCCGTTTCATCGGCCAGCATGTCAGCAGCCGACAAACCTTTGCCGTACAAGTCAATGACTTAATGACCTTAGCGGGACGCTTTGTTGGTGAGGATCGTGCTCGACAAAGCTTTATACGCTTTGCTTATAAAACAGGCGTAGGCTTTAACCCCAGCGAAACAGCCAGCAGCGAATGGGTGGCACACACTGAACGTTTGCTAAACGGTGTACTTGGCGCATCATCCACTCGCGTGGTGGTTAAAGCAGCCATTGAAGGCCGGCAAATGTATGTGGAAGATGTGGTGCGCATCGTTGGCGAAGCCTCTGAGGTGTTGCAATTTAACCGCACCCTACTGCAAGGCGCCATTGAAAATATCACCCAAGGCATCAGCGTAGTCGACCGTTCACTGCGCCTCGTAGCCTGGAACAGCCGCTACTTAAAACTGTTTGATTACCCTGAAGACTTAATCCAAGTGGGGCGTCCTGTGGCGGACATTATCCGTCACAATGCGAAAAAAGGCCTATGCGGTCCCGGTAATGTCGAGACTCACGTGAATAAACGCCTGTATTGGATGCGCCAAGGTAATGCACATACGTCTGAACGCTTGTTTCCAAACGGACGGGTGATCGAGTTAATCGGCAACCCAATGCCCGGCGGCGGTTTCGTAATGAGTTTCACCGACATCACTGAGTTCCGTGAAGCTGAAAAAGCCTTGAAAGAAGCCAATGAAAGCCTTGAACAGCGAGTCAGCGAGCGCACCTATGAGCTTGAACAACTGAATATCGCACTGAGCGAAGCCATGCATGTGGCAGAAAATGCCAACCAATCAAAAACGCGCTTCTTAGCAGCGGTCAGTCACGACCTGATGCAACCACTGAATGCCGCGCGCTTATTCTCAGCAGCCTTATCCCACCAAGACGCACTGCCTGAGGACGCCCTAGAATTGGTCAGAAACTTAGACAGCTCGCTGCGTTCCGCGGAAGACTTAATCAGCGACCTACTGGACATTTCACGCTTGGAAAGTGGTCGTATTACACCTAACTGCCGACCCTTTGCGTTAGGGCCTTGGCTGGAAGCGCTGGGTGCTGAGTTTACCGCCCTTGCTGAACAACAAGGCATTGTTTTCCGTCTTAAAAGCACTTCACTGAACATCATCAGTGACCCTAAACTGCTGCGCCGTATTGTGCAGAACTTCCTCACCAACGCCTTTCGTTATGCCAATGGCACTGTATTGCTGGGCGTACGCCGTCAGGGGGAAAATGTTCGCATTGATGTCTGGGATCGCGGCCAAGGTATCCCTGAAGATAAGCTGAAATTTATCTTTGAAGAATTTAAGCGCCTCGACAGTCACCAAACCCGAGAAGAAAAAGGCTTAGGCTTAGGGCTAGCAATCGCTGACGGACTCAGCAAAGTGCTTGGACATAAAATCCAAGTACGCTCCTGGCAAGAAAAAGGCAGTGTATTTAGTATCACCGTACCGATTTACCGCGGACAGCTGAATCGCCCTACTGTTACCACTGTACAGAACACTACAACGACCCAGCCCTTAGCCGGTATCCGCGTGCTTTGTGTTGACAACGAAAGCAGCATTTTAGCGGGCATGCACAGTCTATTATCACGCTGGGGTTGCGATGTGCTGATTGCCAGTAACCGCGAACAATGCTCTGAGCTTATAGCCAATGGACCAGCACCGGATATAGCGCTGGTTGATTACCACCTGGATCACGGCGATACCGGTATTGAGTTGATGGTCTGGTTACGCCGACACATCGGCACAGCCATTCCAGGTATTGTGATCAGTGCTGATGCACGACCTGAACTTATTAGCAAAGTGCACACTGCCGGTTTAAGTTTTCTGGCCAAGCCGGTTAAGCCCGCTGCACTACGAGCATTGATTAACCGTCATATTCCGAATTAAACGACCCAACATCTAAAAGTGGGGGAGTTATGCTGTAATAATCAAAGGTCTTTCAAGAATTGAATGCAAAAAAAAGGGCAACCTAAGTTGCCCAAATTACCTTGCATGCTCTTGCTGTGAAAAATATCAGTCTTACTTACGATCCTGCTCTACTTTTTTAACGAAATAGTAAAGACCAAAGAAGAATGCGACCATCAGGGCAACTGTCCCGATGCCTGCAAAAACCACTACATCCATAAACATTGCAATCTCCTCACGCTTTTAAAAGTTATCTGACTACAAAGATACGGCAGAGCTCTCTGCCATATCTTGATAGAGGTCAATAGATGTATTTTATACTTTTACTACAAGTGTGTTCGAAACAATGTTGTTAACGGCGTTTTTTCTTAGATTTCTTCTTTTTTGTTGACACTGCCGATAACGGAAGTGCCTGAACAAATGCAGCTCGAACAGTCTGTAAACGCTTTTCGTGCAGGTCATGCACTCGCCGTTTACGCTCACTATTTAAGCTAATCACATTAGCTTCTGGCTTTTCACTCATACTGAAACTCTTTATTACACTGTTGGTGAAGTGCTGATCAACGTTAATCAACTGTTAAACTTCTAGGTCCACCCACAAGCCTTTTCGCGGCAACTCAGTACCGTCTTTTTTATCATCTTTGTCATCTGTTGCAGAGGACTCAGCATCACCCGCTTCGGACTGTGATTGTTCACGCTGATAACGCCGATGCTGCTCTTTTCGCGCTCTTTCTTGTGCTTCTGATACGTGATCGTCTTCTAAAGTAACGGCACTGCCTTTCGCGCTTTCTTGGGCTGGGCTGACCGGTGCTACGGCTGGCTTAGGTTTAGGAACATCTTGCTGCGCTGTAACCGGCACCAAGCCATGTGGAATCGGGGGCAACATATGAACACTCCTCATGCCATAGTACAAATCCACTATAACCAGCCCTGTTGCAAATGTCTCTTGCTTAAGCTCACAAAATCTCAGAAAAAGAGAAAGGTGTCTTGTAGGCTAGTATCCGTTATGATAACGCGCTTTTTACATCACACGGAGACAAGCATGACGCAGCAGTATCAACCTGGACAACGCTGGATCAGTGACGGTGAAGCCGAACAAGGCTTAGGCACCGTGCTAGCCTGCGATGGTCACTTACTTACCATCCTTTACCCAGCAACCGGGGAAACTCGCCAATACTCGCAGCGTAACGCCCCTTTAACCCGTGTTCGCTTTGAGCCCGGTGATGAAATCAGCCACTTTGAAGGTTGGACCATGACCGTCCGCGAAGTAAATGAAGTGGACGGTTTGTTAGTTTACCAAGGCTTTGATGCGCAAAATGAAGAATGCTTGCTACCCGAAACACAGCTGTCTAATTTCATTCAGTTTAGAGTGGCCAGTGACCGTTTAGTTGCTGGACAAGTTGACCCTTTATCTTGGTTTACCTTGCGCTACCACTCACTGCAACATAATAGCCGCCTGCAACAATCTAAACTGTGGGGATTAGCAGGGGCACGTGCACAACCCATTGCCCATCAGTTACACATTGCTCAAGAAGTTGCCGACCGCATTGCACCCCGGGTCTTATTAGCTGACGAAGTGGGGCTAGGTAAAACCATTGAAGCAGGCTTGATCATTCACCGCCAACTGCTCAGCGGTCGTGCCAGTCGTATTTTGTTAATGGTGCCGGAAACCCTACAGCATCAATGGCTGGTAGAAATGCGTCGCCGTTTTAATTTAGATGTAACACTGTTTGACGCCGAGCGTTTTCAGGCCAGCGATGCCGACAACCCCTTTGAAGACTGCCAGATTGCTTTAGCATCCATGAACTGGCTGGTTGAAGACCAGATCGCACAACAATCACTACTCAGTTGTGACTGGGATATTCTGGTAGTCGATGAAGCGCACCACTTGGTTTGGCATCCAGAGCAATCCAGCCCTGCTTATCAACTTGTTGAAGCATTAGCCGCCCGTATTCCGGGAGTACTGCTGTTAACCGCAACACCTGAGCAACTTGGCCAAGACAGCCATTTTGCCCGTTTACGCTTGCTTGACCCACACCGCTTTCATGATTTGGATGCATTCCTTGAAGAAAGCCAGCACTATCAAGCCATTGCTAACGCAGTACAGGAACTGCTTGAGCAGGAACAACTGAGCAGTGCTGCGCAACACACCATTGAAGACTTCTTAGGTGACAGCAGCCAAGCCTTAATCAGCGCTTTTAACGCGGGTGATGAGCAAGCAGCACCACGCTTGATTCGTGAGCTGTTAGACCGGCATGGTACCGGACGCTTACTGTTCCGTAATACGCGTGCAGCAATCTCCGGCTTCCCTGAGCGCAAACTGCACCCAGCCCCCTTAACCCGGCCAGAACAGTATCAAGACAACCCGGCTGACTTGCATGCCCAGCTCTACCCTGATTTATATACTAACGGGCCCAGCGTTTTAATCACTGGAGCCACTGCAGAAAATAGCGATGAACAGCATTGGTGGCAATTTGACTCACGAGTGGATTGGCTACTCGACACCTTAAAAGAGCTTAAGCAAAAAAAGGTTTTGGTGATTTGTGCCCATGCAGAAACCGCCCTTGATTTAGGTGACGCACTGCGCATCCGTTCTGGGATTCCAGCTACAACATTCCATGAAGGCATGAGCATCGTTGAGCGTGACCGCGCTGCTGCTTGGTTTGCCGAAGATGAATTTGGCGCCCAGGTGATGTTTTGCTCAGAAATTGGCAGTGAAGGCCGCAACTTTCAATTCAGCCACCATTTAGTGCTGTTTGACTTGCCACAACACCCCGATCTTTTAGAGCAACGTATCGGTCGTTTAGATCGTATTGGCCAACAGCACACCATTGAAATTCATGTGCCCTACTTCACCGACACAGCACAGCAACGTGTTTTTGAGTGGTACCACGAGGGGCTCAATGCTTTTTTATCCACCTGCCCCACCGGCAATGCCTTGCAACTGCAGTTTAATGAGCAGTTAGAGCATTTGTTACTGGACATGGATGATCAAGCCGGCTGGCAAGCCGTGCTGGATGAAGCTAAAACGCTGCGCACGCAACTGGAAAATGAAATGGAGCAAGGCCGTGACCGTCTGCTGGAAATCAACTCCAGCGGCGCCGGACGGGGCCAAGCCTTGGTTGAAGCCATTGAACAGCAAGATAACACCTTTGATCTGCCCATTTACATGGAGCAACTGTTTAATGCTTTTGGCATTCATAGCGAAGATCATTCAGATAATGCTTTCATTTTGCGTCCCAGCGAAAAAATGCTGGATGCCGATTTCCCCCTGGGCAGCGATGAGGCTGTCACCATCACTTACAACCGTGAACTGGCACTGAGTCGCGAAGACATGCAGTTTATTACCTGGGAACACCCCATGGTACAAGGTGGTATGGACTTAGTGCTGTCAGGTTCGATGGGCAATACAGCGGTCGCCTTGCTAAAAAACAAAGCCATTCAACCGGGCACCATGCTGGTAGAGCTTTTGTACGTCAGCGAAGCCATCGCGCCTAAACATTTACAACTGGGACGTTTCTTGCCACCTATTGCGATGCGCTGTTTGCTTGACGATAACGGTAATGATCTAGCCAGTCGAGTCAGCTTTGAAGTGCTCAATGAACAAGTCAAACGTGTACCGCGCTCCAGTGCTAATAAGTTTGCCCGTGCACAACGTGAGAAGATTTTAGGCTTAGTCGACAATGCGCAAAGCATTATGCAACCTCGTCATGCTGAACGTGTAGAGCAGGCCAGCGCAGCTTTCTTTGCCAGTATGGATGAGGAGATCGCGCGCTTAACGGCTCTGCAAGCCATTAACCCCAGTGTGCGCGATGAAGAAATTGAGACGTTACGCGCCTACCAAGAACAAGGTATGAGCATGTTTAAAACTGCCGCTTTACGTCTAGAGGCCATACGCGTATTGGTGGCTGGCTAAAAACCGGTGGTGCTGCACTGTAATTCAGTTACCGTGCAGCATTCTACTCTACCCACAATTGAGGCTACATCAGTGAGTTACTCCGTCGAGCCCATTGGTT
Source organism: Thiopseudomonas sp. (assembly GCA_035647115.1). Classification (GTDB taxonomy): domain Bacteria; phylum Pseudomonadota; class Gammaproteobacteria; order Pseudomonadales; family Pseudomonadaceae; genus Denitrificimonas. The sequence goes on along the minus strand of DASROA010000030.1, from coordinate 15,784 downwards.
ATGTACACTCATGTTTTAAAGAAAAGTTTGCCATCCCTCGGCAACCTTCACTGGCACCGGCGGCGCAAGGTTGTATTGAGTTGCTGCCACCTTACAATCAGGCGGACGCCATTGCTGGCCTGGATGAGGTCAGTCATATTTGGGTGATATTTTTATTCCATAAGAACCTAGACAGCGCACCACGCCTAAAAGTGCGCCCGCCGCGTCTCGGCGGTAATACAAGTATTGGCGTGTTTGCCAGCCGCGCCACCCACCGCCCCAATGGCATTGGGCAATCTGCTGTGCGGTTAGAACGTGCCGAAGCAGGCCGCTTATGGATTTCTGGTATTGATCTATTGGATGGCACACCCGTCCTGGATATCAAGCCCTATGTGCCTTATGCAGACAGCATTTCAGCTGCGCGGAATACCATTGCTGACAGCCCACCTGAGCTGATTGAGGTGAGCTGGCAAACTGCTGCCTTGCAGCAAGCCAAACAGCACGCGCAACGTTTAGATGAACCTTTAATCGAGCTGATTGAGCAATGCCTAGCCCAAGATCCACGCCCGGCTTATCAACAGCCAACCCCTGAGCGCATTTATGGTGTGCAGTTTTACGATGTACAGGTGCGCTGGCGGTACCTGACGCTTGAGCAGATTGAAGTCCTTGAAGTGTGTTCAGCTTAGCTACGCCTAAACTATCTCTGGCTGTAATGAGCCTAGTATAAGCAGTACAAACAGCGCCGTTGGTCAATGAGTGCTTCGGGGTTGCTGTGACAAGCGGAGCCAAGGATGGCGTAGCGCCGGAGTTGAGCCCCGGACGGGCTCAGCGACGGATAAACAGCAATGCCGAAGCACGTCATGCCACATCACTAACAATCAAAAATATTAAAATATTGCTGCATGCCGCACCGTGCAAGTGCCATTCTTCCCTCAACACGCCATCCTGGCGTGCATTCGGGCGCTGCGCCATCCATGGCTTCGCTTGCCATGACACCCGCACGGTACTCACTGGCCACTAGTTGGGTTTGCCAGCCTTTAATAATACAAACCTACTTTGAATCGCCTAATTAACTTTCAGACAAATCTTTAGCCACCGGCACCAAGCGCCCATCTTCTAAGCTCAAAATACGATCCATTTGTTGCGCCAAGGCTGGATCGTGGGTCACCACCAAAAACGCGGTGCCCAGTGAAACAGACAGCTCCAGAATCAATTCTTGAATGGTTTGCGCAGTGGCACGGTCCAGGTTTCCGGTTGGCTCATCAAGCAAGACAAGTTTCGGCTGATTGACCAAGGCACGGGCAATAGCCACCCGCTGCCGCTCACCACCGGACAATTCCGCCGGCTTGTGCTGCATACGCGAACCTAAGCCTACTCTGCTCAGCAAATCCTCAGCACGTTGGCGCGCCTCTGGCACAGGCAAACTACCGATTAACAACGGCATACAAACGTTTTCTATCGCATTAAACTCCGCCAACAAGTGATGGAACTGATAAACAAAGCCTAACGCCCGGTTGCGTAATAAACCGCGCTTCTTTTCCGACAACGCCGATAACTCTTCACCAGCCAACCACACACTGCCACTGCTCGGCGTATCTAAACCGCCCAGCATATTTAGCAAAGTGGTTTTACCCGATCCAGAACTACCAATAATCGCAACCCGCTCACCAGGCTTTAACAGCAACTCAACCCCTTGCAACACCTGCACTTGCGCAGGGCCTTCACTGTAGCTTTTGGTTAAATTACGACACTCTAAAACTGCTGAATTACTCATAGCGCAAAGCCTCCGCAGGTTCAGTGCGTGAAGCACGCCATGCTGGATATAAAGTAGCTAAAAAACTCATTAACAAAGCAGCCGAACATATCAATACCACATCACTGCCACGCAGCTCTGACGGCAAATAACTAATAAAATACACATCAGAACTTAAAAACTGATGACCAAACAGCTTTTCTAAGCCAGCCACCCATGCGGTCACATTGAGCGCACTGATAACACCCAAAACCCCGCCGATCAAAGTACCCACTACACCAATAAGTGTTCCCTGCACCATAAAGATCGCCATAATTTGCCCTGGAGAAGCCCCGAGCGTACGCAAGATCGCGATATCGGCTTTTTTATCAGTGACCACCATCACCAATGTGGAAATAATATTAAAAGCTGCCACAGCGACAATCAGCAGCAACAACAAAGCAATCATGGTTTTTTCCATTTGAATGGCTTGGAATAAATTACCATGGCTGCGGGTCCAGTCGCGGGGGTGTAAATCACTATCCGGCAGACTGCGGGCAATCTCCCAAGCCACTCGCGGCGCGTCAAATAAGTTATTCAGTTTTAAACGCACCCCCTCCACTTGATTGGGCTGCCAGCGTGATAAGCGCGCGGCATCTTCAATATGAATCAGCGCCAAAGAACCGTCCAACTCCGCACCTACTTTAAAGATACCCACCACCGTAAAGCGCTTTAAACGCGGGAAAACCCCGGCTGGGGTAATCGATGCTTCCGGCAACACAAAAGTCAGCTTCTCACCCACAGATGCATTGAAACGCGCCGCCGTTTGCTGCCCAATAACAATACCGAACTCACCACTGGCCAAGGCGTCTAAGCTGCCCGCCACCATATGCTCTTCAATAATCGACACTGTGCTTTCAGCGCTAGGCAGCACCCCATTGACCAATACCGGCTGCACGCTGCCGCTGTGGCTGAGCATGCCTTGCAACTGAGTAAAGGGGGCCACCGCAACCACCTCAGGGTGTTCTAGCACTTGATCGGCAACCGACTGCCAATCATCCAGCGGCGTATAGGAACTGACTGTCGCGTGGGGCACCATGCCTAAAATACGGGTGCGCAGCTCTCGGTCAAAACCATTCATCACCGACAACACTAAAATCATCACTAACACACCCAAAGCCAAGCCGACCATGGAGGTTAAAGAAATAAAAGAAATAAAATGATTGCGGCGTTTAGCACGGGTATAACGCATGCCAATAAATAAAGCTAAAGGTCGAAACATAATGAACACTTTCACAGAAAAGATTCGATAGGTTGGCAGTTTATGCTGTGCCGTTCTACACTCAGACCATCACTGCAGCCATGGGTTCAGCATGTCCACACTAGATACCGAATGTCGCCGCGAATACTATCGCATTGACGATCAAATCGCACTGCAAATTCGTTTACACGACAGTAATGACGAAGAAGACTCACTCATTTTCAACACCTTGAGCGAGTTACACCAGCTTGAGCTGGCCGCACAACCCTTATTGCGTACTGTCAGCGAACACAATCGCTCCCTTGAGCAGTACTTTAAAGTCATCAACAAGCGCATCGACTTGTTAGGACAAATGTTTGTCCACACCTTGCTGAACGACATAGGACCGCCCCCCATCACCCGTTGGGACTACACAGGCTTTTCTGTTTACTTTGAATACAGCACTGTTATTAATAGTGTAAAAAACCACCAAGCGAAATACCCCATCTCACCATGACGCTAATTTATGGCCACCGGGGTGCCCGGGGTATTGCACCAGAAAACACCCTCGCCAGTTTTCAAGCCTGCTTGAATGCTGGTGTTAACCGCTGTGAGCTTGACTTGCACTTATCCCGTGACGGTCAACTTATGGTGATTCATGATGACAACCTAAAGCGCACCACTGCTCGGCGCGGCAAAGTAAAGCACTACACCGCAGCGCAACTGATGCTGATGGATGCCCGTCACAATACAGTGCCGTGGCCCACTCCCTGCCCCATTCCCAGCCTTGAGCAGTTATTCGAGCACTGCCCTTTTATACATTGGCAACTGGAAGTGAAAGAGACTTCGCGCAATCGTGCCGCGCAAACTGTGATGGCCATTGACCAATTAAGTCAACGCTATGCCTTGCAAGATAAAATAATTATAACCAGCAGCTCACGTAGAGTATTGCGGGCAGCACAACGCCTTACTCCGCACCTAGCCAGAGGCTTAGTAGCAGAATACGCATGGTTAGATCCAATTAAAATTGCGCAGCGTTACCAGTGCAGCATGCTCGTGCTGAAGTGGTCGATAGCGAGCAAGCAGCGCTTAGCTCAAGCACAACACGCAGGTCTGCATGTGTCGGTATGGACAGTCAACGAGCCAACACTAATGCGCCGACTCGCTGATTGCGGTGTGGACAGCCTGATTACTGACTTTCCCGATTTGGCCAGTGCCACCCTCGAGAATCACTAAAGTTCTTTTCCAACAAGACTCCGACCGAATCAGGCCACTGACCGGAGCCGCTTAAAAAAGCCGGTTCAAGCCGTCATACGCTGCAACTCGATAGGCTTCAGCCATGGTTGGAAAGTTAAAGGTGGTGTTGATGAAGTACATCAAGGTATTCGCATCGCCTGGCTGATTCATAATGGCTTGGCCAATATGGACAATTTCTGAAGCCTGATAACCAAAACAATGCACGCCTAGAATCGCTAAAGTCTCGCGGTGGAATAAGATTTTTAACATGCCCACCGGCTCATTAGAAATCTGTGCGCGCGCCATACTTTTAAAGAACGCTTTACCCACTTCATAAGGCACTTGCGACTCGGTCAGTTCACGTTCTGTTTTACCAATAGAACTGATTTCTGGAATGGTATAAATACCTGTTGGTACATCATCAACAAAGTGCCAAGCATCCTCATCGATAATATTGCCAGAAGCAGAACGTCCTTGGTCATAGGCAGCACTGGCTAAGCTTGGCCAACCGATCACATCACCGGCGGCATAAATATTAGGTACTGCAGTACGGTAATACTCATCCACTTCAATTTGACCGCGACTATTAGCGGTTAAACCAATGTTTTCTAAACCCAGCTGATCGGTATTACCGGTTCGCCCATTACACCACAGGAAACCATCTGCTTTAATTTTCTTGCCTGACTTAAGGTGTAAAATAACGCCCTTATCAACACCCTCAACCCGCTCGTACTCTTCATTGTGGCGAATCAACACATTGTTATTACGTAGGTGATAACTCAATGCATCGGAGATTTCGTCATCCAAGAAATTTAACAATTGGTTACGGGTATCAATCAAATCAACCAGCACACCCAAGCCGCTAAAAATTGAGGCGTACTCACAACCAATCACCCCAGCACCATAAATAATTAAGCGGCGCGGTGTATGGCTTAAACTTAAAATAGTATCGCTGTCATAAATGCGTGGGTGGTTAAAATCCACATCTGCTGGGCGGTATGGACGTGAACCCGTAGCAATAATTATTTCATTGGCCACCAGCTTTTCAACGCGGCTGGGACCCACCACATCAACGCTGTGTTCATCAGCGAAACTGGCGGTACCAAAATACACATCAATGCGGTTACGTGCGTAGTAGCTGGTGCGCGACGCCACTTGACGCTCAATCACACTGCCAGCGTTTTTTAATACATCGGGAAAGGAGAACCAGCGCGGTTCACCAATCTGTCTAAACATTGGACTGGTATTAAAACGCAAAATTTGACGCACTGAATGACGTAATGCTTTCGAGGGAATGGTGCCTAAATGGGTACTGCTTCCTCCCAGCACCCCACGACTTTCTACAGCAGCAACCTTACGACCTGCTTTAGCAGCATTCATTGCTGCCCCCTCGCCTGCAGGTCCTGTCCCTATAATTACCACATCATAGTTGTAAACTGCCATTTGGACTCCTTCTCAATATGCCTGTGCAACATTACCCAAGCATATTCAAACAACTGGTTTATTAAGCCAGCATAACTCGCACCTAACTATTAGCGCTTAGTTGCGTCATACGCCTGCGCAGCGTTATGTGCTAAGGACGCTTGCTGTGTATTTACTTCATCACATTTTTCTCGCACGCCACCGCATATAGAACATTGTTTTTCAATGCCCAGGTTGGCAATACCACCGCAGGATCCAGCAATAGGTGCACGTCCGGCTAAAACACCAGCCGCCATACCCAGCACCACCAGTGCCATAATTGCAAAGACCACTAAAAACAATACGAACCCACTCATGGGTTGCCTCCTTCAGGAAACATCCTGGAAAATTCCGAGCTGACTTTTGTTACAAAGCCGTCATCGTCACGCATGACAAAAAAAGCAGCCACATTATGCTCTTCTGCAAAAGCTAAACCACGCTCAGGTCCGAGCACCAATAATAGTGTACCTAATCCGTCGGCTTTCAGGGTAGATTTATCCACCACAGTCACCGATGCTAACTTATGACTAATGGGCGCTCCCACTTGCGGATCAAGTGTATGGGAAAAGCGTACGCCGTCTTCCTCAAAGTAGTTGCGGTAATCACCTGAGGTATTCACTCCATAGCCATCCAGCTCAAGCACACGCTGAATAACTCTCTGGCCGTCGCTCAAGGGTTGCTCCAAGGCGATACGCCAAGGTGAGCCATCGGGCTTGCGACCAACAGCAATAATTTCACCGGTCACCTCGATCATATAGCTGTCGATACCCAACTCGGTAAAACGCTCACTAATACGATCTACCGTATAGCCGGCAGCGATACTGTTGAACTCAATTTGCACATCTGCGTCTTTACACAGCTGACCATCAACCACACGAATATGTTGATAGCCGGTTTTTGCCTTGGCAGCGGCTATTTCTTCTGCACTGGGGACAACTCTCTCTCTGGACTGTGGACCAAAGCCCCAAACATCCAATAACGGACCAAGGGTTAAGTCAAACGCACCGTCACTGAGTTCAGAAAGCTGATAGCCGTACTCGGCAAGTGTTAACACTGCGTCTGGCATATCCATGCAAGTGTTGGCGGGGGATTGATTAAAGCGGGCAGTATCTGAGTCTAAGCGGTAAGTAGACACTTGGCGGTCGACTCGATCTAAAATGTTCTGCAGTTCAACACCCACAGCATCAACTGCAGGTGTTGTACCTTTTTTATGGACATACTTGATGGTGTAAGTACTACCCATAGTAGGCCCAGACAGCTCTTCGATACGCTCAGTGGTGTTGTTACAACCACTGAGCGTCACTAGCAAAGATAACAAGCACGCTCCCTGTAACAGGTTGCGTAGCATATTAGCCTCCAAAGTCATCAAGCAAGATGTTTTCAGGTTCCACACCCAAATCTTCAAGCATTTTGATAACTGCTGCGTTCATCATTGGTGGCCCACACATGTAGTACTCACAGTCTTCAGGTGCTGGATGATCCTTCAAATAGTTTTCATACAACACATTGTGAATAAAGCCAGTGTAGCCTTCCCAATTGTCTTCAGGAAGTGGATCAGATAACGCCAAATGCCATGTGAAGTTCTCGTTTTCTTCTTCCAGCTTGTCGTACTCATCCATGTAGAAAGCTTCACGCAGCGAACGCGCACCGTACCAGAAGCTAATCTTACGCTTAGAGTTCAGACGCTTAAGCTGGTCAAAGATGTGCGAACGCATCGGCGCCATACCGGCACCACCACCAATAAAGACCATCTCGGCATCAGTGTCTTTAGCGAAGAAATCACCAAAGGGACCGTACACTGTCACTTTATCGCCGGGCTTAAGACTAAACACCCAAGACGACATAATACCTGGTGGCACGTCATCACGACCTGGCGGCGGCGTTGCAATACGAATATTGAACTTCACCATACCCTTCTCTTCGGGGTAGTTGGCCATCGAGTATGCACGGATAGTGGTTTCTTTAACCTCTGACACATAGCGCCAGACATCAAACTTATCCCAGTCTTCGTGGAACTCCTCTTGGATATCAAAATCCTTATAGTGAACCGTGTGCGGTGGGCACTCTAACTGCACATAACCACCGGCGCGGAAATTAACATCCTCACCTTCAGGAAGCGTTAAGGTCAACTCTTTAATAAAGGTGGCCACGTTCGGGTTGGATTCAACCACACACTCCCACTTTTTAACCCCGAAGACTTCTTCTGGGACGGTAATTTCCATGTCCTGCTTAACGTTGACCTGACAAGATAAACGCCAGCCTTCATTGGCTTCGCGACGGGTAAAGTGCGATTCCTCAGTGGGCAGCATACCGCCACCACCACTGCTGACAATACATGCGCATTGTGCACAGGTACCGCCACCACCACAGGCAGAGGGAATAAAAATATCGTAGCTCGCTAAGGTTTGTAGCAACTTGTCACCAGCCGGCACGGTAATCGTACGCTCACCATTGATCAAGATGTCTACATCACCGCTGGACACTAAACGCGCACGGGCCGCTAGAATAATTAAAACCAGCGCCAGCACTATTGCGGTGAACATGCCTATAGCGAGAAAAATCTCAAAATTCATTACTCGCTACTCCTTACAGTTGAATGCCAGAGAATGACATAAAGCCTAATGACATCAGGCCAATGGTAATAAACGTAATACCTAAGCCTTCAAGACCTTTAGGCACATCGCTGTATTTCAACTTTTCACGAATACCTGCCAGTAAGGCAATGGCTAGAGCCCAGGAAAACCCTGAACCTAAACCATATACGGTACTTTCTGTAAAGTTGTAGTCACGCTCCACCATAAACAAGGTACCACCCATGATGGCGCAGTTTACGGTGATCAAGGGTAAGAACACACCCAGTGCGTTATACAACGCAGGCACGTACTTATCGAGTAGCATTTCGAGAATTTGCACCAGTGCTGCAATCACACCGATGTAGCTCAGCAGACCAAGGAAGCTTAAATCAACCTCCGGCAAACCCGCCCAAGCTAAAGCGCCGTCTTTCAGCAAGTAGGTATAAATCAAGTTGTTAGCTGGAACAGTAATTACCTGTACCACCACAACCGCAATACCTAAGCCAATTGCCGTTTCCACTTTCTTGGAAATTGCAATAAAAGTACACATGCCCAAGAAAAACGCTAAAGCCATGTTTTCAACGAAAACCGCCTTAACAAATAAACTGATGTAATGTTCCATCAGTACGCCTCCTTCTCTTGAGTGTGTGCAGCAATGCGGAAATCGGGCTCTTCAACCTGGTCAGTTTTCCACATGCGCAGTCCCCAAATAATCAAACCAATTAAGAAGAATGCTGAAGGGGGTAATAACAACATACCGTTAGGCAGGTACCAACCACCATCATTAATGACCGGCATAATGGTATAGCCCATTAGCTTACCCGCACCGAACAGCTCACGGATAATACCTAAGACAATCAGCATTGCACTGTAACCTAGCCCGTTACCGATACCATCAAAGAATGAAATCACCGGTGGGTTGGACATGGCGAATGCTTCCGCACGCCCCATCACAATACAGTTGGTGATAATCAGTCCGACGAACACCGACAACTGTTTCGACAGTGAATAGGCATACGCCTTAAGCACCTGGTCAACTACGATTACCAAGGACGCAATAATCACCATTTGCACAATCATACGAATTGAGCTGGGGATCTGACTGCGTATCATTGAGATAAACATGTTCGAGAATGCGGTTACCAAAGTTAAGGCAACCGACATAACCAGTGCGGTTTTCAGATTGGAAGTAACCGCCAGCGCCGAACAGATACCTAAGATCTGCAAGCCAATGGGGTTGTTACTAAAAATCGGATCGAGTACGACCTTTTTAATTGTTGGCTGTGACATTTTTACGCCTCCCCTGCACGTAAATGCTCAATAAAGCTACCGAAGCCATTTTCACCCAGCCAGAATTGCACTAAATGAGTCACGCCATTACTGGTCAAGGTTGCACCTGCTAAACCATCCACTTGATGGACAGCATTGGCACTGCTTTCGTCCACGTTACCTTTAACCACGCGTATGGCGACTTTATCGTTGTTATCGAATAGGTGTTTACCAAGCCAGAGTTGACGCCAGTTTGGGTTGTCAATTTCACCACCCAAACCTGGTGTTTCACCATGCTCATAAAAACCAAAACCAGCAACAGTATTCAGATCACCTTTAACTGCAATAAAACCATGCAAGGTTGACCACAAGCCATAACCACGCACCGGTACAATTAAAGTGTCCAGCTGGCCATTGTCCTCAACAACGTACACAGTGCTGTAACGCTCACGACGCTTAATCGAGGCAGTATCTTGATCACCTGGTAACGCCTTTGATAATGCAGGATCTTTTGCAGATGCCAGCGGATCAAAGGTGATCGGATCATAAGCATCCGAGTACTTACCGGTATCCAAATCCACTAGACGGGCTTGAATGCGCTCATTAAACACCTGTCTGACTTGCTCGCTAGACATACTGGAGTCACCCAAACCAGCAATCGACAGAATACTGCGCTGCTTATCGAGCAAACGGTTCTCAGTTTGGATTGGGCGCAAAGCAACCGCTGCTCCAGCAACAAACACCGAACACACCAAGCACACCAATAACGCAACAATCAGCGTGCGAGTGATTGATTCTTTTTTACTAGACATTGCGTGCCAGCCTCCGCTTAATATTGGCCTGAACGACAAAGTGGTCAATCAATGGTGCGCACAAGTTGGCAAATAGAATTGCCAGCATCATGCCTTCAGGGAACGCAGGGTTCACCACTCGAATTAACACCACCATCACCCCAATCAGTGCACCAAAAACCCACTTACCGGTATCGGTCATGGATGCAGATACAGGGTCGGTTGCCATGAACATCATGCCGAAGGCAAAACCACCAACAACTAAGTGCCAGTACCACGGCATCGCAAACATTGGGTTAGTGTCTGAGCCAATCACATTGAGCAACAAGCTCAAAGCAATGGTACCCAGCATCACACCTGCAACAATTCGCCATGAGGCAATACCCATAATCAGCAGCACACTGCCGCCAAGAAGAATGGCTAAAGTACTGGTTTCACCGATTGAACCGTGCACGGTACCAATAAAGGCATCCATCCAGGTAATACCAGCGCCAAGCACCTGCTCCATGCCACCTTCAGCACCGAGACTCAGCGCAGTTGCGCCGGCAAAACCATCCACTGCCGTCCACACGCCATCACCGGAAATCTGTGCTGGGTAAGCAAAGAATAAGAAGGCACGGCCTGCCAGTGCAGGGTTAAGGAAGTTTTTACCGGTACCGCCAAACACTTCTTTACCAATCACTACACCAAAGCTAATCCCCATGGCGACCTGCCATAATGGAATGCTCGGTGGCACGATCAGTGCAAAAAGAATGGAGGATACGAAGAACCCTTCGTTCACTTCATGGCGGCGGATTGAGGCGAACAACACCTCCCAGAAACCCCCAGCAATAAAGGTGACCATATAGATCGGTAGGAACCAAGTGGCCCCCTGAATCATATTGTCCCAAACACTGCCTGGGTCAAAGCCAGCCAATGTGCTGGTGAGCGCTATACGCCAGCCATCTTGCGCGGCCAATAACTCAGGGCTATCAGCAAAGATCAAGTTGGCTTGATAACCAACGTTCCACATACCAAAGAACATGGCGGGGAACGCACACAGCCAGACAGTAATCATGATGCGCTTTAAATCCACCCCATCACGGACGTGAGCAGTGGTTTTGGTTACGCTACCTGGACGGTATAAACCTGTATCAATGGCCTCATACAGGGAGTACCACTTTTCGTACTTACCGCCTTTTTCAAAGTTGTGCTCGATTTTATCGAGAAACGCACGAAGACCCAGCATGACTTACCCCTCCAGCTCAATACGCGTTAGATTATCCCGTAAAATCGGGCCGTATTCGTACTTACCAGGGCATGCAAAAGTGCACAACGCAAGGTCCTCTTCATCCAGTTCTAAACAACCCAGCTTCTGTGCAACATCTGTATCACCGACCAGCAATGCACGCAGCAACTGCGTCGGCAGAATATCCAGAGGCATTAGTTTTTCATAACTACCAACCGGAATCATTGCACGCTCACTACCGTTAGTGGTGGTAGTAAACGGAAACTTTTTGCCAGCAAACAGCTTAGAGATATAAATATTCAATACTGAGAACTTGTTCACCCCAGGTCTCAAGTAATGGAGCATCTGACGCTCAGTGTCCTCTGCTAAACAGCTCAGCTGTGTATGGTAACGACCTAAGAAGTCGCAGGTATTACGTGCTGTACGGCCACCTAGAACAGAACCAGAGACCACGCGATTGTTCCCTGCTTCCAGCTCGCCCTTAACCAAGTCACTGACATTAGCGCCTAAGCGTGTGCGTACTAGACGGGGTTGCTTGACCATCGGCCCTGCTAAAGAAACCACCCGTTCAACCCACAACTGACCTGTGGTAAACAATTTACCAATCGCAATCACGTCTTGGTAACCGATTTGCCAAACAGTGCGCTCGGCACTCACAGGATCAAGGTAATGGATGTGGGTGCCTGCTAAACCTGCTGGATGCGGGCCAGAGAAGGCTTGTGTTTGCACATTATCTAACTGCTCGCCGGGCAAGCTTACGCCACCAGCCTTACACAAATAGACTTTTGCCAAACGGCTTAATACTGTTAACCCGTGACTAAAATCCTCTGCATACTCAGCAATAATCACCGCCGGATCTGCAGCCAATGGATTAGTGTCCATTGCCGTCACAAAGATCGAGCGCGGTGTGGAGTCTACAGCAGGTACTTTACTGTAAGGACGCGTGCGCAAAGCTGACCACAAACCTGATTCAAGCAAGTTCTCACGAACTTGTTCATCGCTCAAACCAGACAGCTTATCCGCATCGTAACTGGCAAAAGTGACTTGCTCATCACCTTGCAGCTCAATCACTATGGACTGAAAGACGCGACGCTCACCTCGGTTAATGGATTTGACCACCCCTGCTCCAGGTGCAGTGTAATGCACCCCGGGTGTCTTTTTATCTGAGAAAAGAACCTGGCCTAATTTAACCTGATCCCCTTCTTGCACCTGCATTGTAGGCCTCATCCCATTATAGTCGAAGCCTATAACTGCAACGCTGCGCACCGGCTTTCCAGCCTCAATACGCTGCTCTGGCGCTCCAGTCATGGGCAAGTCAAGCCCACGTTTTATTTTGATCATAGGTTTGCCTAACCACGGTAGTGTGTTTGATAGGTATGTCGAAATAGTTAATCCTGCCCTATGCAAAAGCATTGCTTAAGGGCACTTAACAGCATTCCAACGTTTAAAAAGTTATCTGCTTGATTATAAAGAGGTATAGCAGCCTCTTGCCAGCCAAAAAGACAAAATAATCCTAAATTCAACCTTTAGTGTTAGATCCTTGCCTTCTTGATTCTGCTCAAGGTAAACGCTCTTTATCAACGCAAGAAGGAGCCCTGCGGCTCCCTCTTAACACTGCGCTTGGCAGTGCACGCGTCCCTACTTTGGGTATGCAGCTGGATGAACTCCAGCGATGTCTTCCATAACACGCACAACTTGACAGCTATAGCCGTACTCGTTGTCGTACCAGACATATAGAATCACACGGTTGTCGGTACAAATGGTTGCTTCTGCATCCACTACACCAGCATGCCGCGAGCCTACAAAATCCGAAGAAACCACTTCCTGAGAGGACACATAGTCAATTTGCTTCTGCAACTCTGAGTGCATGGCCATTTGGCGCAAGTACTCATTGACTTCATCACGGTCAGTGCTCTTCTCGAGGTTTAAACTGAGAATTGCCATGGATACGTTAGGGATTGGCACACGAATCGCGTTACCGGTTAGCTTGCCCTCTAAGAAAGGCAACGCTTTAGCAGCTGCAGTTGCTGCACCGGTCTCAGTCAAGACCATGTTCAGTGGTGCACTGCGGCCACGACGGCTACCGGTATGGAAGTTATCAATGAGGTTTTGGTCATTGGTATAGGCATGCACGGTTTCCACGTGGCCATTAACAATACCAAACTCATCATTGATCGCCTTTAACACCGGCACAATGGCGTTGGTGGTACAGGACGCAGCAGAGATGATTTTATCTTCATCAGTAATATCGGTGTGGTTAATACCGTGCACGATATTCTTGATATCGCCTTTACCTGGCGCAGTCAGCACCACGCGGGCAATACCAGGACGGTCTAAGTGCTGCTGCAAACCTTCTTTATCACGCCAGCGACCGGTGTTGTCCACCAGCAAAGCATTCTCAATGCCGTACTGGGTATAGTCCACAGTCTTCGGATCATTGGAATAAATCACTTGCACCAAGTTGCCGTTAATTTTCAGCGTGTTGTTTTCTTCATCAACTACGATGGTGCCATCAAACGAGCCGTGCACTGAGTCACGACGCAACAAACTGGCACGTTTGATCAAGTCATTGTCAGAACCTTTACGCACCACAATGGCCCGTAAACGCAAGCCGTCACCTGATCCAGTTTTCTCAACCAGAATGCGCGCCAGCAAACGACCAATACGGCCAAAACCGTACAGCACCACATCGGTACCTTGATGCAAATTGCTGTCACGCTTGCCAGCCACTTCAGCCAGCTCGTCACGAACAAATTGCTCAATGGTGCGACCATTACCTTCTGCGTTAAACTTAACCGCCATTTTACCCAGGTCCACAGATGCGGCGCCTAGGTCCATTTCACTCATGGCTTTAAGTACAGGGTATGTGTCACGCACGAACAGCTCGGAACCGGTACCGATACGGTGGCGTGCAAAGCGGTGCGCTTTAAGAATTTCAATTACAGAACGGTTGATCAGGCCACGTCCGTAAATGGACGTAATCACATTATTATTGCGATACAGCTGGCCTATAAGTGGAATCATTGCCTCGGCAAGGGCTTCTCGTTCAATCCAATCACCAAGACACTGGTCAGTCTTCTGAGTCACGTGAAATACCTACTTAGGGGCTTAAAAAGGAGTACATTATCGGCCGCAGAAACGAAACCAGCAAGCTCTATACAAAATTCTCTTGAAAAGCTTATCTGGCGAGGCTTGCATTTGCCCGTTACAATTGCCTTTTTTATTCACCTCACAAGAGCTTACTGTGTCTGTATTGCGTTTCCCAAAACTCCCCACCAACTCTGCCAAACAGCTCTGGGGCAACCTCCCCGGTGCTGCGCAAGGGCTGACCATTGCTGAAGCTGCACGTAACGCGCAGCGTTTTACTTTACTGCTTACAGATAACAGCCAAAGCGCTGAACGGTTAAAAGAAGAATTGGCGTTCTTTGCTCCAGAACTGCCGGTTTTGCACTTTCCAGACTGGGAAACCCTACCTTATGATGTGTTTTCCCCCCATCAGGATATTATTTCCCAGCGGATCGCCACCCTGTATCAACTGCCGCAACTACAGCAGGGAATTTTAGTTGTCCCTATTAATACCGCCCTGCACCGCTTAGCACCCAAGTCGTTCATGATTGATGCCAGCCTAATGCTGGATGTGGGACAAAAATTTGATGTGGAGCAGATGCGCAGCCGCCTACTGGCTTCAGGTTATCAATGTGTTGACACTGTGTATGAACACGGTGAATTTGCAGTGCGTGGCGCTTTATTGGATTTATTTCCAATGGGCAGTGACACCCCGTACCGCATCGACCTCTTTGACGATGAAATTGAAACCCTGCGCACCTTTGACCCGGAAAGCCAGCGTTCCATTGAACAAGTCGACAGCATTCGTCTGCTGCCGGCCCGCGAGTTTCCACTGGACAAACAAGCCCGCAGTGCCTTCCGCGCCCGTTTTCGCGAACACTTTGATGTGGACTTTCGACGCTGCCCGATTTATCAAGATTTATCCAGCGACATCATCCCGGCGGGTATTGAAGCCTATCTGCCGTTGTTTTTTGAAGAAACCAGCACGCTGTTTGACTACCTACCCAGCGATGCGCAGGTTTTCTCAATGCAAGGTGTCGATAGCGCCGCTGAAGCCTTTTGGCAGGATATTCGCAGCCGCTATGAAGAACGACGTGGCGACATTGAGCGCCCTTTATTAGCGCCAGCCGAATTATTTCTAGCCATTGACGAGTATTACGCAGCCCTTAACAAGCACCCGCGCATTGTCATTGACGCACAAGAAATTGC
>DASROA010000029.1:0-9702 GCA_035647115.1 Thiopseudomonas sp. | reverse complement strand
CTTTTATGTAAACAATACCCTGTATCAAGCAAGCAGTACATCTTCATTATGCACTACAATGCCACTACAGAAGAGACTTGGAAGCATCATGCTTAGACTGATATAAGTGTTTTAGGTTTTCCAATGCTGTTGCGGTACTGTACTAAAAACACCCACAAAAGAGAGGCACTCCATGAACAGCACAAGTAAAAAAGTTCGCAAACTATGTAGCTGTATCGTTATTTGCAGCTATGTATTCTTAGCTCAAAGCGTGGCGCACAGTGCCACTGCCTGCGACGAGCCATCAGTTAATGGTTATGACTCTGTTGGTTGTCTAGAGCAAGGACTTGCCTTAGTTGAAAAAAACGGCAAATACGGTTTTATTGATGCAAAGGGTAACGAAATAATTCCTGTGCAGTACGACTATGCTCTAAGCTTTTTAGAAGGGTTTGCTAGGGTCGAAAAAAATGGTAAATACGGCCTTATTGACACAACCGGTCGCGAAATTATTCCTCTGCAGTATGAAGAGGTATGGGATTTTTCCGAAGGGCTGGCCAATGTTAAGCAAAATGGCCTATGGGGCTTTGTTAATAGTACAGGTGATGTAGTTATCCCTTTGCAGTATGAGTTTGCAAGGCACTTTTCAGATGGATTGGCTCGGGTCGGAAAAGATGAAAGGACTGGTTATATCGATAAAACAGGAAAAATGGTTATTCCTTTCCAGTACGACTCTATAGAGCTTTTTTCAGATGGACTGGTGGGCGTTGAAAAAAACGGCATGTGGGGGTTTTTAGATACTGCGGGACACGAAGTTATCCCTTTGCAGTTTGACTCGGCTGGTTATTTTTTTGAAGGGCTCGCGCCAGTAGCTAAAAATGACAAATGGGGTTTTATTGATAAAACAGGAAAAAACGTGATCCCTTCCGTTTATGAGCATGCTTATCGCTTTTCAGAAGAACAGCTTGCACCCGTTAAAATGAATGGTAAATGGGGCTTTATTAATAAAGAGGGCCAAGTAACCATCCCCTTTCAGTATGACAGCGCAGACTCTTTTAGAGATGGCGTTGCGGTCGTTGAAAAAGATGGAGAATACTTCCAGATCAACAAGCTCGGCCAGCCTGTGGAGTATTAGGCGTTGAGCCCGATAGACAAACGCATCTGGCTCCAATTTACCCGGTCATAGACCACGACTTAAATCATTAAGACAGCTTGATGAATAAGTTTGAACAACACCCAATCATTGACCCGTTAGGTGTTTGAAACCCCAACCTAAACTATCTTAAATACCTTTATGCTACAACACCCGAGATTAAAGGCTTATAGGCCAGAAGACCGTAAGCGTCCGGCTATCACACCTTGCTTAGGATAACCGGCGCCTAATTGTGCGGCAGCAACGCATCAATTGCGTTGTTCTTCTGCGTCGGTAGTCTTGTCAGCACGTCTTTTAAATAGGCGTATGGATCGTGCCCGTTCAGTTTGGCGGATTGGATCAGCGTCATGACTGCAGCAGCGCGTTGCCCGCTTCTAAGTGAACCGGCGAATAGCCAGTTGGAGCGACCCAGTGCCCATGGACGGATTTGATTCTCGACCCAGTTGTTGTCGTTCGGCACCATGCCATCGTCCAGATAGCGCGTTAGCGCTGTCCAGCGTCCATTGGTGCAATGCATCAGCAATGGGTCGAGCTTTAGCATGCCTTATGGCGTGACGTTTATCCGGTGGCAAATCTTTTGTCTCACGCTCGATCATGTACAGCTGACCAATATATTCAAGGGCTTGTGCAGCAAGGGTGCTCTGGTTGGCTTCGTACAGATCGTAGAACTTGCGTCGCGCATGAGCCATGCAACCGATCTCAGTGATGCCGTTGCCAAAACCAGCTTTGTAACCCGAATAGTCATCGCACACTAACTTGCCTTGCCAGTCGCCCAGAAAATTTCGTGCATGCTCACCGGCGCGAGTCGGAGCGAAGTTATAAACAACCGCTTTCAGATCCGAGAACGGCGCGGTGCAGTAGGCTCAAACGTAGGCTTTGTGGGTCTTTTTCTTGTCTGGGAGCAACATATTGACCGGTGTTTCATCAGCGTGCAAAACGCTATGTTCTAATAAGATGCTTCTCAGAGCATCAACCAAAGCCTGTAGTTGCACACCACAAACTCCAACCCATTCCGCCAGAGTAGAACGTGGGATGGCGAAGCCAGCACGAGCAAAGATGCGTTCTTGACGATACAAAGGCAAATGATCTGAGTACTTGGCTACTAACACTTGAGCCATAAGCATGCAGTGGGGATGCCTTTATCAATGACTTGAGCAGGTACCAGGTACGGGCGCTTGGATTAGTGTTTCACACTGCGCGCAGGCCCATTTACCACGAATATGGCGTTCTACGGTAAATTCACCCGGCACGTAAGCCAGCTTTTCACTGACACCTTCGCCAACGCGCTTGAGTTGGCAACCGCAGTTGCATTGGGTGCTTTCTGGTTCGTGGTGGATCAGCGTGCGGGGCAGCTCGGGCGGCAATGGCGCTCGTTTGGGCTGCTTTGTAGACTGCGCTGATGCGTCTACGACAGTGGCTGAGCCATACACCTGAACGACACGCGCCAGTGCAGTGTCTGACCCAGCTCGCATATCCAGTGGCTCGGTTGCCAGCCAGATTTCATCAATGCGGATCATTGCAAAAGGCTGCGTAGAAACATCGTGCACTGGTGGGCCTGCTCCGTAGGCCACTCGACCACAATTGCTCCACCAGGCTGGGGAATTTCAATGCGTATGCTGTTGCTTTTTTGCACTGTTGGATTAGCTACCGCTGGAAAATTAATCGGCACAAAGGCTGGCGATAGCTGTTGACCTACTTGCTTTGACTCTTTAATCCAGCGCCGAAGTAAGTTGGCATTGAGCTCATTATCTAAAGCAATGCGGGAAACAGATGCACCAAGGTTTTGGCTTTCAGCCACCAACTGGGCTTTGAATTCAGGGGTATATTGACGACGCTTACGATAAGGTCGAGTTACTCTTACGTTGCTCATAGATAGTGTCCACTAAGGAATAAGTGGACACTATCTTGACGGCTCCGCCGCCAAGCTCAAGATGGGTTTACCGGACGCTTACAAAGCACTGCCAGAACGGCATGGAGAAAAGCGAAGAAAGCTAGGAAAGCCTTGTAGCGCAAGGGCTTAAACTGCAGACGAAAAAAAAGAGCCTTACGGCTCTTTTCTTCTTAGCGATAACGCCAAATTTGGAGCGGGAAACGAGATTCGAACTCGCGACCCCAACCTTGGCAAGGTTGTGCTCTACCAACTGAGCTATTCCCGCAAAAATGGCGTCCCCTAGGGGACTCGAACCCCTGTTACTGCCGTGAAAGGGCAGTGTCCTAGGCCACTAGACGAAGGGGACGCAGCCTTGGAGCTTATAACAGCTTGCAACTTTCAAGAATCTTACGATCTTTTTGATCTGCTGTATTGCTTGGAAGTGGTGCGTATAATACGGATTCAATTTGCACTCGTCAAGCCCTTTTTTAAAAACTCTTTATATTTCAGGACTCTGGCGCTGTTTTTGGTGCAAATACCGCAAGCACTGCTTGGTTCCAATCAAAGTTTTCGCCCTGTTCTATAGCCTCAAAACGCTGTTCTTCGACCTGCTGATACTTCTCAATCTCTTCATCTTCCAAGAAGTGCAGGCAATCGCCAGCAAAGAACCACAACAAATCACGGGGTACCAAGTGGGCGATTTGTGGGTAACGCTGAAATACTTGGCTGATAATATCTTGCCCCATATACAAGTCTTCGGTGCTTTCCCGCAAACGCGCCACCATGTCATCGTAACGTTCTAAAAATAATGCGTGGTTATTTTCCGGCACCACCTCAGCATCTGCTACTGCCACTAAAATCGTTCGCAAATGCGCTAGCAGTTGTAAATGATGCTCAATAAATGACGCATTCATAGCGACCTCCCAACAAATAAAGGGTGCAGTATAGAGCCTGCACCGAATTAACCCAATACGCTGACGGCAGGCTCGCCTACTCTGCCTGCTCTAGCAGTTGCAAGCCGACCCATTGCTTAGCAAACTGCGCCGCACAGCGACCATTTCGGTTGCCCCGCGCTTGCGCCCAACTGATTGCCTGCTTAGCCAGCTCATCAGTAAAGGTCCACTGCAGCTGACTGGCTTTGGCATATTCGCCAATCCAGTGCTGCACCACCTCTAAATAATGTGCTTGGCTAAAGGGATAAAATGACAACCACAAACCAAAGCGATCCGATAAGGCAATTTTATCCTCAACCGCCTCACTGGGATGCAGCTCGCCGCCATCACCACGCTGCCAGTTTTGGTTATCACTGTGGTGCTCAGGCAATAAGTGACGCCGATTTGAAGTGGCGTATAAAAGCACATTATCCGGCGCCCGCTCCAAAGAGCCATCCAGCACACTTTTTAAAATACGGTAATCGCCCTCACCGGCTTCAAAGGATAAATCATCACAAAAAACAATAAAGCGTTGCGGTAAATTTTCCAAAGACTCAACAATCAACGGTAAGTCCTCAAGGTGATTGCGCTCCACTTCAATTAAACGCAAACCTTCTGCGGCATATTCTGCCAGTAATGCGCGCACTATGGACGACTTGCCTGTGCCGCGCGCACCCCATAACAGTGCATGATTGGCTGGATAGCCGCACATAAACTGCTGGGTGTTGCGCAGCAATTGCTGCCGCTGGTGATCCACACCGAGCAAATCTGCTAGGCGTATATCAGCACCAATCTGAATGCTTCGAAAAAAACTGCTACTGCCTTCACGCTGCCAGCTGGCTGCCTGCACCTGATTCCAATCAATGGGCTCAACGGGCTTGGGCAATAAAGGCTCAACTTGTTGCAGCAATTGATTGGCACGCTGCAAAAACTCATTCATTAATTCGGACACACTGTTCTCCAGCCAGTTTAACCTGTGCTCTATGGGCGCTATTAGCTTACAGTCACGCAGCTCTATTATTCTGCGTCAGGTATCAACTTTAACGCTACCGAATTAATGCAGTAACGCAACCCAGTAGGTGGTGGCCCATCGGGGAACACATGGCCTAAATGAGCATCACAGCGGGAACACACCACTTCAATGCGCTGCATACCTAAACTATTGTCCGCATGCTCAGTCAATACCTCCGGTGAGATGGGTTGTGTGTAACTGGGCCAACCGCAACCGGCGTCAAATTGATGTTGGGCATCGAACAACAGTTGACCGCAACACACACAAGCAAACTCACCAGTAAACTCAGGCCTATGATACTTACCGCTGAAAGGCCGTTCTGTGCCGGCTTGACGACATACTCGAAAGGCTTCGTCTGACAGCTCTGCGCGCCACTGTTCTTGACTTTTTTCTACTTTTTTCATCACATTCTCCAATTAAAACCCAAGCATAAGCTGAACACTCCCTTTCACCTTTGCTAACACAGTCGTATGATAGTCTTCTTTATATGCCTCTATATGAAGCAACCCTGATGTGCTGATATAGGGTGCCGGCTTCTTAGACGACAGCGCTCAAATCGTTTTTTATCGACAGAACGCCCTTTTTTTGACCTTTTTAACTCGGGATACTCAACATCATGCAGTTCAGCAAATCGAACAAGCTCGCTAACGTCTGTTATGACATACGAGGCCCTGTACTGAAACACGCCCAACGCCTTGAAGACGAAGGGCAGCGCATTTTAAAACTTAATATTGGTAATCCTGCACCTTTCGGCTTCGAAGCACCAGAAGAAATCCTTCAAGATGTGATTCGTAATTTATCCACCGCGCAGGGTTACAGCGACTCTAAAGGCTTGTTCAGTGCACGCAAAGCCATCATGCAGTATTACCAGAAAATGCATGTGGAAGGTGTCGGCATTGAAGATATTTATCTCGGCAACGGTGTTTCCGAGCTTATTGTGATTGCTTTACAAGCCCTGCTAAACAATAACGATGAAGTGCTCATCCCAGCCCCGGACTACCCCCTATGGACTGCTGCGGCAAGTCTCGCTGGTGGCAAGCCCGTGCATTACTTATGTGACGAGCAAGCCGGCTGGTTTCCAGACATTGACGACATGCGCTCAAAAATCACCGCCAACACCAAAGCTATAGTGTTGATTAACCCCAACAACCCCACAGGTGCGGTGTACTCCAGAGAAGTACTGTTGGAGATTGTCGAACTGGCTCGCCAACACAATCTGGTGATCATGGCGGACGAAATCTATGACAAGATTCTTTATGATGATGCGCAGCACGTGTGTATTGCATCACTGGCCACTGATGTTCTGTGCTTAACCTTTAATGGTTTATCCAAATCCTACCGCGTTGCCGGCTTCCGCTCAGGCTGGGTGGTGGTCTCAGGTCCTAAGCATCGGGCGCGCAGTTACATTGAAGGCTTGGATATTTTATCCAATATGCGTTTATGCGCGAACGTGCCCGCGCAGCATGCTATCCAAACCGCCCTAGGCGGCTATCAAAGCATTAACGATTTGATAAAACCTGGTGGCCGCTTGCTGGAGCAACGCAACCGTGCCTGGGAGTTGCTAAACGATATTCCTGGAATAAGCTGCGTAAAGCCCATGGGCGCGTTATATGCCTTCCCAAAAATCGACCCCAAGGTCTGCCCTATTCATAACGATGAAAAATTCGTATTGGATTTGCTGCTCTCAGAGAAACTGCTGGTGGTCCAAGGCACCGCCTTTAACTGGCCTTGGCCAGACCATTTCCGTGTGGTAACCCTGCCTCGCGTAGATGATCTTGAGCTGGCCATGGGGCGCATTGCCAACTTCTTGAAAACCTACCAGCAATGAGTGCATACATGAAGGTTTTTTAAGGGCATTATTAGAGGCCTGCTCGACGCTAGCAGGCCTCTAATGCTAGGCACAGCATGTCTCAATCAATTGCTTAGATCACCTACTACCCTCAGTTAACCAACCCTCCGCTAACTGCTGCAGGTTTAACAAGACAGATTTTTAAGTCTCGACACAGCTTGCAACAAACAGCCCCTTGAAGGACACCTCTGTTGCCCTTATATAGTGCAACAGGTATATACTTTTGGAGTTCTCCGCACATGATGCGTATATTTTTATACTTAGCAACAAACATTGCTGTTCTGCTGGTCGCCAGCGTGACCCTCAGTTTACTCGGGGTCGACCGTTACACTGGGTTTAACCACAGTGATCTATTAATTTTCTGTGCCGTCTTTGGCTTCTCTGGCTCATTAATCTCTTTGTTTATTTCAAAGTGGATGGCCAAACGCACCACCGGCACGCAAGTCATTACCCAGCCGCGCACCCGCCAAGAACAGTGGCTGGTACAAACCGTTGAACAGCTGGCCAATGAGGCTGGTATTGGCATGCCTGAAGTGGGTATTTTTCCCTCCCACCAGTCCAATGCCTTTGCCACTGGCTGGAACCGAAATAGCGCGCTAGTTGCAGTTAGCCAAGGCTTACTTGAACGCTTTTCTCCAGAGGAAACCAAAGCCGTACTGGCCCACGAGATTGGTCACGTGGCTAACGGTGACATGGTTACCATGTCCTTATTACAAGGCGTTGTGAACACCTTTGTGATGTTCTTTGCTCGAATCTTTGGTGATTTTGTCGATAGAGTGCTGCTGAAGAACGAAGATGGCCGCGGCATCGGCTATTTTGTTGCAACCATTGTTGCAGAGTTAGTGTTGGGAATACTGGCTAGCACTATCGTGATGTGGTTCTCCCGTCGTCGTGAATACCGTGCTGACGAAGCCGGTGCTGACCTCGCCGGTAAGCACGCAATGATCGGTGCTTTAAATCGCTTACGTGCCGAGCAGGAACTACCTGCCGACATGCCTAAAGCCTTAGTTGCCTTTGGTATCAATGGTGGTTTAAAAGATGGTTTGGCCGCTTTGCTTATGAGCCACCCACCTTTAGAAGACCGCATTGCAGCGCTGCAACAAAGAAACTAATTCAACAGCGTCTCACAAATTAGCCCAGCATATGCTGGGCTTTTTTGTGGCGAGTCACTCATTTTTCACGAATTATTACTGATTAAATTTCTGTAGCGCCGTGCTCAATGCCTTGCGCATCTCAGCGGTGTTGCAAACTGAATCCTGCGCAAGGGCGATAAAGAGCCGCGCTGTTTCCACTGCGGGCTCAATCGACTCAAGCGCGTTACTGAGCTCACGCTCAATCAAATGCTTTTGTAAGGATTGCTGCTCAGCTAACAAATAATCTGCCTCGCCCGCCAGCAGCATTTCAATACCGTCCTCCACTGACTCCACAGTATTAAGCGGCCAGCTCAATTGATCGGCTTGCTGTTTAAATTCCACTAATTGCTTTACTGGTACTGCTTCCACGCCACGTAAGCCGGACAATTCAGGCCAACGGTTCGGCGCTAGTTGCTCGTGGCTGCGTCGCCAAATACGGTAAGTTTTCTGCGCATATGCAGGAACCAAGTACTCTAATTGATCGAGTTTGTCTGGTTTATCGCTAACCCCCACAATCAGGTCAACCCGCCCACTTTGCACTTCATGTAAAGCCTGTTGCCCTTGCGCCGGATCAATTTTAAAGATCAGCTGGGTTTCTTCGGCAAGTCTTGCAAGCAATTCTGTATTCAATTCACGTTGTTGCTGCAGATCAAAATAAGCGGCGGTATCTGACTGTGGGCTTAAGTAGTGCACTGCCACTAATGTTTCACAAGGCTGCGGGGATGCGTAAAGCACTGGACTCAATACACCGCTAGCAATGGCCCAAACCGCACTCAAAACAAATCCTCTGTTCATATTAGAACATCCACCCTACAACCTGATTAATTGGCATATCTTACACGGCCTTGTGTGCAACGCTGCACTTAAAGTAAAGCCCATCAACCAAGTCTTTACCAAGCATAGCTAAAAACGATAGCCACAAAAAAACCCGCCGCACAAAACCATCCCAAATAGGGATGGCTTTATTGCTAACGGGCTTTTAAGCGTGCAGTAAGATTACAGCGCTTTTTCCAGCTCAGGAATAACGTCGAATAAATCCGCCACTAAACCGTAGTCTGCCACTTGGAAAATCGGTGCATCTTCATCGGTGTTGATCGCAACGATCACCTTAGAATCTTTCATGCCCGCCAAATGTTGAATTGCGCCGGAAATACCCGCAGCGATATACAAGTCGGGAGCAACAATTTTACCTGTTTGACCCACTTGCAAATCGTTAGGTACAAAACCTGCGTCAACTGCCGCACGTGATGCACCCACTGCTCCACCCAGCTTATCAGCGAGCTTATAGAGCATTTCGAAGTTCTCACCGCTTTGCATACCACGGCCACCAGAAACCACGACTCTTGCAGCGGTTAAGTCAGGACGATCCGATTGCGCCAGTTCTTCACCAACAAATGCTGAGATTCCCGCATCAGCGCCTGCAGTCACTGCCTCAATGCTTGCGGAACCGCCTTCAGCTGCAACCGCATCAAAACCTGTGCCACGTACTGTGAGCACTTTAATTGCCGCACTGGACTGCACTGTGGCAATCGCATTACCGGCGTAGATTGGACGCTTAAAGGTGTCAGCGCTTTCCACTGCAATGATTTCAGAGATTTGGTCAACATCCAGCAACGCTGCTACCCGTGGCATGATGTTTTTACCGCCTGTGGTCGCCGCCGCCAAGATGTGCGTATAGTCTTTTCCTAACTCCGCAATTAAAGGTGCAACGTTTTCTGGCAGCTGATGCTCAAAGGCAGCATTATCAGCAGACAAAACCTTGCTAACACCCTCAATT
>DASROA010000028.1:0-22427 GCA_035647115.1 Thiopseudomonas sp. | reverse complement strand
CGCGGTAATGTGGTCGGTAAAGACTTCGGGCCCAGCTCAGGTTTTGGCGTGTTCTCGTTGAACAGCGCCTACCGCTTGAGTAAAAACTGGAAAGTCAGTGCCGGAGTGGACAACCTGTTTGACAAGAAGTACAGCGAGCATCTGAACTTAGCAGGTAATGATGCGTTTGGTTTGTCTGCAGACGCGCGAGTTAATGAAGCCGGTCGCACCTGGTGGGCACGGGTCGATATGAGCTTTTAATAGGCATGGTGGCCGACGTTAGCGTGGGTCACCACTGTAAGAGCAGTGACGGATACAGGTCATGTGCGCGGTGGGACAGGGATGGTTAGGCAGCACTGTGTGCATGCTGATATTCGCCGCTGTTGTTACAGTCAGCAAAGGGTTTGGGTTGGTGCTGGACACACTGATTCAAACCCTTTTTATTTGCGTATAAAAAACAAAAATACGGCACAAGCCAAAGGCTTGTACCGTACTGGTAAATCTGTACTGCTAAGTGCTATGTATCAGCGGGCGCGGTAAGTGATGCGGCCTTTGCTGAGATCATATGGCGTGATTTCAACGCGAACTTTATCGCCGGTCAAAATGCGAATATAGTTTTTACGCATTTTCCCGGAAATATGTGCAGTAACGACGTGCCCATTTTCTAACTCCACTCTGAACATGGTGTTAGGCAGGGTGTCGACGACAGTGCCTTCCATTTCGAAGCTGTCTTCTTTCGACATGCAGTATAACCCTCAAAATACAAATAAAAGATCTGATGCACTATTACTAAGAAAGTGCTTTCAGTGAAAATCGGCTGATATTATGCCGTATTTAGCTGGAAAAGGCCAAGTGTCCCGTTGCAGTTATATTTTGCAGCATGATAAATCCGAGTTAATGGGCGCTAATCAGGGGCCAATCCCTTGCCAGTTACCATCAATAAAACCCTGTAGCGGCTGGTATTGGGTTTTATAGTTCATTTTGTTGCAGTCTTTAATCCAGTAGCCGAGATACAAGTAAGGCAGGTTCAGTCGCAGGCACTCTTGAATTTGCCATAAAATTGCAAAACGACCGAGGCTGCGCCGTGTGTCTAATGCATCAAAAAAGGTGTACATGGCAGATAAGCCGCTGGGCAATACATCGGTCGCAGCCACAGCCAATAGTCGCTCATCTAAACGAAACTCATAGAGTTTGGCAAATTCCAGATCCGTATTTAAAAAGCTTTGATATTGCGCCACTGACGGAGGGTACATATCACCATCAGCATGACGCAGTTCAATATAGGCTTGATATAAGGCGTAATGCTCTGCGCTAAATTGGTTGCTGACTGCTTGCACTTTGAGGTCGCTATTGCGCCGTAAAATTCTGTGCTGCGAGCGGCTGGCAATAAAATCTTGCACGGGAATACGTACCGGCACGCAAGCAAAGCAGGGCGCACAGTGCGGGCGGTAAATGTGTGAGGCACTGCGTCGAAAACCTTGCTCAATCAGTTGTCCGTAGAGTTGCGCGGTGACCTGTTGTTCAGGATCGATAAAGACTGAGCGTGCTTTGCGGTCAGCTAAGTAACTGCAAGGGTGTTCTTGGGCCAAGTACAGTTGTAGAGTTTTCATAAGCGTATTGTGCTGGTGACGATCGGTGGGCCAGACCATTGCATCTGGTTCGGTGTGTTTAAATAGTGTTCCAAGTAGTTGGCAAAGCTCTGCCGTGGAATATTATGTGCCCCTAAGCTCATTAGGTGTTCAGTGGGCATTTGGCAGTCAATCAAGACAAAGCCGGCCTGCTTTAGAGCGCTGACTAAGGTTACAAAGCCCACTTTGGACGCATTGCTCACTTGACTGAACATGGATTCCCCAAAAAACAGTTGGCCAATGGCTATGCCATATAAGCCGCCCACTAAGGTGTCATTTTGCCAGACTTCTACGCAATGGGCGTGGCCTTGCTGATGCAGCTCTAAATAAGCAGCTTGCATCGCGGTGGTGATCCAAGTGCCATCATCGTCATGGCGGGGTGCAGCACAGTTATGGATCACCTCAGCAAAGTTGCGGTCAAAGGTGACGGTAAACTGATCTTGACGCAGTACTTTGCGTAGACTGCGCGAAACATGCAGGTTATCAGGCAGCAGCACAGTGCGTGGGTCCGGTGACCACCAGAGTAAAGGCTGGCCATCTGCGTACCAAGGGAAGCAGCCATGACGATAGGCAGCGATTAAGCGCGCGCTAGATAGATCACCGCCAGCGGCCAGTAGCCCATTGGGATCACGCAGGGCTGTGTTGAGTGCTGGAAAAGTTACTGAGTTGCGATCGAGCCAGGGGAGCATAAAAAACCTTTTGTAAGGTGGAGCAAAGCTGACAATATAGCCTTTGCAGGGCTGATCAGCCAAGTTAAGTAGGCGAGCGCTGCTGTTTTGGCAAATCAATGGGTGAAACTTACAATGTAGGCAAATGATTATTGTTGCAGAGTTTTTAAAGGTGATTAACCCTTTTTAAATCCGTACAATGAAGCGTTATTGAACGCTTTTTAACCTTGTTTTTGATAAGCCGAGTTAATTTAAGGCTGCGCAGGATGCTTTTTTGAAGAACACCACACAAACATCTGAAAATAATTCTTGGCAACAACATGTCCAGTTGCGTCTAAAGGAAGGGCTGCTGATTCTTTTAGCGGTGCTGTGCATTTATTTGTGGATGATCCTTTGGACATTTGACCCCACTGATCCAGGTTTTACGCAAAGCATTAGTCAAGTGGACGCCACCAGTAATGCCGGTGGGCAGATCGGCGCATGGCTGGCTGATGTGTTATTCAGTGCGTTGGGCTATTTTGCTTGGCTGTTTCCCGTGGTGCTGATGCTGAAAACAGCGTTGGTCTTTCAGAGCCGTTATGAAACAGTGTTGTGGAATGGCTGGCTGCTGGTGTTACGGGCAGCAGGCTTTGTGGTACTGCTGGGCTCCGGTGCCGGATTGACCTATTTGCATCTAGCAGAACCTGCAAATGCACCGAAGAACTTTAATATTATTGGTAAGGTCTTGGGTGAGGCGCTGATTACAGTGCTGAACGTTCAAGGAGCGACCTTATTATTATTGGCCTTGTTTTTATTTAGTGTCACAGCATATGCCAACCTGTCGTGGTTCAAAATTATGGAAGGCTTGGGCGAGCTCACTTTGCGTATCTTCGCTGCTGTTAAGTCATTGGCAGGTGGCGTACAGGCGTCTTGGCAAGCGCGTAAAACAGAAAAAAATAAGGCGCAAGAAGCTCAAAATCGTCAAGGATTGCGGTTTGGTCAGTCAGCTCATGGGGCCACTGCAACTCAGCGTGAGCAAACACAATTACCAGTTAATACGCGGCAGAAGCGCCGAGAACCCATTATTGCGCCTATGCCAACCTTGCCAACTGTCGCCAGTCAGCGGGTGGAAAAGGAGAAGCAAGTACCTTTATTCGTTGACAGTGCCATTGAAGGCACACTGCCACCTTTAGCTTTGCTAGATAAAGCTGAGGAGAAGAAGCCCAGTTACTCTGAGGACTCCTTGCAGGCGTTGTCACGCTTGCTGGAAGAAAAGCTTAAAGAGTTTGGAGTAAAAGTAGAGGTGGAGTCTGTGCACCCAGGGCCGGTGGTGACCCGCTTTGAAATTCAGTTGGCGCCTGGGGTGAAAGTCAGTCGCATCACTAATTTGGCGAAAGACTTAGCTCGCTCTTTAGCCATGATCAGCGTACGGGTGGTGGAAGTGATCCCTGGTAAAACCACCGTGGGCATCGAGATCCCCAATGAGGATCGACAAATCGTGCGTTTGTCAGAAGTGCTGAAAACCCCAGAGTTTGACGAAGCCAAGTCCGTAGCCACAGTGGCTTTAGGGCATGACATTGGTGGGCAGCCCGTGATTGCTGATTTATCCCGTATGCCGCATTTATTGGTGGCAGGTACCACAGGCTCAGGTAAGTCGGTGGGGGTCAACGCGATGATTCTCTCGATATTGTTTAAATCAACGCCCGAACAAGTGCGCCTGATTATGATTGACCCGAAAATGCTCGAGCTGTCGATTTACGAGGGTATTCCGCATTTGCTGTGCCCTGTGGTTACAGATATGAACGAAGCGGCCAATGCATTGCGTTGGTGTGTGGCTGAAATGGAACGCCGCTATAAGTTGATGTCAGCCATGGGGGTGCGTAATTTGGCTGGCTTTAACCGCAAAGTTAAAGAAGCGCAAGATGCTGGCACGCCATTAACTGATCCATTGTTTGTGCGGGAAAACATTGATGATGAGGCGCCGCTGCTAAATAAACTGCCAACCATAGTGGTGGTTGTGGATGAGTTTGCCGATATGATTATGGTGGTGGGTAAAAAAGTTGAAGAGCTTATTGCCCGTATCGCCCAAAAAGCCCGTGCCGCCGGTATTCATTTGATTTTAGCCACTCAGCGTCCTTCTGTGGATGTGATCACAGGCTTAATTAAAGCCAACATTCCAACTCGAATTTCGTTCCAAGTGTCCAGCAAAGTGGACTCGCGCACGGTATTGGATCAGGGCGGTGCAGAGCAGCTACTTGGACATGGTGACATGCTGTATTTGCCGCCAGGGACCAGTTTGCCGATCCGGGTGCACGGCGCCTTTGTGTCAGATGAAGAGGTGCACCGTGTGGTTGATGCGTGGAAGGAGCGCGGTGAGCCAAACTATGTTGAGGATATTTTGGCAGGCATTGAAGAAAGCGGCAGTGGCTTTGATGGTGACGGTGGCGATAGCATTGATGAAAGTGATCCGTTGTACGATGAAGCTGTGCAGTTTGTTACTGAAACGCGGCGGGTTTCAATTTCATCTGTGCAACGTAAATTTAGAGTCGGATATAACCGCGCCGCACGTATGGTCGAGGCCATGGAAATGGCGGGCGTGGTGTCTGCAGCTGCGCACAACGGTACCCGCGAAGTGTTAGCACCACCGCCAGTGAGCGATTAACGTGCTTAGGCGTGCAACGGTCTTAACGTAAAACCGATTAAGGCTATAGTTTACAACTCAATCAAGAGAGATGAGCGATGCGCACAATCTATCAAAGTGTATTAGGTGTTTTGGGTAGCGTGCTGCTCGGTAGTGTGCTGTTGCTACCTGTGGCGCACGCTGAGAATGTATCTCAGCGAGATGCCGCAGATAAGCTCAGCGAGCTGCTGAGTCGCACGGAAACCATCAGTGGTCAGTTTTCCCAGTTAACCTTGGATTCCACGGGAACTCAGTTGCAAGAGGCTAGTGGGCAAATGATCTTAAAACGCCCGGGTTTGTTACGTTGGCATACGGATCCACCCCTTGAGCAACTGCTGGTGTCCAATGGCGAGAAAGTGTGGCTGTATGACCCCGATCTACTGCAAGTCACCGTCCAAAAAATGGATCAACGGTTGACCCATACCCCAGCATTATTGCTATCGGGAGATGTATCGAAAATCAGTGAGAATTTCACTATCACTTACCAAGAAGGTGGCCCTGTGGTGGACTTTATTTTAACCCCTACAGCGAAAGACACCTTGTTTGACACCCTACGCTTGTCCTTTCGCAATGGCGTGATTAACGATATGCAGTTGCTGGATGCTGTGGGTCAGCGCACCAATATCTTGTTTATGGGGGTGACAATTAATGAGCCCATTGATGACAGTGAGTTTGTTTTTGAAGCTCCGGCTGGCGTTGATGTGATCGAGGAGTAACTGTGCAGCTGTTTAGCAGTGAGCCAATAGCTCAGCCCTTGGCGGCTCGATTGCGGGCCAGTACGCTGGATGAGTATGTGGGGCAGCAGCATATTTTAGCTGCTGGTAAGCCACTGCGCGAAGCGTTACAGCAGGGGGCATTACACTCCATGATTTTTTGGGGGCCGCCGGGGGTCGGTAAAACCACTTTGGCGCGTTTGCTGGCGCAGGTCAGTGATGCTCACTTTATTACCCTGTCAGCGGTGTTGTCAGGGGTTAAAGAGATCCGCGAAGCGGTGCAAGAAGCCAAGCAGCAAGCGGCACAGTATGGTCGCCGCACCATTTTATTTGTGGATGAGGTGCATCGCTTTAATAAAGGTCAGCAAGACGCTTTTTTGCCTTATGTAGAAGACGGCACTTTTATTTTTATTGGCGCGACCACTGAGAACCCATCCTTTGAGCTGAACAATGCGTTGTTATCTAGGGCTCGCGTCTATGTATTGCAAAGCTTGGATGACGAGGCTTTACAACTGTTGCTGGAGCGTGCTTTATCTGAGCCCCGCGGCTTAGGCAATCGCCAGTTGAGTATTGATGCTGAGGCGCAAGAGTTATTATTGCGTGCAGCCGACGGTGATGGCCGGCGCTTGCTCAATCTGTTAGAAAATGCTGCAGACCTGCTGGATGACGGCGCTTGCATTGATAAACACTTGTTAGGCAATGTGCTGGGTGAAAGCATGCGCCGCTTCGATAAGGGCGGTGAGGCGTTTTACGATCAGATCTCTGCATTACATAAGTCGGTGCGCGGCTCTAACCCCGATGCAGCATTGTATTGGTACACCCGCATGCTTGATGGTGGTTGTGACCCGCTTTATATCGCTCGGCGGGTGGTGCGCATGGCCAGTGAAGACATTGGTAATGCTGATCCACGGGCACTTAGTTTGTGTTTAGCTGCTTGGGAAGTGCAGGAGCGGTTAGGTCATCCAGAAGGGGAATTAGCGGTGGCGCAAGCCATTGTTTACCTAGCCGTTGCTCCAAAAAGCAACGCGGTGTATATGGCGTACAATGCAGCACGTAAAGATGCACAAGCTTTTGGCTCACTCGAAGTGCCAGTGCACTTGCGTAATGCACCCACCAAGTTGATGGAACAAATGGGTTATGGCGAAGAATACCGTTATGCCCATGATGAGCCAGAGGCCTATGCAGCAGGGGAAGATTATTTCCCAGAAGCCTTAGCGCCGCGTAAGTATTATCAGCCGCCGGCCCGTGGTTTAGAAATTAAAATTGGTGAAAAGCTTCAGCACTTAAAGAAACTGGATCAGGCCAGTCCCCGCCAACGTCGAGGGCAGCAATGATTAGCTTTCTGCTGGTTGGGCTGGGTGGCGCCTTAGGCAGTATGCTGCGTTACAGCACAGGTTTAGGGGTCGCGTTGATTTGGCCACAGCACCTGTACATTGCCACTGTTTTAGTTAATATCGTTGGCTGTTTTTTGATTGGCTGTGCATTTTCGTGGTTTGTGCTGCGTCCAGATCTGTCGCAAATGACACCTTTATTGCTGATGACGGGTGTGCTGGGTGGTTTCACCACATTTTCGACATTTTCATTGGATGCGCTGCGCATTTTTAATAATGGCCAGCCAATGCAGGCTTTGTTTTATATGGGTGTCACTTTGCTGGGTGGTTTATTAGCCACTTGGTTGGGAATGGCACTGATTAAATTTTCTTTGTAAAAACGGATACTTTTATGCTTGATTCAAGATTGTTACGTACCCAACCGCAAGAGATCGCAGAGCGTTTAGCGACGCGTGGCTACACGTTAGATGTGGCTCGCCTTGAGAGTTTAGAAACGCAGCGCAAAGAGGTGCAAGTGCGCACTGAGCAGCTGCAAGCTGAGCGTAACAGTCGTTCTAAATCTATTGGTCAAGCTAAAGCTCGCGGTGAAGATATTGCGCCTTTATTAGCCCAGGTTGAGCAGCTAGGTGGCGAATTGGATGCCGGTAAGCGTGAGTTGGAAGATATTCAAACACAGCTGGAGGCCATCTTCTTAGATATTCCTAACTTGCCGGACGCTTCTGTGCCTCAAGGTGAAGATGAAGAAGCCAACGTCGAAGTGCGCAGCTGGGGGACTCCGCGAGAGTTTGATTTCCCTGTTAAAGATCATGTGGCGCTTGGTGAGAGCACTCAGAATTTGGATTTTGAAGTGGCAGCCAAGCTGTCAGGCGCGCGTTTTGCTTTGATGCGTGGCGGTATTGCCCGACTGCACCGTGCACTAGCGCAGTTTATGCTGGACTTGCACAGTACCGAGCATGGCTATCAAGAAACTTATACCCCGTATCTGGTGCAAGCCAGTGCCTTGCAAGGTACTGGTCAATTACCGAAGTTTTCTGAGGACTTGTTTCGCATTGAGCGTGACGAGCAAGCACCGTTGTACTTGATTCCCACCTCAGAAGTATCGCTGACCAACACAGTGGCCGGAGAGATTTTAGACGCAGATCAGCTGCCCATTAAAATGGTTGCACACACTCCATGTTTCCGTAGTGAAGCAGGTGCTTCTGGTCGTGACACACGCGGTATGATTCGTCAGCATCAGTTTGATAAAGTTGAGTTGGTGCAAGTTGTTAACCCAGCGCACTCTGTAGCGGCGTTAGAAGAACTCACTGGCCATGCAGAAAAAGTTCTGCAAGCTTTAGAGCTGCCGTACCGAGTAATGGTGCTGTGCACTGGAGATATGGGTTTCTCAGCCAGCAAAACCTACGATATTGAAGTTTGGGTACCGAGCCAAGAAAAATATCGTGAGATTTCCTCGTGCTCGAACTGTACGGATTTCCAAGCCCGTCGTATGCAGGCACGCTTCCGCAACCCAGAATCAGGTAAAACTGAACTGGTGCACACCCTTAATGGTTCAGGTTTGGCGGTTGGCCGCACTTTGGTTGCTGTGCTGGAAAATAACCAGCAGGCCGATGGCAGCATCACAGTTCCCGAGGTGTTGCGCCCTTATATGGGTGGCTTAGAGGTGATTCGCTAAGGGTGTTGCTTGCAGGCCGGTGCTTTAGGCGTCAGTTTTTCAGCCCAGAGAGCACAGTTAGAGTGTTTGCTATAAAAATATAGAGTTTTGACTCTGCGCTTTTTATTGCGCAGGGTTTAAACTGTTGATTGGCACAAATGAATACACATGGTGCAGATGGCTATTGGGTGTGGGTTAATCTAGTAGTTTTTATTGTTCATAAATCGTCATTATTGATACAACAGAATTTTATTCAGGAGAATAGGCATGTCCAGTCAAGAGGCACAGGTCAGTCGCGCTGATTTTGATCAGTTTATGGTGCCCAATTATGCGCCCGCAGGTTTTGTGCCTGTGCGCGGTTTAGGTTCGCGTCTTTGGGATCAGAGTGGCCGTGAGCTGATTGACCTGTCCGGTGGGATTGCCGTGAATGGTTTAGGTCATTGCCATCCAGCGTTAGTGGATGCCCTAACTGCACAAGCGCAGAAGCTTTGGCATGTCTCCAACATCTATACCAATGAGCCGGCGCTACGCTTAGCACGTAAGCTTACTGAGGCAACCTTTGCAGAGCGTGTCTTTTTCAGTAACTCCGGTGCTGAAGCCAACGAAGCAGCATTAAAGCTGGCGCGCAAAGTGGCTTGCGATCGCTTTGGCGAGGATAAGCATGAAATTATTTCAACAGTGAACAGCTTCCATGGCCGCACCGTGTTTACTGTCAATGTGGGTGGTCAACCCAAATACGCTGAAGGTTTTGGTCCAAAACCCGAGGGTATTACCCATGTGCCTTACAATGATTTGGCTGCCATGGAAGAAGCCATTTCAGAGCGCACCTGCGCAGTGATTTTGGAACCTATCCAAGGTGAAAGTGGCGTATTACCCGCTGATCAAGCCTATCTTGAAGGGGTACGAGCGCTTTGCGACAAATACGATGCTCTATTAGTGTTCGATGAGGTGCAAACGGGTATCGGCCGTACCGGTAAACTGTTTGCTTATGAGCTGTATGGGGTGACTCCTGATGTGTTGACCACTGCTAAAAGTTTAGGCGGTGGTTTTCCGGTGTCAGCCATGTTAACCACCAATGAGCTTGCTGAGCATTTAACAGTGGGCACCCATGGCACCACCTTTGGCGGCAATGCTTTAGCCTGCGCAGTGGGTGAAGCGGTGCTGGATATCATCAACACCCCCGCAGTGCTGCAAGGTGTCGTGGAAAAAGGTGAGTATTTGCGTAGTCAGCTGCGTGCTTTGGGTGAGAAGTATCAGCTGTTTGAGCAGGTGCGGGGCGAGGGCTTGTTGATTGGCGCGGTGCTCAATGCGGATTATAAAGACCAAGCCGGCAAGCTTATGGCTGCTGCAGAGCGGAATGATTTATTGGTGCTGGTTGCCGGCCCCAATGTGGTGCGTTTTGCGCCCAGTTTAGTGGTTGAGCAGGCCGACTTGGATGAGGCTTTAATACGTTTTGAACGGGCCATCATAGAGTTTATTGCCGCCGCCCAGGCCTAGTTGAATAGTATTTTGACGCGCAGCAGCGGATTACCGAGGCTGCGCGTTTGTTTTTTTAAACCATCTAAGCGCTGAACAGTTCTGAGGGTTAAACTCAGAGTGTTATGCAGCCTTACTCAATTGAGCGACGCCATGAATACACCAATAGAGTTAATACTTGAAGACAGTGATGAGGTACAAACCTCAGCCTCTTGCTCGCGCTTTGCTGTGCTGTGGCAGGGTAAAGAAATTTGGATACAAACTGCCGGCGATGGCCAGCTGCTCATCGGTGTAGACGATGCTGAAGAGGATACCGAGTACGCCAATCTGTTACTGCGTCCTCTAGCCAGTAATTTAGTTAGCTTGCAACTGGAAATGGAAGCAGCAGAGGACATTGAAGACGAACATATCCACACTGACAACTGTAAGCACTGAGGAAAATCCAGCCTCTTTGTTGTGTTTGCTGCAAAGATCAGCTCATCAGCGATATAATGTGCCCTTTTAGTCAGTCAGTTGGCCGTGTTCAACAGCTATTACCGTTATTTTATTTGTGGGAAACTATATGAAAAGCGCAGAAATCCGTGAAGCCTACTTTCGATTCTTTGAAGAAAGAGGGCATACTCGCGTGGCATCCAGTTCATTGATTCCGGCCAATGACCCGACACTGCTGTTTACTAACGCGGGCATGAATCAGTTTAAAGACTGCTTCTTGGGTTTAGAAAAGCGTGACTATACGCGAGCGGTCAGCAGCCAGAAGTGTGTACGCGCCGGTGGTAAGCACAATGACTTAGAAAACGTCGGTTATACCGCACGTCACCATACCTTTTTTGAAATGTTGGGTAACTTCAGCTTCGGTGATTACTTTAAGCGTGAAGCCATTCAGTATGCGTGGGAGTTTTTAACCAGCAAAGAGTGGCTCAACCTACCCAAAGAAAAGCTCTGGGTGACAGTCTATGAAACCGATGACGAAGCCTATGATATTTGGGTCAATGAAATGGGTGTTGCCCCTGAGCGGATGATTCGCATTGGTGACAGCGGTGGTGTGCCGTATGACTCAGATAACTTCTGGAGCATGGGTGATACCGGTCCGTGTGGGCCCAGCTCGGAAATCTTCTATGACCACGGCGAGCACATTTGGGGTGGCCCACCGGGTTCCCCTGAAGAAGACGGCGACCGCTATGTGGAGATTTGGAATAACGTCTTTATGCAGTTTAACCGCACTGCGGATGGCGTCATGCACCCGCTACCAGCACCCAGCGTGGATACCGGTATGGGCTTGGAGCGCATCAGTGCGGTAATGCAGAGCGTTAACTCCAACTATGACATTGACTTGTTTCAGGGGCTGCTCAGTGCCATTGCTGAAACCATCGGTTGCGCCAATGATGACAATCCATCTTTACGGGTGATTGCTGACCATATCCGTTCTTGCAGCTTCTTAATTGCCGATGGTGTGGTGCCTTCCAATGATGGCCGTGGTTATGTGCTGCGCCGCATTATCCGTCGCGCCTGCCGTCACGGTAATAAGCTGGGTGCGACCGGTAGCTTCTTCTATAAGCTGGTGGCTGCACTGGTTGCGCAGATGGGCGAAGCGTATCCAGAGCTTAAGCAAAACCAAGCGCACATTGAGCGCGCCTTGAAAAACGAAGAAGAACAGTTTGCAAAAACCTTAGAGCAGGGCTTGCGTATTTTGGAGCAAGACTTAGCGGGTTTAAAAGGTTCTGTGATCCCAGGGTCAGTGGTATTTAAATTGTATGACACCTACGGCTTCCCCATGGACCTCACTGCAGACATCGCCCGTGAGCGAGAATTAACAGTAGATGAAGTGGGCTTTGAACGGGAAATGGAAGCGCAGCGCGCCCGCGCTCGCTCAGCCAGCTCTTTCAATCTGGATTACAACACGCTAGTTAAAGTGGACAGTGATACCGAGTTTTTAGGCTATGAAACCCACCAAGCAGATGGGCAGGTATTGGCAATCATTAAAGACGGTGCCAGTGTGACCACAGCGCTGGAAGGTGATCAAGTGGTGGTGGTGTTAGACCGCACACCTTTTTATGCTGAGTCTGGCGGTCAGGTGGGCGATAGCGGGTATTTAAGCGCTGAGCAGTTGCGCGTAGAAATAACTGACACTAACAAAAGTGGCGAAGCATTCTTGCATCATGGCCGCATCACTCAGGGCGCTTTACAAGTGGGTGATAAAGTGGCTGCGCAAGTGGATGCAAATATTCGTCAGGCCACAGCCTTAAACCATTCTGCTACGCACTTACTGCATGCGGCGCTGCATGAAATACTCGGTGAGCATGTGCAGCAGAAAGGCTCTTTAGTGGACAGCCAACGTTTGCGTTTTGACTTTAGTCATCCTGAAGCTGTAACCGCAGAACAGCTTAAAGCGCTCGAAGAGCGAGTCAACCAAGAAATACGCAATAATACTGAAGTGCGCACTGAGATCACTGACATTGAGACCGCTAAAAAACAAGGTGCATTGGCGCTATTTGGCGAGAAGTACGACGATGAAGTCCGCGTATTAACTATGGGGGATGGTTTCTCCGTTGAGCTGTGCGGGGGCATTCACGCCAAGCGTACCGGTGATATTGCTTTGTTTAAAATCACTAGCGAAGGCGGCGTAGCGGCTGGTATACGGCGCATTGAAGCCATTACCGGAGCGGCGGCTTGGACTTGGCTCAGTGATTCGGAACAGCGATTGCAGCAAGCCATGAGCTTGGTTAAAGGCAATCGCGACAATGTGCTGGATAAATTACAAGGGATCCTTGATCAGCAACGCAGCTTAGAAAAAGAAATTGAGCAGCTTAAAGCCAAAGCAGCCAGCGCAGCAGGTAGCGATTTAGCAGCTGACGCCGTTGAGGTCAATGGCGTTAAGGTGTTAGCGGCGCGGTTGGATGGCTTAGCAGGTAAAGAGCTACTGACCCTAATGGATCAGTTGAAAAACAAGCTGGGCAGTGCGGTGATTTTGCTCGGTGGCGTGCATAGTGAGCGCATTGTTTTGGTCGCTGGGGTCACTAAAGACCTCACCGGCCAATTCAAAGCCGGTGATTTAATGAAACAAGCCACTGCTGTGGTGGGTGGACGGGGTGGTGGACGCCCTGACATGGCCCAAGGTGGCGGTGTCGAGTTGGATAAACTAGAGGATGCGCTGGCAGTGGCTGCTGAGTTTGTGGCCAGTAAAGGTTAAGCAGAGCTTGCTGTGGGCAGCTCAGCGTTGCCAAGTGGTTGCGCTGAGCTCAAGTTTTTTATAAAACGCTAACGATGATTTAAGGCGGCAGTAATATGGCGTTAATCGTACAAAAGTTTGGTGGCACTTCGGTGGGCTCAGCAGAGCGCATTGCCCAGGTGGCCCAAAAAGTGGCGCAGTTTCATGCCGCAGGGGATGACATTGTAGTGGTGGTGTCGGCAATGAGCGGTGAAACTAACCGTTTGTTAGCCTTGGCCAAAGAGGTTAATGACAAGCCGACTCTACGGGAAATGGATGTCATGGTTGCAACGGGTGAGCAAGTTACCATTGCATTGCTAGCCATGGCGTTAAATAAGTTGAATGTGCCCGCAGTGTCATTTACGGGTGCGCAAGTGCCTATTTTGACAGACAGCGAACATGGTAAAGCGCGTATTTTAAGCATCAGTGAAGAAAATATTCAGGCGCAGCTTAATGCTGGTAAAGTTGTAGTGGTTGCAGGCTTTCAAGGGGTGGATGCGCAGGGCAATATCACCACTTTAGGGCGTGGTGGTTCAGACACTACGGCGGTGGCTTTAGCCGCAGCATTGCAAGCCGATGAATGCCATATTTATACTGATGTGGATGGTGTTTACACCACAGATCCGCGGGTTGTGTCCAAAGCGCAACGCTTAGATCGCATTACCTTTGAAGAAATGCTCGAAATGGCCAGCCTAGGCTCGAAAATCCTACAGTTACGTTCTGTGGAGTTTGCTGGCAAATACAATGTCCCGCTAAGGGTTTTACATAGCTTTAAAGAGGGCCCAGGCACTCTTATTACTACAGAGGATGAAGACTGCATGGAACAGCCGATTATTTCTGGCATTGCCTTTGATCGCGATGAAGCTAAATTAACCATTCGCGGAGTTCCAGATACGCCAGGGGTTGCTTATAAGATTTTAGGGCCCATCAGTGCCGCTAATATCGATATTGATATGATCGTGCAAAACGTATCGCAAGATAACACCACGGACTTTACGTTTACCGTGGGTAATCTTGATTATGATAAGGCCTTGGCTATTCTACAAAGCACCGCAAAAGAGATTGGTGGTGGTGAAGTCGCAGGTACTACCAGTATTGCTAAAGTCTCCATTGTGGGAGTAGGAATGCGTTCGCACCCTGGTGTGGCCAGTACGATGTTTGAAGCGTTGGCAAAAGAGAATATTAATATTCAGATGATTTCCACCTCAGAAATTAAAGTGTCAGTGGTTATTGATGAAAAATATGTCGAGTTAGCAGTGCGTGCTCTGCATACTGCGTTTGGTCTGGATGCAACAGAAGGGTAAAAACTACTGTTTTAGCGATTATGGCTGTATTGGACTATGTGCTAATCAAATAACTGCTATTAATTGTGGGCAAGACAGTGCGATGGGTGTAGGCTGGCTATTACTTTATAGTTATACACTGTAAAAACGAAATCAATGGAACAAGGAGAATACAATGTTGATACTAACACGTCGGGTCGGAGAGACACTGATGGTTGGTGATGAGGTTACCGTCACTGTTTTAGGTGTGAAGGGTAATCAAGTTCGCATTGGTGTGAATGCGCCAAAAGACATTGCCGTACATCGAGAAGAAATCTATCAGCGCATCCAAAAAGAGAAAGAAAACGAAGAAAATTAAACTATTTAAGTTTTACCGTTGCAATTAATAATAATACAGGTATTATACGCACCGTTGTTACGGAGAGGTGGCCGAGAGGCCGAAGGCGCTCCCCTGCTAAGGGAGTACACCTCAAAAGGGTGTCGAGGGTTCGAATCCCTCCCTCTCCGCCATACAAGGTGTTACAGAGCTAGTTAAGTAAGGCGTTGGGAAAGAAAAACTCCTTGCATATCAATTAAATAGCTCTATAATACGCGCCACAACGGACTCATAGCTCAGCTGGATAGAGTACTCGGCTACGAACCGAGCGGTCGGAGGTTCGAATCCTCCTGAGTCCGCCACTTTTAAAAAAGCCTGCATTAATTGCAGGCTTTTTTTTGCCTGTTTTTCAGTCAGCTCTAAAGTGAAAAGCCTTTAAGGTACACAACCGTGTTCATTGAAGCGCACGCTGAGTGTCTGATTTCCACTGCCGCGATAGGTGGCATGGGTTGTACCATTGTGGCGGCGTTGGCTGAGTGGTTTGCCGTACATACTTTCCACTTCGGCTTGGCTCATGCCGCTGGCCACTTGTTTGCGCACGAGCTGGGTGCGCCGCTCAGTGGGGTCAACAGTGACGCAAGGTGAGTCGTCGTCACTTATAACGGTAACCCGTGTTTGCTGGCGCGGCTGTTTAGTTAAACTCTGCTGAATACTGCTCTGTGATAATGCAGGGATGGTCATTGGTGCATTGAGTTGATAAATTTCGCGCTGTGCATCGCTGGGGCAGGCTGTGTCGCTAAATATAATGGCCCCTTGTGCAGTGGTACACTTATAAATCGGCGTGGCGAAGCTGAATGTGGTTAGGCTGGCGCAGATGATGATTAGTGGGCCGCGATAAATATATGTATGCATAGAGTCATCCTTGATCAAT
The DNA here is from genome assembly GCA_035647115.1 of Thiopseudomonas sp. GTDB lineage: Bacteria > Pseudomonadota > Gammaproteobacteria > Pseudomonadales > Pseudomonadaceae > Denitrificimonas. Next base: position 6,587 of record DASROA010000028.1, on the reverse strand, counting down.
GTGGTGGGCTGGGTGGAGCACTGCATGTGCTGACTTTCAGTCTAGACAAAAGCTTGCAGTTGGCCAGGGTGGCAGTTGCGCTAGCAATGTTGTGTCAAGTAAATAGCTCGATGTAAGGCAAAGGCTCAGTGTTACCATGGCATTACAAACTGTAATAGCGAATGGCTTTTGTCTTAATACGTTTCATTTGGTTTACAAAGTGCCGTACATATTTAAGAGCCCTTTGCGGCAACAGATTCGGATGGAGCAGCTAACGGTATGACTGAAACTATAGAAAGAAAGCCGCAGGAGCGTCTGCACGAGCGCTTTACTCAGGTGCTTGAGCTGTTGCAGCGGCACCGTTTAATTGAAGAGAGTGTTGCGCGGCAAGGTAGTGACCATCAAGACCGTGTAGAGGCTTTAGTTCAGCAGCAACATTTAGCTGAGCTGCAGCAAACCTTGGCTGAATTACACCCTGCTGATATTGCTTATATTCTTGAGGCGGTACCCCTTGAAGACCGTTTAACAATTTGGCAGTTGGTGGGCACGGAAAGTGATGGCGATATTTTATTAGAAGTCTCTGATGCCGTCCGTGAAACCTTGATTGCAGATATGGATGATAAGGAGATCATCGCTGCTGCTAAAGAGTTGGATGCCGATGAGCTGGCTGAACTCGCCCCTGAGCTGCCCCGTGACGTGGTGCAGGGGTTAATGGAGTCTTTAGATGCCCAGCAGCGTGAGCGGGTGCGTTCAGCGCTCTCCTACGAGGAGGGGCAGGTGGGGGCCATGATGGATTTTGAAATGGTCACCATTCGCGAAGATGTCACTTTGGAGGTAGTCTTACGTTATTTACGCCGCCTAAAAGTGCTGCCCGATCAAACCGATAAGCTGTTTGTGGTGGATATTGCCGGTATTTTAAGAGGGGTTTTGCCAATCAAACGCTTGTTGGTCAATGACCCCGATTGCATGGTGCATGAAGTGATGGCTGACGATCCGGTAACGTTCTATCCGGATGAGGAAGGTAGCGTTGCGGCGCAAGCTTTTGAGCGTTACAACTTGGTTTCAGCGCCTGTTATTGAAAAAAGTGGCAAGTTGATTGGCCGCTTAACCGTCGATGAAATGGTTGATGTGATTCGTGAGGAGTCGGAAAGCGAAGTATTGAGTCGAGCGGGTTTACGTGAAGAAGAAGATATTTTTGCCTCAGTGTGGAATTCAGTTAAAAACCGTTGGGCATGGTTAGCAATTAATTTAATTACTGCGTTTGTGGCATCGCGGGTGATTGGTTTATTTGAAGACTCCATTGAAAAACTGGTGGCATTAGCAGCCTTAATGCCCATTGTGGCAGGAATTGGCGGTAACTCAGGTAATCAAACCATTACGATGATTGTGCGCGCTATGGCCCTTGATCAACTGTCCACTGGTAACACCACTCGCTTGATGCGTAAAGAGTTAGGTGTGGCTTTTATTAATGGCGTGGCTTGGGGCGGGGTGATCGGTGCAGTGGCCTGGTTGCTGTATGATAGCTGGTCGTTGGGTATGGTAATGACTGGAGCAATGACTTTAAACCTGTTGTTAGCTGCCTTAATGGGGGTATTGATACCTATGACCATGGTGCGTTTGGGGCGTGATCCTGCCTTGGGTTCAAGCGTGTTGATAACCGCCATGACGGATAGTGGTGGGTTTTTTATATTTCTTGGTTTAGCAACCTTGTTTTTGCTCTAAAACAGGCGCTTAAAGTGTGAAAAAGATAATAATAACCATAAAAATTTCAAACATTCGTTTGCCAATAGGGGCAAACTTGCGCTAATGTTCTGACGTTTTAGCTGTGAAATGCCGATTATTTTGACAGTTGCGGCATGAATTCAAATTATCAAACTGCCTGTGCAGCTCAGGAATTGGAGCCTATATGACTTCTCAGCAACTTTTACTTGAGGGTGTCGAGCTCATGCTGTTTGGCATGGGTTTAGTTTTTATCTTTCTGATCTTATTGATTTTCTGTATCCGTTTGATGTCCGCAATTATAGAGCGCTGGGCGCCGGAGAAAGGTCATGGGGCTACAGCGGTTCCAGCGCACCTGCCGGTAGGCAATGTGCAAGCTGTTGATCCAGACACTTTACAAGCGATTCAAATTGCCATTAAACAGCACCGCGCGCGCCGCGGCTGAGTGAACCTTTACGGAGTTTTCCAGATGATTGCGACAAAACCACTCGGTATTACTGACGTTGTGTTACGTGATGCTCACCAATCAATTTTAGCAACGCGTTTACGCATAGAAGATATGCTGCCCATTGCTGGCAAGCTTGATCAGATTGGTTTTTGGTCAGTAGAAACTTGGGGCGGTGCTACTTTTGACTCCTGTATCCGTTACCTGGGTGAAGATCCATGGGAGCGCATACGTGCCCTTAAAGCAGCTATGCCTAATACCCGTCAGCAAATGCTGTTGCGTGGGCAAAACTTATTAGGCTACCGTCATTATGCCGATGATGTGGTCGATAAGTTTGTTGAGCGCGCGGCAATCAGTGGCGTTGATGTATTTCGCGTGTTTGATGCGATGAATGACCCGCGTAACATTGATCGCGCTTTGAAAGCTGTTAAAGCCAATGGCAAGCATGCGCAAGGTACGATTTCTTACACCACCAGCCCTGTGCACAATATGCAAATGTGGTTGGATTTAGCCAAGCAAATCGAAGACTTGGGCGCAGATTCCCTAGCCATCAAAGATATGGCGGGCATTCTAACGCCTTATATTGCCTATGAGTTGGTCAGCAAGCTAAAAGAAAGCCTTTCAATTCCCATTCATATGCAGTGCCACGCCACATCAGGTTTGTCTACAGTTTCGATACTGAAAGCAGTGGAGGCAGGGATTGATAATGTGGATACAGCGATTTCTTCCATGTCCATGACCTATGGCCATTCACCGACTGAATCTGTGGTGGCTGCCTTTCAGGGCACTGAGCATGACACTGGATTGGATTTACTGTTACTTGAGGAAGTGGCAGCTTACTTCCGTGAAGTGCGTAAGAAGTATGCAAAGTTTGAAGGCACTTTAAAAGGCATTGATTCGCGTATTTTGGTTGCTCAAGTGCCCGGCGGCATGTTGACCAATATGGAAAACCAGCTCAAAGAGCAGGGTGCTGAAGATAAGTTTGATGAGGTGCTCGCGGAAATTCCACGGGTGCGTGAAGATTTAGGTTTTATTCCTTTGGTCACGCCCACATCGCAAATTGTGGGTACCCAAGCAGTGATTAACGTGCTCACAGGTGAGCGTTACAAGTCTATTACCAAAGAGACTGCTGGCGTTTTAAAAGGTGAATACGGCGCAGCGCCAGCACCTTTTAATAAGGAATTACAAGAGCGTGTGTTGGAGGGCGAGCAAGCCATCGAATGCCGACCTGCTGATTTGTTGGATAACGAAATTGATAAGCTGACCAGTGAATTGCAGGCGCTGGCTAAAGAAAAGAATATTCGTTTAGCCGATGAGCTTATTGATGATGTCTTGACCTATGCGTTATTCCCGCAAATTGGCTTAAAGTTTTTAGAAAACCGTGATAATCCAGATGCCTTTGAGCCAGTCCCTACTGGTAATGAAGTCCTATCGGCTGAGCCCGGTGAGCCACAGGCCTATACCGTTGAAGTCAATGGCAAAAGCTTTGTGGTGCAGGTCAATGAGGGTGGTGACATCGAAGGCTTGAAGCCGATTGGTGAGGCAACCGCGTGTGAGCCTGCTGCTGTCGCTACGGGAAGTGGCGATCCACAGGGTGCTCCATTGGCGGGCAACATCTTTAAGGTGTTGGTGGATCCAGGACAGGCTGTGGAAGAAGGTGAAGTGGTGATGATTTTAGAAGCTATGAAAATGGAAACTGAAATCTGCGCTTTCCGTGCCGGTGTCATTGGTGATGTCAATGTAAAAGTTGGCGATGCAGTGTCGGTTGGCGATTGCCTGCTGACCATAGTTTGAGGGCTCTGTAATGGAAAAGCTCTTGGATTTATGGCACAACACCGGCTTGTATCAGCTCGAAGCTGGTCAAGCATTAATGGTCATCATCTGTTTAAGTCTCATCTACCTAGCCATTCGCAAAGGTTTTGAGCCTTTGCTGCTCATTCCGATTGGCTTTGGGGGTATATTGGCCAACCTTCCAGCAGCAGGCATGGCTGAGGCTGGCGGCTTGTTGGCGATACTCTATGATGTGGGCTTGCCGACCAGCGTCTTCCCTTTGCTGATTTTTATGGGCGTGGGGGCTATGACGGATTTTGGGCCCATGCTCGGGAACCCGAAAACCCTGCTATTAGGTGCGGCTGCTCAGTTTGGTATTTTTGCAACTTTATTGGGAGCGTTAGCACTGGGTATGCTTGGCATTCCCGGCTTGGAGTTTTCCCTTAAAGAAGCCGCTTCCATTGCGATTATTGGTGGTGCAGATGGGCCCACTTCAATTTATGTCACCTCTCGTTTAGCCCCGGACTTATTGGGGCCGATTGCGGTGGCAGCTTATTCCTACATGGCGTTGGTGCCATTGATTCAGCCGCCCATTATGCGCGCTTTAACGACTCCAGAGGAGCGCGCTATTGTTATGACGCAGATGCGTCATGTAGGGCAGGCTGAACGAATAGTGTTTCCGTTAGTGCTGTGCTTGTTGATTGGCTTGTTATTGCCTGATGCAGCGCCACTGGTGGGTATGTTTGCCTTTGGTAACTTGATGCGGGAGAGCGGTGTGGTTGAGCGTTTGGCTGATACCTCGCGTAATGCCCTCATTAATATAATTACCATTGGGTTGGGTTTGACAGTGGGTTCAAAGTTATCCGCTGAATCATTCTTGCATATGAAAACCTTAGGGATTTTACTGCTGGGTATGATTGCTTTTAGCGGCGGAACAGCAATGGGCATTATCATGGCAAAAGTCATGAATAAGTTTAGCAGCGTTAAAATTAACCCGCTGATTGGTTCTGCTGGGGTTTCAGCGGTACCTATGGCTGCTCGTGTTACTAACCGCATTGGTCTGGAAGCCAACCCACAAAACTTCCTGTTAATGCATGCCATGGGACCCAACGTGGCTGGGGTGATTGCATCAGCTATTGCAGCAGGCGTTTTATTGAGCTTTGTTGGCTGACGCCATTTAAATAACTCTGCAACACTACTATAAAGGCTGCCACTGGGCAGCCTTTATAGGTTTTGGACTGAAAATATCATCGGTAAGTTGGACTGCTTCTTGCGGGTAATTCAATGGCAGTCGTTAAAACGTCAATATTTAGTGCATAAGCACATGAATTTAAAAGAGAATGTCTTGTGAATAACGCGCAACTTAAAAGTAATATGCGTAGCGGTCTTAGTTTGCTCAGACAGGGCAATCTAGGTGTGCCGTTATTGCTGTTAGTTATTTTAGGCATGATGACGCTGCCGGTGCCGCCATTTTTGCTGGACGTGTTGTTCACTTTTAACATTGCCTTGTCCATTGTGGTGTTGCTGGTGTGTGTATGCCATGCGTCCTTTGGACTTTGCTGCTTTCCCAACTATATTGCTGGTCGCTACCTTGATGCGCTTGGCGCTCAATGTGGCCTCGACGCGGGTGGTATTGTTGCACGGCCATGCTGGTGGTGATGCTGCAGGTAAGGTGATTCAAGCCTTTGGTGAGGTGGTGATTGGCGGTAACTATGTGGTGGGTGCGGTGGTGTTCGCCATTTTAATGATCATCAACTTTGTGGTGGTGACCAGGGTGTGGGGTGAATCTCTGAAGTCAGTGCGCGTTTCACCTTGGATGCAATGCCTGGTAAGCAGATGGCCATTGATGCTGATTTGAATGCCGGCATTATTGATCAAGAACAATCCAAACAGTCGCAGCAGCTTCAGCAGCGTTTGCAGAACTTAAATAAATAGGTGCATTGAAGGCTATTTGATCGGTAGCGCACAGGTGGCTGAGGAGTTGCATGCGCTGAAACAAGAAATGGCGCTTTTGCCTGAGAAAATCTTACGCATGGAGCAAAAAGATCCCAGCAGTTTGTCTTTTACCCAAGCAGCGCGTTTAGTGGGTTTAGGTGCGACCATTGATGATCTAAAGCAGTCTTGTGGGATCAGTCAGTCAGAAGCTGAGTTATTGCAACGACTACACGGTAAAAAGTAATCAATCGATATAAAAAAGGCCAACAGTACAGTTGGCCTTTTTGCCTTAGCGAGTAAAATTACTTGCGGCTGGCTTTTTCTAGCATACGCAGAGCACGCTCGTTTGCTTCATCAGCGGTTTGTTGGGCACGTTGTGCGGCCATCATCGCTTCATCCGCTTTACTGTAAGCTTCATCAGCACGTGCTTGTGCGCGCGCTACAGAGTCTTCAGTGGCGGTTAAACGTGCTTCAGTTTCAGTTGCAACGCTGCTGCAACCTGTGGCTAAAACTGCGGCTAATGCTAGTGCAGAAAATTTTAGAACATTATTCATTTTATTCCCCTTATATGGGTTTCCATGGAAACAGCCTGCTTAAATGAGTCAGGCTGACTTTACATGTTACTCATTCGTTGGATGAAGTAAACAGTTGTATTGCGATCGCAGTGATTTTTATTGTGTTGGGTGTTTCATTATCCAAAGATCTAGGTTTTATTGACTTTAACGGGATCTTTGTTTAC
>DASROA010000027.1:0-24797 GCA_035647115.1 Thiopseudomonas sp. | reverse complement strand
CTCAAATGAACAAGGTTTAATTATGCGCCGTATCCAAACGCAAATTTTAGATAATCGTCTTGGCACAGAGTTTTCGCTACCAGAATACGCCACACAAGGCTCTGCAGGTTTAGACTTGCGCGCCATGCTCGCTGAGCCGTTGCATCTAGAGCCGGGGCAAACCCAATTAATTCCAACTGGCCTCGCTATTTATATTGAAGACCCCGCAGTGGCAGCGATGCTCTTACCGCGTTCAGGTTTGGGACATAAGCACGGCATTGTATTGGGTAATTTAGTAGGTTTAATTGACTCTGATTATCAAGGGCAACTGCAAATTTCATGCTGGAACCGTGGTGACAGCAGCTTCACCATTGAACCCGGTGACCGTATTGCACAACTGGTTTTGGTACCTATTATTCAAGCTCAGCTAGAAATCACTGATAGCTTTACTGAGAGTCAACGTGCTGACGGTGGATTTGGCCATTCAGGCAAGCAATAACACATTATTTGCATAACCTGTTGCGGGAGGCATGATGTCACTCTACAAAAAGAATACCGACAAGCAGCAAGATAAAAAGCTGCAAAAGGAACTTGCAGGTCATAATAAGCAAAGCATGCTTTATATGTTGCCGGCTATTTTGTTGGCCATAGTGGGTGTATTGATTGCCAGTGGGCTGATTTGGCTCAAGCAAACAGAGCGCAGCAAAGCTCAGCAAGTAGAACAGATTAATACTTGGGGGCACAGCTACGCTGCAGCGATTAATCAGCGTTTGGCTTTTATTCAAGCTGATACCCGCAGCGCTGCAAGTAACCCATTGCTAGCCCGTGCATTACAAAACCCAGACTTAATGAACAAGCGCTCAGCAGAACGCAGCCTCTTGCATCGCGCTGGAGTCGTGGACGCATACCTCAACCCTATGGGGCAAACCATTCAAGACCTGCAGCGCACTGCGCCTATTAATTTTGCTGCCTTAGATTTATTGCAACGCGCCGAGCAAGGCTCACAGCCTCCACCGGAAGCTCTATCTATTAAACAAAACTGGCTGCTATACAGTGCGGTGCAACTTAAACAATCCACAGCTGTTGGTAGCTTGCTGCTCACTTATGACCTCAGCAGTTTGCTCAGCGGCCTACCATCCTCCACGCAGCAGGACTTGCAAATCACCCTGCAACAACAGTTTGCCAATGCACCTGCTCAGGTTTTATACAGCTCAGGACAACCGCCAGCTAATCCCGTCAGCCAAACATTTGCTACCCAGCACCCCAACTGGACAGTCATAATCAGTGCTCCCAGTACACCGTCAGCACTATCAGCCATGCAGCTTAACTTACTGACAGCTTTAGCCGCTGCCATATTATTAATCTTGGCTGCATTTTACTTATTACATCGCCGCATCCAACAGCTGGTTAAATCAGACACCTTACTGCTAAGAAAAAACATTCAGGACTGGGCGCTGGGTAAAAGCATTAAACGCAGCGCATTTCATTTCAGCGCACTGCAACAAGCACTGCACAACCTCAATCAAAAATCATCGGGCCCAAGCACTGTAAGTAAACAGTCGACGACAACTGATCCTATAACGGAGAAACCGTCAATCAAGAGCAGCCCAGTACACCCACCCCATCAACCTCTGGATATAGACATTTTGGATATCGATATATTGGACGATGACGTCTTTGCTTTAGAACAAACCCACTCTGCCATGCAAACAGCTACCGCTGCACAAGATGTACCACTGGAAATCTTCCGTGCCTATGATATTCGCGGCATTGTTGGCCAAACCTTAACCACAGACACCGCTTACTGGATTGGTCGCGCAGTCGGCTCGGAAAGTATTGCCAACGGTGAACCCAATGTTGTCGTGGCTAGAGACGGTCGTCTCTCTGGGCCCGATATGGTGCAAGCGCTGACTCAAGGTTTAACCGATTGCGGCTGCACAGTCACAGATCTGGGCATGGTACCAACACCTGTGCTGTATTTTGCCACCCACGTACTAGAAGCCACCTCAGGGGTTATGGTCACCGGTAGCCACAACCCACCGGACTACAACGGCTTTAAAATTGTGATTGCTGGGGAAACACTGGCCAATGAACGGGTCACCGCGTTGCACAGCCGCATCATCAATAATGAGTTAAACACCGGCAGCGGCACTGTTGAAAATGTCGAAATGCTGCAAAACTATTTACAGCATATTCAAAGTGATATTGCCCTGGCCAAATCCATGACCGTTGTGGTCGACTGTGGCAATGGCGTGGGCGGCGTTATTGGCCCACAGCTACTCGAAGCCCTCGGCTGCACAGTGATACCACTGTACTGCGAGGTGGACGGCACCTTCCCGAACCACCACCCCGATCCGGGCAAACCAGAAAACCTACAAGAACTGATTGCCCGGGTAAAAAGCGAAAATGCCGATTTAGGCATTGCTTTTGATGGCGATGCCGACCGTTTGGGCGTGGTCACCAATAGTGGGCGTATTATTTACCCTGATCACTTAATGATGCTGTTTGCCAAAGATGTGGTGTCACGCAACCCCGGTGCAGACATTATTTTTGATGTGAAATGCACCCGCCGCTTAGCCAACTTAATTAGCGCACACGGTGGCCGACCCATTATTTGGAAAACCGGGCACTCGTTAATCAAGGCTAAAATGAAAGAAACCGGTGCATTACTGGCAGGAGAAATGAGCGGGCATATTTTCTTTAAAGAACGCTGGTTTGGTTTTGATGATGGTATTTACAGCGCGGCACGCTTATTAGAAATTCTCAGTTTAGAGAGTGGCGATGTTGATCAAGTCTTTGCCGAATTTCCTGTGAACCTTTCTACCCCAGAAATCAACATTGAAGTCACTGAAGAGAATAAATTTCAGATTATTGAGCGCCTGCAAAGCGAAGGCAACTGGGGTGAGGCCAGCTTAACTACTTTGGATGGTATACGTGCTGACTTCCCAAACAGCTGGGGTTTGGTACGTGCTTCCAATACTACACCGATGTTGGTGCTACGCTTTGAAGGTGAAACAGAAGACGACTTAGAGCACATTAAAACACTATTTCGTCAACAACTGCTGGCCATTGTGCCCGATCTCGACTTACCTTTTTAACCTTTAGGACACTGTGCAAAATGACTTTAAATCGCGCTGATGCCGCACATATTGCCGAAGTACTCTCCGAAGCTTTGCCCTATATTCGCCGTTTTGTCGGAAAGACACTGGTGATCAAGTACGGCGGCAATGCTATGGAAAGCGAAGAGCTGAAAACCGGCTTTGCTCGCGATATTGTACTGATGAAAGCAGTCGGCATTAACCCCGTTGTGGTCCACGGTGGCGGTCCACAAATTGCCGACTTACTCAAGCGCTTAAATATCAAAAGCGAATTTATCAGTGGCATGCGAGTCACCGACGGACAAACCATGGACGTGGTAGAAATGGTGCTCGGTGGTCAGGTTAACAAAGATATCGTTAACCTGATCAACAGCCATGGCGGCAATGCCATAGGACTAACCGGTAAAGATGCCCATCTGATCCGCGCCCGCAAGCTGACAGTGACCCGTCAAGACCCCGATATGCAAAAACCAGAAATCATTGATATTGGCCAAGTCGGTGAAGTGGCCAGTGTCAATGTCGAACTCCTCAACATGCTGGTGCAAGGCGACTTTATTCCTGTGATTGCGCCCATTGGGGTGGGCCCTAACGGTGAGTCCTACAACATCAACGCAGATTTAGTAGCTGGTAAAGTGGCCGAAGCGTTACATGCAGAAAAGCTGATGCTACTGACTGACATTGCCGGCTTACTGGACAAACAAGGGAATGTCTTAACCGGTTTAAATACTGCACAAGTGGACGAGCTGATTGCCGACGGAACCATTTATGGTGGCATGCTACCGAAAATCCGCTGCGCTTTAGAAGCTGTGCAAGAGAAAGTTCGTAGCGCACACATTATTGATGGCCGTGTGCCCCATGCTGTTTTATTGGAAATCTTTACTGACCACGGGGTTGGTACCTTGATTACTAACGAGTGATTAACTATCAATCAAAACTAGCCCGCAACAAAAACGCCCGCACTGCATCAGCAGGCGGGCGTTGTTGTATTTAATTAATTACATTCCTAAATAGGCTTCACGCACTTTTTCATTTTTCAATAATTCTTTGCCTGTCCCGGTCAGTACAACGTTGCCTGTTTCTAGCACATAACCCCGATCTGCTAATGCTAGCGCTTGGGAAGCATTCTGCTCTACTAAAAAGATCGTCATACCTTCACCTTTAAGCTCGCGGATAATCTCAAAAATTTCTTCAATAATGAGTGGTGCTAACCCCATACTCGGCTCATCTAATAACAACAATCGCGGTCTCGACATTAAAGCTCGCCCCATGGCCAGCATTTGCTGCTGACCACCGGACAGTTCACCGGCCAGGTTATAACGCTTCTGCCTTAAAATAGGGAACTTACTATAAACTCTTTCGATATCAGTCTGAATTTCAGTATCCCTACCGCGCGTATAAGCACCCAGTAATAGGTTGTCATAGACTGTCATATCTTTAAAGACCTGACGTCCTTCAGGCACCTGCACTATACCTTTAGTGACGCGCTGATCGGCGGAGACTTTAGCTAAATCTTCGCCATTAAAAACTAGCCGCCCCTCATCAGCTGGTTGCAAGCCAGATATAGTCATTAGCAGAGTTGATTTTCCTGCACCATTAGCACCAACTAAAGAAACAATCTCACCAGCATTGATAGTAATATCAACATCATGCAAGACTTCAATCTGCCCATAAGAGGTCACTAAACCTTCAATGGAGAGCATTTCCTGCCCCGCCTTATGCGCAGTTACTCTAGGGCTATGTGCCAAACCTAAGCCACCAAATCGCTCCGGAGTCAGACTAATAATTTTATGACGCAACTCACGAAACTCTTCGCGCACACGGTCACCAAATAATGGATCATCCTGCTGGTCGCGCGCGACAGCTATCGCACTCCAGTCTGCTTCACTTAACACCTCACGGGCTCGAGGTATCACTACGCCTTCTTCTTTTTTAATATGTTTACGCAGAGCTGCACTAAAACGACCTAAAGCATGACCAAAGGCCTCACGCCCATCTGGCCAACTCACCATGCAATCTTTAAGCAACTGACGTAATTCCTGCAGCTTCTCATGACCAACCACATAACCTTTTTCCAGTTTATTCAGCAAAGGCTCAGTTTCTGGTGATTTTTTCTTTAATAACTCATAAATAAAAATCTCAGTAGGCTGACTGTGTACACGATTCGAGAAATGCTCAATATAATCAAAAATTGTCGTAAATAATAATTCATCTGGCTGCTGAGCATTGATATTCATATCCTGCTCAAGCATGTCCAGCAAATCAATCACCCGCCATAGCCCTTGGTGCTCATGGACGATTGTTCTAATGACCTGTCCGCTTAGTGACTGTGTTGGTGTAATCTCTAGTTGTTCTAGTATCATAGTGTTCGTCTCTACGCTTAACCACCTAAATAGGCTGCAATTACATCTGGATTATTGCGAACTTCTTCTGGAGTTCCTTCTGCTAGCTTACGGCCATAATTAAGCACCAACATACGATCAGAAATCCCCATGACCAGTTTCATATCATGCTCAACTAAAACTACAGTAACGCCCTGCGCAGCAACCTTTTTAATCAGCTCTTCCAACGCTGCTGTTTCAGTGCCATTTAATCCAGCGGCCGGCTCATCAAGTAATACAACCTTAGGATCAGAAGCCAAAGCTCGAGCAATTTCCAAACGTTTTAAAGCCCCGTAAGACATTGCTGATGCATCAGCCTCAAGGTAGTCGTCACAACCTACAAACCTCATGAGTTCAATCGCACGCTGACGACAAGCTTCCTCGCCTTTAAGCAAAGATGGTAAACGTAAAATAGTGGTGAGCAGGCTGCTCTTTAGTTTCAAGTGATGACCCAACATAACATTCTCAAGTGCAGTCATATTCATACAGATCTGCATCTGCTGAAACGTACGGCACATACCGCGCTCAGCAAGCTGGTTGGGCTCTAAACCCACCACCACTTCACCATTAAGTTTTACTTCACCTTGAGTCGGTATATATACGCCAGTAATCAAGTTAAATAGCGTTGTTTTACCTGCACCATTAGGACCAATAACTGAATAAATTTGTCCAGCTCCAACACTGAAACTTAAGCCTTCTACGGCATGCACACCGCCAAAAACCTTACTTAATCCAGAGATTTCAATTAACGCACTCATATCTGCCCCCTTACTGCTTTAGCTTTTCTGCTCATCAGCACATTTTGCAGAGTTGGCAATAACCCTTTAGGCATAAAAATCATCGTCAGCATTAAAATCAAACCGAACATAATCATTTCTAATTCTTGGAAATCTGCCAAAACTTGCGGCAACAACATCAATACAATGGCACCTAGAATCACTCCAAAGGTCGAAGCCATACCACCCAGCACCACCATAGTGATTAAAATAATAGATTGATCAAAGCTCGCTAAATGCGGTGTAATAAAGCCTGAGAAATGAGCATATAAACTACCCATAATGCTGGCATAGACGGCAGACACAACAAAAACCAAGCTTTTGTAGCGAGCAGTATCAACACCCACAACCCGCGCAGCAATTTCCGATCCGTGCACCGAACGTAATGCGCGACCCACCGGTGAATCAATAATATTCTGTGCTACCCAGACTGCTAATAACAGCATAGTGCCGGCAAGAAAATACCAAGCAACATCACCACTAAACTCAATTCCAAATAACGAATATTGATTAAAAGAACTCAGCTCCCAACCAAATACTGTTAATGGCGGTACCGGCATACCATCTGGACCACCGGTAAGCCAACCCTCATTATTAATTACAATGGCAATAATAAAACCGACTGCCAAAGTTGCCATAGATAAGTAATGACCCTTTAACTTAAGAATTGGACGCCCAACTAACCAGGCCAGAATAGCTACTACAATTGCAGCAACTAATAAAGCAGGCACAGATGTCCACCCATAAACCCCGGTCATCACTGCACTGAAGTAAGCGCCAACACCAAAAAAGCCCGCATGCCCCAAACTAATTTGCCCAGCAAAACCAACAAGTAAGTTTAAACCCACCACTGTAGCTGCATAAATAGCCACCTGAGTAGCGAGGTCATAATGGAAAGGGTTACTCATAAACAATGGCAATAATAAAATGATTATCGCCAACACAATCAAGCCCTTTAATCGTATTTGAAAAAATTTACTCAACATTAGACACGCTCCACTATGCGACTACCAAAGAGCCCACGAGGCATAAAAAACAAAACCACAAGGATCATCGAGAAAGCCACGGCATCTTTATAATCAGAAGATATGTAGCCTGCGGTCATCGCCTCTACTACGCCCAACAACAGCCCACCAATCACTGCACCCATACCGCTACCTAAGCCACCTAAAGCCGCTGCTACAAAACCCTTTAAGCCCAGCATGATACCGATGTCATAAGAGGTAAAAGTGATAGGTGCAACAATAACTCCAGCCATAGACCCTAAAAGAGCAGACAGCATAAACGCCAGCATCAACACCACTTGCGTACGGACACCAACCAAGCGCGCCGCATCTTTATTCATAGAGGTTGCCAGAATTGCCTTGCCCGTCATGGTGCGGTTAAAGAATAAAATCAAGGCCACCACCAATACAGCGCCGACACCCAAAACCCAGAAGCTTTGGCTATTTAAAGTAGCGCCAAAAGCCTGAATCGGCTGATCAGTCGAGAAGTTCGGCATCACATGGTACTGCTTGCCCCAGACCCACTGGGCAACACCACGAATAAAGATTGAGGCCCCAATGGTTATAATGATGAGCGTGACCACATCAGCCTTTTTAGCCGGTGCAATAGCAAAACGCTGTAAGGCGACACCAATCAAACCGGTTAATACAACTGCCAAAACAATAGCTATAGGTAAAGGCACACCTATACCCATCAGGAATACGGTGGCCATACCACCAACCATTAAGAACTCACCCTGTGCAAAATTAATTACATGGCTAGAGTTATAAATGAGGGTAAAACCTAAAGCGACTAAGGCGTAGGTTGCTCCGATAGTAATACCGGTAAAGAGGTACTGAATAAACTCTGCAAGCATAATAAAATCCTAGTGGCATACCTACAGCAACAAACATATTTAAATACGAGTTGCTGTACAGAGGCAGATTTAAAGATGAATCAGTTAACCAGTTTCCACTGGCCGCTATTGACTTCTAGAATGCGGAAGGATTCCGGTTCAAGGCCATTGTGCTCGTTCGCGGACATATTGAAGATACCGGTGACCCCGACATGATCTTGAATGCTTTCTAAAGCAGCACGTACAGCTTCACGATCGGTACTACCAGCCTTTTCAATGGCAGCCACTGCAAGCATTAAACCGTCATAGGCATAACCACCAAAGGTTGAAACCGGCATATCCCAGCGATCTTCATATTCAGCCTTATAGGCTTGCACTATGCTCTTCTGTGGATCGTTATCTGGCAGCGAGTCCGGTACTAATAAAGGTGACGCAGGTAAACGTAAGCCTTCACCCGTGCTGCCTAATAAATCTAGGAAGCTATTAGAAGCAACACCATGGGATTGGTAGAATGGATGCTCAATACCTAACTGGTAATAGTTGCGCGTCACGATAGCTGGCGACTGACCAAAGCCAAAGTTAAATACCGCCTCGACACCTGGAGTGTTACGAATACGGGTTAATTGCGCAGTCATATCCGTATCTGAGGGGCTGTAAGTCACATCGGCGACGATTTCTATATCCATTTCTTTAGCTACTGCTAAAGTTTGCTCGCGACCGGAGCGACCAAAGCCATCAGTACCTGTAATAAGAGCAACCTTGCTAATATCACGACCCTTCATATCTTGCAGCACGCGCTTAGCAGCTGCACGGTCAGATTGCGGCGTTTTAAATACCCACGGCTTTACCGGGTCAGTAATTACCACCGCACCAGCTAACGAAATAAAGGGGATACGTGCTTGCTGTGCCATAGGTACTGCTGCCATGGTTGCACCCGTGGTACTACCACCCACAATAATATCCACACGGTCTGAGCGGATTAAACGGCTAGCAAAGTTACGTGCTGCCGAAGCATCACCGGCATCATCGTAATGCACAAGTTGCAGCGGGCGGCCAATCACACCACCAGCATCATTAATCTGCTCCACATAGAGCTCTAAAGTTTTTAGCTCTGGATCACCCAGAAAGGAAGCCGGACCTGTAACAGAGAGGAAGGAGCCCAACTTAATAGGTTCAGCAGCCTGAGCTACAGAAAAAATACCAGCGGCTAGGGTTGCGGCTAAAAAGCCTGCACGACGTAGGATTTTTTTACTCATTATTTTTATTCTCTAGGATTAAGTTCGGGGTAGTGCCTACCCTCATTTATTTTTATTAGAAACACGCATCTTTAATTTAAAACTGTAATTACGTATCATCACCTCCGTTCAAAGACCTACAACCTATAAAAAACCTCATTTTTATTGGAAAAAACCGCTCTATTGCAATACTTAGCGATAAAACCAAAAGCGATACACTTAACCCGCTCAAGACCAAAACTATTGTATCGCTTGACGTATGTCAACTTATTTAAAGTATGAGTTCAGCTAATAAAATCTCAAGCAACCCACCTAAACTCGTTAAGATAAGCAAGCAGGGTTAACCTAGCGCCAAAGCGCAACATAATAGGCACCAGAACACTAACCTAGACTAAAGTAGACTTATAACTGCATGTCCGAAAAAAAACACTTAGATTTCTTAATCCAAAACTTTCAAGAAAAGCGCCCGCTACGCGCCGGCTCCTTAATCATCACACTATATGGTGATGCCATTGTCCCGCGTGGGGGTACAGTTTGGCTCGGCTGCCTAATGAAACTGCTTGAACCCATAGGCATTAATGAGCGCTTAGTTCGCACCTCGGTTTATCGGCACACCCAAGAGTCTTGGCTGCAAGCAGAAAAAGTGGGCCGCCGAAGTTATTACAGTGTGACTGGCTCTGGCTTGAGACGTTTTGAGCGGGCCTTTACACAGGTTTACCAACTCAACAACCAGCAGTGGGAAGGAAGCTGGTGTCTTATATTTTTATCGCAACTGGAAAACACTAAGCGTCGTCTATTAAGAGAAGAGCTTGAGTGGATGGGTTTTGGCCCTTTAACACCTAATGTAATGATGCACCCGTGGCTTAAGCCTGCTGACATATCGCCACTCCTACAAGAGCAGGAAGTATTCGATGACGTCATAGTTATGCAAAGTAAACCCCAGGAACTACTGAGTTCCCGTGCATTACGCTTACAAGTCAAAGAAAGCTGGAATATAGATCATTTAGCTAGTAAATACATTCAATTTATTGAGCAATTTCGCCCGCTGTGGTTAGAATTAGCAGCTAACAACAACTTAACCAATGAAGAATGTTTTATTGCGCGCACCTTGCTTATCCACGAGTATCGAAAAGTTTTGCTCCGTGACCCACAATTACCGGAGGAGTTATTACCCGTTGATTGGGCAGGCCGTAACGCACGACAATTATGTCGCAATATTTACCGCACGATCTACGAAAGTGCTGATCTTTGGCTCGATCAGCATTTAGAAAATGCTTCAGGCCCTCTGCCATCGCCTAATGCAAACTTTTACCAACGTTTTGGCGGACTTAAATAAAGTATTCTGTTGACAGTCAGGTTGGCGGATGTATATCCGCCGTCCTCTCGAACACTCTTAGCTACGACGCACAAACCGAAAGCACTGACTTATTATGCGCATGAGACAACACTGCTCGGCTCACTAAAAAGTTAACAATGATTAAATACCGGCGCTCGTTTCTCTATAAAAGCCTGCATGCCTTCACTACGATCTGCAAAAGCAAAACTACTTTGGAAAGCATGACGCTCAAAACGCAAGCCCGCTGATAAACTCGTTTCATGAGCTTGATCAACAGCTGTACGAATGAGGCGCGTAACTGGCCGTGACTGAACAGCAATCGTTTCAGCAGTTGCCAAAGCATCAGCAAGCAACTCATCAACAGGCAAAACACGACTCACCAGACCACAACGCTCAGCCTCATGGGCATCCATCATGCGTCCGGTTAAGCACATTTCCATCGCCTTAGCCTTACCCACTGCTCGGGTTAAGCGCTGGGTACCACCTGCGCCCGGCATAGTAGCCAATTTAATTTCAGGCTGAGCAAAACGTGCCGTCTCACTGGCTAGAATAAAATCACAAGCCATCGCCAACTCACAACCACCGCCCAGCGCCATACCAGAAACAGCAGCAATCATGGGCTTACGTCGTGACTCTAAAACATCCCAACCGTCACCCTTTACATAAGGAAAATCCATAGCATAGAGCCCTGGAAAGTCTTTATCAGCCATCTCTGAAATATCAGCCCCTGCCGCAAACACTTTTTCACTACCCTGAATTAATAAGCAACCAATTTGCTCATCGCGCTCAAACTCACTCACTGCTTGACCAACTTCAGTGATAAGTGCCATAGATAAAGCGTTATACACCTTAGGACGGTTGAGGGTGATGACCCCCACAGCGCCTTTTCTCTCAACTAAAATATTTTCATATGTCATGGGGAGTTCTCTCTTCTTATTGTTTAGGTTTGCTTTCACCAGCATCAATTTTTGGTCGATTAACCTCAACCTCCGTTAAAGGTTCACACTCTTCCATGGTCGCCAAACAGCGCAACGTTAAACGTTGATACTCAGCAGTCCCCTCTTGCTTCCAAGCAATTTCTTCAGCTGTTAATCTACGCTGTACTTTAGCTGGTGAACCTATAATTAATGATTCAGGCTCACAGGCAAAACCTGCCTTAACAAAAGCAGTCGCAGCGACTATGGAGCGCGGCGCAATTATTGCCCCATCCATCACCACTGCATTCATACCTACCAGCGCATCTTCACCAACCACACACCCATGCAAAATCGCGCCATGTCCCACATGGCCGTTTTTTTCAACCACAGCATCTAAATTTGGAAAGGCATGCATCACGCAGGTGTCTTGCACGTTAGCCCCTTCTTCCAGAATGATACGGCCAAAATCACCACGCAAACTCGCTGTTGGCCCCACATAACAATTAGGACCAATATGCACATCGCCAATTAACACTGCGGTAGGGTGTACATAGGCCGTCGGGTGCACAACAGGGGCTACACCTTCAATTTTATAACAAGGCAATTTATTGTCCTCAGGTTTGCTTTTCCTTAAAGTGTATATTTCACCAATCAACTTAAACTGCACCTAAGAGTCAACATAAGCTCACTCTTAGGCCGCAGTGAAAAACTTACTTAGACGTGACGACGACTTTGTACGACCACAAAGCGGTTCACAAGGAAAGCCGTATCAGTTAAGCACGCATTAGCCGCTGGGTTACCACCGGTTGCATGAAAATCACTGAATGCAGCTGACTGGTTTACAAATACACCACCATCAAGGTTGCAAGACAGCGCCACCTTAACGTCAAGCGCCAACTCTTCAGCTTGATCTAAAACAGCTTCAGAAGTTGAGTAAACACCTAAAGTAATTGCACCTTGCTCACTAATTACCTCATTAGCCAAACGCATCGAGTCATCGGTGCTTTCAGTAGCAATAAGGAAAGAAATGGGACCAAAACGTTCTTGTCCATAGCTCGCTTTATCTTTGCCATCGACCTTGAGAATTAGCGGTGTATGAATGCGCGCTTCAGGGAATTCAGCGTGGATACGCGGCTCACTATCGAGCACGATTTCACCCAGTTTACGGCTCTCAGCAATACGTGCCGCAGTTGCTTCAGATTGAATAGCACCCAGCACCATGCAAGCGCGGTCATTATCGCTCAAAAACTTACTGACCGCGGTTGCTAAAGCTTGCGCAAACTCATCAAAACTCACTTTACCTTCTGGCGTATCAATCCCCTCTTTCGGCACATAAATAGCCTGAGTGGTGGTACACATTTGCCCAGAATAGAGGCTCAAGGTGAATGCCAAGTTATTGGTTACCGCTTTAAGGTCACTGACGCTATCAACAATAATTGAGTTAACACCGGCTTTTTCAGTAAAGACTTTAGCGTGCAGCGCATTTTGCTCAATCCAATTACCAAATGCACTAGAACCTGTGTAGTCAATCACCTTAACTTTCGGATTCATCACCAGTTCTTTCGCCACTGGCTCTTCCTGTGTATCAACCGCTAGGCTAACAATCATTGGATCGAGTCCAGCTTCTTTTAATACCTCTTGCGCCACTTTGACAGTTAGAGCAGCTGGTAGAATTGCTGCTGGGTGCGGCTTAACAATCACTGGGTTACCCGTGACTAAGCTGGCGAACAAACCTGGGTAAGTGTTCCACGTTGGGAAGGTTGAGCAACCAATCACCACAGCAACCCCCCGTGGAGTGATGGTAAATGTTTTATCCATTACCAATGGGTCGCGCTTACCTTGCGGTTTATTCCAGCGGGCGGTTGCAGGCACTGCACGCATGGCATCCCAGCCATAAACAACCGCCTCTAAAGCACGATCCTGCGCATGTGGTGAGCCGGCTTGAAAGGCCATCATAAATCCCTGCCCACTAGTATGCATAACCGCATGAGTCATTAATGGACTCATGTCGTTTAGGCGCTTGAGGATTTCTATACAGACTCCGACACGACCTTCAGGCCCAGTATCACGCCACTGTGGAAGAACAGTGTGCATTTTTTCAACCAACTGATCCATGTCTGGTTGATCGTAGCTAATGCCTAAATCAAAACCATAAGGCGAACGCTCTCCGACAACCTTTTTAGTGCTAGCCGGCCCTTCTAAAACAAAATGCTGATTACACAGCTTTTTAAAATCTTCAGGGGCTGATTTAACTAATTCTTCAGGATAGCTTCTTAAACTTTCAGAGTAAGGGGTCCAAAACTCGCGCGTGTGGATTGCTTCAACTGCACGATCAAGCAGTGCTTTGTGACGCTCAAATAAGACTGCTGGGGTTACTGATGACATGGTGAATCTCCTAAATACTTAAGTTATTTAAAAGCACTTCCAACCAAGCCAACACTGCTACAACAATTTAATACAAGACGGCATTTTTATATCACATAAACCAATAAAAACAAATAAATCTTGCTTGCAAGGTAAATTCAGACCTCTAAAAAACTTAAAAACTCGCAAACACCCCTCAAAATATAAGACTTTCCTCTAACAGAAGTCGCTAAAAGCTGTCTAAATCGCACGCCTCTCAACACGACACATAAAACAGAAAACAAATACTTGATCTGTGTCATTTCTTGACTATACTCAAGCCTAGCACTTCACCAAAGCCGACATGGCTAACAACATAACAAGACAAAAATAGTGAATGCTTAAGGCCAAAATGGCCGATACAACCTAAAACAAGCAAATAACTAATAACTAATAACTAATAGGTTGCTTATGTCCAATAACCTGATTCTTCAGGAGTCCACAAAGGGTGTGCTATTAATCACTCTTAACCGTCCTGAAGCCCTCAATGCTTTAAACACAGCGCTCCTAGGCGAGCTGTCAGCTGCGCTTGACGCCGCTGAAGCAGACACAGAAATACGTGCCGTGGTCATCACCGGTAGCCAAAGAGCTTTTGCTGCAGGTGCTGACATCAATGAAATGGCAGCCCGTGATCTCGTGGGCATTCTGGAAGACCCTCGCATTGCCCACTGGCAGCGTATCAGTCGCTTTCCGAAACCGATTATTGCCGCTATTAATGGTTTTGCCTTAGGTGGCGGCTGTGAACTGGCCATGCATGCCGACATCCTCATTGCCGGGGACAACGCCCGTTTCGGCCAACCCGAAATCAATCTTGGCATTATGCCAGGCGCTGGCGGCACACAACGCCTCACCCGCGCCGTGGGTTCTGCCCTCGCCATGCAGATGGCCTTAACCGGTGAACATATTTCGGCCAAACGCGCCTTGCAGGCTGGCTTAATCAGCGAAATCTGTCCAGCAGAATTAACCGTTGAACGTGCCATTCAAATCGCTGAAACCATCGCCAGCAAAGCCCCTATCGCTGTGCGCTTAACCAAAGAAGCCATCCATAAAGTCAGTGATACTGACCTCGCTACCGGGCTTAGATTTGAACGCCATGCCTTTACTTTGTTGGCGGGAACCCGCGACCGAACTGAAGGTTTAAAAGCTTTCCAAGAAAAGCGTACGCCTGAATTTACCGGTTGTTAGTTATTTAACGCCACCAACTAGAGGATTTTTTATGTCTCAGCCCAGTATTCTTCTTGAAATTGACCAGGGTGTTGCTCTGCTAACCCTTAATCGCCCTGACAGCCTCAATAGTTTTAATGAGGAGATGCACCAACAGATGCGTGCCGCGTTAAGCCAAATCCGTAAAGATGCCAGCGTACGTGCGTTAGTCATTACCGGTTCAGGTCGCGGCTTCTGTGCCGGCCAAGACCTCGGCGACCGCAATGTTGCGCCCGGCAGCGAGGCGCCCGATTTAGGTGTTTCTATTGAGAAACGCTACAACCCTATGCTGCGCACTTTACGTGACTTACCACTGCCCGTTATTTGTGCAGTCAATGGCGTAGCCGCCGGCGCAGGGGCCAATATTGCCCTGGCTTGCGACATCACTTTAGCAGCGCGCTCCGCCAGCTTTATTCAAGCCTTTTGTAAAATCGGCCTAATTCCGGACTCTGGCGGTACTTGGACCTTGCCACGTTTGGCCGGCATGGCACGCGCTAAAGGTATGGCGTTACTGGGTGACAAAATTACTGCCGAGCAAGCTGAAAGCTGGGGCATGATTTGGCGCTGCGTTGACAATCAGCAGTTAATGGATGAAACCATGCAGCTCGCACGTCATTTAGCCGCTCAACCCACTAAAGGTTTGGCGCTGATCAAGCGCGCCTTACATGCCAGCACGGATAACTCCTTTGACGAGCAACTGGATCTTGAGCGTGATCTGCAGCGTTTAGCGGGCCGTACTGAGGATTACCGCGAAGGGGTGGCCGCCTTTATGGAAAAACGCCAACCCAACTTCAAAGGACAATAACATGCAGGCCTTAGATACTTCTGTAAAAGTTGCCGTGATTGGCGCAGGTGCCATGGGATCAGGCATCACCCAAGTTGCCGCGCAAGCCGGTCACACTGTTTATTTACAAGACCAGCAAGCCGGCGCAGCTGAAAAAGGCAAAGCAAGCATTGCTAAGATTCTGCAAAGACGTGTGGATAACGGCAAAATGCTACAGGTTGAGCTCGATGCCCTACTCAGCCGTATCCAACCTGTTGCGAACCTAGAAGAACTGGCTGATGCCGGCCTAGTTATTGAAGCCATTATCGAAAACCTAGAGGTTAAGCGTCAACTGTTTGCTGATCTAGAGCACATCTGCAATGAAGACGTCATCTTAGCGACCAACACCTCCTCTATTTCAGTGACGTCTATAGCGGCTCAACTGCAACGCCCAGAGCGCTTACTCGGCATGCATTTCTTTAATCCTGCGCCATTAATGGCTTTGGTTGAAGTGATTTTAGGTTTAGCTACAGACAAACAACTGGCTGAAACTGTGCACGCCACAGCGGCAGCTTGGGGTAAAAAGCCAGTTTTCGCTACCTCCACCCCAGGCTTTATTGTTAATCGTGTCGCTCGTCCTTTTTATGCTGAAAGCCTACGCCTCATGCAAGAGCAGGCCGCAGCGCCTGCAACCTTAGATGCCTTATTACGTGAAGCGGGAAATTTCCGCATGGGACCTTTTGAGCTGATGGACTTAATTGGCCATGACGTCAACTACGCAGTGACTGAATCTGTGTTCTCTGCCTATTACGGCGACTTCCGCTTCCAACCCTCATTGATTCAAAAAGCCCTAGTTGAAGCGGGATGCTTGGGACGCA
This sequence comes from Thiopseudomonas sp., assembly GCA_035647115.1. GTDB lineage: Bacteria > Pseudomonadota > Gammaproteobacteria > Pseudomonadales > Pseudomonadaceae > Denitrificimonas. The sequence goes on along the minus strand of DASROA010000027.1, from coordinate 7,991 downwards.
AATCTGGCCAAGGCTTCTATTCTTACACTGAAGGCAGCATCCGCCCTGAACCCGTCACTGCAGCAAAACTCAGCAGCAACGAACAACCGGTGATTATTGAAGGCGAACTGGCTGCCGCAAACGGCTTAATCGAGCGCTTCAAACAGGCTGGCTTAAAGGTTATTGAGCACGCTGGGGCAGGCGTGATTCGTTACGGCGAAGCCACTTTAGCCTTAACTGATGGGCGCATGGCCAGCGAGCGTATGGTTGTTGATAACCTTCAAGACTTAGTGCTATTTGACTTAGCTAAGGATTATCAACAGGCCACACGCCTTGCGATAGCGGCAGCTGAAAACACCTCCGCTACTGCACTACAAGATGCCACCGCACTGTTGCAATCCGCCGGCTTCGCCGTTAGCCAACTCAATGACTCGCCCGGACTCGTAGTAATGCGCACCTTAGCCATGCTCGCCAATGAAGCGGCTGACGCTGTGCTGCAAGGCGTCGCCAGTGCAGCTGATGTTGATCTGGCAATGTGTGCCGGCCTGAATTATCCACAAGGCCCACTCAGCTGGAGCGACAGCCTCGGTCAAGGCGTGATCTGGCAAGTCCTTATTCACCTACAAAACAGTTACGGCGAAGACCGTTATCGCCCTTCGTTATTGCTGCGCCGTAACGCCTTTAGTGGACAACATTTTTCCGTCTAACCAACTCATAATAAAAAAGAGAAGAATAATGACCGATCTAACACCACAGCAACTTGCCCAAGCCTGCGCCGAAGCGATGTTTGCACGCGATCAAGCCAGTCAGCAGCTGGGCATGAAAATCATCTCGGTCGCACCTGGACGTGCAGAACTGAGCATGACTGTTGATCAGCGCATGGTTCAAGGTCATGGCGCTTGCCATGGTGGCTACCTTTTCACCCTTGCTGATTCAGCTTTCGCTTTTTCTTGTAATACCTACGACAAAGCCACCGTTGCCTCAGGCTGCAGTATTGAATATATCTCTCCTGCAAAAGAAGGTGATGTATTAACAGCCAGCGCTAAAGAGCTGAGCCGTGGTAACCGTATGGGAGTCTACGACATCACCATCACTAACCAAGATGATCAAGTGGTTGCCTACTTCCGTGGTAAATCCTATCAAGTTCGCGGCAGTGTCCGCCGTCTAAAGGAATAAAAATGAACCCTAATACTATTCTACAAGATGCTTATATCGTCGACGCGATAAGAACCCCGGTGGGCCGTTATGGCGGCGCTCTATCAACAGTCAGGGCGGACGACTTAGGTGCAATCCCTATGAAAGCCTTAATGGAACGTCACCCTGACTTAGACTGGAGCCAAGTTGATGACGTGTTTTACGGCTGTGCCAACCAGGCCGGTGAAGACAACCGCGATGTAGCGCGAATGTCAGCATTGTTAGCGGGCCTACCTATTGATGTTCCAGGCGGCACCATTAACCGTTTATGTGGCTCAGGCATGGACGCCATTGGTACTGCAGCACGTGCTTTGCGTACCGGTGAAGCCCGGCTTCTAATTGCCGGCGGTGTTGAGTCCATGTCACGCGCACCCTTTGTCGTTGGTAAAGCAGATTCAGCCTTCAGCCGTCAAACTGAGATGTTTGATACCACCATTGGCTGGCGTTTTATTAACCCCATTATGGAAAAACAGTATGGCATCGAGTCCATGCCAGAAACCGCAGAAAACGTCGCTGAAGATTTTAATATCTCTCGTGCTGATCAAGATGCCTTTGCTCTGCGCAGTCAACAACGCACCGCTGCTGCCCAAGCCAATGGTCGCCTAGCGCAAGAAATTGTTCCTGTTATGGTTCCACGCCGTAAACAAGAGCCACTTACTATTGACAAAGACGAGCACCCGCGAAAAACAACCTTGGAAGCATTAAGCAACCTCCCAACACCTTTTAAAGAGGGTGGCAGCGTAACAGCAGGCAATGCTTCAGGAGTAAACGACGGTGCTTGCGCATTATTAATGGCCAGCTCTGAAGGTATTAAACAATTTAACCTTAAGCCTCGCGCCAAAGTTATTGCTATGGCCACCGCTGGTGTCGAACCGCGCATTATGGGCTTTGGCCCAGCACCGGCAACACGCAAAGTATTGCAAATCGCTGGTTTGCAATTAGCAGACATGGATGTCATCGAACTCAACGAAGCATTTGCTGCTCAAGCTTTAGCCGTTATGCGTGACCTTGGCTTGCCAGATGATGCTGCACAAGTCAACCCAAATGGCGGCGCTATTGCCTTAGGCCACCCTCTCGGCATGAGTGGTGCGCGTTTGGTTACCACTGCACTGCATGAGTTGGAAAAACTCCATGCAGAAGGCAAACCTAGTCTCTACGCACTATGCACCATGTGTATTGGTGTTGGCCAAGGTATCGCCATAATCATTGAAAGAGTCTAAAACAATTTCACACAATAAAAATAATATCTAAATTATTAGCAGCCGATGACTGCTCAATAAAAAATAATAATAGAAAGAGGAAAACATCATGGGCCTACCATTACTAAAACTTGCTGCTTTAGACACTCTTGAAACTGCCAGCATTGACGAACTACGCCACAGACAGCTACAGCACTTACGTTGGAGCTTAAACCACGCTTACACTAATATTCCGCACTACCGCAAAGCCTTTACTGATATTGGCATGCACCCATTAGATGTTAAGCGCTTAGAAGATCTCGCTAATGTAAATTTCACAACTAAAGCGGACTTACGTGACAACTACCCATACGGCATGTTCGCAACACCGATGCGTGACATTGTTCGATTACACGCCTCAAGCGGCACAACGGGTAAACCTACAGTTGTTGGTTACACCCAAAAAGATATCAACACTTGGGCCGACGTTGTCGCACGGTCAATACATGCAGCTGGCGGTCACGCTGGTGATAAAGTGCATATTTCTTATGGTTATGGCTTATTTACTGGAGGCTTAGGTGCGCACTATGGTGCTGAGCGTTTAGGCTGCACGGTCATTCCAATGTCTGGTGGTCAAACTGAAAAACAAGTCCAGCTGCTCACCGATTTTGGTGCAGATATTATTATGGCCACTCCTTCTTATATGTTAAATATCGCTGATGAAATGGAGCGCCAGGGCATTGATCCTCACTCATTACCGTTGCGTATTGGTATCTTCGGCGGTGAGCCATGGACCGATAGCATGCGGACTGAACTTGAAGAACGCTTAGGCATTCAAGCATTAGATATCTACGGTCTCTCTGAAGTCATGGGACCTGGTATAGGCATGGAGTGCGCAGAAACTAAAGACGGCCCAACAATCTGGGAAGATCATTTCTACCCTGAAATTATCAACCCTCAAACAGGTGAAGTATTGCCTGATGGTGAATATGGTGAACTGGTCTTTACCTCCCTAACCAAAGAAGCCATGCCCATTATTCGTTACCGAACCCGTGATTTAACGCGCTTACTACCCGGCACCGCACGTCCCATGCGCCGTATTGATAAAATCACTGGCCGTAGTGACGATATGTTAATTATTCGTGGCGTTAACGTGTTTCCAACACAAATTGAAGAGCAAATATTAAAGGTGCCTATGCTTGCTCCTCAGTATGAAATTGTCATTTACCGTACCGGCAATCTCGACTGTGTGGATATCCGCGTAGAACTCAAACCCGCAGCCAACTCAGCTGCCGAAAACCCTGATACCTGCAAAAACCTTGCTAAAGAACTGCAGCACCATATCAAGTCATGTGTCGGTATTACCACAAGCGTCAAAGTCTGTACTACGGGTTTATTGCCAAGATCTCAAGGTAAAGCAATACGCGTATTTGATAAACGCAAGTAAATACCTCCCTAGCCTTAAAACCCCACCTAAGAAGTGGGGTTTTAATTGCTGGCAAAACATACAAAGTGATTTATTCAACCCTCTATTGCGATACATAAGTATTAGATGGGTAGATTTTCCGTGTCTACATTCTCAGCAGGCAGATCGATACTTATGCAATAAATGGATCAAAAAGCACGAAATAAAGCTATTAATACGGACTATTACATCACGCACGCATTAAAACGCATAAAAATAATGTGATACGTAAAATAACACTTGATATTAATCTTAGTATCATATAAAAATAAAGTTAGCTTCTTAGCCAGACCGCCTCGATTAAATTTATAGCCGAGGCTTAATAAAAATAAGTATTAGTTTGGAGGCATAAGATGTACGCCCAACAAGTTGAAACCGGGGTAAAACGCGTAAAAACCTTGGCTGACATGTCGCCAGAAGAACGCACTTTCCAAGAGAAAGTTGATGCAGAAATTAAAATTGAACCTAAAGACTGGATGCCTGATGCATACCGTAGAACTTTAGTTCGTCAAATTTCCCAACATGCACACTCAGAAATTGTGGGCATGCTGCCAGAAGGTAATTGGGTCACTCGTGCCCCGACGCTAAAGCGTAAATTACAGCTCATGGCAAAAATTCAAGATGAAGCTGGACACGGCCTTTACCTCTACAGCGCCATGGAAACCTTAGGTGCAAGCCGTGACGAAGAAATAGAAAAACTTCATCAAGGTAAAGCTAAGTACTCCAGTATTTTTAATTACCCAACTCTAAATTGGGCTGATATGGGCGCAATTGGCTGGCTGGTAGACGGTGCAGCAATTGTTAACCAAGTGGTTCTACAACGAACCTCATACGGCCCTTACTCACGCGCCATGGTGCGCATCTGTAAAGAAGAAAGCTTCCACCAACGTCAAGGCTATCAAATCCTTTTGGACATGATGCGTGAAGGCACTGAAGAACAAAAAGCCATGGTACAAGATGCGATTAACCGCCTCTGGTGGCCTTCACTCATGATGTTCGGTCCATCTGATGAGCACTCGCCCAACTCTAAGCAATCAATGGCTTGGAAAATCAAACGTAGAAGTAACGACGATCTTCGACAAATGTTTATTGACCAAACTGTTCCGCAACTTGAATTCTTGGGCTGCACAGCTCCTGACCCAGACCTTAAGTGGAATGAAGAGCGTGGTCACTACGATTTTGGTGAGATCGATTGGGACGAGTTTTACGAAGTTTTAAAAGGCAATGGGCCTTGTAACCGTGAGCGCATTGCCACGCGTAAGACCGCAATTGATGAAGGTGTCTGGGTGCGTCAGGCTGCAAAAGCCTACGCTGAGAAGCAAAAACAAAAAGAAAAACAGCACGCAGCTGCTTAATAAGTAGGAGAAATAAAATGTCTGAAGAATGGTCCCTTTACGAAGTATTTATTCGCAGTAAGCACGGTTTAAACCATCGACACGTAGGTAGTGTGCATGCTGCCGATAAAGAAATGGCAATTGAAAATGCGCGCGAATTATACACTCGCCGCAATGAAGGTATAAGCATCTGGGTGGTGCCTTCAAATAACATTACTGCTTCATCTCCTGACGAAAAAGAAGCCTTGTTCGACCCATCGCAAGACAAGATTTACCGTCACGCCTCTTTTTATGAGTTACCCAGCGAAGTCAATCAGATGTAAGGAGCAACACATGTCCCAAGCATTAAAACAACAACAAGCCTTGCAAACCTACCTCTTAAGGCTGGCAGACTCAAACTTAATTTTAAGTCAGCGCTTATGTGAATTATGCGGTAAAGCGCCAGCCGTTGAAGAGGAATTAGCGCTGATGAACGTCGCGCTTGATCTCGTTGGCCAAGCGCGCAACTGGTATGAGTATGCAGGCGAGCTTGATGAGGAAAAACGCGATGCGGATGCGCTTGCTTTCCGCCGTGACGCTCACCAATACCATAGTTTTTTATTAACCGAGCAGCCCAATGGTGACTATGCGGTAACCATGGCTCGCCAGTTCTTTTATGACACATGGCACTACTTCACTTTACAAGCTCTGGTTAATTCAGCCGATGAGCGTATTGCTGGTATTGCAGAAAAGGCCATCAAGGAAGTGACCTATCACTTACGTCGCTCATCAGCTTGGATGAAGCGCCTCGGTGATGGTACTGATGAAAGCCATCAACGCATGGAAGTTGCAGTAGAGAGCTTATGGCGCTTTACCGGTGAGCTTATCACTCCTGATGAAGTAGACATTGATTTAGCCAAACAAGGTTTAGCACCTGATCCCACACAACTGGCAGAAGACTGGAACGGCTTGGTTAAAGAAGTGCTGGCCGAAGCAACTCTAACTTTGCAGCCAGATGATGCTTGGATGTATCTAGCAAGTAAAAAGGGGATTCATAGCGAGCATTTGGGGCTTATTTTAGCTGAAATGCAATTTTTACAGAGGGCCTACCCCGATGCAACGACTTGGTAAAAACCCAGAGCCGACTTCGAACCCACTTGCCAGCCCAGTTATTGCCACTGATCGCATCCCTTTTAATGCCTCAGGTGAGCGCTTAAGCGAGGAACAGATTTGGCAGTTGCTGGAAGAAGTAAAGGACCCAGAAGTTCCGGTCATCAGCGTAGTCGAACTTGGCATTGTTCGTAAAGTCAGCTGGGAAGGCGAACAACTGACGGTTGAGGTGACGCCGACATATTCTGGTTGTCCCGCAACAGATTTAATTGAAGAGTTAATTGCCGACGGGCTGATGCAAGGTGGAATCCGCAATCCAAACATCAAGCGGGTGTTAACACCCGCTTGGACAACTGACTGGCTGACAGCAGCTGGACAGGAAAAATTACGTCGGTTCGGTATAGCACCGCCACAAGGCAGTGCCAGTAAGATGACCTTATTAGGGCATGATGAACGTATTGCTTGCCCTCTTTGTAACAGTAGTCATACCGAACTTGTAAGCGAGTTTGGTTCGACACCATGTAAAGCGCTGTACAGCTGCAAAGACTGTTTGGAACCCTTTGATTACTTCAAGTGTATATAACAAAAATCGAGATCACTATGAGTAAATTTCATTCTTTGACCATTAAAGAGGTCAAGCCAGAGACACGTGATGCTGTCTCCCTAGCTTTTGAAGTACCAAAAGCATTAAAAGATACCTTCCATTTTAAACAAGGACAGTACCTTACTCTTAAAGCCAACATTGATGGTGAAGAAGCACGCCGTTCATATTCTATTTACACTGGTGTAAATGATGATGAACTGCGCGTAGCTGTGAAAAAGGTTCCAGGCGGACTTTTTTCCACCTACATTAATGAGCGTCTAAAAGCAGGCCAAAGCATTGATGTCTTGCCTCCAGAAGGTCGCTTCTATACCGAGCTAAATCCTGAACACGAGGGACACTACCTAGCCGTAGCCGCTGGTAGTGGCATTACCCCTGTGCTCTCGATTATAAAAAGCACTTTAGAAACAGAACCTAAGAGTCGTTTTACACTCTTTTATGGTAACCGGGCAACGCTTTCAACAATGTTCCGCGAAGAACTATCTGACCTTAAAAACCGCTATATGAAACGCTTTAATTTGGTCTTTATTTTCAGTCGCGAGCAGCAGGACATTGATCTTTACAATGGACACATTAATAAAGAAAAGTGTGATGCTTTATTTGAACAATGGGTTAAGCCAGCCAACCTCAGTGCAGCATTTATTTGTGGCCCACAAATTATGACTGAAACTGTGCGTGACTCACTTAAGCGCCATGGTATGCCTAAAGAAAACATCCATTTTGAACTCTTTACGCCTGCCGGTGGCGCACCTGTCGCCCGTCAAGATCGGCCTGAAACTAAAGTTGACCCTCAAGCTGTTAGTCAGGTCACCGTTATCGCTGACGGCCGGGCTTTAGCTTTTGAGTTGGTGCGTAATACAACTAGCATTTTAGACGCTGGTAATGAAGTTGGCGCGGACCTCCCCTTCTCCTGCAAAGCAGGTGTTTGCTCAACTTGCCGAGCCAAGGTCGTCGAAGGTGAAGTTGATATGGATGCCAACTATGCACTAGAAGACTATGAAATCGATGCCGGTTATGTTTTGTCTTGTCAGTGCTACCCAGTCAGTGACAAAGTTGTTCTAGATTACGACCAATAACTTACAATATAAATAGGCTTTAAATTATAACTACCCCGCTTCGCGCGGGGTTTATAATAATACTTTGACTATTAT